>NZ_APLF01000005.1 GCF_000355905.1 Psychroflexus gondwanensis ACAM 44
AACGCCTAAGCTATAAGTAGTGCGGGAGCAGAGAAGCAATTCCCATTCCGCCACAGCCCGTAGCAAAAGCTTTTTGTTTTAATTTATGTTTTTTGTTTAAAGTAAAATCCTAAAGATTTTGCGACCTCATAAAAATACGCAAACCTTTCGATTTAGCACCTTAGCCCGCATTACTTATAGGTTTTGTTGTAAGCAGGCTTTTTTATTTTCTTTTTATTTTCAGTTCAATATCCAAGAAATACTCACTATCTTTTTTTATATCAAATTTTTCAGGATGGTTAATCAAGAATTGAGCTAGCCTCTGTTCATTAAATGCACAATAATCTGCATTCATTATTAATACACCGTATATTTCAAGAATATTTCTTGCTTTCCGTTTTGGTTTCAAAAAATCAACGCATAATTCCAAAGTCGTAGAATCAAGCTTTAAGATACTAATTTTTGTTTTCCAGTTAAAATCATTTTCAGATTTTCCAAGTCCATAAAGCGCATCAAGTATTTCTTGAACTCCGAATCCAGATTTATGATTTTTTTGATATAAAGGAGTTATAAGTTCTAACGTTTTTTTGTATTTCTTATTTATGTTAAGAATTACCGCAAACCTTTGTTGTGCGTATAAATCGGAAGGTTGTTTTCTTGCTCTTTCTTCTCTTAGTTTTAGTAAACTAACCCAATCTTCTTTTTCAAAAAGAACCTTATCATCTTCCCAGTCCTCTAATTCATATGTGTGTTCAAAATTCATTAATCGAAATGCTCTTTTAGTAATTTATTTATTCTCAAATATACGTATCTGATTAATCGTTTTTTGAATCAGTTTATTTATGCGTAGGGTTTTTCTCAGCTTGCTTACAACATCCGTATAAACCCTATTCAAATCTTCATTATAGGGTATATATCTATTTAGGACGTTGTTTTATTTTCATCTAAACTAACACTTTCATACATATTATCCAATGGACTTTTTATTGTTTTGTTATTAATCGCTAAAACTCGAGTATAAATTTCTGTGGTTTTTGAGCTATTATGACCTAAAGCGGCCTGGATATGTCTTAAACTTGTCCCCCGTTCCATAAGGTGTGTGGCAAAACTATGACGTAAAGTGTGTGGGGTACTCCAAGGGTTTCCGTTGGTGTCTTTCACAGCTTTGCGATAAATACTTTGTATACTAGTACTGGAATACTGCCCGCCAGTTTGACCCTCGAACAACCAGTAAGCTGGCTTATAGATCTTGTAATACTCTCGAAGTAATTCTAACAGATGCTTGCTAAGTACGGTATGCCTGTCCTTCTTTCCTTTGGAGTCCTTAATAAAGATATAACCCTCTTCACTTCTTATGTCTACTACTCTTAGTCTAATCAATTCTCCAACACGTAAGCCTGCACCGTAAATAGTATGGAGGATAGTTTTGTGCTTCAAATTACTAGGGCTGTTAATGATCTTTTTAACTTCGTTGATATGAAGGACGTTAGGTAAATCTTGACTCTTTTTAGGTCTAGTGATGTTATAATATTCTCGTGGTAACCCTAAAGTATGCTCGTAGTAGCACTTAATAGCGTTAATAATAGTGTTTTGAGCAGATTCGCTTATCTTATATTTACTGATCAATTCAAAAACATAGCCTTCTATTTGTTCCTTAGTCACTGATTTAAGAGATTGGTTTTCGAAATATTTAAAAAAAGGTTTTAGCGAGCTTTTATAATTATCGACTGTGTTTTTACTAAATCCCTTTAAAACCATTTTTTGATGGGTTTTTTCAAGTTCTGCTTCACCCTGTCTGTTAAGGTCTATCTTGGGCATGCCCCTTGGTGCAGACTCTCCAACTTGAAGTAATTTACTGCCAAAGAGACTTTCAATTTTTTTAAGATTCTCTACTGTGTTAATCAGACTCCAAAGGTTCTGTTGAGGGTGATAATAGCTAGAGTCAAGTTTTTTAAAGCATTCCCGTTCAGCTTTCATAAGGAATGGAATATACACCTTTAACCGTTTGGCTTTTGGTAATGCGGTATAGATTAGAATGTTTTGATTTTTAGGGGCTTTCATTGTTTTTAGTCATATATAAATCATGTCAGGAGCTTCTAAATTAGTTAGAAATAAACTTAAAAGTCAAGTCTTTTAATAATTTAAAGGTATTTAACCGTTAAGAACGGATAGCCTATATTTAAGGATTGGTATAGGTGTTGTGAAAAATAAATGTAAAATATGTAAGAAAACAATCATTGGGAGATCGGACAAGATCTTCTGCTCTACCTATTGTAAAAATTACTACCATAAGCATCTGCGATATGCAACCAAAAAGGCCGCAGTAGAAATTAATGGGTTTTTGAAACGCAATTATGCCATACTACTTGAGCTCGTAGGAAAGAATAAAACACAGAGAAAAGTGTATCGCAATCTACTTGCCAACAAAAACTTTCGCTTTAAATACCACACCCACCTTCAAACAAATTCTAAGGGTAAAACCTATCATTATATTTATGATCTAGCATGGATGCCATTTTCAGATGATGAAATCTTGATCATTAGAAAAAGGAATCCATAACTTTAGAAATGCATATTGGCTATAATCTAATTATAAAAAGGATGCCCTACAATTTAAAATGCTTTCCTCTTTACGGAAGCCTTTATATACTTAAATAAATACCTTCTCTAATTTATGATCAGAAAGAGCCATTATTTGATATGCCGGTATTCCAGCGTAATAAGTATTGGTAAAAAACTTCTTATTGGTCTCATCAGTTATTAAATCACCTATATTATAAGACTTTATTACTAAATTAAATTTATAATGTCGTAGGAATAAATTGAATTATACGACAATATAAATTCAATTTGGTAGTAGATCGTGACGGGTGGTTGGGATAAACTCTCCTTAGGGCCTTAAATTTAAAACTCTATTCTTAGGATATTTTAAAGTGTAGCTATAGCTCAAAGTGGTTTTTTCGTTAGGCTGTAGTTGTACTTTCCAAGTTATATATCCAGTTTTAGAATCGTATTCTGCCTTGCTATAGTTTACATCTTCGACCTCTATGGACTCATTTCTAGAAATAGGCACACGTTCTTGAATAAGAATATTAACCACTGAATTTTTAGTGTTTTTTACTTCAATTTCATAAGCTTTTTCGATAATTCTAGTGTTACCAAAGAAAGTCTGAGAAGTCTTTTTTCTAGGAAGTGTGCGTTCCAATACAATCTTTTCATCGGTACCTAAGGAGATGCTTAGGTTATCCTCTAAAAATCCAAGGTTTAAACTAGTAGTACCAAGATAGCTATTTGCAAAATATAAGTTGGCAGTCCCCTCTATCAAGTCAAGGTCTTGCCAGTCTTTTAATTGAGCAATCAAAAATACAGAGGATGACAATTCTGGAGCAGAGTAGTATTCGTAGGTAGTTTTAAGCTCGTGTTCATTGAGTTGGAACTGTTTATAGTCGAAATTTGAAGCCAAGCTGATGGGTTGAGGAAGTTGAAACTCAACAGAAGTCTGTTGTTGTATAGCTTGAGCAACCTCTTGGACAGCGTCAACTGATTCTTTTCTTTTTGAGTTTCCATAACCCATAATAACTACTTCGTCTAAACTCGCGGAATCTGTCTCAAGATTAATGTTAATATTACTGTTATAAACGGGAATACTGACGCTTTCAAAACCTAAATATCTATAAGTGATTGTTTGTGAGTTTCCAACATCGATAGAGTAGTTCCCATCAAAATCCGTTTGAGTGCCGTTATTCCCAATCATCACATTTACACCTGGCAGAGGTTGACCTTGTTGGTCAAATACCTTTCCCCGAACACTTTTTACACTAGGGTTATACCTTAAATTTTGATATTTATTAGATTGTCTTTTTTGTTGAACCGGAGAATTATAATCTAAATAATAAGGCTCTAATTCTGGTTTGACAGAGTTGCTATTTGGTTTTGCAGTGGATAGCTTTAAGTTGATGTTTTCCCAATCCTCCCCGCTGCTCTGGTAAACCTTTGCTTTATAGGTAAGAGTGATGTTTTCATCAATATCTTCAGCTTTGAGGTCATAGGACGCATACCAGCCTGCATCAAAAATAAAGTAACTCAAAGCAATAGTTCTGTTTCCACTATTCTCAGCTTCTAGTTCAAGCGTTATCTTACCTCTGTTAATTCGGTTTTTACTTTCTAGTTTATTGATCTCATTAGTGAGTTTTGAAATGTCTTCGTTATGCGCTTTAAGAAGGAGTTGTTGGTCATAAATTGAATTGGAAATAGATTCAATCTGCGAGGAGTAATACTCTTTGTAGGCTTTTATTTTTTCAACGTTCAATTCATTTTCGCCGCCATCCAGGTTTTGATTATTTTCTAGAAGCGCTATGGACTTTTCTAAGGATTTTATTTTGTTGTCTGTATAAGCTTTCTTTTTTTCGAAGTCTTTAAGTTGATTCCTCAATTTATCTAAAGCTATGGAGGACTCCTTTTCATTTAAAAAGTCAGTTTCGAAAGAAATAAAATTCAAATTGATATTTTCAAGACCATTAACGATGATACTGGATTCATCGATATTTGGCGATAAGTTGTCGAAGATTAACGTAGTAATACCTTCATTTAAGTTGACCTTTTTTTCTGAAGTCACTTGAGCGCCAGAATTATAGACAATCGCAGAAACGACCTTAGAATCTACAGTTTGGGTTTGTGAGTAAAGTTGAAAATTTAGAACGAAAACTAGGAGAATTAAAATAGACCTCATATAAATTGGTTTTATACTGGAAAAATACTTAAAATTGTTTTGAACTCAGCATAACTTTTATAAATTTCAAATAAAATTGACAACTATAAATCTAAATTGTGACTTAGGCGAAGGAGGGAAGTACGATGCGCTATTAATGCCGTTTCTGTCTTCTTGCAATATTGCTTGTGGCGGACACTATGGAACTTTCGAGTCTGTAAGAACAGCTGTTGACCTTGCAAAACAGCATCATGTGCAAGTTGGGGCACATCCTTCTTATCCAGACCTAGACAATTTTGGTCGCCAGTCTATGTCACTTCCCTTCCAAGACCTTAAGGAGAGTCTACACCATCAAATCGATTTGGTAGAAGAAGCCTGTTTGTTATATGAGGTCAACTTACATCACGTAAAGCCTCATGGGGCTTTGTACAATGATATGCGGAAAAGTCCAGAACTAGCAAATTTAGTGTTAGAGGTTATTCAGGAACGAAATAATGATTTGGTAGTGTTTAGCCCGCCTAGAGTAAATTTTCAAAACGAAATTCCAGATTCGATTCATATTTGGATTGAAGGTTTTGCAGATCGAGCCTATCAAAACGATTTAAGTTTGGTTCCAAGAACTCAAAAAAATGCTGTTCTAAACGATCCAGATCTTATTTTCAAAACTGTTTTCAATATGATAAAACATCAAAAAGTGAAATCAATTTCGGGTGAAGAAATCGATCAGAAATTTGATACTATTTGCGTGCATAGCGATACTCCAAATGCCCATGAAATTTTGAAGATATTGACCACCCAATTATCTAAAAATGGAATCAAAATAGATAGAAAATCATGAGTGAATCTGTGCGTATATTTCAGCTTAGTGAGCGTTCAATTTTGATTGAATTTAACCGAGATATTAATAAAAGTCTCCTATATTTCCTTTTGAATTTAAAAGAAAATATCTTTCTAAATAAAGGTGAACAAATACTTCAAGTTACAAATACATACAATTCATTATTAGTTATTTACAAATCCACTATAAATAATTTATATAGTGAAAAAGACAATTTTTTAGAACTTATTTCCGACGTATCTACAACGGATATGCCTAAGACTCCTACCAGAAAAATACCAGTATGTTACGAGTTGGATTTTGGTTTAGATTTAGAAGAAGTTTCTAAAAAAACTGGCCTATCAATTTCAGAAATTATCAAGCGTCATACTCGCCCAATTTACACCGTATATTTCATCGGATTTTTACCTGGTTTTCCTTATTTGGGAGGTATGGATTCTTCCTTGTTTTGCAGGCGAAAATCCAATCCTAGGTCTAAGATAAATTCGGGTTCAGTTGGGATTGCTGGATACCAAACTGGAATTTACCCTTCAAGCTCTCCGGGAGGTTGGCAAATTATCGGAAGAACACCACTATCTTTATTTGATAGTCATAAAACAGATACCCCGTGTGTTTTAAGTCCAGGAGATTCGCTCCAATTTGAATCAATTTCTAAGGAAGAATTTGATGACCTTCAATCTCATCCTTCCGACATAAAACTATAAGAATGAGCATTTATATTCACAAAGCAGGATTGTATTCTTCTCTACAAGATAAAGGAAGGTTCGCGGGGATGCCTTACGGGGTTCCGATTTCTGGAGCTATGGATCAAAATCTTTATCATTTTACAAACCATATACTGGAGAATCCCCCCAATTCTTCATCAATGGAGTTTTATCAACAAGGCTTAGAACTTGAGTTCACTTCACCAACATTTATGTGTATAGGCGCTTTAGGAGGCGATTTTAAACTCAATGATAAAGCGGTAGAACCTTTCGAAATCTTAAAGATCAAAAAAGGAGACTATCTTAAGATTAAACAACTAACAAAGGGGAATTGGGGATATATTGCTGTGAAAGGCGGCTTTGAGTCTGAAGGGCCGTTTAACAGTCAAAGTTTTTATGAGCCCATAACGAAGCGGCAATTTGAAAATGATGATGTTTTAATTTACAGGGCTTTCGATGGAGTGAGTGGTGGGGAGTCACCAGTATTGGACATGAGTTATTACACTTCAACTGAACTGGAGGTGTCTGAAGGTCCTGAATTTTATAAGCTAAGTCAAACCTTAGACTACCAATTAAAACATGCTGAGTTTTCTTTGTCTACATCTTTGAACCGCATGGCTTATCAAATCCAAGAGCGTTTGGCAAATGACTTGGAGGAAATTATCACGGGTCCTGTGCTGCCGGGAACTATTCAGTTTACGCCTGCTGGGAAAATGATAGTATTGATGAGAGATGCACAAGTGACAGGTGGTTACCCACGAATCCTTCAGTTTTCTGAAAAGTCCATAAATCAGTTGTCGCAAATGCGAGTCAAATCAAAATTCACTTTTAAGCTTACCGGAATAAATTCAGAAAAGATTTGAAAGAATCCAGTCGTTTGTAAGGGGGATATTTTATAGGGATATCCAGCCAATTTTTACGATGAACAATGGGTTTTTGGCGTGTAAAAGCATCAAATGACGCCCTGCCATGGTAATTACCAACTCCACTAGCACCTACACCTCCAAATGGAAGTTTATCGTTTACAAAATGAACGATAGTGTCATTGATGACTCCTCCTCCAAAATCGAAGCTTTGATTTACTTGATCGGTGAAAGAACTTTTTTCGCTAAACACGTAAAGAGACAAAGGCTTGTCGAAGCTATTGATAGTTTCCTCCAAATCCTTAAAATCGGTGAAGCTAAACAGCGGTAAAATAGGACCGAAAATTTCTTCTTTCATCAGTGGAGAGTCAAAATCTGGAGAATCCACTAGCGTAGGAGATATGAAATTGGTTTCTGCATTAGAAATCCCGCCATAGATGACGTTTTGATCGTTTAGAAATCCATCTAATCTTTCAAAGTGAGAAGCATGGATAATTCTCGCATAGTCTGAAGACGCTTTAGAAGAATCTCCATAAAAGTCTTTAAGGGTTTCTATTAACTTCTGCTGAAATTTCTCTCTGATGTCTGAATGAATAAGCAGATAGTCTGGAGCGATGCAAGTTTGACCAGCATTCAAAAACTTTCCCCAACAAATTCGTTTGGCGGCAATATCTAGATTTGCAGAAGCATCTACAATGCAGGGATTTTTTCCACCCAATTCCAGAGTGTGTGGCGTCATATGTTTTGCGATCTGCTGCGAAACAATTCTTCCTACAGGGACACTTCCTGTAAAAAAGACATAATCCCATTTTTGATCTAATAAAATTTGAGCTGTGTCTACAGCGCCTTGGATTACTTTAGCTTGGGAGTCTTCAAATACTTCACTGATTATTTTTTCTAAGACATCTGCGGTATATGGGGCATGTTCAGAAGGTTTTAAAACAACTGTATTTCCGCAAGCAATAGCTCCAATAACTGGTGTAATAGCTAACTGAAAGGGGTAATTCCAAGGGGCTATCACAAGAACTTTCCCCCAAGGCACGTAATAGATTTTATCACTAGAGGGGAAGTTTAGCCAAGCAGAGGAAATTGATTTGGGTTTGGACCATTTTTTAATTTTTTTGATAAAGAGGTTTAATTCCTTGTAAGCCACAAAAAGTTCGGTAGTAAAAACTTCAAATTCTGGCTTTTGAAAATCTTTATAAAGCGCATCTACAATATCCTGTTCATGAGATTTAATACTAGCTTTTAGTTTTTCTAGAGTCTGTATTCTTTCAGAAATAGATTTCGATTTTTCAGATTTTAAAAATTGATCCTGTTCGATCATCAAACTTTTGACTTGATCTTCCTTCATAATTGCATTTTTTTAAATTTAAGCTTTAGTATGAAATAAAATTCAACCTTATAGAGTTATTTATGTTTTAAAGATGACGTTATTTGCACAATTAAACAAACGAATAAAATGAACTTGACCATCAAGATAAACCTAATTTTTTTAGTTGTTTTTTTAATAAGTAATAAAGCAATTGCTCAAAGAGATACCATTAACACTGATAAGTTGATTATCGTAAAGCAATACTCACCTACGGTAAATGATGCCTTTAAAATTAAGCAAAAGCCAAGCGAAAAGGATTCTATAAAACAGTTACGTCGAGACTTGTCCTATTCTTTTATCGACGTTCCTGTAGCTTCTACGTTTACACCTGCAAAAGGAACAGCCTCTGGCGTTCGCATGTCTCCGCCAGACAAGCTTTTTGAAAACTATTCAAGGTTTGGAGTAGGAAATTTCTCAACTATTCTAGCCGATTTTTATAGTAATTTCGATATCAATCGAGACCGTCATTTAGATATTGCCTTTAATCATTTATCCTCCCAAGGAGGTATTGATGCTGTTGTATTGGATGATGATTTTTCAAATACCAACCTAAGATTAGATCTCACATCACAAGATCGATATTTCGATTGGAATACTGGTTTTGACGTGAATCACAGGGAAGTCAATTATTACGGATTGGAATCAACGCTGGCAAATGCTCTATCTCAAGACCAACTTAAGGCTATAGATCCCAAACAAACCTATACAAAACTAGAAGCTTTTGGAGGAATTCGTTTTACAGACCTTGTTTTAAAAGAAGCAGATATAACCGTCTATAATTTTACAGATAATTTTAGCAGTTCAGAACAATTGCTAGATATTCAACCTTTAGTAGAAATTCCCTTAAGGACTCAAAATTTATCAATCAAAGGAGATTTTAAGTTTTTGAATGGCTCTTTTGAAGAGCGTTTGATAGGGGATGGAAGCTTGGATTATCAACAATTCCAAGCAGGAATTAATCCTTTTATGAAGTTCAATATTCAGAATGTAAATTTGAAGTTAGGAGCTAAAGCTGTCTTTTTTAGTGATATGGAAAATAGCGAGAATAAAGTCTTTTTTTATCCAGATATAAAAGCTGAGTTTAGTCTTAACCAAGAAACTATCAAAGTATTTTTAGGAGTGGACGGTAGTCTAGAGCAAAATACCTACGAAAATTTATCTCAGCAGAATCCATTTTTATCTCCTACTCAATTCATAAGACCTAGCAATAATCAATACAATGCTTTCGCAGGGTTTACAACCAAATTATTGGAAAACTTGTCCTTATCTTCTCAAATCAATTATTCTAGCACAAACAACACTGCTTTTTTTATATCAAATCCAGATATTGATTATGGCAATGGTCAATCTAAAAGAGGCTTTGATTATCGAAATTCCTTTAGTGTAGTATACAACGATTTAGAGACCTTTGGAATCTCTGCGGATTTAGCATATCAAATTGATAGTGATTTCAATATAGGCTTCTTTGGAAAGTATTCAGATTTCTCAACAGGAAATGGAGAACCAGCCTGGAACCTTCCTGAAGTTGAATTAAGGGCTTATGCAGATTTTAATTTTACCAAAAATTGGAATTTCTCAGCAGCATTATTTTATATCGGAGAACGTAACGATGCTTTAGAAAATATTTCGATAGATTCCAATTCATTTCCAATTTCAAGTGGTCGGATTAATAATACAGTAGATGGCTATTTAGATCTTAATGCGTCCTTGGAGTACAAGATCAATCCTAGACTTGCAGTATTTGTGAATGGAAATAACCTATTGAACAATTCTTACAACCGTTGGCAGAATTTTGAAGTCCAAGGTATACAAGTCCTAGGGGGACTAACTTACCAATTCAACTGGTAACTGTTTGCTTAATTTTCTTAACAAAAAGGAAACATTAGAATGCTTTATTTAAGTAGATTTGCGAAAATTGATTTTACAACAAATCCTAGCTGATGGCAAAGAAGTTTAAACGTTATGATCGCGATAGGCCTTATTTAAATATTCTTGATTTTCTTTCTGAAGAAAAAACGTTTTTAATTATAATTGTAGTAGGTATTATCGTTGCTGCAACGTCTACTACCAACGCCAATTTTGCTATGTGGGTTGGTTTCTTTTTTGCTGCTTATGCTGCTGTGGCAAACGATAGTATACAGTCTCTAGGAACCTTTATAGAAAGTAATAAAGCAAATAAATGGTGGATTCTTTGGCTATTTATTGGAGGTATTTTTTTGGTAACCGTCACTTTCAGTTTTATTTATTTTGATGGAGATGTGACTTACCAAAGATTGACCAATCCGGATGGTACTTCCGACTATCCACACCCCGAGAAATTCACTTTTTTTCAAGTTATAGCTCCTTTAGTCTTGTTGATTTTGACGAGACTTAAAATGCCAGTATCTACAACCTTTTTATTATTGAGTGTTTTCAGTGCCGATACCTCAGGTATTACATCGGTCATTTTCAAAAGTTGGTCCGGTTATATTTTAGCATTTATAATTTCATTTTTGGTGTGGTATTTATCCTATAACACCATTAGAAAGTACTTTAAGAGCAGGAAACATAGTCAATATTGGATGGCGGTTCAATGGATTGTGAGTGGCACCTTGTGGGCGACTTGGGTGATGCAGGATGGCGCTAACATTGCCGTATTCCTACCAAGGTCACAAACTGTAGGTCAGTTTTCAATTTTTGCCTTAACCATATTCTTTGGTTTAGGTTTACTATTCTACTTACGAGGTGATAAAATTCAAGGAGTAGTGAGCGAAAAAACTAGAGTTTCTGATATACGTGCAGCCACTTTAATAGATTTGTCTTACGTTATCCTTCTGGTTTACAAGCTCTTTATTTCTACCGTACCTATGAGTACAACTTGGGTTTTTCTGGGTATTATCGGCGGTAGAGAAATTGCCATTAGCCTTTCTCGTAAGAAAAAAGGAAATAAACACAAAAAGAAAGCGGCCCTTATGATAGGTAAAGATTTTGGTTATGCCATGATAGGACTCTTTGTTTCTATAATTCTGGCTGCCAGTGGAAATTCTGCCATACGTGACGAAATTTATTCTTCAATTCAAAACTTATTTTAATGAAAATTTTTATTTCTATTCTTTCACTTGTATGTGTAATATTGTCTTCTTGTGAGTCTAAAGAAGAGGTTGATCTCCTGGTTATAAATGCTAAAGCGTATACCGTAGATGCAGATTTTTCTACTGCTGAAGCCTTTGCTGTTAAGGAGGGGAAAATAGTAGAAGTAGGGTCAACTTCAGATTTAAGTTCGAAATATACGGCTAAGGAAACTCTAGATGCGGAACAAAAAACGATCCTGCCAGGACTTATCGATGCCCACGCACATTTGTATAATCTAGGCTTAAAACTAAGCCGTGTAGATCTAGATGGAACTGTGAGCTATAAGGATGTGATCTCAAGATTACAGGAGTTTAAAAAGAAATTTCCTGAAACAGAATACATCATTGGTAGAGGATGGGATCAAAATGATTGGCCCATAAAAGAATTTCCTACAAAAGATACTTTAGACTTACTATTTCCAGATATTCCGGTGGCACTTACCAGAATAGATGGACATGCGATGATTGTAAATCAAAAGGCTCTAGATAAAGCTAATATTGATGAATCCACTCCGGTTTTTGGAGGAGAAATAGTTCAAAATAATGGAAAGCTAACAGGAATCTTAATCGATAATCCTATGGCTAAAATTAGAGCTACATTTCCAAAATTGGATAAAGCGGCTCAAACTACTGCCCTAAAATCTGCTGAAGATATTGCTATTTCCTTAGGACTTACAAGCTTAGTCGATGCGGGTTTAAATTCTGATGTGATTCATTTGATAGAGGATTTGCAAAATGCGGGTGAGTTAAAAATGAGAATTTATGCCATGTTAAGCAATAATGAAGAAAATATAAGTGAATTTTTAAAGTCGGGTATTTTAAAAACAGACCGTTTGAATGTGAGTTCTGTAAAAGTATATGCAGATGGCGCTTTAGGCTCAAGAGGAGCCGTTTTAAAAGAACCCTATTCAGATAAGGAAGATCATTTTGGAAGTATGATTATCGACCTAAATGACTTTAAAACCTTAGCAGTTAGATTATATAATTCTGAATTTCAAATGAATACTCACGCTATCGGCGATTCTGCTAATTACGTAGTGCTTAAAACCTATGATAGTTTATTGCAGAATGACGAAAACAGAAGGTGGAGAGTAGAACACGCGCAAGTGATGGACGATAAGGATTTTAAATATTTTGATGGTGAGAACATTATCCCATCTGTTCAACCTACCCATGCTACGAGTGATATGTACTGGGCAGAAGATCGTCTAGGCAAACAAAGAACTGGTTTTGCCTATGCTTATAAAACTCTTTTGGATCATGCGGGTAAAGTTGCTTTAGGAACGGATTTTCCTATCGAAAATGTAAACCCTTTCCTCACCTTTTATGCGGCTGTTGCTAGACAAGATTTAGAAAACTATCCTGAAGGAGGTTTTAATCCTGATGAAAAACTGTCTAGAGAAGAAACATTGAAAGGAATGACGATTTGGGCTGCTTATGCCAATTTTGAAGATAAAGAAAAAGGAAGTTTAGAGCCAGGTAAATTTGCTGATTTTATCCTTTTAGATCAAGATCCAATGGAAGTGGAATTAAATAAAATTCCTACTACCAAAGTACTTTCCACTTATATAGGAGGCGAAAAGGTCTATAGTCTTAATTAAGTTTTAGCTTGGCTAGAAACCCATAGTGATCATCTGAATAAATTAACTCACAGGTGAATCCTTCTTTTTCTGAAAGGTCTTTCAGTAACTCGAAGTCCAGATATAACCACGGGAATGGTCGAGAGGTTTTGTTTTTATAACTGGTCGAATACGTTATTTCCCCATAATATTTGCTATCATCCATAATTTCATTCTCGTGGAGGAAAATCAAGTCTGAAGAGTCCAGCAATACTTGGCCATCAGGTTTTAGAAGAGTTTTGATTTGATTAAAAAAAACAGGCAGGTTTTTAATCGTTTGAGCTATGCCTATGCCATTCATTAATAGAAGTATCGTATCAAAAGTTTTATCTTTTAAAATAAAGAAATCGGTTTGCATAGCTTCAGGCAACCCTCTTTCTTTACAAATTCCAATGCATTTTTTAGAAATATCAATTGGTAATACGTCTAGACCTCTCTTTTTTAATTCTAAGCTATGACTTCCTGCACAGCAGCCAACATCCAGAGTTGTACCCATCGAGAGCTGGATTGCTTTCTGCTCAATTTCGGGCATTTCTTCATAAGTTCTAAATAAATATTCTACTGGAATTTTATCATCATAAAAGTCTTCAGCATGAACAATGATTGGGGTTTGATCTTGTCTTTTGTAGTGACTTTCTACGGCTAAGCCAAATATATCTTTGGATATAGAGTTAGGATTCAAGTGTATGATTTTATATTTGTAATATGGATGAGTTTTTAAAACAATTGCCAGAGATGGCCAAAGATAAGCATAAAGCCCATAAAGATTTTTTCAAAAGATTGAAAAAGAAACCACCAAAGCACCTCGATCAAACTATGCAACAACTCCATGAGGAGACTTTTGAAGAAATAGATTGTCTTACTTGTGCTAACTGTTGTAAAACCACGGGCCCTTTATTTTTAAATAAAGATATCGAGCGCATCTCCAAACACTTTAGAATGAAACCTTCAGTATTTATAGATACTTATTTAAGAGTTGATGAAGACAATGATTATGTCTTACAAAAAGTTCCATGTTCGTTTTTGGGTGAAGATAACTATTGTTCTATTTATGATGTTAGGCCAAAGGCATGCTCCGAGTTTCCTCATACGGATCGGAAAAAATTTCAGCAAATTTCTAAACTGACTTTAAAAAATGTTGAAATTTGTCCCGCTGCCTTTAAGATTGTCAAAAAAATGACCAAGCAGATTAAAGTGTAACTAAGTCTTGATGTTTTTCGGCAACATAAGTTTCCATTATTTTGAAGAAATTCAAAATATCTTTGTCTCTATTATTGCTATTTATGGTGACAAGTCTCACAAATGTTTTACCATCAAACTCACCGTAACCCACCATTAATTTCCCGTCTTGGTATAAAGAATTGCATAAATCTTTTGGATCTATGTTTTTATAATTGAAGCATACAGAAATAGAATCTTCAAAAGAATACAATTCATAGTCGGAGTGATTCTTGACGTAAGTTCTAGCCGTTTCTGCCAAGTCAAATTGTTGATTCACCATTTGTTCTAAGCCTTTGGTTCCAACAGATTTCCATAAGGTCCAAAATTTTAGAGCATCGTTCCTTCGTCCACATTGTAAGGAGGTTTTCCCTAAATTATACTCATCTCCATCCGTTTGGTATAGATAATCGGCCTCACAGGCAAAGGAATGCTTAAGGTTGTGTTTTTCTTTAGTAATCAAGATAGAACAGCTCAAAGGAACGTTCAACATCTTATGAGCATTAAAACTAAAGGAGTCTGCGTGTTCAACTCCGTTGACCAGGTGTTTATACTTTTCACTAAAAATTACTGAACCACAATAAGCCCCATCAACATGTAGCCATAGGTTTTTATAATTCTTTGTGACATGATGTATAGCTTCAATATCGTCGAAAGCTCCCAAAACAGTTGTCCCTGCAGTAGCATTCACGAAAAATGGCTGAAATCCTTGCTTTAGATCTTCTTCAACTTGATTTTGAAGCGCTTTTGGCTTCATTTTTCCAAACTTATCGGTTTCTATTCTTCTTATTTGTGAGATTCCAATTCCGCCGAACATGGCGTTTTTGGTAATGGAATAGTGCGAAGTATCTGAAGTATAAATAATCATTTTTTCAGAAACACCTTCAAACTTTATATCTCTGTTATAAGCATCTCTGCCCATAAGCATGGCCATAAAATTACTCATGGATCCACCAGGAGGAAAGGTGCCATCTGCATTTTCGCCAAAATTTAATATTTTGCAAACTTTATCTATAATGGCCTTCTCAATACCAACTTGTGGTCCCGCAACTTTGTAAGTATACATGCTGTTGTTGAGCATTACGGCCAAGAGTTCTCCTAGAGTGCCTTTATAATTTCGACCACCAAATAATTGATTGAAAAACAATTTTGTAGAAGTTCTAGGAGTGCTTAAAACGACATCTTCTAGTAAGGATTCAAACTTCTCTCCATCAAGTCCTTCAGCATCTAAATCCAAATCCAAAGTTTCAAAAAGTTGTTCGGCTTCAATTGGTTTTACAACCCCTTCTTTTTGCTCGTGATCTATAAGTTTTTGTGAAATTTTTTGAAATACTTTGAGGTCTGCTTGCATAAGCCTTTTTTGAAATTTATATTTACTAACATTGAATATTTTTCAATATGTATAAAAATACTTAAAAAATTTAGACTCCTTGGAAAGCATCACATCTTTAAAGAAACTTTTAGAAATATTACCAACTTGTAGGGGACAGGATTATTTTGAAATTGCACAACACCTGTCAATTCCAGAAGTGGATTTAACGCCTTATGCATTTTGGTCTCAAGAGACCTACACGAGGAACTGTGTTTCAAGAACTTCTAAATACGAGTTACTTCTATTATGCTGGGAAGAAGGGCAAGAAACTCCTGTTCATTGTCATAATGGAGAAGAGTGTTGGGTGTATTTGGCTGAAGGTAAGCTTAGGGAAAAACGATACGTCGAGGTAGATGAAGATTTGGAAAAAATAGCAGATGTGCAGATGACTCAAAGTCGATTATCCTACATGAACGACGCTTTAGGGTATCACTCTTTGCATAACCTTAATAAAGGACGATCGATAAGTCTTCACCTTTATGTAGGACCTATAGACGAATGTTCTGTTTATATAACAGAAAAAGATGAATTTGTATTTAAGGAACTAGACTATTATTCCAAAAACGGAGAAAAACTTTCACATAAATAAAAAATAAAATGAATTGGACTACCGCTAAAGAGTACACAGATATTACTTATAAAAAATCTAATGGTGTTGCAAGGATAGCCTTTAACAGACCAGACGTGAGAAATGCTTTTCGTCCTAAAACGGTTAACGAACTTTTTGATGCGTTTTTGGATGCAAGGGAGGACACTAGCATAGGTGTAGTTCTATTTTCGGGTGAAGGCCCATCTTCTAAAGATGGTAAATATGCATTTTGCAGTGGTGGAGATCAAAATGCAAGAGGTCACCAAGGTTATGTAGATGATGACGGCACCCCAAGGCTCAATATTCTTGAAGTACAAAGATTAATTCGCTTCATGCCTAAAGTGGTTATTGCCGTTGTGCCAGGTTGGGCTGTTGGTGGTGGGCACTCTCTACATGTCGTTTGTGACTTGACGTTGGCAAGTAAAGAGCATGCTATATTCAAACAAACCGATGCAGACGTGACGAGTTTTGATGGTGGATATGGTTCTGCTTATCTCGCTAAGATGGTAGGGCAAAAGAAAGCTAGAGAAATATTTTTCCTAGGCAGAAACTACAGTGCTCAAGACGCTTATGAAATGGGAATGGTGAATGCAGTGATTCCTCATGAAGACTTAGAGTCTACGGCTTATGATTGGGCTCAAGAAATACTTCAAAAATCTCCAACTTCTATCAAGATGTTGAAATTTGCTTTTAATGCTACAGATGACGGTATGGTAGGGCAACAAGTCTTTGCAGGAGAGGCTACTAGACTAGCCTACATGACTGATGAAGCAAAAGAAGGAAGGGATGCATTTTTAGAAAAAAGAAAACCAAACTTTAAAAATATCAAATGGTTTTCATAAATTAGATTTTAATAACTGATAATCAATAACTCACACATCTATGCCAATCCTAACCGAAGAAGAACTTCAAGCAATCGTTAATAAAGAAACGGAAGCGAAAGTCAAAATTGAAGAGAAGAATAAAACTATAATTGAGCTCGCCGAAGAAAAGAAAGATTTAAAATCACAAAAAAGGGGATTTTTAGCTTCTACTGTCATCTTGGCAATTCTTTTTTTAGTACTTCTTTTTACTGTTATTTTTCAACCGAATCTAATAAATACGAACAATGGCACTCAGCTTGAAGAAGGCGAACAGATTGTTGAAACCTCATCCATAGAGAATTATAACAATAGAATTACAGAGTTAGAATCTCAAGTATCTATGTCTACTAGTCCATTAAATCTAAATGAATTCTATGCAGTTCAATTAGGCGCTTTTAAGAAATTTAATATCAAACTATCGTCAGATGATTATAGTGTAGTTCATAATGCTAATTTCAGAGATTTTAATTTATTTACCTTAGGAGTGTTTGAAACTGAAGCCGAAGCTGAAAAACTTCTAGAAATAGTAGCAAAACTTGATTTTAAAGATGCCTTTGTAGGTTACTATAAAAATGGAGAGCGAGTAAAATCCAATTATTGAATATATGAATTTTGAAAATTTAGAAGTACATATTGACCAGTTACCCGATTTTAAATCTGTTGAGCTTAATTCAGTCCAAAAACGGTATAAAAAACTGATCTGGATAAATGAGGGGCTTGTCTTTATCTTGCTTTTTGCGTTACCAATTGTAGCTTTCTTTTTTGAACCCGTTCCTATATGGATTCCTATTGTGGTCTTAGCAATCTTAAGCTTTGTCTTAGCCTTGCGGGCTACTGAGATTGAAAAAGGTTTCCCCTTGAGGTTATTTGGAATAAGACAATACGATATTATTTACCAATCGGGTTTCTTTTATTTTACTGAGACTGTGATTCCTTATAATAGGATACAGCACGTGGAGATTAAGCAAGGTCCGCTTTCTAGGTTTTTCAATTTGTATTCCTTAAGACTGTATACCGCTGGTGCTTCATCGGGAGACTTAATTATTGATGGCTTGGATAAAGAGACAGCTCAAAAATTGAAGGCTAAGGTTCTTGCTAAAACCACCATCATAGATGAGTAATATAGATTTTTCAATTCCTAGATTACAGTCTTTCAATGGTATTTTTCTTATCTTTTTTACAGACCTGATAAAACGAGTCCGTCAAAATATCTTCATTTTGGCAATTCCTTTTTTTAAGAAAAACTTATTACAAGACTACGGAACTTACATTATTATAGGATTGATTTTATTGGTTGTTCTTCAATTTGTCTTCTCATACCTATCCTATAGAAAGTTCAAATTTTCAATTCAAGAAGATGCCTTTCATTTAGATCAGGGAGTTATTAAATTAAGTCATGTCGAAATTCCTTTTGAGAGAATTCAAAACATAAATCTTCAACAGAATCTCTTGCAGCGATTTTTAAATGTAGTAGGTTTTGAAATTGAAACAGCAGGAGAAGGAACTGCCGAAATTAAAATCAAAGCTTTAGACAAAGATTTTGCTCAATCTTTAAAAGATAAACTTATTAAAGAAAAAGAGCGTAGAGACGAAGATGAATTACAAATTTTGGATGATGAAAGTGCTTCGGATTCTAAACTAGATGAGCCTTCCGAAAGAAACGAAGAGCCTTCATTGCTCTTTAAATTAAGTTTCAACACTCTACTAAAGGTGGGTATTAGTTCCAATCTTTTTAAAGGGGTTGGTTTATTGCTTGCTTTTTTAGCTTACGCTTATAACTTCGTCAGGGATTTCTTAACTCAAATCTACGATCTCAATCTTGAAGAAGATTTTAAAAATAGAATTCCTGAAACTCTAACATTCATTTCAATTTTAATTTTTGGTGTTATATTCATTGGTTTTTTTATTACGGTAATGACTACGGTTTTAAAATACTATAATTTAAAAATCACCAAAAACCAAGAAAATTTTGAGGTGGAGTACGGTCTTTTTAAAAGAATTAATAAAGTTATAAAAAAAGTAAAGACCCAAATTTTTGAGATAAGGACAAATCCTATTAAGAAGCTGTTCAAAATAAAGAGTATATATGTAAGCCAAGCGGCTTCCAATCAACTTTCTGAAAAGCAAAAAATAGGAATTGTTGGAGTCTCTAAGCTTAATTTGGATTTGCTATTTAGATCTTTGTTTAATGTGGATCTGTCGGAGCAAGTGTACAGTGTTTGTAAATCACAAGCCAGACTTTTTTTCAGATACTTTTACCAAAGGCTAGCTATTATAGTCATCCTTTCGCTAATGGCCTATGCTTTCTATTTTAATTGGGTAAGTGGAGTTGGTATTTTTCTCCTACTGCTTATATTTATTTTTCTATCTATTTTAAAAGTGAAAAAAAGCAGTATAGGAATAAATTCAACTTTTATAAATGTAAGAAGTGGTTCTATTGAAACGATTCACAAGCTTATCGAAATTCACAAATTACAATCGGTGAAACTCAGTAGAAACATTTTTCAGCAGTATAATGGCCATGCCGATTTAATATTGGAAACTGCTTCAGGCTCTCTTAATGTAGAATATCTAAAGGTAGAGGAGGCAAGGAAAATTCTAAATTACTTAATTTATAAAGTAGAGTCTACCAACAAAGATTGGATTTAGTTGAGCAAGGCTTCATTTTCAAGCGCTATGTAGTGTTCCACTTGATGGGCTGAGTTATGAACTGGGTAAATTTTTATCTCACACATATATTCACTTCCATCCTTTCTATAATTTACCATAGAAGTTTGGCAAAAAGATTCAGTAGCTAATTGAGTTCTGATTTGATCTAAGGCTACTCTAGATGTTTTTTCACCTTGTAAAATCTTAGGACTTTTATCTTTTACAAAAGCCAAACTGTAACCTGTCATATCTTTGAATCCTTCATTAACCCAAATGATGTTCTGGTTTTTATCTGTGATTATAATAGCCTTATATTCATTTTTAAAAAGGGTTTCCTCTATTTGAAAATCCCAGTTGAATTTCGTTTGAAATTTGACTAGCCTTTCAATATCTTTCTTCTTCTTTAGGGATTTTAAGAAATTAAAAACATATTCAGAATAAATATCCCACGATAACAACGGTCCTCTCTTCATTTTCAAAAAATTTTATAATTATTTGACTATCAACTTCCAAAGTTAGCTTTTAATAAAGTACAGCTATGTTCTATAATCGTTATTTAAAACATAAAATACCTTGACGATACTAGAAAGTCAAGGTATTTGACATAAAACCTAAGTTTACTATTTCAATTTTGGATAATCACTAGGCTTAAATTCGTTCATAATGGCATAGATTTTTTCAAAAACATCTTCAGTAGAGGGTTTTGAAAAATAATCCCCATCGGTACCAAAAGCTGGCCTGTGGGCTTTAGCAGTAAGCGTTTGAGGCTTGCTGTCCAAAAATCTGTATCCATCTTGAACATCTATAATCTGTTGTAAGATATAAGCTGAAGCACCGCCTGGCACATCCTCATCTACAACCAATAGTCTATTGGTATTCTCTAAACTTTTAACGATATCATGGTTAAGATCAAAAGGAACAAGTGATTGACAATCAATTATTTCTACGTTAATGTCAACGTCTTCAAGTTCCTTAGCAGCTTGCTCTATGATTCTCAATGTAGAACCGTAAGAGACAACCGTAATATCTTCCCCCTTGCGAATAGTTTCTACCTCACCAACGGGAGTTTTAAATTCTCCAAAATTGTCAGGTTTCTTTTCTTTAAGTCTGTAACCATTTAAGCACTCTACAATAAGTGCAGGTTCATCGCTATCCAACATGGTGTTATAAAATCCAGCGGCTTTAGTCATATTTCTAGGAACTAACACATTTATACCACGAATGAGATTTAAAATCCCGCCCATAGGTGATCCAGAATGCCAGATGCCCTCTAGCCTATGTCCACGAGTTCTCACGATAAGTGGTGATTTTTGTTTCCCTTTACTTCTATAAGCCGTAGTCGCTAAATCATCACTCATGATTTGTAATGCATAAAGCAAATAGTCTAAATATTGAATTTCTGCAATAGGACGTAAGCCTCTTAGTGACATTCCAATACCTTGTCCTAAAATAGTGGCTTCTCTTATCCCGGTATCTGCAACTCTCAATTCTCCATATTTCTCTTGTAAGCCTTCGAGCCCTTGATTGACGTCTCCAATTTTTCCTGAATCTTCTCCGAAGATTAGTGTTTCTGGGCGTGTCTCAAAAATCTTATCAAAATTATCTCGTAAAATAATTCTAGCATCAACTTCCTCTGCATCGTCTGCATATGTAGGCTCTACAGATTCAATTTGAGTAGCTCTACCTTTATATTCGCTCCATAAATGGCTGCTGTAGTCAGGTTGTGTCCGCTCAACGAAATCATCCATCCATTGGATCAATTGAGTCTTGGCACTAGACTCTTCGCCTCTCACATAGCGTAAAGCTTTTCTTGCAGAGGCAAGAACTACAGATTTTAATGGCTCATCATTATTTTTCAATTCTTCAACTAAAGTCATGACAGAGCTTTTATTCTCGGTAGAATTGGCAAGATCTGTCAACAAGCTGATAACGGTTTTATTCTCAGATTTTGCTGTTTTACCAAAGGCAGCCCAAGCGTCTTGTTTTCCTTTTCTAACGTCTTTCTTAACGGATTTTTCCAAGTCGCTCAACTCTTCGTCCGTTGCGAACCCATTAGAAATCATCCATTCCCTCATTTTTAAATTACAATCGTGTTCTTTTTCCCATTGTAATCGATCTTCATCCTTATAACGTTCATGAGACCCTGAAGTCGAGTGACCTTGAGGTTGAGTGACTTCTACAACATGAATTAAAACGGGAACGTGCTGCTCTCTTGCTATTTTTTCAGCCTTTTGATAGGCTTCAATTAAAGCTGGATAATCCCAACCTTTAACAACGAGTATTTCATACCCATTGGTATCTTTTTCTTTTTGAAAACCTTTAAGGATTTCAGAAATATTTTCTTTGGTCGTTTGCTTTCTAGCATGTACGGAAATTCCATAATCATCATCCCATACGTTTATGACCATAGGAACTTGCATCACACCAGCGGCATTGAAAGTTTCCCAAAATAGGCCTTCGCTTGTGCTTGCATTTCCAATAGTTCCCCAAGCGATCTCATTTCCGTCTATTGAAAACTGATCTGAATTTTGAATGCCGTTCACATGTCTGTAAATTTTGGAGGCTTGGGCCAGACCAAGTAGTCTTGGCATTTGGCCAGCAGTAGGGGAGATATCGGCACTTGAATTTTTTTGCTCAGTAAGATTTTTCCAACTGCCGTCTTCGTTTAAACTGTGTGTCATAAAATGACCACCCATTTGGCGACCACCAGACATAGGTTCTTCGTCAATATTTGTATTGGCATATAAACCTGCAAAAAACTGTTCTATTGATAATTGACCAATAGCCATCATAAAAGTTTGATCTCTATAGTAACCTGAACGGAAATCACCGTTTTTGAAGCATTTTGCCCAAGCGAGTTGAGGAATTTCTTTACCGTCCCCAAATATTCCAAACTTAGCCTTACCTGTCAATACCTCACGTCTACCTAACAAACTACACTCACGACTAGTGACGGCCAATTTATAATCTTCTAAAACTTCTTTCTTGAAATCTTCAAAAGAAATATCTTCTTTTTGAATTTTATCTTGCATCGTATTATTTTTTTGACTCTTGCGAAGATACTAATTTTCAGTGATAAAAGCTATTCCGTTCTACATGCTCTATTCCGTTTTTCGGAATTTGAAACAAATATTTTAGTATTTATTCAAAATATAATCGATTTAATGTCAAAAAGGCAATAATACGTTAATAAATGCTTCGTATTGTAAAGGAAACTCCAAACACTAGCTATAGGTTAAAATTTAGCTAATGACTTCCAGTTGACTATAACCTTGTGAGTTTCTATTGAGCACAATTTGAGTTTGGATACGTTCTTTTAGGGCACTTACATGACTTATGATACCTATAGTTTTATTACTTTCTGCTTGTAAGCGTTCTAAAGTGTCGAGAGTGAGATCCAAAGTTTCTGGATCTAGGGTACCAAAACCTTCGTCTATAAAAAGGCTATTGATTTCTACATTTTTGGAAGCTAAGTCAGACAGACCAAGCGCTAAGGCTAAACTCATCAAAAATGTCTCTCCTCCAGATAAGGTTTTAACAGACCGTCTAAGTCCGCCCATATGATTATCGATCACGTACAATTGATTTTTATCCTCACCAGTGATAAATCTATCGAGTTCATAGCGGTCATTAAGTTGTTTCAAACGTTTATTACCCAACAAAATAAGGCGTTGTAAGCTTAAGTCTTGAGCAAATTTATTGAACTCCGTTCCTGTGGCATCCCCTATAAGCCTGTTCAAAACCTCCCATTTTTTATTTGCTTTTTGGACTTCGGCGATCGAGTTTTGGATGGCTTTATATTCAGCTAAATTCTCTTTTTGATTGTTTAAAACTCGTTTAATGTCCTCGAGCTTTTCTCTTGTGGAATTTAAAGTTGCTTTGATGTCATCAATAGCGAATTCAGTCTTGTCTTTTTCTGTAAAGTGAATAAACTCTAAGTTTTTTAGTTGGTTCTCTAGTCCCCTGAGTTTTTCTTCTTTAACTTTTATGTTTTTGTCAATTTCACTTTTCCTATGAAGTAATCTATTATAATCTGAAGATTTCATCCTGGAAGCATTGGCCTCAGAAATATTAGCAAAGCCTTTATTTTCAAGTATTGATTTTAAACTTTGTTGGAGTTGACTTAGATTTTTATCAAGTATAGTTTTATCACTAGTTTGCTTGTCCACAGAGAATGAAGCTGACTTTAATTCTGAATGTAATTGATTCCATGCTTTTGTATAACTCGACACCAATCTCCCCAAATCATCACCTTCATAGAGGCTTTTCATTTTATCTCTGATGCTTTTTCCTTCTTTTTCAATATCAACAAGCTCTTCTAGAATTGAGATTGAACTTTGCAAGGCTTTTAGTTCAACTTTTAGGTGTTTATAGGTTTTGTAGTTTTCAATAGATTGTCTGGTCTTTTGTTCCAGATCAGCATAACTTTCATCTTCCTTGAGTATACTTAACTTTTTGAATTTTAAATCGAATTCTTCTTGATTTAAAGTGTGTTTAGAGTGTAGTTCCTTAATCTCCTTATCGAGATCTTCAATTTGTTTTAGAAGAGAGGAAAATTCAGCGTTTAAGTGTTGTAAATCTTTAGAGAGCTGTTTGGCTATTTCCTTAGCTCTAGCAATAGTCTTATCAAGATCTGAAATAACTTCAGGTAAATGTTCAGAATAAGGATGATCTATAGCGCCACAGACAACGCAAGGCTCACCCTTTTGAAGTTTTTGTCGAAGATCTTCCACTTCTAATCTTAAATTTTGATTGTCTTTTTTAGTCTGAAGAAGATCAACCTCTTTTTCAGCAGCTTTTAACTTACTTTCCTTTAGCTTGATTTGTTCAGGATACTCACTTTTCTTTTTATGGAATTCAGAACGTTTATTTTCCAATCTACGAAGTTGATCACCTAAATCTTTGAGGATTTTACTTTCATGACTAGCCTCCTTAAGAGTATCTCTAAGATGTTCTTTTTCTTGGATGCGCTCCTCTAGATTTTCGACATCCTCTAATTCTTTTTCAAGATTTTGAATTTGCCCCGAGCTTACCTCTGATTTACGAGTCAATTCTCCAATAAAACTGTCTAATCCTTGTTTTTGAAACTCTAAATCTAAGTCTTCAAGTTCCTTGTTAAGAAGTTGCTTTTTGGCAGAAAAGTCATGTAATTTCGAACTCCTTCTGGTGTTAAGTTCAGTGTAAGTTTTTTGTAATTTTTCTAATTCCGATTCAGCAGCTTTAGGGTCTACTTTTGTTTTTAATAGATTTTCTATTTTTTGGTGAAGGCTGTTAATATTAGAATTGATTTTGGTAATTTCTTCTTGTTCTCTAATTATCGAAGCTTTTAGGCGGTCTCCATCTTTTTGGAGACTGTTGAAGTCTTGCAGCTCGTCCTCAAACTCCAATGTTTTCTGATGTTGTTCCAATCGGTGTTGGTTTTCATTATAAAAGTTTTGTCTTTGGTCTAACAAAGTTTTAAAATCAGTTTTCGCTAAGTTTTCTTCGGAATTCAACTTCGCTTTTAATTTGAGTTGATCCAAATCCTTTTGGTATTCTGAAAGCTTTTTGTGTTCTATAGTCTCTTTTTCCCCTAGCTGCTTTAGATTCTGCTTAAAATCGCTTTCTGTTTCTTTTGAAATTAGCTTGTCTTGAAGGTTGTCTAAAAGGGTTTTTTGAGTGAGTATTTTAGATTTTAAGCTCATGTATTTTTCATACACTTTCTTGCCGATACTCCTATAGATGGAAGTGTTTGTGATTTTTTCTAAAAGCTCACTTCGTTCTTTTTCATTGGACTGTAATAAAGTTGCAAAATCCCCCTGGGAGAGTAATACGGATTTTACAAATTGATCGTAGGACAAACCAATTACTCGCTCTATCTCGGTAAGGACTTCTGTCTTTTTCTCGCTAAAAGAAGTTTTGGTATCGACATTCCAGAGGTCCATTTCATATTCTCTTAGCTTATCATTTCTATTGGTGGAGATAGACCAAGTTGCTTCGTAAGTCCCCAAATTACAAGAAAACTTAACTTTAGCGTAGGCTTCCTTTTGGTACTTTGTCAAAATACTGCCGTCTTGTTCGATTTTACTTTTAGTCACACTAGAGATTCTGGGCGTACGCCCGTATAATGCTAGACATATGGCGTCCAGTAAGCTGCTTTTTCCACTCCCCGTAGGTCCTATGATTGCAAATAAACCTCCAGAATTTAAGGGCGATTCGTCAAAATGAACTTTATGTTCACCTTTTAAGGAGTTGATGTTTTTAAAGGATAGACTTTCAATTTTCATTGTTCAGGACGGTTCAATTCATCTAAGATTTCTTCGAAGGCAGAGATGAGTTCTTCTTTGCTAGTTTCGGTTTCATCAACACTTTCTAATTTTTTATGGAAGACTTCCAGTGGTGTAAAGTCTGAGATTTGTTCTTCTGTTGATGTAATTCCACGAAGGCCTTCAGGCTTATATTTAAAACTTACTTTGTGCTTTACAATCTCACAAGCTTCAGCTTCAAAAGCTTCAATATACTCTTCTAATTCAATAGTCTTGGATGGGGAAAAGTGCTCTTCTTCCATTTCAATTTCAATAAGCGTTTGTAAAGGGTGAGTATTTGTAATTTCAGAAAGTTTCTGTTTAATTTTTTCTAGACTGCCTTTCACCAAGATCAGATCCCTGAACTTTGGAATAGAAATACTTTCGGGTTCAAAAGATTTAGAAGTGTCTATAACCAAAATGCGTTTTTCATTTTTCCGTTCGCTAAAGGAAAGCGGAGTAGGGGAACCACTATAAAAGATTGGGGTTTCTGAGTTAAGACGTTGAGGCTTATGAATATGACCTAAGGCGATGTAGCTGTAATTGCTACCAAAATGAGAAGCATCTAAGCCCGCTAAATTTCCAATTTGAATTTCACGCTCACTGTCAGATAAACTCACACCTTTGGCAAACAAATGCCCCATGCCTATAAGGGGAACATCAGGGTATTTTTTCTTAGCTAAACTAGCTGTTTCTTGGAAATGATAGGCAATACTCTGTTGTACAGCTTTTTGTTTGCTGTCATGATTTTCTGCATCGAAACGTTCTTGTAAATCTCTATTTCTAAGATAAGGCAAGGCTGCAATAACAAGTTCTACATTTTCATCCTTATAAATTGGAATAAGACAGTCTTGCAAATTTTCTGGGCGTTGCCCAATGACGTGTATATCCAATTCATTTAAAATAGCTTTAGGGGCTTCCAAAACACTTGGTGAATCATGGTTTCCTCCAGTAATAATAATTTTAAGATCAAACTTTTTTAATTCGATGAGCGTCCTATAATATTGGGTTCTGGATTCACTTGATGGATTCGAAAAGTCGAAGACATCGCCAGACACGAGCAAAATATCTATATCATTTTCAGGTAAAAACTTACACAACCAGTCGATAAAAAGATCAAAATCTTGATATAACTCTTTCTTATGTAGCTTTTTTCCAATATGCCAGTCTGCGGTATGAAGTATCCTCATAAATGTAACTAAAGGGTTTTATAATATCCGAATTTAAGCCATATCCGATGTCTAAATCGATTTTCGACTAAATAATCATCGGTTCTATAATCCAGTCCGATTTCAAATTTATTTTTGTCATCAATATAAAATCCCAAAGCAGTTGTTAATCTATTTTCAAGATCATCCTCGCCACTTTGTATCATATAAATTAATTCATTAGAAACAGTAAGATAGTTTTCACCATTGTCTAGGCTTTCACCTTGTAATGGAATTTGACCTTTAATTCTATAACGAGCCCTAAATAAGAGGGAAGCATTTTTAAAAAATGTTTGATCGATCCTCACCCGATGACCAATCCTAAAATTGGATTCTCGTTGTAAAATAGATACCTGTTGTATGGTTCTATGGGTGTTTTCGCCCTCTTCAATTCTATATTGGTAGCCGATATCTACTTTTATAAAAGGAGTTATTCGCCTGCCTATAAAGGTTTGTAAATCTGTTAAAGTATGTTCGTACTCAAGCTCTTCATTTAAATTTTCAGTATCATAAAATCCATGTTGAGATTCAAACTTATGAGTTATTGAATAATTTTTTAAAAGTTTATAACTTAGAGAGGCTTCTGGAAAAAGCCCAAAAGTTGTTCGGTTTTCTTGAGCATAAAATGAAGAAAAAAACAATAAGCCTATAATAGATATATAAATCCTCATATTAATAATCTAAGTTGTCTGTTAATTTTAATTTTACAGACCGTTTTTCTATTAATTTTCCATTGGCATCAAATAAACCTTCCCATAAGGTATTGTTTTTATCGGTTTTGCCATAATACTCAATTTCATAATTAATCACTAGATTTTCAATCTCATCTTCATCGATCAAATCTTCAAGATCGTCAGCTTCACCTGTGTATTGAATCTGTATCTTTTTAAGGGAATAACGGGTATAATTCGATTTGAAATAATCAAAGATTCCTTGATAAGCTTCTTCCCTGATCTCATTTTCTTTAATCTTAATCTCAATATTTTCAACGTTTCCCTTTAAGTCAAATTCAACACTGTGGAGATGTTTGTTTTGTTTCAATTTAGCCTCGTAGACCTCTTTTACTCCATCGGTCTGATAGTACCATTTGGTTCTTCGCTTTTGTTCAAAAGCATCTTTTAGCCATTCTTTGGCCTGTTTGGGGATTTCATCTTTTTTCACCCTTTTTTCTATTTCATTTTTTTCTTGTGCAACACCATAAGTGACACTAAAAATTATAAATAGCAATCTCAAATAATACGTCATAGTTTCTCTTTATTAATCTATAAAACTCCTTATAGCCAACTCATAGCTTCTTAACCCAAAACCAAGAATAACTCCAAAGGCATTAGGTGAAATATAAGATTGTTTCCTGTACTCTTCTCTTGCATGAGTGTTGGATATATGAACCTCGATCACAGGGGTTCCAATCGCTTTTACTGCATCTCCTATAGCAATGGAGGTATGAGTATATGCTGCTGCATTCAAAATAATACCATCTACATTATCGTCTGCTTCTTGTAATTCTGAAATTAATTCTCCTTCAATATTGGACTGGAAGTAAGATAATTCCAGCTCTTTAAATTGAAATTGGAGTTCGGTGAAGTAATCCTTAAAAGTAGACTTACCATAGATTTCTGGTTCTCGTTTTCCTAAAATATTGAGATTTGGACCGTTGATGATGTGTATTTTCATGAGCTTTAGCTTAGTCTTCAAATTTATTAAAATAATTCATGTCAAAATATTATATTTGATTAGGATTTTTTCCTTAAGTTTATGGAAATATTCCTAATTTAATCTTTTTTAATATGAAAACAGATTTACCTCTTGAAATTAAACGTTTTAAACAAATACGTGAAGAAAATAATTTTACCCAATCTGAATTTGCTGAGATTTTGAATATTAAAAATTCCACGTCAGATATAGAGAGAGGTAAAACCAAACTCTCGGGTCAAGTGATCATGATGCTATTGAAGGTGTTAGAAGTAAACCCACTTTGGTTATACGGAGAAAGCTTCCAAAAGAAATTGGATGTTCATCATATCAATTCTATGCCAAAAATCATTTCTATGGATGAAACCAATTCTAGAGAAAATATGCTTTTGGTCAATCAAAAAGCAGCAGCTGGATATCCTCAAAATATAGGAGATGCAGAATGGTATCATCAACTCCCTGCTTTTGAAATGCCAATCCCTCAATTTAGAAATGCAACCTATAGAGGGTTTCAGGTAGAAGGGGACAGTATGGAGCCCAATTTACATCCTGAAGATTGGGTTTTGGGAAAATCTGTGGAGAGCTTACAACAAGCCCTAAATCATAAAGTATATGTGTTTGTGCTTCAAGATTCGGTTTTGGTCAAGAAATTACACAAACATCCTAATTCTCATAAGATTTCTCTAATTTCTACAAACTCTTATTATCCTCCTTATGAGGTTGAAGCCTCAGAAATCCAAGAGATTTGGGAAGTAACCAGTAAACTTACCTTTTCCATCAATGAAAATTCAGAAAATAGTATGCTTAAAAAGTTAGAGCAATCTATGGAAGATCTCAAAACGCAACTCAATACACTAAAACCTAATTAAATGAATTTTGAACGTCTATTCGGTTTTTTGGAAATACTAAATGCCAACAATAGTAAAGAGTGGATGGATGAGCACAGAGGGCAGTATGAAACCGTAAAAGCAGACTACGTTAAATGGTTAGAAGATCTCGACCTTCAGTTGTCTAAGCTCGATGAAAATTACTATTCCTCTTCAGGCAAAAAAGCCATCAATAGGATTAATAACAATCTATTATATCATCCTAATAAGCCTACTTATAAAGATCATTTTGGAGCGGGATTGGATAAGAGACCCAAAACAGGGGACTTTTACATTCATTTAGGTATTGAAGAATGCTTTGTAGCAGGTGGTTTTTATAAACCAAAATCCGAACTTTTAAAAAGCATACGAGAAGCCATCGATTATAATGGAGATGAGTTCAAAAAAATAATCAATACCAAGTCTTTTCAAAAGCATTTTGAGGGTCTGATGGAAGATGAGGACCAGTTGAAAACTTCTCCAAAGGGATTTACACAAGACCATAAGCACATAGACTTACTTCGTCTAAAAAGCTTTGCAGCCATGAAGCCCTTCAATAGAAAAGAAATTTTGGCAGATGACTTTAAAGAAAAAGTAATAGAAGCTTACAAAGTTATGCTCCCCTTCAGGCGCTACTTAAACAAAGCGGTGACTGTGTAACACGAAAAGCTTTGAAAACTTTCCAAATTAAAAATAAGGTTTTTGTTTACAGTGTGCTATTTTTCCTAGTCTTAGGAGGTTTGCTCATCACCATTCCTAATCGGTCTTATATAATCATCGATAGGTTATCCTCCTATGTTTTAGATGTATTCGGTCAATTATATCTTTTTGCAGGACTTTTTATTTTATGTTTTCTTATTGTATTGGCCTTAAGTCCAATCGGTAAAATAAAGCTTGGAAATTCAAAACCAAAGTATTCAACAGTCTCTTGGATTGCGATGATGTATTCCACAGGAATGGGAGCTGGTATAGTCTTAAGAGCAGTCCAGGAGCCAGTCTATTTCTCTCAGCATCCTGGAGTCAACATAAAAGGCTCTGAGGAAACTCATGCGTTAATGATGACTTTTTATCATTGGGGATTTACCGCATGGGCGTTTTATGGCCTATTTTCTTTGTTTATAGCATACCTTCTATTTGTTAAGAATAAGAATATTCAACTTAGTCACCTTATTCCTCATATTCAAAACAATAAAGTAAACAATTCCATAGACTTGATTACAGTTATTACAATAGTCTTTGGTGTGGTGAGTGCAGCAGCCCTTGGGGTTTCACAAATTGAAAGTGGCATTTCTTATGCGACAGAAACAGCTTTTAATTTTTCCCTCATTTTATGCATTTGTACCACTGTTTTTTTAGCTGCCATCATTTCCTCCGTCAGGGGACTTTCCAAAGGAATTAAGAATCTTTCTTTAATCAATATCGGTCTCACTTTGGTTTTAATGTTTTACGTCTTTTTGTTTAGTGATCAGGCTTCCATCTTTCTTACTATGGTTGAGGCTATTAAAGATCTAGTTACCAATTTTTTCACCCTGAGTCTAGCTTTTTCACCCTACGATTTCAGTAAAGAGTTCCTATCCGACTGGACGTATTATTACTGGGCATTTTGGTTGGCTTGGGCTCCTTTTACTGGTATTTTTATCGCAAGGATTTCCAAAGGACGAAGCATAAGAGAACTCATCACTGGGGTCCTTCTCATCCCTAGTTTAGGGAGCTTTATTTGGTTTTCAGTTTTTGGGGATTCTGCTTTTCAGCTAATTAACCAAGGAGCAGTAGACATAAATGCATTTAATGATGTGTTTACTTCTATTTTTGTTTTCCTTCAACAGTATCCTTTAGGCAGTGTCAGCATTATTTTGGCTTTGGTTTTATTAGTTGGTTTTCTTATCACCTCAATAGATTCTGCGATTTACGTCTTAGGTATGTTTTCTAATCTGAAGAGTATTCATCCTTCTCGACTTCATAAGATCACTTGGGGGATAGGTTTGTTTGTTATTACTTTGGGATTTCTTGTTTTAGGCCAAACGGGTCGCGCAGAAAATACACTGGAAGCAGTTCAAAAAATTTTAGTTATTAGCTCGCTTTTCTTCTTATTCCTATGTTTTATTTTCATGCTATTTTTTATGATAGATGTGATAAATCAGTATAGAAATAATAAGCATAAAAACGACACGTAGTGACTCACCTAAAATTCAATCTTATCTAAGATATGCTGAGTAGCTCCAGCCTCAGAATTGACAGAATGACCACAAATCTGCCCACTCTTTTCTCTAAAAGTTGAATTGATTATCAGTTTTTCAAATATCTTTTCAAATTCAGTTTGGTTAGATACACTAAAAAGACCACCCAATCTTCTCAAAGAAACCGCTTCTGGAAAGTTTTTGAAGTTATCCCCTATGAGGATAGGAATTCCAAATGCAGCAGGCTCTAAGATATTATGTAAACCGCTGTTTCCCATTCCACCTCCTACGTATGCCACATCGGCATAGCTGTAGATTTTAGTCAGTAAGCCTATTGTATCAACAATTAAAACATCGAAGTCAGCTAAATTATTATGCTCCAATTCTGTGTAGCAGATCACCTTTTTGGTAAGGGCTTTTTTTAACTTCTGAATTTGTATGGGCTTAATTTGGTGAGGAGCAATTACCACCTTAATTTTGAAAGAAGCCTTATCAATAACGTCCAAAAATAAAGCTTCATCTTCTGGCCATGTACTTCCAAAGACGACGACAGGTTCATCTGAATCTGTAAACGATTCCATAAATTCAAGTTTATTATCCATACTTAACTGAGAGATGACTCGGTCGTAGCGTGTATCCCCAGATAAACTAGAATTATCAAAATGATGCCGTTTTAATAATTGAAGAGAGTCTTCGTTTTGTACAAAAATGTGATTGAATTTACCTAAAGCTTCTGCCATGAAGCGTCCCAAAGGTTTGAAGTAAAGTTGGTCTTCTCTAAATACACCAGAAACCAAATATGTTTTAATGTCTCTTTTAGCTATTTCATCCAAGAAGTTTGGCCAGATTTCATATTTGATGAAAAAGGCAATTTCTGGTTGAAGGATATCTAGAAAAGCCTTGGCATTTTTAGGGGTATCAATCGGTAAATAGGTGATAATATCCAATTTAGAATCCTTCTTTTTTACTTCATAACCAGAGGGTGAAAAAAAGCTAACAGCAATTTTATAGGTTGGATGCGATGTTTTTAATCGGTTTATAAGCGGTACTCCTTGCTCATATTCACCAAGCGAAGCAGCATGAAACCATATAATCTTATCATTTTCAGAAACTTGGGCGGCTAGTTTTTGTTTCCATTGAGTTCTACCTTTCACAAATAATTTCAACTTTGGACTGATGAAACTGAAAGATGGCAAAATCATTTGAGTACAGTGGATGAGAATCTGATAAAATAATTTCAAGTTTTATTTTTTTCAAAAATAAGCTTTTAGTCGAATTGGCTCTTTAAATACTTTATATTCTTATTTTTGTAAAAGAAAAATAAACTATGAATAAACTGCAGATGGTTGACCTTAAAGGTCAATACGAGAAAATAAAAGATGAAGTTGATAAGTCTATCATAGAGGTTGTAAACTCAACAGCTTATATTAATGGTCCAGCTGTCAAACAATTTCAAGAGAATCTAGAAAATTATATGGGCGTAAAGCACGTTATTCCTTGTGCTAATGGAACCGACGCCTTACAGATTTCTATGATGGGTCTCGGACTAAAGCCTGGGGATGAAGTGATAACTGTAGATTTCACCTTTGCTGCAACCGTCGAGGTCATTGCTCTTTTGAATCTAACCCCTGTTCTGATTGATGTAGATAAAGACACCTTTAATATCGATTTGGAAAAGCTTAAAAAAGCGATTACTCCCAAGACTAAAGCAATTGTTCCTGTTCATCTATTTGGCCATGTTGCACAAATGGAGGAAATTATGGAGATTGCCAAGGCTCATAATTTGTTTGTGATTGAAGATAACGCACAAGCTATTGGTGCTAATTATACCTTTAAAAACGCTACTCAACAGAAGGCTGGAACCATTGGTGATGTTGGTGCTACTTCTTTCTTTCCTTCCAAAAATTTAGGTGCTTATGGAGATGGAGGCGCTATTTTCACAAATAACGATGAGTTGGCCCATACGCTAAGAGGAGTAGTAAATCATGGTATGTACGAGCGTTACCATCATGATGTCGTTGGAGTTAATTCTAGATTAGATAGCATACAGGCTGCCATTTTGGATATTAAACTCAAACACTTGGATGATTTTAGCTCAAGCCGACAAGATGCGGCTCGTCAATATAATGAGGCTTTAAGCAAATCTGAACATATCGAAATTCCAAAGACTGAAACTCATAAAGCTTGTGATAATTCAAAAGGCATTTGTGATACTTGCGATTGTCATGTCTTTCACCAGTATACCATCAAGATTAAAAATGGCAAGCGTGATGAGCTAGTGAACCACTTTAAAGAAAAAAATATTCCACACGGAGTCTATTATCCAATTCCACTTCACTTGCAAAAAGCTTATAAAGATGAGCGATACGACGAAAAAGAGTTTACAGTAACTAATAAGTTGGTAGACGAAGTTATCTCTTTACCAATGCATACAGAACTCGATAAGGAGCAAATTGATTATATCACTTCTGAAATTTTAAAAGTAGTGGGATAAGCTTATCGATTCTTATAAGAAATTAAAAAGCCTCGAACATCGAGGCTTTTTTTATACTATTTCAGCGCTAATCCCTGCTTTCAGGATTTCGGTACATCGAGGTTTTAGATCTTCAAACTCTCCGGACTTTACGGCGCATTTTCCTTTATAATGTATGAGTAGGGTACATTGCTCTGCTTGTATAGCGTCGTGATCACAGGTTTTGATGAGTGTTTCTATCACATGGTCAAAGGTATTTACCTCATCGTTGTAAACGATAATTTCATGTGAATCCGTAAGTTTTTCCTCAACGTCAACTTCTTCTAAAACTTCTTCCTTAACACTCATTTTTCAAATTTTTTACAAATATATAGAGAATTCCCAAGGCGGGTTTTAATTTTTTGTGAATTTGGCAGCCACCCAGTTCTCTTTTATCTGATTCTTAACGAATGTCAACTCTTGTTTATTTGCTTCTTCTTTAATTAAATCAAGATCTTCTTTATAAAACCCACTAAAATAAATAACACCTTCAGATTTAAGGTGAGAAGAATATATTGACATGTCTTTTAATAAAATGTTCCTATTGATGTTTGCTAAAATGATATCGTACTCTTTCTCAATTTTTTCTGCTCCTCCTAAAAGAATATTTCCTTTACACGAGTTTCTTTCTAGGTTTTCTTCAGTATTTTCTATGCACCAAGTATCTATATCTATATAATCTACAGATTGCGCTCCTCGTATATCTGCTAATATGCCCAACACTCCAGTGCCACATCCCATGTCTAAGACACGTTTGCCTTTGCAATCTTCTTCCAAGAGCATTTCAGAAATTTGATAAGTCGTTGCATGATGTCCAGTACCGAAAGACATTTTGGGCATTATAATAATATCAATTTCAGATTCTGTTTTAGGATGAAAAGGAGCTCTTATCGTACATCGCGTATCTATATGAATCGAATGGAAGTTTTTTTCCCATTCTTCATTCCAATTCACTTGAGGAATTGATGTTTTAGTGTACGATATTTTAAATTCATCAGATTTTAAAATAAATAAATTTTCTACTAAATCATCTTCATCTTTAGATTCTTCGATATAAGCTAGAAGACCACTTTCGTGATCTTCAAAGCTTTCAAAAGGAAGCTCACCCAGCTCAGCAAGAATGATATCTCTACCTGGTTGGAGTGGGAGAACTTTAAAATTATATTCTATATAAGTCATATTAGAAGGACATCACAATTTCAGCAAAACTATCTGCATCTAGAGAAGCACCACCTATAAGCCCACCGTCAACATCTTTTTTAGCAAAAATCTCTTTAGCATTATTTGGTTTAACGCTTCCTCCGTAAAGAATAGAGGTTTGATCGGTGATCTCTTGGCTGTATTGTTTAGCTAAAATCTTGCGGATGTGTTCATGAATCTCTTGGGCTTGTTCTGGAGAAGCTGTTTCTCCTGTTCCAATGGCCCAAACTGGTTCGTAAGCAATCACTACACCTTTCATTTGTGAAGCCTCAATATGAAAAAGACCATTCTTCAATTGTTCTTCTACCACTTCAAAATGTTTGTCTGCTTTTCTTTTTTCTAGAACTTCACCGATACAGAACATCACTTTAAGGTCATGTTTCAGAGCGGCAGTAACTTTCTTTGCAAGTAAATTATCGGACTCTTCATAGATGGCTCTTCGCTCACTATGTCCAATGATAGCGTATTCAACACCAACACTTTTCAACATGCTTGGAGAGATTTCTCCAGTATAAGCGCCTTTGTCGTTTTCATTGATGTTCTGAGATGAAATCTTTATAGAAGAATTTTCTAAGGTTTTGTGAGCTGCATACAAGTTGGTGTAAGGTGGGGCAACGATAACTTCTGCGTTAGATTTAGAAAAATCTTTTTGTTTTAAAGCATTTAAAAGGTGTTGTGATTCATCTAAATCACAATTCATTTTCCAGTTTCCTGCTACAATTTGAGTTCTCATAAGTATATTTTTAAGTTATTCTTGGATCTAATAATTTATATATGATATCTACGAAGATATTAATAATGATAAAAATGATAGCTATAGTTAACACAGCTCCCATTATAATTGGCAAATCTAAGGTATTCAAAGCGTCTACAATTTCTTTTCCCAATCCATTCCATCCAAAGATGTATTCTACAAAAACAGCTCCAGCAAGCATAGAAGCAAACCATCCAGAAATAGCAGTTATAACAGGGTTAAGGGCGTTTTTAAGACTATGTCCAACAATTATGGAATAGGTGTTTAAGCCCTTTGCCTTTGCAGTCCTAATATAGTCTTGTTGAAATACTTCTAGAAGTGAACTCCTCATTAGCTGAACTACAACAGCCAACGGACGAATGCCTAGCACCAAAGCGGGGAGAATTAAATTTTTGAAATGCAACCGCTTTTCTTCTCCAAAATCATCCAACTCATATAGATTTCCTGTCATGTTGAGACCTGTGTACTCTTGAAGCACAAAACCAAAAAGCCAAGCCGCAAGAATGGCGCTAAAAAAAGAAGGTAAACTCATTCCAAGAGTGCTTAAGACTTGTATGCCTTTATCGATCCAAGTATCCTTTTGAAGGGCAGAAATGATTCCTAAGAAAATACCAATTAGCAAAGCCACTATGATTGAGGATATAGCCAAAATCGCTGTATTGGGTAAAGTTTGCTTAATAATATCAACTACGTCTTGGTCTTGTCGTTGAAATGAAGTTCTTAGGTATGGATATTTAAGATACAAACCTCCTCTGGAGAGGTTTAGTAATTTTATCCCAGAATATTTATCATCTTCAAAGTAAGTGAAATCTGAGGCTTCTTGACTATGCCAAGACAATGGGGATAAATCGTTGAGATAGAGGAGGTATTGCTGACTTATAGGCTTATCGAACCCATATTTTTCTTTTTGTTTCTGAAGTTGTTCCTGGGTTTCATTTTGCCCTAACATCATTTGAGCAGGGTCTCCAGGTAAAACGCTAAATAAAAAAAAGATGACAGTGACTACACCAAAAACAGTTATGAGAGCATAGCCTACCTTTTGAAAAATCAATTTTAGCACGTTTTAGAAATTTTAAAAATCATCGGCATCGTTCCAATGTAGCTTGTCTACGATAGTCCCTTTTTCAATTTTCACTAAGCCTGGACTTGCCCTTATAATGGTTTTAATAGCGGTTTCATCAGCAAAATAGAAGTCAAAATCAAGAGCATATTCAGATTTTAATGTAGAAATAGCTGAAAGTCCAGAAGCAGTCAATCCAATGATTTTATAATTTTCTGCTTTAGCTTTTAATAATGCTGACTGAATTTTAGCCCAACCCTCAAGTTCAGTTTTTGAAAAATTATAAGCAACTATAATAAGTAGTTTATCTTCTTCCATTAATGATTCTGTAAAGTCTTCACCATCTCTCATCAATGAAAAGTCATTGATAGGAGGGGTATAACCTTCAGTTATTAGCTCTGTATTCACATTTATAAATTCTCCTGAGACATCGGGATAACTTCCGTTAGTCGTATACACTTTTGAAACACCATTTTCCTCAAACGTCCATTGGTATTTGTATACAGCCTCTTGTGCATCGTCAGGAAAGGACATCGCTTCAGGAATGTTGGTTCCTTTAGAATAGGCTCTAAAATCGATAGCAGGCAAGTGCATCAACACATGGTAAGCAAAATACAGACAAGCTACAGCAGTAGCAAATACAACCCATTTTAAAGAAGCTTTGTTGAATAATGGTTTTAGGTAGTTGTCATTTAAAAACAGAATTAAGATAAGAACAAGTAAGATGATGTCTTTTCCAAAGGATTGCCAAGGTGTTAATGGAATGGCATCCCCAAAGCATCCACAATCGGTGACTTTATTGAAATAAGCTGAATAAAAAGTAAGGAAAGTGAAAAATAAAATCATGAGTAATAAACTCCATTTCGTAAATTTTGGAGCATATCCTATAAGAAGAGTCACTCCTAAAAGCAACTCATAAATGACAATAAAAATGGCAATTACTAGTGCATAAGGTATTAGAAATTCAAGGTTTAAAACCCCTTCACCAAAATATTCTTGAAGCTTGTAAGAAAACCCAATCGGGTCATTCAGCTTTACAAATCCACTGAATATAAACAAAGCACCAACCAGAATCCTTGATAAACCTACTAGATATTTCATTTAATTTTGTTTTGAGTTCAAATGAATTAAAGCAAATACGGAATAATTGATAATATCGAGATAATTTGCTTCTATACCTTCGCTTACCAAAGTTTGACCTTGATTATCTTCAATTTGCTTGATGCGCAATAATTTTTGAAGGATTAGATCCGTTAGTGAACTGACTCTGAGTTTCCTCCAAGCCTCACCATAATCATGGTTTTTATCAATCATTAAATCTTTCGATTTTTTGACCTGTACGTTGTAATGAGTCAAAGCTTTTTCACTCGTTAAATCGGCTTTATCGGCAAAACCAAGTTCAATTTGAATCATGGCCATTAAGGAATAGTTGATAATTCCAATAAACTCTGAATCCTCATTTTCTTCAATCTTTTGCTCCGTAGCTTCTTGTAAACTTCGTATTCTGCATGCTTTTATATAAATCTGATCGGTCAGTGATGAAAGTCTAAGAATTCTCCAAGCTGTTCCGTAATCTTTAGTTTTCTTTTCAAAGAGATCTCTGCAGGTCTCCATTACTTGATCAAATTGTTGGTTTGTGGTCATAATTTCTAATCAAAAGGTAAATTTCGACTAATTTTAATAGACTACAAAAACAAAACTATAAATACTAGTAATTTAGCGTGGCATAGGAATTGAACCCCTAAGAGAAGAAGGATAATTTCTATTGGGAATCAGTCTTTTCCGAATAAATCCGAATAAAAAAAGAAGACGAGTCAGTTGTGACTGACATTTTGACAAAAAAATAATTATGGCGAAATCAGGACTATTTAATTTAGATAATTTATCATCTCAGAACATAGACGAAGATGCTGAGCTTATACCCCTAATGACTTCTGAAGACGAAGAAGAAATAAATCGAGAGGAACTCCCCGATGATTTACCTATACTTCCTCTTAAGAATACAGTGTTATTTCCAGGAGTTGTAATCCCCATTACAGCTGGGAGAGATAAATCTATAAAGTTGATTAACGATGCAAATAACGGAAACAAAACTATTGGTGTCGTAGCACAAACCAATGATGATGAAGAGCACCCTTCCTATGCAGATATTCATAAAGTAGGAGTAGTGGCAAGAATCCTAAGGGTTTTAAAAATGCCAGATGGTAACACAACAGTCATCATACAAGGAAAAAAACGGTTTAAGATTACAGAACCCGTTAGTGATCAACCGTATTTAAGATGTAAAATTGAAGAATTCGAAGAACTTAAGCCGGAGTCTAACGACAACGAATTCGAAACTATTATAGATTCAGTAAAAGACCTTTCTTTAAGAATTATAAAGGACAGCCCAAATATTCCTTCAGAGGCTTCCTTTGCAATCAAAAATATTGAGAGTTCTTCATTTCTAATCAATTTTGTTTCCTCCAATATGAATGTGGATGTTGAGGATAAACAAAAACTGTTGGAAACCAGTGATCTAAAAGAAAGAGCGCTTTCCACCTTGAAATATATGAATCTTGAGTTTCAAAAACTCGAGTTAAAGAATGACATACAGTCAAAGGTACAAAATGACATGAGTCAGCAACAGCGTGAATATTTTCTTCACCAACAGATGAAAACTATTCAAGAAGAATTGGGTGGGGTTTCTTCTGAAGGGGAACTAGATGACATGCGCGAACGTGCTAAAACAAAAGTTTGGAAAGAAACAGTTGAGACCCATTTCAATAAAGAATTGACTAAGCTCCAAAAAATGAATCCTCAAGTAGCTGAATATTCCATTCAGCGGAATTATCTAGATTTATTTCTGGATCTTCCTTGGGACCATTATAGCGACGATATTTTCGATTTGAAACGAGCCCAGAAAGTTCTGGATCGAGATCACTACGGATTAGACGATGTTAAGCGGAGAATTATAGAATACCTTGCTGTTCTGAAATTGCGAAAAGACATGAAATCCCCAATTCTCTGTCTTTATGGCCCTCCTGGTGTAGGAAAAACCTCTCTAGGTAAGTCTATCGCAGAAGCTTTGGGAAGAAAATATGCTAGAGTTTCTCTTGGGGGGTTAAGAGACGAAGCTGAAATACGCGGACATCGAAAAACCTATATTGGAGCAATGCCAGGTCGAATTATACAGAGTCTTAAAAAGGCTGGTACTGGTAATCCTGTTTTCGTTTTAGATGAAATCGACAAAATAGGAAATAGTCACCAAGGAGACCCTTCCTCTGCCTTGCTAGAAGTATTAGATCCTGAACAAAATAACGATTTTCATGATAACTTTTTGGAAGTTGGTTACGATTTATCCAAAGTCATGTTCGTTGCAACGTCCAACAATCTTGCAACAATTCACCCTGCTTTAAGAGATAGGATGGAAATTATAAACGTGAATGGATATACAGTGGAGGAAAAAATTGAAATTGCTAAACGCCATTTATTGCCTAAACAAATTTCCGAACATGGTATCAAAAGTGAAGATATCAAACTAGGAAAACAGCAACTTGAAAAAATAATAGACGGTTACACCAGAGAATCGGGTGTGAGAAATCTTGAAAAACAGGTAGCTAAAGTGGTTAGGAACATTGCTAAAAACATTGCGATGGAAGAGGACTATGACGTTAAAGTCTCCAGTGAAGCTGTCGAAAAAATATTAGGACCTTCCCGTCCACGAAATTCTTATGAAAATAATGATGTCGCTGGAGTCGTCACAGGATTAGCCTGGACTAGTGTAGGTGGTGAAATCTTATTTATAGAGTCGATTTTATCTAAAGGGAAAGGAAACCTTAGCATCACAGGTAATTTGGGTAAAGTGATGAAAGAGTCTGCCACTATTGCCATGGAATACATAAAATCCAATGCTGAAAAATTTGATTTAAATTCAGATATTTTCACCAATTATAACGTCCATATTCACGTTCCTGAAGGCGCAACTCCAAAAGACGGACCTAGTGCTGGTATAACGATGTTAACTTCTTTAGTTTCACTATTTACTCAGCGTAAAATCAAAAAGAATTTAGCCATGACGGGAGAAATCACTTTAAGAGGTAAGGTGCTTCCTGTTGGTGGTATAAAAGAGAAGATTCTTGCAGCTAAGCGAGCTAAAATTAAAGAGATTATTTTATGTGAAGATAATCGCAAGGATATTGAGGAAATCAAAGAAGACTACCTCAAGGGACTCAAAATTAATTATGTAAGTGAGATGCACGAAGTTCTAGATTTAGCTCTTCTGAAGCAAAAGGTAAAGGACGCTAAAATTTTATAGTTTACACTAGCTTAAATTTTGAAAACCAGATGAATGAATCATCTGGTTTTTTTATGGTTGATTTATTTCAAAATAAATTACATTGCAAAACGTTTCAATACTGAGCAGTATAGACTTTAATGAGATTCAAACTACTTTTCTTACTATTTATTGGCAGTGTAACTTGGTCTACTAAGGCCCAAATTGGTGGTCAAAACACCTACCAATTTTTAAACCTGCCTGTTTCTCCAAAAGTTTCAGCTCTTGGGGGAAAAAATATTACCTCCTATTCATTCGACCCTTCAAATGCAATGGCAAATCCAGCTTTAATCAATTTTGATATGCACAATCAAATGTCTGTGAACTACATGAACTATTTTGCAGATGTCAATTATGGAACTGCCTCTTACGCTTATGATGTTGGTAGAAGAACCCAAATCATCCAAGCTGGAGTGACCTTTATTGATTACGGGAGTTTTGAAGGATTCGATGAAGCTGGAAATTCTACCTCAGAATTTGGTGGGTCTGAAGCTGCATTATCCGTAGGATATTCTAGGCGAATTGGCAGGTCTGATTATTACGTGGGGGGGAATCTTAAACTCATCTCCTCTAGTTTAGAGCAATACTCGTCCTTTGCTGGAGCCGTAGACGTAGGGGTGAGTTACATTTATCCAGAATGGGATTTAATCATTTCTGGTGTTGTGAGGAATTTCGGAACTCAATTTAAAGCCTTTAACGATGTAAGGGAATCAATGCCCTTTGAAGTTGTTCTAGGAATTTCCCAAAAACTAAAAAAAGCACCAATCCGATGGCACGTTACTTTAGAAAACTTGCAACAATGGGATCTTGCATTTCGAAACACTGCGAGAGATATTGAGGATTTAACTGGAAACGTAACTGCAGACGATCCTAGTTTTATCAATAACGCACTTAGACATACTATACTTGGTGCAGAACTATTTCCTGATGGAGGATTTAGCATTCAACTGGGCTATAATTTCAGAAGAGGTGAAGAGTTGAGAATACAAGATCAAAGAGCGTTTTCTGGACTTACAGGAGGAGTGAGCATTAAATTTAACAAATTGAGATTTAGCTATTCTTACGCACAGTTTAATAGAGCAGCAAGCTCAAGTTTTTTTGGATTGAATATAAATCTTCAATAATTAATCTTCATCTCTTATAAAATCAGAAATAAAATAACTTATAGCCTTTCCTATAGTTTTATCTTTTGAAGCATCCGCTTCACATATGTGAAAGTAATGAACTTGTTCTTTTTTGATGAGCCTAATGAAGGTTCTAATGTCTCTAATGCTAAATCCAGACGGTGTTTCTGCGCTAGAATTCATTCCGCCAATAGCATCACAATCCAATTCGAAACCAAACTCTCTATTTAAAAAATCGACTCCGCTTTTTAGCCTGATGCATTTATCGAGTGTGGTAAGGTGTAAGCCATCTTCGTATAGAAAATAATTGAGGCCCTTTTTGTGATCCATAAAGTCAAAAATTTCTTGTGACGTATAATTCTTATGCAGACCAAACACATGGTATTTATTTAAATAATTTTCCTCAAGGGCATACCTAAAACCATTGCCACTATGCCTGTAATCTGGGGCTCTCAAATCGGTGTGGGCATCGATATTTAAAACATTTATAGGGTTTTCTAAAGCCTTAGAAGTTCCCTTTATAATGCCATAGCAGTTATTGTGACCACCTCCAATTACAATAGGAGTTTTGCCCGACTCTATGATAGTTTTTACTACTGCAGTTACCACATTGTCTATTTTGCTAACAATGTCTCCTAATTGATTTCTATAATTTTCAGCTTTAGGATCTAAAGCTTCTGCTTCTTCATAAAAACCATCACAATTTATTTGGCCAAGGAGAATAAGGTTGTTTGGACGATTGAATTTATTATTTTGAATATTCAATAAGGAAGATAAAACATGTTGAAATGTTTTTGAAGTTCCTGGTTTCCCAAAATTGGCCATAACTCCAAGATCTTCTGGTATTCCAAATAAAACATATTCAGCATCACATTCAGCAAGTTGATTAAGTTCTGAAACCGTTTCAACCCCTTCTCCAAACTTGGTTTCGTTTTCTCTATGTTGAATGAGCTTAGAAATATCTGAGGTATTAAAAAAAGTAAAATTTTCCATAGATTAAGAAATAGGTTGTCCAGAAATCCAAACGCTTTCAATACAGTTAGAACCAAACGCGTAGGGAAGGGTACGATAAGATGGAATTTTTTTGGTAATGATAAAGTTAGCTAGTTTTCCTCGAGTAATACTTCCTACTTTATCTTGTAAGCCCAAAGCAAAAGAAGCATTAAATGTGGCTGCATTTATAGCCTCTTCTGGGGTGAGTTTCATTTTAATACAAGCTAAGGCAACAATAAAATTCATATTTCCTGAGGGTGAACTCCCGGGATTAAAATCGGTAGCTAAGACTAAAGGTAGATTATTATCAATGATTTGTCTACCAGGAGTATAAGGGATTTCCAAAAAGAAAGAGCATCCTGGTAAAGCCACAGGAATGGTATCTCCCTCTTTTAAGGCCATAATATCATCTTCAGTTAATTCTTCTAGGTGATCTACTGTATGTGCGCCAAGCTCTGTAGCTAATTTTACTCCTCCAAAACTATTAAATTGGTTGACGTGTATTTTAGCTTTTAAGTTATATTTTTTGCCAGCTTTTATCAATCGTTCCGTATCCTTTAAATCAAAATAGCCTTTTTCACAGAAAACGTCAATATAATCAGCTAAACCTTCTTCAGCAACTCTGGGTAATATAGTATCAATAACCATGTCTACATAAGCATCTTTTTGATCTTTATACTCTTTAGGAACAGCATGAGCGGCAAGGAATGTTGCTTTAATTGGAAGTGTATAATTATCTTTTAAGGCTTTGATAACCTTCAACATTTTTAGCTCAGCATCCGCAGTTAGTCCGTATCCAGATTTGATCTCAACAGCACCAGTCCCTAACTGCATGATTTCCTTTAGCCTTACTTCTGTTTCAACGTATAATTTTTCAAAACTAGTCGCTTGTAACTTTTTTGCAGAATTGAGAATTCCTCCACCTTTTTGAGCGATATCCTCATAAGATAAGCCTTCAATTCTATCTGCAAATTCGTCTTCTCTATGTCCAGAATAGACTAAATGCGTATGTGAATCTACCCAAGTGGGTAAAATAAACTTACCGCTACAATCTATAACTTTAGCCGCACTTGTTTCAGGAGCAGAACTCATAGATCCGTAATCTAAAATTTTATCTTTTTTTATGTGCAAAAATGCATTGTCTATTTTAGGGAGATTCAACATACTTTCACCTTTCAGAATTTTGCCTCCAGGTTCCCTTACTTGTAAAAGAGATTCGATATTTATAAATAAATGTTCCATAGTTGTAAATATATAAAAAAGTGTTAATCCTAAAATTAAACTACTCTCAGTTTAAAGTTACGGGTAAACCGATTAAATTTGAGAAAAAAAAGAAAATGCAAAAAGGCTTAAATACAATTTGTGTTCATAGTGGTGAAGTAGAAGATACCACCTATAAAGGAGCTGTTTCTCCACTCTATATGTCTACAGCTTATGCTTATGAGGGTTTAGAAACTTCTATTTATCCCAGATATTTTAATAGTCCCAATCAATATTATTTAGCTAAAAAAATAGCTGAATTGGAGCATGCTGAGTCTGCTCTTATATTTGGTAGTGGTATGGCAGCAATCACTACAGCTATGTTGAGTGTACTAGAATCTGGTGATCACGTTATCCTTCAAAATCAGATTTATGGGGGAACTCGTAATTTTATTGTTGAAGAATGTCATCGTTATGGAATTACGTACGATTTCATCGACGTTAATAATTGGACACTCTTGGAGTCTACTATAAAACCTGAAACTAAATTACTTTATATAGAAACTCCTTCAAATCCCTTATTGGAAATCACAGATATTAAATTAGTATCTAAATTTGCAAAGGAAAAAGGTATCTTGACAATGGCCGATAATACATTCGCCAGTCCTATTAATCAGAGACCACTCGATCTTGGAATTGATATCGTTATACACAGTGCCACAAAATATCTTGGGGGCCATAGCGACATTACGGCTGGCGCTGTAGCATCTTCGGAAGCCATTATGAATAAAGTATTTTCTAAAGCCAAGAATTTTGGAGGAAGTCTCGCAGATCAAACTGTATGGTTACTTGAGCGAAGTATGAAAACGCTTAACCTAAGAGTTAAGCAGCAAACTCAAAATGCTATGGATATGGCAGTGTTTCTTGAGAATTCTGATTTTGTAGACAAAGTTTATTATCCAGGCTTAGAATCACATCCTGAGCACCAATTGGCTAAAGACCAAATGTTGGGCTTTGGGGGAATGCTATCTTTCGAATTAAATGAAAAGCGCGATACTGTCAAATTCTTTGACTCTTTAAAAATGATTAAAAACGTCTTGAGCTTAGGAGGAGTGGAGAGTACGGTTTTGTCTCCAGAAAAAACATCTCACTCTTTGTTGACGGCAGAAGAACGGCATGCTCAAGGTATTAAATCTAACCTTATACGTTTTTCTGTAGGTATTGAAGATACTCAAGATCTAAAGCAGGATCTATTAATGGCATTTTCTTCAGACCATTAGAGAAAATTCTGACTATAGACTAAACTTATCTAGCTATAAGAATAGATGTTAAAACTTCCACGTTAAAATCTACCTTATGTTATATTTTTGTACTGAAATTAATAACAAATAAAAACTGAACAATATGTCAATAGTAGGAAAAAAATTTCCAGATTTAAAAGTTAATGCCATCGATGAAATGGGCGATACTTTTGAAATTAATATTTTAGAAAAAGCAAAAAAAGAAAATAAAAAAATAGTGCTTTTCTGGTATCCTAAAGATTTTACGTACGTGTGTCCAACGGAATTACACGCATTTCAAGACGCTTTACCAGAATTTGAGAAAAAAAATACCATTGTAATAGGAGCATCTTGTGATACTGCAGAGGTTCATTTTGCTTGGTTGAATACCCCTAAAGATGATGGAGGTATTGAAGGTGTTACATACCCAATTATTTCAGATTCTAATAGAAATTTAAGCTCTAGATTAGGTATACTAGACATCACCAACGAAAGATATGACGATGAGGATGGACACCTTACAGTAGATGGAGATAATGTTACTTACAGAGCAACATATCTAATCGACGAAGATGGAATGGTATTTCACGAAGGTGTGAATTTCTTTCCTGTAGGGCGTAACGTCAATGAATTTATAAGAATGATTGATGCGTATACTCACGTACAGAAACATGGAGAAGTTTGTCCTGCAAACTGGGAAGAAGGTAAAGAAAGCATGAAAGCAGATAGAAAAGGAGTTTCTTCTTATTTATCTAGCAACTAAAATAATTTTGGCTAGGCCTTACGAGGTCTAGCTTAACTTAAAATCATAAATTATGTTTCAAGAATTAGATCAAGATAATTTAGCAGATTCTTTAAAAAATAACGACATAGTTGTTGTGCAATATTCAGCAACTTGGTGTGGGAATTGCAGATTGATGAAGCCAAAATTTAAGAAATTAGCAAGCGAAAATGAGGGAATTCCTTTTATCATAGTAGATGCAGAAAAATACCCTGAATCTAGAAAATTGGCGAATGTGGATAACTTGCCAACCTTTGCGACATTTAAAAATGGAGAATTTAAAAATCAAGTTCAAACGAATAAATTTGAATCTTTAAAAGAATTAGTAGATGAAGTTACCAGTAATTAAACATTTTCAGAAGAACAATGATGCTCAGAAATTAGAGCACACTATTGAAGTTTTAGAATCTTTTTGTGAACACAGATCCGTTAAAGAAGAAGAAATGGATATTGTAGGTGAGATTATAACTAATATCGCCGGTGCCATAGAAATGGATAAGATGGTTAAAGAAGGCATGTCAGAAAAAGATGCAGCCAATACTTTTGCACAAAGAGTTTTAGGTTCTATAGATAAATAAAGTCCATCTCAATCTTAGATTAAAAAAAGAAACTAGATGTTCTGTTTCTTTTTTTATTTGTGCCTATTTTAGTTCCCCGTAATCAATTAGGTTAGTAAATGAATGTTTAGTAAGAAAATAATAGGTGAACGCCTAAAATCCCTTGTCTTTGCTTCTAAAGGTTTGTGGATATTGGTTTTAAAAGAAGACAGTTTTAAGTACCAACTTTTAGGCTGCCTTTTAGCTATTTTAGCTGGCTTTTATTTTGAAATTAATAAAGCAGAATGGTTAGCTCAACTGGGTATTATGGCACTGGTTTTAGGTCTAGAAGGACTAAACACTGCTATAGAAGAGTTAGCCGATTTTGTCCAGCCTCATCAGGATAAAGCTATTGCAAAAGTGAAAGATCTTGCAGCAGGGGCAGTCTTGATTGCAGGTCTATTTGCATTGGTTATAGCTTTGGTGATTTATATTCCTTATTTAGTCGCACTATTTTGATTAGTTTAAGCGTTTAATATTTGTATTTTTGTCTCGTACGATAATAACTCTATGACCAAAACTAAACGTCCTACCAAGTCCAAGACTAAACAAACTAAACCTAAGGCTAAACTCAAGGTTTCTAAGCGAACCAAAATTATTTTCGGGAGCTTCCTTATTCTATTTGCCATAGGATTATTCATTTCTTTCGTTTCTTATTTCTTCAATTGGCAAGCAGATCAATCTTTAATGGCTGATGCCTTAGATAGAACTGAATCTTCTAATAATTGGCTCAATAAATTCGGAGCTTATATAAGTCATTCATTTATTTACAAAGGCTTTGGTATAGCTGTCCTGAGTCTTCCCGTCATGCTCTTCGTTACCGGGATGTACTTATTCTTGAATCTAAAATTATTTAAATTGAGAACTTTGTGGTTTTGGGGAGCATATCTCATTCTATGGTTTTCACTCCTTTTAGGATTTTTCGCCTCTTCCAACCCAATTTTAGGAGGAGTAGTTGGCTTTGAACTGAACGATTTTCTTCAAGATTATGTCGGTAAACTCGGAGTTACACTTATTTTGATTTTTATGTTAATCATTTATTTGGTTTCTAGATTGCACCTCACTCCAGATGCTTTGTCAAAATCGTACACAAAGCAAAAGAAACAAGTGAAAGATGAGGTTTCTGAAGTGGAATTCCATCGTAAAACTGCTTCAAAAGATATGACTAAAGAGGTTGAAATTGCTACTCATAAAAATAATCAAGACTCTACAAAAGAGCTTAATGTAGATAAAGATGTAGAAATTGAAAACTCTTATAGTGAGAAAACTCCAAACGAGTCCAAAGAAGAAAAAGAGAAAATTGTTATAAAGTCTGAAGCTGAAGACGATGTTGAAATGGAAGTAGAAACCGCTGAAGATGAGGAGGAAACCGATCAATTGAGTCGAAAACTTGTTGAAGATTTTGGTGAATTTGATCCTACTTTGGAACTTGCAAACTATCAATTTCCTAGTATAGATTTGCTTAAGGATTACAATTCTGGTCGTGGAATTACTATCGATCAAAAAGAATTGGAGCAAAACAAAAATAAGATTGTAGACACGCTTAAGAATTATAAAATTGAAATTGCTCAGATTAAAGCTACAGTAGGTCCTACGGTAACTTTATATGAGATTGTTCCCGAAGCGGGCATCCGAATTTCAAAAATTAAAAACCTTGAAGACGACATCGCCTTATCGCTCTCGGCCCTTGGTATAAGGATTATAGCTCCAATTCCAGGTCGAGGCACCATAGGAATAGAAGTTCCTAATCAAAATCCATCGGTTGTGCCTATGCGATCTGTTGTAGCCTCCAATAAATTCCAAAATGCAGAAATGGAGCTACCAATTGCCATGGGTAAAACTATTTCCAATGAAACCTACACAGTAGATCTTGCTAAAATGCCTCACTTGCTTATGGCTGGTGCAACTGGGCAAGGTAAGTCGGTTGGATTAAATGTAATTTTAACTTCACTTCTTTATCAAAAACATCCTGCTGAGGTGAAATTTATTTTAGTGGATCCTAAGAAAGTAGAATTAACGCTTTTTAATAAAATTGAAAGACATTATTTAGCAAAACTTCCAGATACAGAAGAAGCTATTATAACCGATAATACAAAAGTGATCAACACTTTAAACTCGCTGTGCATTGAGATGGACAATCGATATGATCTCCTTAAAGATGCGATGGTGAGAAACATTAAAGAATACAATACAAAATTTAAGGCTAGAAAATTAAATCCAGAAAATGGACATAAATTCCTTCCTTATATCGTGTTAGTCGTCGATGAATTTGCAGATTTAATCATGACTGCTGGTAAAGAGGTAGAAACGCCAATCGCAAGATTGGCCCAATTGGCAAGAGCCATAGGAATACACTTAATTATCGCCACCCAAAGACCTTCTGTGAATGTTATTACTGGAATGATAAAAGCCAACTTCCCCGCCAGAATGGCATTTAGAGTTACATCTAAAATTGATTCAAGAACAATTTTAGATGCTGGAGGTGCAGATCAGCTTATAGGTAGAGGAGATATGTTGTTTACCCAAGGTAATGATTTGATACGTTTGCAGTGTGCTTTTGTGGACACCCCAGAGGTAGAGCGCATTACAGACTTTATTGGCTCACAAAAGGCTTATCCCGATGCTTATCTATTACCCGAGTATTCTGGAGAGGACTCTGGCATAAGTGTTGATAATGATATCGAAGAAAGAGACAAGCTATTTAAAGACGCTGCAGAAGTTATTATTACGGCACAGCAGGGTTCAGCATCTCTTTTACAAAGAAAATTAAAACTAGGTTATAACAGAGCTGGAAGAATTATTGATCAATTGGAGGCTGCAGGGATTGTAGGTCCTTTTGAAGGAAGTAAAGCCAGACAAGTTTTGGTTCCAGATTTTATAGCCTTAGAAGAATTACTTAAAAACGAACAAAAGTCATAACCCATGAAAAAAATTGCACTATCAACTTTTATTTTATTTACTCTTTTCTTGAGTCACAGTATAGTAGCCCAAGATGATCCTGAAGCCAAAAAGCTCGTGAAAGAGGTTCTTAATAAAGTAGAATCTTACGATAACTTAGTTATTGACTTTAGTTATACTTTAGAAAATCAAGAGCAGGATCTTAAACAAGAAACCAGAGGTGATGTAAGCATAAAAGGGGATAAGTATGTTTTAAATTTGATGGGAACTACTCAAATTTTCGATGGAAAAAAAATATATACCATTGTTCCAGAAGATGAAGAAGTGACAATTTCTTCCTATGATGAAATGGATACAGATCAAATTACCCCTTCCAAGATGTTGACCTTCTATGAAGAAGGATACCGTTTCAAAATGGATATTATCGAAGATGTAAAAGGAAGAAAAATTCAATATGTGGAATTGATTCCTATGGATTCAAAAAATGAAATGAAGCAAATCCTTTTAGGAATAGATCGACAAACCAAGCATATTTTTAACTTAATTCAGATTCAGCCTGAGGATACAAAAATTGAGTTCCGAGTGACTAAGTTTAAAACTAATGAACCGCTTTCAGCTAATCACTTTCAATTCCAAAGATCAAAATATGCGGATTATTATATCAATGAATTAGACTAAAAATTAAGTATTGAAAATTTTAGACCGCTATATTCTAGTTTCTTTTGTAAAAACATTTTTATCTGTTTTTACAATTTTGATGCTTATTTTTATTCTTCAATCGGTTTGGAGGTTTATTGATGAATTTGCTGGTAAAGACATCGACTTAGAAATCATCTCGAAGTTTTTACTTTTTCTACTTCCCAACCTTATTCCCATGGTTCTCCCGTTAACCATTTTGCTTACGTCCATCATGACTTTTGGAAGTTTTGCAGAGCAATATGAATTTGCAGCGATGAAGTCGGCTGGCATTTCTCTTCAAAGAGCTATGCGAAGTCTAATTGTATTTATTCTGCTTCTAGGTGCAGTCACTTTTTATTTTGCAAATACTGTCATTCCCTATGCTGAAGGTAAGGTGTTGAACATGCGTAAAAATATTGCGCAAGTAAAACCATCCATGGCTATTATAGAAGGAGCCTTCAATGATATGGGAAATATCAACATTAAAGTGAATAAAAAAAGTGGTCCAGACGGTCGTAATCTTGACGATGTTATTATTCATAAAAAATCAGAGAACAGAGTTGGAAATTACACGGTGATAAAAGCAGATCATGGGGTATTGGAATCTGCAGAAACTTCCAGTCTTTTATCTTTAGTCTTGTACGATGGTAACTATTATGATGAAGTCCGTACAAGAACTTACCAGCAAAAGCTTAAGGCTCCCTTTGTAAAAAGTGCCTTCGATAAATACGTTTTGAACATAGATTTATCAGGTTTCAATGATGTGGATTTAGATGATGAGAGTTTGAAACACCCTTACAAAATGCTAAATACAAGTGAGTTAAAAATTCAGTTAGATTCTTTTTCAATTGATTATGTGGAAGGTCGACAACGCCTTAATAGATTAATAAACCAAAGGAGTGGTCTTCAAAGGACTTTAAATTCTGCAACCAAGCTTGATAGTTCTAGCAAAAGAAAGATCAACCAAACTAGTGCAGACGGAATAAGCAAAGATTCTATTTTAAGTACAGATCAAGAAAAAAATAGCCCATACAGTATATATGAAGATTTTTCCATAGATAGTTTATTCTGGGAATATCCTTACAGACAGAGATCTCAGATTTTTAATGTTGCTACAAATTCCGTCAACAGTATTACACCTCAGATTATTTCAAAAAAAAATCAATTTAAACAAAAGGAAATTCTTTTGAATAAGATGGAAATGGCTATGCACAGTAAATATGCTTTGCCTTTTGCTTGCATTATTTTATTCTTCGTAGGAGCTCCATTGGGAGCCATTATAAGAAAAGGTGGGCTTGGATTACCTATGGTTGTTGCTATTATGGTGTTTTTGACCTATCATTTTATAGGGTTATTTGCAGGAAATAGTGCAGAAGGAGGAAGTTTGTCTCCATTCCTAGGATCTTGGTTATCTACCATTATTCTTTTTCCTTTGAGTATTTATTTAACCTATAGAGCAACAACTGATCAAGGATTTGTGAATTTAGATTTTATAGCTGTTCCTTTAGATAAGTTGGTAAAAAATATAAAATCAAAAGTTTTTAATATCAGAAAAAAATAAAAATGGAACATAGTAAAATAAGATTGGATTCTATACAAGAAGCCATAGATGATGTAAGAGCAGGAAAAATCATTATAGTGGTGGATGATGAAGATAGAGAAAATGAGGGCGATTTTTTGGCAGCGGCAGAGAAGGTAACTCCAGAGATGATCAATTTTATGGCGAAGTACGGAAGAGGTCTTATTTGCTCACCCTTATCTGAAGGACGTTGTAAAAAATTAAATCTCACCACAATGGTCGGTAATAATACCGATCCTATGGAAACAGCATTTACAATTTCTGTAGACCTTAGAGGTCAGGGTGTGACTACAGGTATTTCTGCAGCAGATCGCTCTAAAACCATAAAAGCCTTATGCAACGATGAGACGCGACCACACGATTTAAACAGGCCAGGACATATCTTTCCACTCATAGCAAAGGAAGGAGGTGTTTTACGAAGAACTGGGCATACCGAAGCCTCTATAGATTTTGCTAGACTTGCTGGTTTGAAACCTGCCGGGGTTATTTGTGAAATCATGAATGAAGATGGAAGTATGGCTAGACTACCAGAATTAGTGGAAGTCGCGAAAGAACACGATCTAAAATTAGTTTCTATTGAGGATTTAGTAGCTTATAGAATGCAGCACGATTCTCTTATTGAAAAATCTGAGGATTTTGAACTGAATACAAGATTTGGTCAATTTAGATTAAGAGCTTATCATCAAACGACAAACGATCAGGTTCATTTAGCCTTGACTAAAGGAACTTGGAAGATAGATGAGCCCGTTCTAGTGAGAATGAATTCAACTTTAGTCAACAATGATATTTTAGGAACACTTACCAATAATGCTGATCAAAAGCTAGACAGTATGTTTAAGCAATTGAATGCTGAAGGCAAAGGAGTTATCGTTTTTATAAACCAAGATATACAAGGATTTAATTTAATATCGAGGTTAAAGGCACTTAAACAAGATCAAAGTGAAGGGGATATTGCTAAAGCCCCTAGAGTTGTTATGGACGAAAAAGACTTTGGTATTGGAGCTCAAATTTTGCACGATGTGGGGGTTCATAAAATCAAATTGATGTCCAACACAAAACATAAAAAAAGAGTGGGAATGATAGGTTATGGCCTTGAAATCATCGATTATATAAATTACTAACCTTCCACATAAACAAACAATTCCCTTTACCCATTAAAGGGAATTGTTTATTTAAATCTCTTCCAGCGTTCTTGGATATAATCTCCTTTAGAACTTTTACCGTTGTGGGTCCATATATTTTCTTTGACTACTTTTTCAAAGCTTAATGTATCACCAACCATTTTTTGATTTTTAGAGAAAAAATGGATAAATTCATAATGCTTGTTATCCTTTAATTCCCATTGTCCACCACTAGATCCAAAGAATTGTCCAGTCCGGCTATTCAATGCTAATACTTGATAGTAATTATTGGTCAAAAGCTTCAAGGTCTTTCGAGGACCATCTTCAATAGTTATCCAATTAGAATCTCTAAATGCTTGATGGATTTTCCAACAAGTCACATTTTCATTATCGGCATTATCAATCCTTGTCCATTTTTCAATAGTATTTGAATTTTTATCCTTTATGTTCAAAGAATCCCCTTTTATTTCATAATTATAATTAAAAAAACTTCCAGTAATTGCCGCGGATTCTGAATGGATTTCCAAGTTCTCTATGTAGTCATAATCATTCATAAAATAAGTTCCACCAGAGGCTGATATAAACTCCCCAGAATCTTTTAAAATGGTCGAAGATGTAAAATAAGAATCACTATACAGTTTAATGGTTCTTTGTTGACTTTCAGAATTGGTTACTTTTTCCCATGCTCCGTTCAAACTTTGAGCGAAGATTGAATTGGAAAATAAAACAAGGAATAGAATTAAAATAGCTTTCATATTCTTACAAATTAGGATTAATACAAAAAAGCCCACTGCAAAGTGGGCTTTGTCATTAACTGAATTTCTGTTTAGACTGCATATTTGTTATCTTCTACAATCTTATCAGCAATAATATTTCTAAGTTCAACGATGTTTGGGTAGTTTTCATACTTCGTGAAACGCTTTAATCCCATGAGCATCATTTTTTGTTCATCACCTTCGGCAAAGGAAATAATACCTTCTTTAGCTTTTTCATTGATTTTATCAACAGCTTTATAAAGTCTCAACTTAGCCATAGCGATTTGAACTTTTTGAGTTTCTTCACCATAACGCTTTGCGTTTTTTTCTACTCTCAATATAGCTGATTCTGCCATATATGTTTCAATTAAAATGTCAGCAGAAGCTAATAAGAGCTGTTGATGTTGGTCTAATTCCTCACCATACTTTTGAGCTGCACTTCCAGCAACCATCAAAAACACCTTTTTCAATCTCTTAAGCATAGCTTTTTCTTCAGCAAGAAACTGAGTGTAGTCTGGAGTATCAAAAGATGGAATACCAGTTAATTCATCAGCCACAGCTTTTGCTGGTCCTAATAAATCTACATGTCCTTTCATTGCTTTTTTAACTAGCATACCTACAGAAAGCATTCTGTTAATCTCATTGGTACCTTCATAGATTCTTGAAATTCTCGCATCTCTCCAAGCAGATTCCATAGGGGCATCTGCAGAGAATCCCATACCTCCATAAATTTGAATACCTTCATCTGTACATTTTTGAATGTCTTCAGAAACTGCAACTTTAAGTATAGAACATTCGATAGCAAATTCTTCTACACCTTTTAGTTCGGCTTCTTGATGTGAGCTCCCATTTTCCTTTCTTAAGTTAATTCTGTCTTCAATATTTTTTGAAGCTCTGTAGCTTGCGGCTTCATCTGCGTAGATAGACATTGCCATTTCAGCTAATTTAGAACGAATAGCACCAAATTTTGAAATAGGAGTATCGAACTGTACCCTTTCGTTGGCATATTCTACTGCTGAAGTTAAGACTCTACGTTGAGCATCTAAACATGCAGCAGCAAGTTTAATTCTTCCAACATTGAGCGAATTCATAGCGATTTTGAAACCACCGTCACGTTCGCCTAGTAGGTTTTCTGCTGGCACTTTAGTCTCGTTAAAAAAGACTTGGCGAGTAGAAGAGGAGTGGATTCCCAACTTTTTCTCTTCATCACCCATGGAAATTCCATTCTCTAAATCTTTTTCTACAATAAATGCAGTGATATTTTTATCGTCCTCGATTCTAGCAAAAACAATAAATATATTGCAGAAGCCTGCATTAGAGATCCACATCTTCTGACCTGTAATCTTGTAATGTGAACCATCCTCAGATAAGACAGCTTTAGTTTTTCCTGAATTTGCATCTGAACCTGCTCCTGGTTCAGTTAGACAGTAAGCTCCAAACCATTCTCCAGTAGCAAGTTTTGGAATATATTTTTTCTTTTGCTGCTCAGTACCATATAAGGTAATAGGTAAGGTTCCAATTCCTGTATGAGCACCAAAAGCCGTAGCAATAGAACCTGTAGCACCTGAAATGTAATCACATACCAACATCGTAGATACGAAATCCATTCCTAGCCCACCATATTCTTCAGGAACTGCAACGCCAAGAAATCCAAGTTCTCCAGCTTTTCTCATGATTTCTTCCGTCAAGTCGTAATTCTTTTTCTCGAATTCTTCCTTTTTAGGCCATATCTCTCTATCTACAAATTCCTTTACAGAATCTCTCATCATCTTTTGCTCATCAGAAAAATCTTCTGGAGTAAAAACGTCTTCAGCCTTAGTTTCTTTTACGATAAACTGACCACCACGGATCATGTCATCAATTTTTTCTTTAGTTTCCATTTCTCTTTTTTTAGATTTTAATATACTTCGTAAATTCCAGCAGCACCTTGGCCTGTTCCTACACACATGGTTACCATAGAATATTTGTTTTTTAAATTTCTTTTTTTCATTTCATCAAAAATTTGCACAGATAATTTAGCTCCTGTACACCCTAAGGGATGCCCCAAAGCAATGGCCCCTCCATTAACATTGAGAATATCTTTATTGATACCCAATTCTCTGATAACAGCTAGAGACTGGGAAGCAAAAGCTTCGTTGAGCTCTATCAGCTCCATGTCTTCCAATTTTAAACCGGCTTGTTTTAAAGCTTTAGGTATAGCTTTTACAGGACCTATTCCCATGATCCTAGGCTCAACACCAACAGTGGCATAACTTACCATCCTAGCGACTGGTTCAAGATTTAATTCTTTAACCATGTCTTCGCTCATGACCATTACAAAAGCTGCACCATCACTCATTTGAGAAGAATTTCCAGCAGTAACACTTCCACCTTCTTCAAAAACAGGTCTCAATTTGTTTAAAACCTCTTCAGAAGTATCTGCTCTCGGACCCTGATCTTGATCTACGGTGTAAGTTTTAGATTGTTTTTTTCCATTAGAATCTACAAAGATGTCTTCAACTTCTATAGGAACGATCTGGTCTTTAAAACGGTTCTCTTGTTGAGCTTTCACCGCTTTTTGATGAGAATGGTAAGCAAATTCATTTTGATCTTTTGCGTTAATCTTATATTTCTCTGCTACAGCTTCCGCGGTTAATCCCATTCCCCAATAATAACTTTCATTTCCAGCTTTAGCCGTTTCATAATTGGGTACAGGTTTATAACCTCCCATAGGGATATAACTCATGCTTTCTGCACCACCTGCTATAATACAGTCTGCCATTCCACTTTGTATCTTGGCCGATGCCATGGCAATAGTTTCAATTCCAGAGGCACAATATCGATTTACAGTCACTCCAGGTATTTCCTCAGTTTTTAAGCCCATAAGAGAAACCAACCTCCCCATGTTTAAGCCTTGTTCTGCTTCTGGCATAGCATTACCAACCATGACATCATCTATTCTAGATTTATCAAATTCAGGTAATTGCTTCATCATGTATTCTATGGTTTCTGCGGCCAAATCATCTGGTCTCTTAAAACGAAACACCCCTTTAGGAGCTTTTCCTACTGCAGTTCTATATCCTTTTACTATATATGCTGTTTTCATTTTCCTATCCCTAACCCTTTCCGGAGGAAAGGGGATTTTAATGGGTATTTTTTTAGTTAATATTTTAAATTTAATCTTTCCAAGTCTTCCCTTTGGGAAGATTTAGATGGGCCTTTAGTTTCTCAAAGGTTTCCCTTTTTTAATCATATGTTGTAAACGCTCTAAGGTTTTTCTCTCGCCGCAAAGCGATAAAAAGGCTTCGCGTTCTAGATCCAAAAGATACTGCTCAGAAACATAGTTAGCTTCAGAAAGATCTCCTCCAGACATGACGTAAGCCAACTTATTTGCAATTTTTTGATCATGTTCACTGATATATTTACCAGCTTTCATTTGATCCGTTCCAACCAAGAAGGTCCCTAGTGCTTGTCTACCAAGAACTTTAATATCATTGGTTTGGACGGGTTGGCTGTATCCATTTTGAGCCATGAGTCTTGCCTGTTCTTTAGCGACAGCCAATTGGCGGTCTCTACTTACGACAACTATATCTTTCCCTCTTTCAAGAATATTTAGATCATAGGCTTCATGCGCAGATTTGGCAACTTTAGCCATTCCTATGGTCAAGAAATTTTCACGAAGTCTATTCAGTTCTACATCATCTTTCTGAAAAGTTAAAGCAGCTCTACGAGTCATTTCTTTGGAACCTCCACCGCCAGGAATAACCCCTACGCCAAATTCAACTAATCCTATATAAGTTTCAGCGTGAGCTACAACTTTATCGGCGTGCATGGATAATTCACATCCGCCTCCAAGTGCCATTTGATGGGGAGCTGCTACTGTTGGTATAAAGGAGTAGCGCATTCTCATCATTGTGTCTTGAAAATATTTAATGGCTGCATTTAATTCTTCATACTCTTGTTCTACAGCAAACATGAAGATCATTCCTATGTTTGCCCCAACTGAGAAATTATCACCGGTGTTTGAAATAACAACTCCGTCATATTCTTTCTCTGCAATATCCATAGCGGCGTTTATACCATTAAGCACATCGCCACCTATAGAATTCATCTTACTTCGGAATTCAATGTTTAGAATTCCATCGCCTAGATCTTCAGCAACTAAATCTTTATTACTGAAAACCTCATGGCTTTCTCTAATATTATCAAGGATGATAAAAGCATCTTGACCAGGTATTTTCTGATGAGATTTTTGATCTATATCATAAAAATAAGTTTTACCTGATTTAATATTATAAAATGAGTTTTGATTCGATTCTGAAAGCTTATGTATCCAATCAGCAACCTCAAAGCCTTCATCTTTCATCAATTGTATTCCTTTGTCTAAGCCAATAGCATCCCAGATTTGAAAAGGACCATGCTGCCAGCCAAATCCAGCTTTCATAGCATCGTCTATCTTATATAAGGTATCAGTGATTTCTGGAATTCTATTTTGAACGTAAGCGAATAAAGCTGCGAAATTTTTTCTGTAAAACTCACCTGCTTTGTCCTTACCCTCAATTAAGACAGGAAACCTGTCTGCAACAGCATCAATCGATTTCGTTTTTTCTAAAGTGTCAAATTTTGCAGATTTTCTGTCTCTATATTCCAAGGTTTCCAAGTCCAAAGATTTAATATCGCTGGAACCATCATCATTTCTTATTTTTTTGTAGAAACCCTGACCTGTTTTGCTCCCCAACCACTTATGTTCCATCATTTTTTCGATGAAACTTGGTAGTTTAAATAAGTCATGTCGCTCATCTTTAGGAACGTTATCATACAATCCATTAGCAACATGAACCAAGGTGTCTAAGCCAACAACATCTACAGTTCTAAACGTTGCAGATTTTGGTCTTCCAATAACTGGTCCAGTGAGTTTATCGACCTCTTCAATTGTCATATCCATATCTTTTACCATATGAAAAAGACTCATAATACTGAAAATACCAACTCGATTACCAATAAATGCAGGAGTGTCTTTGGCAACGACTGTTGTTTTACCAAGAAACTTTTCACCATATTCATTCAAAAATTCTAGAACTTCTTTTGAAGTATCTGGTCCTGGAATGATCTCGAGTAATTTGAGGTACCTTGGTGGATTAAAAAAGTGAGTACCACAGAAGTGTTTCTTAAAATCGTCACTTCTACCTTCAGTCATAAACTTTATAGGAATTCCAGACGTGTTCGAAGAAATCAAAGTCCCAGGTGTTCTATGTTTTTCAAGGTTTTCAAAAACTTGTTGTTTAATGTCTAGTCTTTCAACAACAACCTCAATAATCCAATCAGCATCTTTAATTTTTGAAATATCGTCTTCTAGGTTACCAGTTTCAATTCTCTTTGCAAAATCTTTATGGTAAATAGGAGAGGGGTTTGACTTGAGTGAAGTTTGCAAAGCATCATTCACAATTCTATTTCTAACACTCGGATCTTTTAAAGTTTTTCCTTGTTTTTCTTCCTTCTCAGTGAGTTCACGAGGAACAATGTCCAACAGGAGGACTTCTACTCCAATGTTCGCGAAATGGCAAGCTATACCGCTACCCATAATGCCGGAACCAATCACTGCGACTTTTTTGATTCTTCTTTTCATATCCGTTTTTAAATTTATGCTTGTTTATTATTGATGAAAATCATTTTTTCTGAAATGAGTTCATTGATTTTATCAGTCACTTTTATAAATGTGTTTAAATCTTCTTCAGAAATATTATCCTTTATGGCTTCATTAAATGAGAGTACTACATATTTGGAAAATTCCCTCATCTCTACCCCAAATTCTGTAAGATATATAAGGACGCTTCTGCCATCGTTTGGATTTTTTTCCCTAGTAATCAATCCTTTTGTTTCCATAGTCTTTAAAGTTCTAGACAAACTAGTAGATTCAACACCCATTTTAGGCCCTAAAGCTGTCGATGGAGTGCCGTTATCAGGGTCTATACTTAATAAAGCAAAGCCTGTAGCCATGCTGCTTCCTTTTTTATTTGCTTCTTCATTATACATTTTAGTTACAGCAATCCAAGTTGACCTTAATATATAATCAATCGTTTTTTCTTTCATAATCTATTGTAGATATCAAATATATATAAATTTATTATGCATGCATAGTAAATTTATTATTTTCTGTGAACTTTTTTACTAAATCATAATTTTTCTTTTGTCATAACCCTAAGGGAAAGAGCCCCTTACTCTTTTTATAATTTTTTCTTTAAAGAAACTGCTTCATTTATTTGGTTAGAAGGGAAAAAAGGTTGTAGTTTTGCACCCCGCTAATTGAGGTATTGAGAGGGTCACACAGGGAGAGAGGAAGAGTTATTAAATTGAGGTGTAGTACTTGTGAGATTGGGATATAAGTTTTAGTTGTTTCCCTTTATTTTGGTTATGGACGTTCATTAAAATAAGATTTAATTTTTTTCGTAAAACCACTTGTTAGATTAAAAATAAGTATTAGTTTTGCATCCGCTTAGAGAAGCACACGAGTTTAAGGCCTTTGATACGGTTTAAACGACAAGAATTAAAAGTTCATTGACATATTGAATTGACAGCACAAATAAGAGATTATTTGTAGAATTAGAAACATTAAGATTATACTTTAAGATTAGAGTTGATTCCTGAGAATAAGATGTAAGAGTCGAATTTGAGAAAAGCGTTAAGATATATAAGATTTAACGATGAAGAGTTTGATCCTGGCTCAGGATGAACGCTAGCGGCAGGCCTAACACATGCAAGTCGAGGGGTAACATTGGTGCTTGCACCGATGACGACCGGCGCACGGGTGCGTAACGCGTATACAATCTACCTATTACTAAGAGATAGCCCAGAGAAATTTGGATTAATATTTTATGGTATTATCGATTGGCATCAATTGATAATTAAAGGTTACGGTAATAGATGAGTATGCGTCCTATTAGCTTGATGGTAAGGTAACGGCTTACCATGGCAACGATAGGTAGGGGTCCTGAGAGGGAGATCCCCCACACTGGTACTGAGACACGGACCAGACTCCTACGGGAGGCAGCAGTGAGGAATATTGGACAATGGGAGCAATCCTGATCCAGCCATGCCGCGTGCAGGAAGACTGCCCTATGGGTTGTAAACTGCTTTTATACGGGAAGAAAAAGGTTCACGTGTGAACTGTTGACGGTACCGTAAGAATAAGGACCGGCTAACTCCGTGCCAGCAGCCGCGGTAATACGGAGGGTCCAAGCGTTATCCGGAATCATTGGGTTTAAAGGGTCCGTAGGCGGGACAATCAGTCAGTGGTGAAAGTTTGCGGCTCAACCGTAAAATTGCCATTGATACTGTTGTTCTTGAGTGCTTGTGAAGTGGTTAGAATGAGTAGTGTAGCGGTGAAATGCATAGATATTACTCAGAATACCGATTGCGAAGGCAGATCACTAACAATTCACTGACGCTGATGGACGAAAGCGTAGGTAGCGAACAGGATTAGATACCCTGGTAGTCTACGCCGTAAACGATGGTTACTAGCTGTTCGGACTAATTGCGGTCTGAGTGGCTAAGCGAAAGTGATAAGTAACCCACCTGGGGAGTACGTTCGCAAGAATGAAACTCAAAGGAATTGACGGGGGCCCGCACAAGCGGTGGAGCATGTGGTTTAATTCGATGATACGCGAGGAACCTTACCAGGGCTTAAATGCAGTTTGACAGGGGTGGAAACATCTTTTTCTTCGGACAAATTGCAAGGTGCTGCATGGTTGTCGTCAGCTCGTGCCGTGAGGTGTCAGGTTAAGTCCTATAACGAGCGCAACCCCTTTGTTTAGTTACCAGCATGTAGTGATGGGGACTCTAGACATACTGCCAGTGTAAACTGTGAGGAAGGTGGGGATGACGTCAAATCATCACGGCCCTTACGTCCTGGGCTACACACGTGCTACAATGGTAGGGACAGAGAGCAGCCACTGGGTGACCAGGAGCGAATCTACAAACCCTATCACAGTTCGGATCGCAGTCTGCAACTCGACTGCGTGAAGCTGGAATCGCTAGTAATCGCATATCAGCCATGATGCGGTGAATACGTTCCCGGGCCTTGTACACACCGCCCGTCAAGCCATGGAAGCTGGGGGTACCTGAAGTCGGTCGCCGCAAGGAGCCGCCTAGGGTAAAACTAGTAACTGGGGCTAAGTCGTAACAAGGTAGCCGTACCGGAAGGTGCGGCTGGAATACCTCCTTTTTTAGAGTATTGCATCTGATAAGATGTAATAGACGTTTTTTTAAAGGGAATCAAAAGACTTTAGTAGTAAAGTAGATTTTGATGTTTCTAGTTGTCAATTTAATAGGGGGATTAGCTCAGCTGGCTAGAGCGCCTGCCTTGCACGCAGGAGGTCATCGGTTCGACTCCGATATTCTCCACCACAGTGGAAAGAAAATGATTTAGGTCATCGGTTCCCCCGAAGCATCGGGGCGATACTCTCCACTAAAGTTTCCTCGAAAGCGGAAATCTCTAAAGTACTAGTAATAGTTCTGAAGAGATGTCCACTTAAACTTGGATACGAAACGTTCATTGACATATTGAAGATATATAAGAATACGAGAGTATGAGAATTTTTACTTCTTTTAATTAAGGAGTAGGAAAAGTCGTATTGGTAAATTGCAAAAACAGGAATTAGCTATGAAGACAACAGACATTACCTTATAATATAAAACAAGTAATATCTAATTGGTTTTAGATATTATAACGATTTCTAAGGACTTACTTTAAGGGTAAGTGTTTTAGAGGTAAACGTTCATTGACATATTGAAGATATATAAGAATACGAGAGTAAGAGAATTTTTACTTCTTTTAATTAAGGAGTAGGAGTACTTTAGAGTAAAATAAATAAATAATTATCGAATAGATAAGCTTATTAAGGGCGTATGGGGGATGCCTAGGCTCTCAGAGGCGACGAAGGACGTGACAAGCTGCGAAAAGCTGCGGGGATTAGCACATATGAATTGATCCGCAGATATCCGAATGGGGCAACCCACTATACTGAAGGTATAGTATTCCGCAAGGAAAGCGAACCCGGTGAACTGAAACATCTAATTAGCCGGAGGAAGAGAAAACAATAGTGATTTTGCTAGTAGCGGCGAGCGAACGTGAAACAGCCCAAACCAGTACTGTTACGGCAGTACTGGGGTTGTAGGACTACAATATCGTGATTAATAATGAACCCGAATACTTTGGAAAGAGTTCCCATAGAAGGTGACAGGCCTGTAGGGGTAAGATATTAATGATGTAGTAGTATCCTGAGTAGTGCGGGGCACGAGAAACCTTGCATGAATCAGCCGGGACCATCCGGTAAGGCTAAATACTACTGAGAGACCGATAGTGAACCAGTACCGTGAGGGAAAGGTGAAAAGAACCTTGAATAAAGGAGTGAAATAGACCCTGAAACCATACGCTTACAAGCGGTCGGAGCCCCGATAACTATCGGGGTGACGGCGTGCCTTTTGCATAATGAGCCTACGAGTTACCACCGTTAGCAAGGATAAATAATTCAGTTATGGATCCGTAGCGAAAGCGAGTCTGAATAGGGCGATTAAGTTAGCTGTGGTAGACGCGAAACCGTGTGATCTACCCTTGGGCAGGTTGAAGCTGTGGTAACACATAGTGGAGGACCGAACCCGTTGACGTTGAAAAGTCTTGGGATGACCTGAGGGTAGGGGTGAAAGGCCAATCAAACTCGGAAATAGCTCGTACTCCCCGAAATGCATTTAGGTGCAGCGATTAAATAGTTTTATAGAGGTAGAGCTACTGATTGGATGCGGGGGCTTCACCGCCTACCAATTCCTGACAAACTCCGAATGCTATAAAATGTTTTTAATCAGTGAGGGCATGGGTGCTAAGGTCCATGTCCGAGAGGGAAAGAACCCAGAGCATCAGCTAAGGTCCCAAAATATATACTAAGTTGAACAAACGCGGTCAGACTGCTTAGACAGCTAGGATGTTGGCTTGGAAGCAGCCATTCATTTAAAGAGTGCGTAACAGCTCACTAGTCGAGCGGTCAGGCATGGATAATAATCGGGCATAAGTATATTACCGAAGCTATGCTTTTACAATTAATTTTGTAAGAGGTAGGGGAGCATTCTAAACAGCGCAGAAGGTGTACTGTAAGGTATGCTGGAGCGTTTAGAAAAGAAAATGTAGGCATAAGTAACGATAATGCGGGCGAGAAACCCGCACACCGAAAGACCAAGGATTCCTCAGCTATGCTAATCAGCTGAGGGTTAGTCGGGGCCTAAGGCGAACCCGAAAGGGGTAGTCGATGGACAAGCAGTTAATATTCTGCTACCTGCTTTAAATTAAACGAGACGGAGAAGGAAATCTAGTGCGTGCAGACGGAATTGCACGTTGAATCTACTGTAAGGTAGAGATAGTACACCAAAGCTACGGTGGCGGTGATAATCTAGAGGCCGTTCTTCCAAGAAAATCAATTAAAGCAGCCCGTACCGTAAACCGACACAGGTAGTTGGGATGAGAAATCTAAGGTGCTCGAGAGATTCATGGCTAAGGAACTAGGCAAAATGGGCCCGTAACTTCGGGAGAAGGGTCGCCCCCACTTTTGAGTGGGGGCCGCAGTGAAGAGGTCCAGGCGACTGTTTATCAAAAACACAGGGCTCTGCTAAATCGAGAGATGCAGTATAGGGCCTGACACCTGCCCGGTGCTGGAAGGTTAAGAGGAGATGTTATCTTCGGAGAAGCATTGAATTGAAGCCCCAGTAAACGGCGGCCGTAACTATAACGGTCCTAAGGTAGCGAAATTCCTTGTCGGGTAAGTTCCGACCTGCACGAATGGTGCAACGATCTGGACACTGTCTCAGCCATGACCTCGGTGAAATTGTAGTATCGGTGAAGATGCCGATTACCCGCTGTGGGACGAAAAGACCCCGTGAACCTTTACTATAGCTTAGTATTGACTTTGGATAAGTGATGTGTAGGATAGGTGGGAGACATTGAAGCGGCCTCGCTAGGGGCAGTGGAGTCATTGTTGAAATACCACCCTTTACTTGTTTGAAGCCTAACCCCAACTTTTGTTGGGGGACATTACTTGGTGGGTAGTTTGACTGGGGTGGTCGCCTCCAAAAGAGTAACGGAGGCTTCTAAAGGTTCCCTCAGCACGCTTGGTAACCGTGCGTAGAGTGCAATGGCATAAGGGAGCTTGACTGAGAGACCTACAAGTCGATCAGGTACGAAAGTAGAGCATAGTGATCCGGTAGTTCCGCATGGAAGGGCTATCGCTCAAAGGATAAAAGGTACTCCGGGGATAACAGGCTGATCTCCCCCAAGAGCTCACATCGACGGGGGGGTTTGGCACCTCGATGTCGGCTCGTCACATCCTGGGGCTGGAGAAGGTCCCAAGGGTTGGGCTGTTCGCCCATTAAAGTGGCACGCGAGCTGGGTTCAGAACGTCGTGAGACAGTTCGGTCTCTATCTACAGTGGGCGTTAGAAATTTGCGTGGATCTGACTCTAGTACGAGAGGACCGAGTTGGACAAACCTCTGGTGTACCAGTTGTTCCGCCAGGAGCATTGCTGGGTAGCTACGTTTGGAAGGGATAAGCGCTGAAAGCATATAAGCGCGAAACCCACCACAAGATGAGATTTCTTTAAAGGATCCCCAAAGACGATGGGGTTGATAGGTCACAGGTGTAAAGGCAGTAATGTCATAGCCAAGTGATACTAATTATCCGAAGAGCTTATCTATGAGACGATTATTACTTTATTATTACCCTTGACTTTACGTCTTGTTATATATCTTTAACTATGTCACGATATTAGAATTCCCGCAACAGCTGGAACTTTACTTATAAAGATAATTGAGAACTACTCAATTACCTTTAATAGCTTAAGGTGGTTATAGCAACGGGGCTCACCTCTTCCCATTCCGAACAGAGCAGTTAAGCCCGTTAGCGCCGATGGTACTACATACTGTGGAAGAGTAGGTCGCCGCCTTCTTATACTAAACCCTTCTTTACTTAACGTAATGAAGGGTTTTTTTTTGTTTGTATATGTTTGAAACATAAAAATTAAGACATGAGTCTTGTCGCTTCTATGACTCTATTCCCTTCAATTGTCTTTGCAAAAATTAAATAGTCGCTTTTACCTCCTATAGTACACTTAAGTTTCTTTTGTAGCTCATCTGTGTTTAGCTGGAAGTTTTTACTAATGAGATTAACTTGGTTACCTTTAATAACCTTCCTTATTTTTTTGTAGTTAATCGACTCGATTGTCTTTACCTTATAAATCTTGCCAGGAATGCTTAAAATCCTTTTGTCTGAAGTATATAGATTTGTGTGCTGTTCTAATTTCTTCAAGTTATATCTAATTCCAATCATATCATTTATTCCCGATTTCATAATGCCTGAATCAAACTCGTATAGGTATTTACAACACACAGATAATTCTATTCCATCTAATTCTATTTTATTTTTATCTATTGAAATATATGAATACTTTTTTTTCGTTTGATAGTTAAAAATTTTTATAATCTTCGAATTTTGTTTTCTCCAATCTATAATCCAAAGCAACTCTTTAACCTCATTTTTTACAGAAATAATATGTACTTCTTTTACTCCTATTAACTCCTTATATCCCATGTCTAAATCATACATAGGAGATGTTTTGAGCATTAATTTTTCTGATTTCTCTTCTATTACTTTTAAATGGTCAATTATATTAGGAAGTGAGTCCTTTAATTGAAATACTTTTGTGTTTTCATTTCTTCTGGATGGATCTATATAGATCCAATTATAGACTTGACTGTTTTTTTGTAACAAGTCTATTGAGTCTTCATTCGTTATTTCAAAATTATCGACCTTAAAAACTTTAATATTATGTTTAACTATTTTGCATAATTCAGGATTTAGTTCTGTATATATTAAAGTGTTGACTTTTTTTGAAAAGTAATATGAATCTATACCAAAACCGCCAGTCATGTCTAAAAGATTTTGACCTGAGACCAGTTTGGATTTATGTAAAGCTGTAATTTCTGAAGATGTTTGCTCTAGATTAAGCATTGGGGGATAAACAACTTTCTCATTTTTATACCAATGAGGAAGTTTCTTTTTTGCTTTTTTCTTACCAATTATTTGATTTACAATATCTTTAATATCGATATGCTGAAAAGGACTTCCTTTAAGAATCAAATCAGGAATCGATTTATTGATATTTTTTTCTATAAACCTACTGACTTCTGGTTTAGTAAGTTCTTCAAATCTTTTCTCTTCTAATTTCATAAAGAGCTATTCCTAAGGTTTGGGCAACATTTAAGCTTGAGTTTGTGCCAAGCATTTTAATATGATAGTTTTTATCTAATCTATTAAGAGTTTCGCTATCAAGACCTGATTTTTCATTTCCTAGTACAAGGAGAACAATACTGCTTACATTTCCTTTATAAGACGTCATATTTTCACTGTTTTCTGTAATTTCAATTCCAATGGTTGTCCCTTCAAATGTATCTAGTAGACTTATTTTATCTTCATAAAAACAAATATTTAAATTGTTCTCTGTAGATCTTGAGGTTCTTTTAAAACGGTTACTTCTTAAATAGTCTCTGTTGGACTCATGAACCCAAATATTTTTAACTCCAAATGCCTCAGCATTCCTGAAAATACTCCCAAGATTAGCTGGACTGTCTAATCTCTCTAGTAGTAAATTGATTTCACTACAAACTCTTTCCTTGGTATTGAAATTCGTTTCGCTATGTGTTAACTGTTTATCGGGCATATTTCAATATAGGAAAGCATATTTAATAATATTAGCGCCCATCTTTAATGCCTTAAGGCGTACTTGTTCAGGATCGTTATGAACAGATGAATCTTCCCAACCATTTCCTAAATCACTTTCATAAGTGAATAAAACCATCAACCTTCCTTTATCATCTTCAATTCCAAAAGCCTGTGGGGGCTTTCCATCGTGTTCATGAATTTTAGGTAATCCATTTTCAAAAATAAATTTAGTTGAAAATATAGGATGATCTGAAGATAATTCTTTAAATGCTTTATTCGGGAATACTTTTTTTATTGCTTTTCTGAAATAAGGGGATAACCCATAATTATCATCGGCATGGAGAAAACCTCCACTCAATAGATAAAGTCTTAAGTTTTGAGCGGCTTCATCCGAAAAGAAAATATTTCCATGTCCTGTTAAATGTACAAAAGGATAGTTAAATAATTCTGGATCCTCTGGTTTTACCTCTTCTATGTTTTCGTTAATATTAGTATCTGTATTTGAATTTACGAACTTAACAAGATTTGGCAATGATGTAGGGTTGCTATACCAATCGCCGCCACCATCATATTTTAATAAAGCTATATCCTGAGCATAGATAGTTATAGAAAAAAATATAAAAAGGAAATAAATTATCGACTTCATATTGATCTAATTAGATTCACAGTATGACAGGCTACTATACCCGCCGTTTCCGTTCTTAGTCTTGCTTCAGACAAAGAAATGGGAATAAACTGATATTTTAATGCCTTTTTTATTTCATCTATAGAAAAATCTCCTTCTGGGCCTATCAAAATCAAGTTATCTCTATTTGCTGCTTCAAATAATTTTTCTTTTTTTTCATCTTCACAATGTGCAATCATTTTCTTCGACTTCACATCCATTTCCATGAAATCGCTAAAAGAAACCATGGGGTTCAATATTGGCAACGTATATTTTAAAGATTGTTTCATAGCTGCTTGTAGGACCTTTTCATAGCGCTCTGCTTTAATTCTTCGTCTTTCGCTATGATCACATAACAAGGGCGTTATTTCATCAATTCCAATCTCAGTAGCCTTTTCTAAAAACCATTCAAACCTGTCATTGGCTTTAGTCGGTGCAATAGCAATATGAAGTCGGAAATTAGGTTTTTTTTCCTCGATAATGGTTTTTACCTCTACTTTACATTCTTTAGGGTGATTGCTTATCAATATCCCTTCAGCGCAGATTCCTAAACCATTAGTAACATATATTTCTTCACCAATTGCTTTTCTTAAAACTTTAGAAATATGTCGGCTTTCCATTGCATTTATAGAAATACTGGTAGCTGAGGAGTCAAAATTTGGTTCGTAAAAGAGTTGCATTTACAAAGGTGTTTCCAAGACTAGAATTTCTTCGATGAGTATGGGAGAATAACTTTTTGATATAAGGTAATACCAATTTTCAGATATTAGATCGACTTTAAAAGTTTCGTTAGCTACACGCATACTTGACAAGGCTGCATCTTGGAAGCCCTGGGGAACGCTCCTTTTTTTGAACCATCCAGAATCTCCTCCTCTATTTTTACTCATGTCCATAGAATACATTTGCGCTAAAGTCGGGAAGCTATATGTTTTGGCCATTTGAAGTATTTTATTTCTTTGTTTCTCTATATCTTCATACTCCAGTTCACTACCATCAAAGAAAATGTAATTGAGCCTATAGTGCTCTACATTTACCTTTTCAAGAACTGTGAGTTTCTTTTTATTAGCTTTATTAAGCTTAATAGATTGCCCAACTTTTAAATTGAATAACTTACTTGCTAACCTAGAGTTATGCTTTTCTTTATTAAATATAGATAAACTTCCTTCTGATTTATAGTCTGCGATTTCTTCCTCTGATAATCCAAAGTCATCAAAAATAGTACGGTTGTATTGGAATAAATTGTTTTGAGCATTCAACTGAAATGTTGCAACAATTAAAAACAGGACTAGTATTTTCATAAAACTTAATCTTTAAATGGTATATCTTGCTTTGGATGCCGACGATAAGTCAGCGAATTCATTATTTTGATACTTTAAGTATCCTACAATCCCTATCATCGCTGCATTATCTGTGCAAAACTCAAATTTTGGGATAAAAACAGTCCAGTTGTCCGTTGTTTGTTTTTTGACTAGAGCTTCACGTATTCCCGAATTAGCAGAAACTCCTCCTCCAATAGCAACCTGTCGTATTCCAGTCTCTTTAACAGCTTTCTCGAGTTTTGATATTAAAATATCTACTACTCTATATTGAAAAGAGGCACAAAGATCTTCAATATTATTTTCTATAAAAACAGGATCTTCTTTAACTTGTTTTTGTAAAAAATAAAGCACAGAGGTCTTTAAACCACTAAAACTAAAGTCTAAGCCTTTTACTTTTGGTTTAGCAAATTTGAATGTTTTTGGATCTCCTTGTTTTGAAAGTTTATCTATTTCTGGTCCAGCAGGGTAGGGAAGATTGAACATTTTTCCACATTTATCAAAAGCCTCACCAATCGCATCATCTAAAGTCTCACCAAGGACTTCCATGTCGAAATAGCTTTTCACATTTACAATTTGTGTATGTCCACCACTAATAGTAACTCCTAAAAACGGAAATTCAGGAGGTGTTGGATGGGTGTCTGCAATAAAATGAACAAGCAAATGCGCTTGCATATGGTTCACCTCTATTAAAGGAATATCCAATCCAAGACTTAAAGATTTTGCAAAAGAACTTCCTACCAATAGTGATCCCATTAAACCTGGGCCTCTTGTAAAAGCAATTGCAGACAGCATATCTTTAGTTATTCCTGCAACTTTCAAAGCCTGGTCCACTACTGGAACTATATGTTGTTGGTGTGCACGAGAGGCTAGCTCTGGGACAACACCTCCATATTTTTTATGAACATCTTGTGTAGCCACAATATTGCTAAGGACTTTATCGTTACAAAAAACAGCTGCTGATGTATCGTCGCAAGAAGATTCTATGCCCAAAACATATGTTTTTTTGGATTCTGGCATGATTTAGTTCCTATTATCAAATTAGTCTAGCAAATCTAAATAAATTTGTGGCTTTCTAAAGAGCATTTAGGATTAGTATTTGATATATATTTGATGAAAAATATAGAGTTAAGAGTGTTTAAAAAGATTTGGAATTTTACAAAAAAATTATTTACAGCAATTATTCTTTTGCTATTGCTTTTAGTTTTAATCTTTTTAATCCCTCAAATACAGTCTTATTACGCTAAAAAATTAACCACCTCTTTCAACGAGTCTTACAATACCAACCTTTCCATTAAGTCTTTAAAGATTAATTACAAGGGTAACATCGTATTAAACGACCTATTGTTGAGGGACGACTACGACGATACTATCATATATGCTAAGACTTTATCCACATCATTGATTAATATTGCTGGATTCTCCGATAATGATATTCATTTTTCAAACACTGAATTTGATCATCTTATATTCAAATTAAAACAATATAAAAATGAAGATGAGGATGAATTTTCTAAATTTCTAGAAAAATTAATTGATTCTACATCTTCTTCAGATCAACCTTTTCAGTTTAAAATTAATAGAGTTCTCGCCTATGATGGAGAATTTATCGTCGAAAATGAAAATATAAGTAGCAGTCCTACTTTTTCTATTCAAAATCTAGATTTTAATCTCTCCAATTTCAAACTTTATGGACCTAAACTCAATCTTAACTTGAGGCGTATGTCTGGTATTTTAAAACAAGGAATTATTGTTGAAGATTTCAGTACTGTTTTTGAATATACTCCCAGTCAAATGGTCTTTCAAAATTTATATTTAGAGACTCCTTATTCGCAAATAAAAGGTCAACTTCAATTTAATTATGAGAGAGAGGATTTAAAATATTTTTTTGATGAAGTAAATTTAAAGGCCACTTTTAATAATTCTACTCTATCGAGTACAGACCTTAGGCGGTTTTATGATGGTTTCGGCTATGGACATCAAATCTCTTTTAATGGAAATGCCAATGGACAACTCAATAATCTTAATCTAGAATCTTTAAGATTAAAGGGCCTAGCACAGACAAATTTCTTTGGCAGTCTTAAGTTGATAAATTCTTTTGGTGATGCTCCTTTTGCATTAGAGGCTTCTTCCGTTGATTTGACGACCACTTATGGAGATTTGATAGAATTATTACCTAAAGATTTAAAACCAAACCTACCAGACTTTTTTAAAAAACTAGGTAAAACCAAGTTATTAGGTAAAATAGATTTATCAAAAGATAAACTAAGCACTATCCTAAAAGTAAATACAGAGATTGGGGAGGCCTCCATAAATTTAAACTTCGATGATTATCAAAATCCAAATGCAGTAAAATATGCTGGTTTTGTTGATGTATCAGGTTTTGATTTAGCCTCTTTTTTTGATACAAACTCTTTGGGCATAACCTCTTTCAATCTGAATGTAAAAGGATCTGGATTTACAAAAGAGTCCCTTAATACACTTGCTTTAGGAAAGATTAATTCTATAGTTGTCAATAATTATAATTACAAAAATATAGAACTGAATGGAAATTTAAAGGCACCCTATTTCAATGGAAGCCTAGAAAGTTTAGATCCCAATTTTCAATTCGCGTTTGAAGGTTTGTTAGATGCTTCTGGTGAAGAAAATATATTTGATTTTAGGGCAGATATTAACTATGCGGATCTTTATGCTTTAAACATTGTGAAAAGGGATACTGTTGCTGATTTTAAAGGCAACCTCAATGTAAATCTAAAAGGTAATTCCATAGATGAGCTTAAAGGTCAACTCAAATTTAATTCTTTTGAATATAAAAATCAATTAGATAGTTTTCAATTCGAAGAACTTACCGTTGTGTCCTCATTTCAACAAAATCAACAAACAATAACCATAGATAGTCCAGACGTTATTAGCGGGAAATTAGTCGGTGATTTTAAATTAACAAAGTTGCCCGAGCTCTTTTCTGAAGCTATTGAGAATCTCTATTTCAGAAGCGAAGAAGATCCATCCAAAAATTATCAATATATCGATTTTGATATTGACATCTACAATAAAATTGTGGAAGTCTTTTTCCCCGACATTGAAGTCTCTGCAAACACCTTTATAAGAGGCTCAATTGATGCTAGTGAAAACGACTTTTCTCTAAATTTCAGGTCACCTTTAATAGGGGTTTATGACAATACCTTTGAGAACATAAACATCCAAATCGACACTAATAATCCTTTATATAATTCTTATGTTGAGATCGAAAACATATTGACTTCTTATTATGATATCAATGATTTCAATATGATCAATGTGAATTTGAAAGACACCTTGTTTGTAAGAACAGAATTTAAAGGAGGTCAATTTCAAAAGGATAATTACAATCTTAGTATCTATCAAACTTTGGATAGCGAAAATAAATCAACCTTTGGTTTTAAGCGGTCTAGCATAGTTTTTAACGATAATCTTTGGTTTATCAACAAGAAATCTAATACAAAAAATAAAGTTGAAATAGAAAGGGGGTTTAAAAACTTCAATATTGATTCTATTTCATTTTCGAGTGGAAAACAGGCGATGCTTTTGAACGGGATTTTAAAAGATTCTACCTTCAAGGACTTGAACCTTAAATTTGAAGATGTTGAATTGGCGGATATTATTCCAAAACAAGACAGTATAACTTTTGAGGGAACTGTAGATGGAAGTCTAGACATCTATCAAAAAGATAATATTTACAGTCCAAACCTAAATCTTGTGATTGATAAATTCAAATTTAACTCCATTCCTTATGGACAATTCTTGCTGAAGGCTAATGGGAATAAAGACTTAAGTTCTTTTGATATCGTTTCTGAACTCCAATTGCAAAATGAGTCCTTGTTCAAAGCTGAAGGTTCAATTTTTACGGAAGAAAACAATCAATATTTTGATGTAGACTTAAATTTCAACAAACTTGATTTGCAATCGTTTAATGTTTTTGGAGAAGATGTCATCTCAAACATTAGGGGTCTTGCATCAGGAGAAATAGATGTTAGTGGTAAAATTCAAAATCCTTTTTTCAATGGAGAGTTAAGATTACATAAAGCGGGGATGAAAGTTCCATATTTAAATGTAGACTTTAATTTTGATGCTAATTCAAAAATCAGATTTGATAATAAAGCGTTTATCTTCGACAACATTGGGCTTACAGATGTAAAATACAAAACGAAGGGTGTTTTAAGTGGTAAAATCACCAATCGTGAATTTAAAAATTGGAATCTCGATCTAAATATTTCCTCTGATAATTTGGTTGTTCTTGACACCGATTTCAAAGAAGGTAATTTATATTATGGAACTGCATTTATAGATGGTAACGCTTCTATTAAAGGTCCCTTGGACGAAATAGAAATAAACGTACAGGCAAAAACACAAAAAAATACGGTGTTTAAAATACCCCTGGATGATTCAGAATCCTTGGGAGACAATTCCTTCATTTACTTTTTGAGCTTAGAAGACAAACTCTCCAAAGAAGCTGGCCGAGAAATACAATTGAAAGAGGTTAAGGGTTTAAGTCTTACTTTTGATTTGGATATAACCAGAGATGCTGAAGTTGAAATCGTAGTCGACCCGACCAATGGAAGTAGTTTAAAAGGAAGAGGAGCAGGAACTTTGCTTATTGAGATTAACACTAACGGGAAGTTCAAAATGTATGGTGATTTTGTAGCTTATGAGGGAGAATATAATTTTAAATACTCAGGGTTGGTTCAAAAACGCTTTGAAGTTGTTCCGGGTTCTAACTTAACTTGGAATGGAGATCCTGTTCGCGCTAATATAGATGTTCAAGCAAAATATGTGACGGAAGCCAATCCGGCAATTTTACTTGAAAACCCAACAGTGAATCGTGAAATCCCTGTGGAAGTTATTATTAATCTCGGAGGTCAAATTGTTCAACCAAATATTGAGTTTAGCTTAAATTATCCCAATTTATCTTCTGTTGTTAAAAGCGAGTTGGAATATAGAGTACAAGGCAGAGAAAATACTGAATTACAAGCTTTGTCTTTAATTACTCAAGGTACATTTTACAGTCAGGCAGGACTTGGGCAAAATGCTATTACAGGGAACCTTATTGAGCGAGCTTCAGGGATTGTGGATGATATCATCTCAGAAGATGATAACAAATTTAAATTAGGGCTCAATTACCAACAAAACGACAGAAGTCTTACCCAAAATAATTTGGCAGATAGAGTAGGACTTTCCTTGAGGACAAAAATATCGGATAGAGTTTTAATTAGCGGTAGATTTGGTGTTCCTGTGGGAGGAGTCTCAGAATCTGTAGTTTTTGGAGATGCTGAAATTAACTTTTTGTTGAATGAAACTGGTAGTTTACGTGCCAACGTTTTTAATAGAGAAAGTGATATTCAGTTTATAGGGGAGGAGCTAGGATATACTCAAGGTATTGAGCTTAGTTATACTGTAGATTTCGATACTTTTAAGGAATTGATCAATAAGATTTTGAACGAAGACTACGAGAAGAGGAAAAAAAGTAAAACAATTATTGAGGATAGTGAAGCTATCGAATTACCTTCCTATATTAAATTCCCTTCCAATAGACCCTCTAATTGATTATTCGTTTCCAGTTTGCAATCAATATTCCTATAGACAATAGGCATATACTTGAGGCGATTCCAAATAATAAAAAATCTTTGTAGATAAGGTACCCTGTTGCGAATAGAGCAGCATAAACTCCACAAACTCCACAGGCAAATCCAATAAATTTATATTTAAAGTTTTTATATTTATTGGAGCCATCATAAATCCTTTCTTCAAAAGCTTTTATGGTACCCTCGTCAGTTGGTTTTGTAAGTAAACTTACTGAGACCCAAACAATGGTAGTCACTACAACTCCAAATATAAGCTCAACGTAAGATTCTATGTCCCATAGAGCGAAAGATTTGCCAATAAAGAAAACAACGGCAATTATAAATGAGGACAGCATTGCTGCAATTTCACTGTACGGGTTTATTCTGTTCCAAAACCATCTTAAGATAAAAAGTAAACCTGTTCCAGCTCCAATTTGGAGTAGTAGGTCAAAAGCTTCTTTTGCTTCTTCCAAAACAAGTGCTAATAGTGCGGAGCAAATCATCATGACCAAGGTGGAGAGTCGTCCAACTAGGACTTTATTAAATTCTGAAGCTTCAGGTTTTAAGAATCTTACGTAAAAGTCGTTTACAACATAGCTACTTCCCCAGTTTAGATGAGTTGAAATTGTACTCATGAATGCAGCAATCAAAGAGGTGACCACAAGTCCTAAGAGACCCGATGGCAAATACGATAACATTGCAGCATAAGCCAAATCATCTTTGATGTAATTTTCATCGAGATTCGGAAATGCAGCGGCCAAACTTGAAAGATCTGGAAAAATGACAAGAGACGCTAGGCCAATTATAATCCACGGCCAAGGTCTTACAGCGTAGTGAACTACAGTAAAAAGCAAGGTCGCCAAAGTGGCATGTCTTGTATTTTTAGCTGCCAGCATTCTCTGCACGATATAACCACCACCACCAGGTTCTGCGCCTGGATACCAAACACTCCACCATTGAACAGCGAGAGGAACAATAAGAATTGGGATGTAAACTTCTGGATTAGAAAAATCTGGAAACAAAGAGGTTTTGCTTTGAACTTCAGGAATAGAAAGTAATTGGTCAATTCCGCCAATTTCTGGCATTTGTACAATGTATATGGTAGCCCAAACACTTCCAGTAATAGCTATTGCAAATTGAACAAAGTCTGTAAGGATAACCCCTTTGAGGCCACCGAGCATGGAGTAGAGAACAGTTATGGAACAAGATACGACCAATGATTCAACAGCAGAAAAATCGAACATGACGTGTCCAATTTTAATAGCCGCTAAACAGACGGTGGCCATGATCACAATATTGAAGAAGACGCCTAAATAGATGGCTCGGAAGCCTCTTAAGAATGCAGCGCTTTTTCCACTATATCTAAGTTCGTAGAACTCTAGGTCGGTAGTTATTTCACTTTTTCGCCAAAGTTTTGAATAAAAAAACACCGTTAACATACCTGTTAATAGGAAACTCCACCATACCCAATTGCCATAAACACCGTCGTTTCTCACAATACCAGCGACAAGGCCAGGAGTGTCTGCAGCAAAGGTTGTAGCCACCATTGAGATTCCCAACAACCACCACGACATGTTCCTACCAGAAAGGAAAAAGTTTTTAGCACTCTTTCCACTTTTTTTGGAAACATAGATACCAATCCCTAAGCTTATAACAAAAAAAGCAATAATAATACTCCAGTCTACAAAGCTTAGTAACATAATGCTATTTATTATACGCGATAAAACTGATCTCTACATTAGCATTTTTAGGTAATTTGGCGACTTGTACGGTTTCTCTTGCGGGAGCCGTATCTTCATCAAAATAGCTGCCGTAAGTAGCATTAATTTTTGAAAAATCATCCATATTGGATATAAAAATGGAAGCTTTTATAACATGATTGAAATCCATTTTTGCAGCTTCTAATATGGCTTCTAGACTTTTCATAACCCGGTGTGTTTCTATTTCAATAGAGTCAAATTGGGTTTCTCCTGTCTCTGGATCAATTGCAATCTGTCCGGATGTATATAAGAATCCGTTGATGAGCACAGCTTGATTATAAGGTCCAATTGGAGAGGCTGCGTGCTTTGTTTTAATAATTTCTTTCATAATGATTATTGTAAAGTTCTATCTCGTTCTCTGTTTCTATCGTATTTCACATCTTGTAAAATATTGGATTTAATACCTATAAAGAAAAACCAGGATCTACGCACCCCAAATGGAGTCCAGTTAAAACTCATTTGCCAACTCTTTAAATCTTTAGCAAATCTTAACTGTGTAAAAGAGAATCCCTTATTTCTCAAATCATAACCAGAGGACACACCAACATTCCAAGTAGGGGATAATTCTACATCTCCAGAAAACATAATCGAGTGGGAGCTTATTTCATTCTCCCTAGCAGTGTTAGAGTAGGTCATGGTGTATGATAAATTCAGATTCCAAGGAATAGCATAGTTGTAAAATTCATTTTCATCACTCACTGGTTCTTTGTCTGGATTTGGACGATTCAGCATCTCACTAGTTCCAAAAAGATCATCGGGTCTCCCTCCGTTAAGATAGCTTTCAGAGTCAAAATCCTCTTCTTCCTCTTCTTCTCCTTCTTTTTTCTGAAAATCTTTGTTCGATAAAGAATAACTAAAACTGGCATTACCTCTAGTCAATCTGAATAAACTTCCTCCGTTATTAATATTGAGTTTATCTATCCTTCTATTGTTGCTATTCAAAGCATACATGTCTAGAGTACCTAAAAAGTTGATGGCCAGTTTATCTTGGACAATTGGTAAGGTTCCTCTTAAAGAAAGTGGGCTTAAATTGAGAGAGTCTGTAGCAAAATTATAGTTGGTGCTTATTCCGAAATTACTAAGGAGCATCACTTTTTTAAACCGTTCGTCACCGGAGAGAGTAGAGTCTTTTTTACGAACTTTAGCTTCCAAATCATTGGTAATATTGAAAGACATACTACTAGAAAATTGATTTCCTGGAGCTCCGTTCAGGGTACCTTCAAACCTAGAATATTCAACTACTTCATCTTCTAGGCCAGCAATTCCTGTTCTTACATACTCATCATAATATTGGTCGAAAGCTGGGTTTATATTATAGGAAACGGAAGGTCTAATAACATGCCTTATAGCTTTAATTTTGTTATCATCTCCAAAAGGAAACATTCCATAAACTGTTGTTCCTACTGAGGTTGAAAAGTCATAAGTTCTATAGGAATCAAATCCAGTGATTGTATCCCTTTCTACTTGGCGCAGCTGCTCGTCAAAGCGTTGTTCAAAAGTTTTGAGGGTCCATACCTCATTGTAATTGGCACTTGTACTAACACTAAAATGATCAAATATTTTGAAGTTAGTAGAAATAGGGATAGTATGCCTTGCCCCAACATCCGCTCCCTCAAACATCTCAGGTTGAAAGAAAAGGGAGTCTGTAGTGGTTATTCTATTTTCTGCTCTTACGTTATACTGAAGGTTTATATTTTGGATAGCCCCCTTTTTGGTTCCATTATTAGGTTCAAAAGGAAAAATCCTACCAACACTAAATTGGAGAGTGGGTAAAGTCAGGTTGATGACTTCGGTATTGGTATTTTGGTTATGGGTTGCTGAAATGTTCAAATTCATACCCAGCTCTCCTTCAAATGATTTTGAATACGATACTGAAGAATTCAATGTGTTGTTCAAAAAATTACCAGTATTATTTTGATTTACAGATTGTTGATAGTAATCACTCGAGCCTAGATTTACAGAAGCCGAAAATCTTGAAGATGGATTTGATTTTTGATCTTGGCTGTGGCTCCACCTTAAATTATAAACAGTGGTTTCGCTAAAATCTGGAAAACCGCGTTCTTCCAGAAGCAATTTTTCATATCTAAGGGCAATATTTCCATTGAATCGATAACGGACATTATAATTGCTTTCTAGCCGTAAACCGTAACTTCCATTGGTGTAATAATCTCCTTGCACAGCTAAATCTGCATTATCACTTATCGCAAAATAATAACCTCCATTTTGAAGAAAGAATCCTCGATTTCTGTTCTCTCCATACGAGGGTATAATAAATCCAGACGACTGTTTATCTGTTAAAGGGAAATACCCAAAAGGAAGCCCTAGAGGAGTTGGAACATCGGCGATATACATGTTTACAAATCCAGTAACAATTTTGCTATCAGGGACGAATTTTATTTTTCTGGCGAAGAAGTAATAATCCGCATCGTCAACATCTTCTGCAGTTGTAAATTTAGCATTGGCCAGGTAATAAATGGAATCATTCTGTCGTTTTGAAATTTCACCCTTTACTTTAAAGCCTCCTTGTTCTGTCCTAGAATTGAAGACCAAGGCCTTTTGCGTTTTGAAATTAAAGATTAAACTGTCGGGTTCTATAAGGTTGTCTCCTTGTTTAAAGGTGGGCATTTGAGTGTATGCCCCAGTGGAATCGACAATACCAGCAGCAAAAACTTCTTGACTTTTATTATCAAGTATAATTCTACCAGCAGTTATAACCATATCACCATAAATGACTTCGGCTTTATTATATAAATACATCTTATTTTCCTTCCTAGATAATCTTTTGTAATCTTTTGCAAAAGCATCTACTACATCGGTAAGGGTTTCTCTTTTCTTGTTGACTGTAGTTTGTGGAAGTGTGTCTCCTATAGTAAATCTTATGGTTTGGGTTAAAGAGTCTACTCGATTTTTAATGAGATAGCCCAAATCTGAGTCCTTAGAATCTTTTTCTTGTCCATACAGGCCAAAGTTGATAAAAAGTCCTATCAAAAAAAGTATGTGAAGTAAGTTTGTACGCAATGCTTTTGTACTATTTTTGTAAAAGTGGCCTATGTTTTGAAGCCTCAAAATTACATTTTATTTTTATGCTACCTATAAAACTTTTAAATATCATCATCTATAATCAAATCTATGTTTAGAACTAACTATAGTCTCCAACTAATATTGCTTTGCTTTCTTCTAGTGGCGATACCTATCGACTCTATTTCCCAGTCCAAAAATAAGAAGTTTGTTGTTATACTTGACGCAGGACATGGGGGTAAAGATTCAGGAAATACCGGAAATAATTATTTGGAAAAGGATATAGCCTTAAGTATTGCACTAAAGATCGGTAAACAATTAGAAAAATATGATGACTTACAAGTCATTTATACTAGGAAAAAAGATGTTTTTATTCCACTGGATAAAAGGGCAGAAATCGCTAATAAAGCTTCTGCAGACCTATTTGTTTCGATCCATTGTAACGGCGTAAATAATAGTTCTCCTTCTGGAACTGAAACTTTTGTTTTGGGTCTTCATAGAAACCAAGATAACCTTGAGGTTGCAATGAAAGAAAACTCAGTTATCAAATTTGAAGATAACTATGAAGTTAAATACGATGGCTTTGATCCAGATTCCCCCGAATCTTATATCGGTTTTACTATCATGCAAGAGGAGTTTTTAGATCAAAGTGCCTTACTGGCAGATTTTGTTCAAAAACAATTTCAAAGTACATTGAAAATGAAAAATAGGGGGGTAAAACAGGCTGGTTTTCTTGTCTTAAGAGAGACTTATATGCCAAGTGTACTAATTGAAACTGGATTTTTGACTAATGATGCCGAAGGAGCTTTCTTAAATTCAAATAATGGTCAAGATCAATTGGCCGATGCCATAGTCGATGGGATTAATGATTACAAAAACATTATCAATATTACGGCATTAGAATCAGAACTGAATGAATATAAAGTAAGCTCTAGCGATGTTATTGAAGATTTCGAAGCTATTACTTTTAAAATTCAATTAGCAGCAAGCTCAAGAAAAATAGATCCTAAACCAGAAAATTTTAAGAGACTAAATCCTATAAGTAGAAATCAGGAAAATGATCTTTTCAAGTATTATTTTGGTCAGACTAACAACTATATGAGTGCTCAAACTCTTAAAGATAAAGCTAAAGCTGAAGGGTATACTTCGGCATTTGTTGTTGCTTTTGATTCTACTGGAAACAAAATATCTATAAAAGAAGCTTTGAATACTAGAGTTAACAACTAGTTTTTGATCAAAGTTTACTACATTTGAACTAAATTTAAAGCACTTGAAAAAAGAACTAAAAGTTGGCATTTTAGCCATAGTTGCCGTCGGACTTCTCATTTTTGGTTATAATTTCCTAAAAGGGAATAATGTATTTAGCTCATCTAGAGTTTTTTACGCTGTTTACGATAATGTTGAGGGGCTTAGTGCTTCCGCACCTGTTTCTATTAACGGATTTCAAGTGGGAACCGTTACCGACATTAGCTTTATGAAAAGTGGACAATTGTTGGTAGAAATGAATATCAATAATGATTTTAATTTTTCAAAATCCAGCATAGCCCAAATATACGGAGGGGGACTGATAGGTGGGAAGTCTATGCAGATAGAACTTGATAATACATCCACAGAAGCAGCAAAATCTGGTGACACGCTTCAATCTTCTGTAGAAGAGGGGTTAATTGAGCTGGTGAATGAAAAGCTTACACCTCTAAAAGACAAAATCTCCAATGCTGTAGTTGAAATCGATACCTTATTGACTTCTATTAATTATGTTTTTGATGTTAACACTAGAAATAATTTAAGAAATTCATTCAAGAATTTGAATGAGACATTCACTACCTTGAATCTTTCTACTAAAAAAATTGAAGGCGTCTTAAATTCAAACACCGATAATATTAATTCAACCATTGAAAACTTTAGAACAACATCAGATAATCTGTCAAAAATGTCTGATACCCTCTCTAAAATCGAATTTAATAGAATTGTTCAAAATGCCGATGAAACTCTGTTAAACCTGAAAGAAATTTCAAACAAATTGAAAAATGGCGATGGAAGTTTGGGTAAATTGATGAATGATGATCAGATGTATATCAATTTAGAAAATGCAACCAAAGAACTAGAAGAATTATTAAGTGATATCAAATTGAACCCTAAACGTTATGTTCATTTTTCTATCTGGTAAGAATAACGTTAAATATAAAAATCTCGAAGATTAAATTATGATAGAATATATCCCACAATTTATATTTGTTATTGTTTTAGTAGGAGCGACTTTGTTTTTTGTCAAAAATGTCTCTTCATTAAAGCAAAATATTAACCTAGGTAAAGACGTCGACAGAAAGGATCACAAAGGTTTACGATTCAAGAAGATGATGAAAATTGCTCTTGGTCAATCAAAAATGGTAGTAAGACCTGTAGCTGGAATACTCCATATTATAGTTTATGTTGGATTTATTATCATCAATATTGAGGTGTTAGAAATTATCATTGATGGAGTTGCAGGGACTCATAGAATTTTTTCGTTTTTGGGACCTGTATATGATGTGCTCATTGGAAGCTTCGAAATCTTAGCTTTTCTTGTTTTGGTAAGTGTGATTTTATTTTGGACACGAAGAAACGTCATGAATATAAAACGCTTCCTATCTAAAGAATTGAAAGGCTGGCCTAAAAATGACGCCAATTATATTTTGTATTTTGAAGTGGTTTTGATGGTTTTATTTTTGACTATGAATGCTACTGATTATCAATTGCAGATGCTTGGTGCTCCACATTATGCTAGTGAAGCAGGAATTTCTGGAGCATTTCCTATTAGTCAGTTTTTATTACCACTATTTGATGGCATGAGTGTTGGAACACTTGTCGTCATTGAAAGATCAGCTTGGTGGCTTCATATTGTTGGAATTTTAATTTTCCTTAACTACTTATATTACTCTAAACATCTTCATATATTACTCGCTTTTCCAAACGTATATTTTTCTAATCTAGAAAATTTAGGAAAATTCAAAAATTTGGAGGCGGTTACCAATGAAGTCAAATTGATGATGGATCCTAATGCAGATCCATTTGCTGAGCCAGAAGGTGGAGAAAATGAAGAGGATATCCCAGAAAAATTTGGCGCCAGTGATGTTCAAGATTTAAACTGGTTTCAACTTCTTAGTGCTTATACCTGCACAGAATGTGGTCGATGTACTGCAGAATGTCCTGCGAGTCAAACGGGTAAAAAGCTCTCTCCAAGAAAAATTATGATGGATACAAGAGACCGTCTAGAAGAAGTTGGGAAACAATTGGATAAAGGCGAAGAAATTAATGACGATAAACAATTGCTAGACGGCTATATTTCTAGGGAAGAACTTTGGGCATGTACGACTTGTAATGCTTGCGTAGATGCTTGTCCTATAGGAATAGATCCTTTGTCTATCATTATGGATATGAGACAATATTTAGTGATGGAACAAAGTGCTGCCCCTGTTGAGCTGAATAATGCAATGACAAATATTGAAAATAATTCTGCTCCATGGCCATACAATCAGCAAGATAGGCTGGATTGGGCGAAAGACTAAACTTAGTTTATGACGGACGAATTCAAACATAAAGATTCCAAAGGACAATCCATTAGTCCAAGTTTACCAGATAACGTAAAAAACTATCTGATTGATATTGATGGTACTATTACAGATGATGTTCCTAACGAAGAACCAGAGCGAATGTCAACCTGTAAGCCTTTTCCAGATGCATTGGAAACCATCAACAAATGGTATGACGATGGGCATCAAATTTGCTTTTTTACCTCAAGAACCGAAGATCATAAAGAAGTGACAGCAGATTGGTTAACTAAACACGGGTTTAAATATCATAGTCTATTAATGGGTAAACCAAGAGGTGGAAATTACCATTGGATAGACAATCATATTGTTAAAGCTACACGTTATAAGGGTCATTTTACTGACCTTGTAAATAAAAATGAAATCATACAAGTTTTTAAAGATTAAAAGATAATTATATGAGTGAATCCTTAAATGTGCCAACAATGGCCTCTTATCTAGCAGAAGGAAAACAACCTGAAGTTTTATTTTGGGTAGGCTGTGCTGGAAGTTTTGATGATAGAGCTAAGAAAATCACTAAAGCATTTGTAAAAATCCTGAATAATACTAAGGTCGATTTTGCTGTTCTTGGGACGGAAGAAGGGTGTACAGGAGATCCTGCAAAAAGAGCTGGAAATGAATTTTTATTTCAGATGCAAGCTATGACAAATATTGAGGTTCTAAATGGTTACGATGTACAAAAAATTGTAACGGCATGTCCTCATTGTTTCAATACTTTGAAAAATGAATATCCTGGATTAGGCGGTAACTATGAGGTTATACATCACACTCAATTCTTAAAACAATTATTGAATGAAGGTCGTTTAAAGGTTGAAGGAGGAAAGTTTAAAGGGAAACGCATAACTTATCACGATCCTTGTTATTTGGGTAGAGCCAATGGCGAGTATGAAGCTCCTCGCGATCTGTTAAGAAAGCTTGAGGTAGAATTAATAGAGATGAAATCTTGCAAATCTAAAGGTCTCTGTTGCGGCGCTGGCGGTGCGCAGATGTTTAAAGATGCTGAAAAAGGAGATAAGGAAGTCAACATCCATAGAACAGAACAAGCGGTTGAGACAAAACCCGAGGTCATTGCTGCTGGATGTCCTTTTTGTAATACCATGATGACAGATGGAGTAAAAAATAAAGAAAAGCAAGACGAAATTGAAGTTTTGGATGTTGTAGAAATGATTGCAAATGCAGATGATTTATAAAATAGTATGGTAGTAGATTTTAAAGAGTTACCAAGTTCTTCAAGAGTTTGGGTGTTTCAAGCGAATAGAGGGTTTAGTGAAGATGAATTAAACGAAATAAAGCCAAAAATTGATGACTTTCTAGAACAATGGACTGTTCACGGCCAATCTCTTCAAGCTGGTTATGAGATAAGGTATAATCGATTTATTGTTTTGGGTTTAGATGAGTCTCAAGCTAATGCTAGCGGTTGTTCCATAGATGCATCTGTTCATTTTATTCAAAGCCTCGAAAAAGAATATAACGTTGATTTACTCGATAAGATGAACGTAAGTTTTAAAAACGGTGAGTTTGTGGCTTACAAACAACTTATCGACTTTAAAAAAATGGTAAAACAAAAAGCAGTATCACCAACTACTATTGTTTTCAACAATCTAGTGAATACAAAATCAGAGTATGAAGAATTTTGGGAAGTGCCTATGACTGAAAGCTGGCATAGCCGTTTATTATAGATAATATATGAGTTCACAAATCAATTTTAAAGTCGTCATTATGATGGCTTTTTTTTCATCTTATAGTCTTTTCTCTCAAAGCAGCTTATTTGCAGAAGATCTTATTGCTCAAAGGCAATGGGTAGATTCCATTTATTCTAATTTATCTCTTGAGGAGAAAATTGGTCAGCTATTTATGATAGATGTTTTCACAAGTAGGTCTGATTCAGAACTTGAAAGTCTTGAAAGTTTAATAAAATCCAATCATGTTGGAGGGGTTATATTTTCTAAAGGAAATCCTTATCGACAAGCCCAACTCACCAATAAAATACAAACTGAAAATAAGATTCCCTTACTTGTAGGTATGGATGCGGAATGGGGACTAGCAATGAGACTAGACTCTACCTATGCTTTCCCTTGGAATATGACTCTTGGAGCTATACAAGATACCTCTATAGTGAGAAAAGTAGGACAGCAAATAGGAAAGCATAGCAAAAGACTTGGTGTTCATATCAATTTTGCTCCGGTGGCAGATATCAATACAAATCCTAAAAATCCAATTATTGGTAACCGCTCGTTCGGTGAAACCAAAGATATTGTTATTTCTCATTCGGTGGCTTTGATGAAAGGGATGCATGAGGCTGGAATATTGTCTAGTGCAAAACATTTCCCTGGGCATGGTGATACAGAACAGGACTCTCACAAAACACTACCTAGTATTGGTTTCTCAGAAAAGCGAATTAGAGATATTGAATTAAAGCCCTTTCAAGCATTGATAGATGAAGGGGTGAGTAGTGTAATGGTAGCTCATCTCAATATACCAAGTCTTGAAAGCCAAAAGAATCTTCCTTCATCGTTATCATCAAAAATTGTCTCAGACTTATTGAAAGAAGAGCTCGGCTTCAATGGACTTATAATTACAGATGCTCTAAACATGAAAGGGGTAAGTAATAGTTCTACTCCTGGGGAAGTAGATATGCAAGCCTTTAAGGCAGGAAGTGATATTTTATTGATTTCTGAAGATATTCCTAAGGCTATTAATATTATAAAAGAAGCAGTTTTAAAAGGAGATATAACAAACAAAAGACTTGCCGCTTCGGTTAAGAAGATATTATATGCTAAATATAAAGTAGGTTTAAATTCATTTAAGCCGATAGAAACCGATCAGTTAACAGAAGAATTAAATTCAGAAGAAAATGACGCAGTATATCAAGAGGCCATTCAAAACGCAACTACGGTCATAAAAAACGATCTTGGCATACTTCCTATTAACGATATAGACCATCAAACCTATGCTTATATAGCTCTTGGAGATGCTTCTGGAGATGAGTTTTTTAAAACGATGAATCAATACGCTAGAGTTGATAAAATTGATGTTACCAAAACCAACATAGATTTGAATCAATTTTCAGACTACGACCAAATAATTATTGGGTTTCATAAATCTGATGCCAATCCTTGGGCAGATTACAAATTTTCTCCTTTTGAAATTGAGTTGATAAAATCTATTTCTCAAGACTATAAAACAATTTTAGTCAACTTTACCAGACCTTATAGCTTGTTGCAATTGAAGAATTATATCAATATTGATGCAATTGTACAAGCCTATCAAAACAGTACAATCGCTCAGCAGGTAGTAGGTCAGCAATTATTTGGAGCCATTGATTTTAAGGGGAAGCTCCCCGTAAGCATCACTTCTGCATTCCCAGTAGGAACGGGTTATAAATTGAAGTCTAATGGCAGACTCGGCTATGATTATCCAGAAAACCAAGGCTTTAATGCCGAGTTGGTCTCGAAAATAGATTCTATTGCGGCCTATACTTTACAGGAAAAAATGACACCTGGAATGCAAATTTTAATTGCACGTAAAGGAAAGGTGATTTACAATAAGAATTTTGGATATCATACCTACGACAAAAAAATTAAAGTTGAAGATGATGATGTTTATGATTTAGCTTCTCTTACTAAGATTTTGACCACTTTGCCTATTCTTATGACTTTTGAAGAAAGCAACAAGATCGATTTAAAATCCAAGTTACATGAACTTTTACCAGAACTTGCTGCCTCTAATAAAGCCAACATAACTGTTTTGGAAATGCTATCTCACTATGCAAAGCTCAAAGCTTGGATTCCTTTTTATAAAGAAACCTTAGAGGATAAGTCTAAATACTACGCTACAGAATTTTCAAAAAAATTCAGTGTTAAAGTAGCAGAAAACATGTATTTGAGAACCGATTATCAAGATTTGATTTACGCAAGAATTGTTGAAAGTGATTTAAGAGATTCATTAGAATACAAGTATTCTGATCTTCCTTATTATTTTTTAAAGAAATATATTGAAGAACAGTCTGATTCCTCATTAGATGAAATAGCTGAAAATTATTTCTATAAGCCAATGCGGTTATCTCATTTGAAATTCTATCCGCTGAACCATTTTGAAAAAAATAAAATTGTTCCTACTGAATTTGATACGGAGTGGAGAAATGAATTAATTCACGGTAGAGTTCATGATCAAGGTGCTGCTATGCTTGGAGGAGTAGGAGGGCATGCTGGCTTATTTGGCAATGCCACTGATGTTGCAAAATTTATGCAACTTTATCTCAATGGAGGGAGTTATGGCGGTAAGCGGTTTTTTAATGCTGAAACCATGAACAAATTCAACACCTGTTATTACTGTGAGAAGGATGTGAGAAGAGGCGTAGGTTTTGATAAACCACAATTGGACGAGATTGGCCCAACTTGTGGATGCTTATCGATGTCAAGTTTCGGCCATTCTGGTTTTACAGGTACTTATGCCTGGGCAGATCCTGAGGAAGAAATTATTTATGTTTTTTTGTCCAACAGGATTCATCCTGTGTCGTCCAACACTAAACTTATAGATGAAGACATTCGAACCAAAATACAGGGCTTTATTTACGAAAGCTTATTCAAAGGAAATTAAATTGAGATTAGTTTAAGAGTAAATTCAAATCGTAACTTCTACTTTTGAAGTCATAAAATATATAGATGAAAATAGCTATAGTATGTTATCCTACCTTCGGGGGGAGTGGAGTAGTTGCTACCGAATTAGGAATTTCATTATCCAAAAGAGGCCATGAAATTCATTTCGTAACTTATAAACAGCCAGTAAGACTAGAATACTTAAGTAATAATATTCTCTACCATGAAGTTTTGGTTCCAGAATACCCTTTGTTTCATTACCAGCCTTACGAATTGGCCTTATCCAGTAAATTAGTTACAGTAGTAAAAAATCATAAAATAGATGTTCTGCACGTTCACTATGCTATTCCTCATGCTTATGCTGGATTTATGGCACAGCAAATGCTCGCTGAAGAAGGCATAAGCCTTCCTATGATGACGACCTTACACGGTACAGATATAACTTTGGTGGGAAGTCATTCTTTTTATAAACCTGCAGTTAACTTCAGTATCAATAGAAGTGATGTGGTTACCTCAGTGTCAGAGAGCTTAAAAAAAGATACACTCGATATTTTTGATATTAAAAAAGATATCAAAGTAGTTCCAAACTTTATAGATATATCAAATCTCAACGATAGTTTTGAGGACTGTCAAAGAGAGTTATTTGCCCATGAAGATGAGAAAGTAATTACCCACGTAAGTAATCTACGGCAGGTGAAACGCATCGATCACGTCATTCAAATATTTCATAAAATACAATCTAAAGTTAAGTCAAAGCTTATTATTATAGGTGATGGTCCTGAGCGAGAAATGGCTTCAAATTTAGCTAGAGAGTTAGGCGTTAGAGATAGAGTAATGTTTCTTGGAAGAAGCAATGAGGTTGAAAAAATATTATGCTATTCAGATTTATTTTTATTGCCTTCAGAAAAAGAAAGTTTTGGACTTGCCGCACTAGAAGCTATGGCTCATAGAGTTCCTGTTATCTCTACTAATGCAGGGGGGCTTTCCGAGGTAAACATTGATGGAGTTTCTGGCTACTTGAGCGATGTTGGCGATGTTGAAGGTATGGCCTTAAACGGTATTAAAATACTTTCCAATGAAAACACTCTAGAACAATTTAAAAAAGGAGCTAGATCAAGTGCTGAAAAGTTTGATGTAAAAGCGATTGTTAGCCAGTATGAAGATCTATACAAGCAAATGATTTAATCTCTTGCATCACGAATATCTAGTGTCTCAGATCTGAATTTATTTTTTCCAAAATCCAAAGTTCGTATTGGGAATGGTATGTTGATATTTTGCTCATTATAAGCTTCTTTAATCGCTAAAATAGCAGCATGCTGAGCCTTATAAACGTCTGCTTGATTGGTGACATCTGTCCAAAATCTTATGATATAATTGATAGAGCTGCTACCAAATTCAGTGTAGAAAAATTGAATGCTTTCTCCAGGAAGTTGCTCAAACTTGGCTTTAATAGCATTTTCTGTAATTTCCTGAACTTTTGGTAAATCACTTTCATAGCCTACTCCACAGCTTAAAATAACTCTACCCCGTGGTGTACGACTGAAATTTTTAAAAGGGGTATCTACAATTTTTGAGTTGGGTATGACGACCAAATTATAATCTACAGTTTGAATAATGACACTTCTAAGATTGATATCTACGACAAATCCGCTGTAATCATTGGTTTCTACCCAGTCACCAATTTGTAATTTGGGTATAAAACTAATAATGACTCCTGCGAAAGTATTATGCAAGGTGCCTTGAAGTGCAAAACCTACAGCTAAACCAACAACCCCAGCAGCTCCCAATATTGAAGTAAGAACTGTATTGAGGTTAAGTATTCCTAGAGATAAAAATAAACCTAATAAGATAATAGCAACCTTAAAAACCTTAACTGAAACAGTCCTTATCGAATCTTGTGCACTGCTTTTTCTGAATATTCTATCAACTAGTTTACTGGAATATTTAGCAAAAATGACAAAAAGAATAAAAACAACTACAGCCAATATAAAATTGGGTAGATTTATTACTAATGAATCTACCCAATCATAAACTTTAGTTGTCAATTCAGACCACGCTTTTTCCGTATTTTCTACAACTTCTGAATTTTGCATGTATATATTTCTTAAGCGTGCTGCTTTTCTTCTGTCTTCATAATCCAAGCATCTAACATCCAACTTGTTTTTTCAAGCTCTCTTATGTAAGCTCCCACCAAATCAATAGTTCCTTCATCATCATTTTTATCTGCAGAATCAACTACATTTCTCATTTGATTGATAATCGTACCATGATCTTCAAGTAAAGCACTTACCATTTCATGATCTTGAATATTTGAAGAAGCTTCTTTCAAATTCGACAAGTCCAGATAATCTGTAAAATTACTTTTAGGTTGAAATCTTAATGTTAATATACGTTCTGCGATTTCATCTATTTTCACTTTGGCTTCATTGTACATATCTTCAAATTGAACATGAAGATCAAAGAAATTTTGGCCAGTTACATTCCAGTGAAAATTTCTCAGTTTTTGGTAGTACATGTGATAGTCTGCCAACAACACATTAAGTTCTTTTACTGTGTCTTTGGTTTTATTTTTATCTAAATTTAAGTAACTCATAAATTAAATTTTAATTTTTAAATTAATATTTACTTACGCATTTCTTTTTTCACCTAGTTTCATATTCCAAGCATCTAGCATCCAACTTGTTTTCTCTAATTCTCTAATGTAAGCACCAATTAGATCTATAGTACCTTCATCTCCATTAGCATCTGCTACTTCTGTAGTTTTTCTCATTTGCTTAATGATAGTTCCGTGATCATCAAGAAGATTGGTTACCATTTCCTTATCTGTGACATCGGAAGATGACTCTTTGATGTTTGATAACTTAAGATAAGTAGTCAAATTACTTTCTGGTTGAAATCTTAACGTTAGTATACGTTCAGCAATTTCATCTATCTTCAACTTAGCATCATCGTACATTTCTTCAAACTGTTGGTGTAAATCGAAGAAATTTTGACCCACAATATTCCAATGATAGTTTCTTAATTTTTGATAGTATAATTGATAATCAGATAAAAGAATGTTTAATTCTCTTACAGTGTCTTTAGTTTTTGATTTATCTAAATTTAAGTAATTCATAGTTTATTTGATTTTTAATTTATTCAACATTTTTTTCGAGACCTGTCCACTTGTAACGCCGTATCCATCTACTAACATGCCTTTATGACCGTCAGCAGTTGTTATAGCGTAAAGTATAGAATTATCTCCGGGGTTTGACATACCTTCGAATCTGAAATATTCATCAACTTCAAATTCTTCAATCGGATACGTTTTTTTCTTGTTTTTATTTTCAAGATGTTCATCTAGAAGATTTAAATCTTCAGTATAACCATTATCTCTTAAAACATTCATGGTTTGTGAAAGTGTATCTTTATGCTCCATTTTATTACGCTTTTTGTTAAAAGTAAAGCTAATCCAACATCATGACAAAAATATACAATCGTTTAATCAATATTTAACTATTAACTTTTCTTATTGTTGTCTTTGGTATAATAAAATAAACCTAATGGAAAACTAAGTAATAAAAATATGAATTGCCTTGTGATAATTCCATAAAGAGTTATTAAAGCAGCTATAATATATATCCAAGTTGTTTTTGTTACTTTCATAGTGTCAACAATAATACTATCTAATAGGTATTAATAAAAAGAGCTTCCTTTTAAAGAAGCTCTTTTGTACTATAAGTCTAGGATTCCTTATCTGCTGTTTTTTGGACTTCGATAACTAACTCATTTTTTTCTTTATCTAGATCCATATACAGGGTGTCACCTTCAGTTATTGAAGAATTGATAATCTTCTCTGCTAAGGCATCTTCTATATATTTTTGGATGGCTCTATTCAAAGGTCTTGCACCATACTGTCTATCAAATCCTTTATCAGCTATATAATCTTTAGCCTCTTCGCTCAATGAAAATTGATATCCAACATCATTAATTCGCTCAAAGAGTCTTCCCAATTCAATATTGATAATTTTTTTGATATCCTCTTTTTCTAAAGCATTAAAGATAACCACATCATCAACACGGTTTAAGAATTCTGGGGCAAAAGCTTTTTTCAAGGCTCCTTCAATTACCTTTTTAGTATTATCATCTTCTTGTTGTTGTTGTGATTTTGTTCCAAATCCAACTCCAGTTCCAAAGTCTTTAAGCTTTCTAGCCCCAACATTGGAAGTCATGATAATAATAGTATTTCTAAAATCTACTTTGCGACCTAAACTGTCTGTTAGATGACCGTCATCCAACACTTGTAGCAACATGTTAAAGACATCAGGATGTGCTTTTTCAACTTCATCCAATAGAATAACTGCATAAGGTTTCCTTCTTACCTTTTCTGTAAGTTGTCCGCCTTCCTCATAGCCCACGTACCCTGGAGGTGCTCCTATAAGTCTTGAGACTGCAAATTTTTCCATGTATTCACTCATGTCAAGTCTAATGAGTGCATCGTCATTATCAAACAACTCTCTAGCAAGGACTTTAGCAAGTTGCGTTTTACCTACTCCTGTTTGGCCTAGAAATATAAAGGAACCAATAGGTCTATTGGGATCTTTCAATCCTGCGCGGTTACGCTGTATTGCTTTTACTATTTTTGTTACAGCTTCACTCTGTCCAATGACTTTATTTTTAATTGTCTCTGGTAATTGAGCTAGCTTATTACCTTCAGTTCTAGCAATACGATTTACCGGAATACCAGTCATCATGGAAACCACATCGGCGATGTGATCTTCTGTCACTGTTTCCTTATTTTCTTTAGAATCTTTTTCCCAGTCTTCTTGAGCTTGCTCCAATTCATTTTCGATGCGTTTTTCGTCGTCTCTTAGTTTTGCAGCCTCTTCATATTTCTGTTTTTTGACTACAGAATTTTTTTCTTCTCGAATTTCTTCTAGTTCTTTTTCAAGCTCTAAAATTCGTTTTGGAACATTGATATTTGTGATATGGACGCGACTCCCTGCTTCATCCAAAGCATCTATGGCTTTATCTGGCAAGAATCTGTCTGTCATATATCTATTGGTCAAGGTCACACAAGATTTTATAGCCTCGTCTGTATAAATAACATTGTGGTGATCTTCGTATTTATCCTTGATATTATTAAGAATTTCGATAGTTTCATCGATAGAAGTAGGCTCTACGATTATCTTTTGAAATCTTCTTTCTAAAGCACCATCTTTTTCAATATGTTGTCTGTATTCATCTAGAGTTGTAGCACCTATACATTGTATTTCTCCTCTGGCTAAAGCAGGTTTAAACATATTACTTGCATCAAGGCTTCCCGTAGCTCCACCAGCACCAACTATAGTATGAATTTCATCTATAAAAAGAATGATATCCTCGTTCTTTTCTAACTCATTCATTACAGCTTTCATTCTTTCTTCGAATTGGCCTCTATATTTAGTACCCGCTACTAAACTTGCAAGATCTAACGTCACTACTCTTTTGTCGTAGAGAATTCTAGAAACTTTTCTTTGTATAATTCTAAGGGCTAGACCTTCTGCAATGGCGCTTTTACCAACACCAGGTTCACCTATAAGGAGTGGATTGTTTTTCTTTCTTCTACTTAATATTTGAGAAACTCTCTCTATTTCCTTTTCACGACCTACAACAGGGTCTAATTTTCCCTCTTGGGCCATTTCTGTTAAGTCACGACCAAAATTATCTAAAACTGGTGTTTTAGATTTTTTAGCAGATTTACCTTTGTTATTACCATTTCCACCCAAAGACTCTCTTCCTGAGTCTCCAGCAGCAGAAGCATCATCTTGAAATGCATCTGAAGGGGTGTCTAAATAATCGCCATCTTGAGTAATCATCGCTTTAAATTCTTCTTTAACGTTATCATAATCCACCTTTAATTTATTCAAAAGCTTAGTCGTTGGGTCATTTTCATTTCTGAGAATACACAATAACAAATGCGCAGTATTTATAGAAGAACTTTGAAAAAGTTTGGCCTCAAGAAATGTAGTTTTAAGGGCTCTTTCTGCTTGTCTAGTTAAATGTAAATTCTTTTTTTCCTGAGATATATCTGTGTTGGTATGATCTGAAGGATTTAAAATTTCAACTTTTCTTCTCAGCAGTTCCAAATCAACATTCATAGCATCCAATATATTTATAGCTTTTCCGCTACCGTCACGAAGTAAACCAAGCATCAAATGTTCGGTTCCTATAAAATCGTGTCCCAAGCGTAATGCTTCTTCCTTACTGTAGGCTATTACTTCTTTCACTTTTGGTGAGAAATTATCATCCATAGTCTTTGTGTTTATTAGACATTGACTCAAAAATAATACCTTATTCTCGATATATGCCATCTCAATAGTGAAAATCTTATTAAATATCCTTTTAAAAAAAAGATGTAATTCAACTTTTATAGTCTTTAAGGATATAATAGGTTTTGTATATTTGCTCATTACCAAGCAAAACTAAGTTTTGTAAAAATAGAGTATTATTATTAATTAAAACAGTTTTAAATGGCAAACGGTGAGCAGCTAATACCCATAAATATTGAGGATGAAATGAAAACAGCTTACATCGATTATTCGATGTCTGTTATTGTTTCTAGAGCACTTCCAGATGTGAGAGATGGCTTGAAACCCGTACATAGAAGAGTTTTATTTGGCATGCAAGAGCTAGGTATATTTTCTAATAAATCTCACAAAAAATCTGCGAGAATCGTTGGTGAAGTTTTAGGTAAGTATCACCCACACGGTGATACCTCAGTTTACGATGCCATGGTGAGGATGGCGCAAGAATGGAGCATGCGTTATCAACTTGTAGATGGTCAAGGTAACTTTGGTTCTGTAGATGGCGATAGTCCTGCTGCTATGCGTTATACGGAAGCTAGAATGAAGAAGATCAGCGAAGAGATGTTGGCTGATATCGAAAAGGAAACCGTTGATTTTGTGCTCAATTTCGATGATACCATAGAAGAACCAACAGTTCTTCCAACCAGAGTACCTAATCTCTTAGTAAACGGAGCCAGTGGTATTGCTGTTGGTATGGCCACTAACATGGCACCTCACAATTTATCTGAAGTAATTAACGGTGTTAATGCTTACATAGACAATAGAGATATTGAGATAGAAGAGCTCATGACTCATATTAAAGCCCCTGATTTTCCTACTGGTGGAATTATATATGGCTATGAAGGTGTTAGAGATGCCTTTATGACAGGTAGAGGAAGAGTTGTCATGCGAGCTAAGTCTTCTGTAGAAGAAGTTAATGGAAAAGAATCTTTAATAATAACTGAAATTCCTTATCAAGTCAATAAAGCAGACATGATTAAAAAAACTGCTGATTTGGTTAACGATAAAAAAATAGAAGGAATATCTTTAATTAGAGACGAGTCGGACAGAAATGGAATGCGTATCGTTTATATCTTGAAAAAAGACGCACTTCCAAATGTTGTTTTAAATACACTTTTTAAACACACAGCATTACAATCTACTTTCAGTGTCAATAATATTGCACTAGTTAAGGGAAGGCCACAGATGCTTAATTTAAAAGATATCATTTATAATTTTGTTGAGCATAGACATGAAGTGGTCATCAGAAGAACAAAATATTTACTCAGAAAAGCAGAAGAAAGAGCTCATATTTTAGAAGGTCTAATTATAGCTTCAGATCATATTGATGAAGTTATTGCTTTGATTCGTGGTTCTCAAAATGCTGAAGAAGCTAGAGAAAAGTTAATTGAGCGTTTCCAACTCAGTGAAATACAATCTAAAGCTATCGTTGAAATGCGCTTAAGACAACTTACCGGCCTTGAGCAAGATAAGTTAAGATCTGAGTATGACGAATTGATGATAACAATTGAAGATTTAAAAGATATTTTATCCAGTGAGGATCGTAGAATGGAAATCATCCAAACTGAACTTCTTGAAATAAAAGAAAAGTATGGTGATGATCGCCGATCAGAAATCAACATGGTTGGTGGAGATTTTAGTATGGAAGACATGATTCCTAACGAAAGTGTTGTTCTTACCATATCACATGCTGGGTACATTAAAAGAACACCTTTAAAGGAATACAAAATACAGAATAGAGGCGGAGTAGGTCAAAAAGCATCTACAACACGTGATGAAGATTTTCTAGAATATATATTTTCTGGAACAAACCACCAATATATTCTTTTCTTCACTCAAAAAGGAAAATGTTTCTGGATGCGAGTTTTTGAAATTCCTGAGGGAAGTAAAACCAGTAAAGGTAGAGCTATTCAAAATCTTATGAATCTCGATCCAGATGATAGAATTAATGCCTTCATTTTGGTTGAAAATCTTTCAGATGAAGATTATATCAACAACCATTATGTATTAATGGTCACTAAGAAAGGTCAAGTTAAGAAAACCATCTTGGAGCAATATTCAAGACCTAGAGTTAATGGAATAAATGCTATATCCATTAAAGATGGAGATGAATTATTATCTGCGGTACTAACAGACGGTGAAAATCAGGTTATGTTAGGCTTAAGAAGTGGTAAAGCTCTTCGCTTTGAAGAAAAACACATTAGACCAATGGGAAGAGGAGCCGCTGGAGTTAAAGGCATAACCCTAGCTTCAGACAAAGATGAAGTTATTGGTATGATTTGTGTAAAAAATCCTCAAGATGAAACGGTTTTAGTTGTTTCTGAAAAAGGATATGGTAAGCGAACCTTTATTGACGATGTAGATGGAGAGCCGGTTTACAGAATTACTAACAGAGGAGGTAAGGGTGTGAAAACTATTTCTATCTCTGAAAAAACAGGAAAGTTAGTAGCTATGAAGACTGTACATGACGAGGATGATTTAATGATCATTAAGAAATCTGGAGTTGCCATACGTATGTCGGTTTCAGATATAAGAACAATGGGAAGATCCACCCAAGGCGTTAGACTCATTTCCTTAAAAGGAAATGATGAAATAGCTGCAGTAGCAAAAATCGTCAATGAAGATGAAGATGAAACCGAGATCGATGATGATTTGGATGTTACAAATGAAGAAACTACTGAAGAATAATATTAAAATTTAACACTTAACACTAAATAGATAAATACAATGAAAAAGTCAATTTTAGCAGTAGCCTTAATAGGTGCAACAAGCTTGAGCTTTTCACAAAGAGGTGAAATACGAGATGCTGAAAGCGCAGTAGAAGACAAAAATTTCAAAGAAGCCCTTACTCAGTTAGACATAGCGAAACCTCTATTGGCTGATGAGAAAGATAAGTGGGTGGTGCGCTACCATTTAGCAAAAGCTAAAACTCATGGTAATTTGGCCTCAACAAAATCTGGGGATGAAATGATATCTGACATGGATACTGCTTTAAAGTCAGTAGAGTCAGTATTGGCCATGGAAAATGATAATGAAGAAGCTTTAGCTTATCAAAATAAATTGAGACAAACAATGGTTCAAACCGCTATTGATGGTCAAGGCAATGGTAATTATGATATGGCTGAAAAGCTGCTCTACAAAACTTATGAATTAGATAGAAACGATACGGTAATGTTATATTATGCAGCATCAGCTGCTGTAAATGGTAAAATTTACGACAAAGCTCTAAGTCATTATCAAAAACTGTTGGATATTGGGTTTGACGGTTCAACCGAGCAGTTTATAGCTATAAATAAAGAAACAGGAGAAGAAGAGATTTTTGAATCCAAAAACATGAGAGACATTTCTGTAAAGACTGGGGAGTATTCAGACCCTAGTCAAAAGAAAACACCTTCTTTAACTGGTGAAATTGCTAAAAACATCACTCTTATTTATATACAAGAAGATCAGCCGGATAAGGCTCTTGAAGCTATTAAAAAAGCTAAAGAGGAAAACCCTGATGATGTTAGTTTACTACAAGCAGAAGCTGATCTTTATTACAGAATTGGAAAAATTGATAAGTATGACGAAATGATGAAACAGGTTGTGAAAATGGATCCTGAAAACCCATCACTTTATTATAATCTTGGTGTAGCATCAGAACAGTTAGGAGATGAAAAATCTTCTAAAGAGTACTACAAAAAGGCTATAGAATTAGATTCTGAAATGGTAAATGCCTATATTAACTTAGCTGCTCTTACATTAAACAAGGAGAGAGACATTGTTGAAGAAATGAATAGTTTAGGAAATTCTAGAGCAGATAATAAAAAGTACCAAGAGCTTAATGAACAAAAAAAACAATTTTATAAAGATGCTTTGCCATATTTAGAAAAAGCATCAGAATTGGATCCAAAGAATATGAGTGCTCTTCAAACTAAGTTGAATATTTATTACCAGCTTGAAATGAATGAAAAGGCAAAAGCATTGCAGGAAAAAATCAATTCTTTACAAGAATAATAATTTCTTAATTTTTTTATACAAATAAGCCGAGTGTTATAACACTCGGCTTATTTATTTAGTGATTTATCTAATAGAATTAGTGTGAAGACATTTTTTCTTTCTTTTTCTGAAGTTGTCTTTTTACATCTTCAATCGTATTGGTAATGGCAACTTCAAATCCTTTCTCATTAGAGGATGCAAATAAATTTTGTCCTGGTGCACTTAATTTGATTTCGCAAATCATACCCGTTTCAGGGCTTGATGTGTTTTCTGTTTTGAAAAAAACTTCAGCTCTCACAATCCAGTCATACCTATCCTGAAGTTTTTCCAGTTTTTTAGTCACTAAGCCTTCTAGCCGTTCACTTGCCGTAACATGTACGTAATTAAAATTGATGTTCATAATTTTTAATTTTAATAATCTATTATACAGTTTTATTACAAAGAGTGTAAGCTTTGTAAATGGAGTTATTTATTTAAATAATCTCCTTCTATAAATTTAATAAATTATATACTCAATGCTTATTTTTTTCAAAACTTTAATCCTAAAATTCAATATTTAACTTTAAGTTCTGTATCTCAGGTATCATCTGTTTAAAAGTTTGAACTCAATAGATAGTATTTCGAATCTAAATCTTATCTTTTGTTTACCTACAACTTTATGGTTATCATAGTATTTTAGCATTATTAAATATCTGAAATTATCAAATTAAGATGCAAGCCTCCTATTTAAAAGACTTATCGAAATCAATTGAAGGAGAACTTTATCTAGATGACCTTCATCAAATCATTTATGCAACTGATGCATCCGTGTATAGGGAACTACCACTTGCGGTCTGTTGTCCTAAAAACGAAAATGATTTAAAAAAAATCATCGAGTTCTCTTTTCTTAATAATATATCATTAACTCCGAGAGCCGCAGGAACTTCTTTAGCTGGACAATGCGTTACAGATGGAATGGTTGTGGATTTAAGTAAGTATTTTACTTCTCAAATTAATTTTGATAAGATCACTAAAAGTATAAGGCTACAACCAGGGATTATAAGAGATAGTTTGAATAAATTCCTATCTAGTCATGACTTATTCTTCGGCCCAAATACTTCAACTAGTAACCGTTGTAATGTTGGCGGTATGTTTGGTAATAACTCTTCTGGGACGACTTCAATAAGATACGGCGTGACCAGAGATAAAATTATATCTACTAAGGGGTTTTTATCCGATGGTAGTTATATCGAAGTTAAAACTCTTAATAAAAATGAATTTCAGAACAAGTTAAAATTAGATTCTTTAGAGGGTTCAATTTATAGGTATTTCAATGAGTTGTTTCAAAGGCCAGATATTGAAAGTCTTATTGAAAATGGATTTCCAAAATCTTCCATACACCGAAGGAATACAGGTTACGCCATAGACGAGTTATACAATTTATCCTTTTTTAAACAAGAGTCTATTGATGAGTTTAACCTTAATAAACTTTTATGTGGAAGTGAGGGTACGTTGTTTATAGCTACAGAATTGGAGCTTAAATTGGATGATACAGCACCTAAGCATTCAGCGATGATTGCTGCTCATTTTAGAAGTATTTCAGAGTGCTTGGAGTCGGTAGAGCTTACACTATCTCATCATTTGTTTACTTGTGAGATGATGGACAAAACGATCTTGGACTGTACCAAGGAAAGTATGAAATACAAGGATCATCGTTTTTTTATTGAACAAGATCCCGAGGCGATTTTAATGTTAGAGTTAAAATCGAATTCTCTTGATGACTTGAAACTTCAAGTTCAAAATTTACTCGATGATATAAAATTGAAAACTAAAGCTTATGCTTCACCAGTCTTAAAAAATGGTGAAATAGATTTAGCTACAGAGTTAAGAAAAGCGGGTCTTGGTCTTCTAGGTAATCTTATAGGAGATGGTAAGGCTATAGCTTGTATTGAAGATACGTCAGTGGCTATTCCAGACTTACCACATTACATAGCAGATTTTACAAAAATAATGAAATCATACAATCAGAAAGCTGTGTATTATGCCCATGCTGGTGCTGGTGAGCTTCATTTAAGGCCTATTTTAAATCTAAAAACATCCAAAGGAGTAAAAGAGTTTAAACATATTTCTGAAGATGTCGCCAACCTTGTGAAGTCATATAAAGGAGCCTTAAGTGGTGAACATGGAGATGGTAGAGTTAGGGCGCCTTTTACAAGACAAGTTGTTGGAGAGGAATGTTATGCCGTTTTCAATGAGATAAAACATCTATTTGATCCTCAAAATCTGTTTAATCCAGGGAAAATAGTCAACCCAAAACCTATTGATTCAGATTTACGGTATGAGGTGGATAGAGTAGAGCCTGAGATTTCTACAAAAATGAATTTCTCTAAAAGTATGGGAATCCTTAGAGCAGCAGAACAGTGCAATGGGAGTGGAGATTGCAGAAAATCCCATGAGTTTGAAGGAGGAATGTGTCCAAGTTACCAAGCCACTCGCAATGAGAAAGATACAACCAGAGCAAGAGCTAATATGCTTCGTGAGGTTTTGACAAATAATCATGAAAGTAAAAACCCTTTTGACGATGAAAATCTTAAGGAAATTTTTGATTTATGTATTAGTTGCAAAGCTTGTAAAAATGAATGTCCAAGCAATGTGGATGTTGGAGCTTTCAAAACTGAATTTCAGTATCAATATCAAAAAGCCAACGGTATAAAACTTCGTACCCTAGCCTTTGCAAAAAATAATACAATTAATACCCTAGCCTCTAAAGTAGCACCGCTTTATAATTGGTTAAACTCTAATAAATTAATAGGTCCTGTAATTAAAGAAATTGCTGGAGTTGCAAAAGAAAGAAGCCTACCTACTTTATATTCTACATCGTTAAGGCGAAAAATAAAAAGTGGAAAAATCTCACTTTCTCCTAAAGGGACACCAAAACAATCCATTTATCTATTTATCGATGAATTTACAAATTATCTAGATGTCACTATTGGTGAGGATGCCGTCCAGCTTTTAGTGAAATTGGGCTATGAAGTTAAAATTATAAATCATTCAGAAAGCGGAAGAAGTTATTTTTCAAAAGGCCTATTGGATGAAGCTCAAAATTTTGTGGATGTTAATGTTGAAATTTTTAAAGATATAATTTCTGAAGACATCCCGTTGTTAGGAATTGAACCCTCAACAATCTTAAGTTTTAGAGACGAGTATTTAAAGTTGGCTTCAGATCAATCTTCAGCAAATAAGCTGTCCAAGAACGTCTTTCTTATTGAAGAATTTTTGAATGCTGAAATTCAAAAAGGGAATTTGACTTCTAAGCAATTTTCTAGTGAAAAACAAGATATAAAAATTCATAACCATTGTTATCAAAAAGCTTTATCTAGCCAAATTCATACGTTCAATCTACTCAACTTGCCTGAAAATTTTAAAGTTACCTTAATACCTTCAGGGTGTTGTGGAATGGCAGGAAGTTTTGGTTACGAAAAGGAGCATTATCAAGTGAGCCAATCTATAGGAGAACTTGTTTTGTTTCCAGCAGTTAGAAAATCAAAAGAGGCTATCATTTGTGCAAATGGAACTAGTTGTAGACATCAAATAAAAGATGGAACCCAAAAAGAGGCTTTACATCCAGTGACTATTTTAAATAAATTTGTCTTAGAAGTTTAAATTTATCGAAGAGTCTATCAGATTTTGATTGGACTGTACAGACACATCTGGAATTTCAAAATTCAACTGTTCTGGGATGTCTTCAAAAATAATGTCTGTGCTGACATCACTTTTAATTAAACCAATATCTTTTGCGTAGTAATTGGTTATCGTGGAAGCATTCTGCTCTTGGAGAATCGTAAAATCTGAAAAGACAATAAAAACACTTGCCGATAAATTAAGGCTAATTTTTGAGCTGTACACGTCCGAATAGGTTTGACCGTTTACAGTCATATTTTCCATAAAACCAGCATGAGCCAGAGTGATTTCATACTCAAGGCTTACTGGAAAACCATTGATGTCTTCTTCAACTTCGCCTAAAGAAGTGTAAAGTACGTCTCCTTGAGTTAAGGCTTTATCTACATCTCAAACTATAATATCATCTTTACCTTATAAGGAATCAGCAATTGATATAATATCTTAATAACCAAAATTTAAGAGATATGCCGCTTTTTTACTAACAAATTTAGTAAGTTCATTTTGAAATTATTCATACAGACCGGTATGTCTGGACATCATAAGTGCTCACATAAGATATGCAGAACCATATTGCACCGCCGCATCGTAATCGGCTTTTATTACTTCTAGGGGATTTGCTAGGCTAAGGTAGTTGTTAATATTCCAAGTAATAACATCCTTTTCTTGAAACTTCATTTTGTTAGAAATCTGTCCTTCTAATTTAGGGAAAACGAAATAACCTTCTGTCTGCACAACCCATTTTCCTAGTGGCCCTTTGTCTCTATAAATCTTTTCAAATAAATCCTTTATGCTTTGAGTTTGCCATTAATCACTGTTTCTTAGCTTCAAATATAAAAAAAGAAACAATTATTTTGTTAATTTTAGTCTAGCTAGTTGCAGCAGAATTACTTAATTATATTTTGAATGCATAATTTAATTAAAGTAACTATCCACCAAGTTTTGAACATAAAAAAGGACTGAAAGCAATCTTGACTATAAGGCAAACAAAAATGAAATAGGAGAATGTTAAAAAAATGTTAATTACAAAAGTAATGTTATTGATTATATAGATATTTAATTAACATTAATTAACATTAATTAACATTAATTAACATTAATTAACATTAAACACACTTATCATGAAAAATTTAAACATTGCAAAAAAATTGAAAATAGCAGCTGCAAGTGTTGCTATTTTATGTCCGGGTTAATCTTTGCCCAAATCAAACACGAAGGAACTGCAACAAACTATGCTTTTACTGGCAATAGCTCAGATTATTGTAATGCTTCTAATGGTCAACAAAATCTTAGAGTTATAAACTGTAAGCCAGGTGAAACAAGTTGCTATTACTAACCAATTTTGTTATTATCTAAACTTCAAATCAGCATAAATAAATTTTAATTATGCTGATTTATTATATATTAATTAAATTTATGAAATCACTTTATCTTATAGTACTATTTATAGTAATTACTAATTGCAAATCAAAAAAATCATTTAATGAAGATGCAATAGTATTCAGCACTTTTGCTTCAAACGAGAAACTAGAATTGAGTGTCTTTAAGGAAATTCCGGATATTTCGGTTGACGGTCTTTTAAATTACAAGGATTCTCTTTTAATAATTAGGAATGCGGCAAATACATCTGATTATCATTTTACAGCATTTGATTTAAGCAAAAAAACTTCTGTTTTTGATATTTTGGAATCTGGTAGAAGGGATAACGAGGCAGTGGCATTCTTATCTTATGGAATTTATGGCAACAAATTATGGGTGTTTGATATTGTGAAAAATAAATTTATAACCTCTCAAATAACCGAAGACGAATCGGGCGATGACCTACCCACGAATTCAATTTCAACATTCTATTATGGCATACAACCTCTAAACAATACAACTTTTTTGGGGACAGGTGATTACGATTCAGATTATAGAGCCGCTATTGTTGATACGAGAACCAACACTGTAACTAGGCAAATAGATTCCTATTCCAAGGATATGTCCAGAGGCTATAAAACGGCTTATGAAAGTTTTTTGTATTTAAATCCCAATAGAGATAAGGCTATTTTGGCAGCAAGGTTTACTGACCGTGTACAAATTATAAACCTTAAAAAAGAACGTTCTACTGTCCTTAAAGGGCCTTATGGCTTTGAACCTGATTTGGGTTTTATGACCACTAATGAAGGTAAAGAAATTAGTTACAGTAATGACCAAAGTAAATATGCATTTGTAAAAGGAAAAACGACCACTAATTATATTTATCTTTTATATTCCGGTAATTTACAAAACGGACCTAACGGGCATTACGGTAAGACCATACATATTTATAGTTGGGACGGAAAACCTATAAAAAAACTAATGTTACCAGATTATATCTTAGACTTTGCAATTTCTAATGACGATTCTGCTATATATACTTACAATCCGAATAAAAAAACCTTAGAATTCTCAACATTGAGTATATGAAAAATCTTGTATTCTACATATTCATTTGCTTAATTGTCTCTTGTGCCAACGATAACAAAAGTTCTGAAGAAGATTATATAAGAATACCAGATACATTAGTAGTTTATAATACCATGAATTCCACAGATTCTATGGCGTCCAAATCTGATATTATATCTAAATTAGAGTCCTTTACTATATTTACTTCTATTAACGTATCTTGTGCCACTTGCTTGTTCGAATTTGATAAATGGAGAGCGATTGGAAAGGGTTTTAAAGACAATACTGTATCAATTGTGCCCATTTGCCATTCTAAAGATAATTTTGAAATGCTAAAATATCTTTTTGAAAGTGGCGATATTAAGCCTCTAGATTTTCCGCTTTATTTAGATGATAAAAATAAATTTACCGAGCTAAATAAACATTTATTGGATGAGAACCATGGTTTAACAGTACTGGTTGATACTGATAATAAAATACTCTTGAAGGGCAGCCCTATTGATGACCAAACCCTAATGAAAAAATATACAAAACTTATAAATACCCAAAAATAATATGGTAAGAAATATTAACAATTTACTATTATATGTATTTCTTTTAGCATTATTCTTTAGTACAACTCAACTATATTCTCAAGAGACTGTTGAAGTACACGTGAGATATAATTTTATACACCAAAAGGAAAAAAATTCTGTAGATGCCGAAGTCCCTTTTGAAGAAACCGTAATCTTATCGGTTGCCCAGAAAAGTAGCCGTTATGTTGCTGAAAGACGTTACAACTCAATTAATAAAGCGAAGGAGAGCAAGAGCCAGTCTTCAAATGCTAGTAATGCAGGTAGCACAATAGTAGTATCTGGTGGGCCGCTTTTATTGGTAAATGAGACAGGTACTTTAATGAGAGAGGAAATTATGAAAAATTTTGATGACGATGAATTAGTTTTGACTGGAGGTATAGGGTTTAAGAGTTATAGAGTTACAACAGACATCCCAAAAATCGAATGGGAAATAAAGACCGACACTAAAACTATTGGAGACATATCGTGCCAAAAAGCCATTGGTAAGTATGCTGGCAGAACTTACAACGCATGGTTTGCACCAAGTTTACCATTTAACGATGGGCCTTGGAAACTTTCTGGTCTTCCAGGCTTAATACTTGAAGCTGTGGACGACAAGGAGGAAGTAAAATTTATCTTTAAGGAACTGTCCAAAAATACAGATAAGCAAAAAGAAAAAGTAATCTCCTTTAACCAAGATAGCTCCGATATTCCTACCAAACTTAAGTCGTATAATAGACTAAAAACTGCTTTTGAATCGGATCCTGTTGGAGTTGCCAAAGCCCAGTTTCCAAATGTAAGAATAGGCATATCCAATCCTAAAAAAAATGCTTCTAACTTAAAGATAAAGAATTACAACCCATTAGAATTAGAACTTAAATAATTTGTTTACTACCTACCATAGATTGATTGCTATTAAATTAATCCGTTTTTTATGGCTTTTGGTAATCCCTCTAATTCCATTATCAGGAACTGCCCAAAACGACATCATTTCTGGTAAAGTAGTGGGTGAGAATAACACAGTACTAGCATCTGCCAATGTTACCTTAGTTAATGACAACGGCGTAATTTTGGCATTTTCAATTTCAGACGATGATGGTAAATTTCAAATTGATATCGCTTCAATTAATAAAACTTCAAACTTATACCTTGAGGTTTTATACTTAGGGTATAAGAAAGAGCGTCAACAATTCTCTGAGACTAGCTCTGTATATAATTTTAAACTTATACCAGATGCGACTTTACTTGACGAAGTTGTAATTCGCGATAAGCCTCTTGTTGAGCGCCAAGGCGACACCTTAGAATACAATGTCAGTAAATTTTCTAAGCCAGAGGATCGCAGTATTGGAGATGTTCTTAAACGTATGCCTGGCATCCATGTAACAAGTGATGGCACCATTTACTATAACAACGAAGAAATACTAAATCTTTATATACATGGAGATGACTTAATGGCTGGTAAATACGGTTTGGCGTCTAGAGTGATAAGAAAAGAAGACATTATAAGCGTTGATATAATGCGGAACCATCAGCCTATAAAAGTGCTACAAGATAAAGTACCATCAAACAAAATAGCTGTAAACTTAGTGCTTAAAGATGAAGACAGCTTTAAATTATCTGCTCAGGCGCTTTTAGGAGCTGGCTTACCAAAACAGTACGATTTGGAGATAACACCGATATTGCTGAATAAAACCGTAAAATTTTTGAATCATATTGCGGCTAATAATAGCGGCATAGATTATAGAAGGGATTTTAAACAATTAGGGACTCAAAACTTTATATCGAATAAGCAGAGTGATGAAGTCGCGTTTTCTCTATCCCAAGGTACGGTTGGTAGTCCTGACCTGCCAACAGAAGATTATTATATAAATAATTCAGCAAGTATAAACCTTAACAACCTATACACTTTTAAAAACGATTTAAAGGTAAGGCTGAACATACAAGGCTTAATAGACAAAAACACCTTATCGTACTCCAATCAATTAATTAATTACACAGCAAATGATACCATTATTTTTGATGAAAGGCAAAATTTAACGAACAGGCCAAAGATTCTGTTATCATCAATTAATGTAATGAAGAATCAAAAAAACTTTTTCTTTAATAATAATCTCAAAATAAATGTTTCAAGAAACGACGATAGCAGCCGCTTAAGTTTTAATGATGATTCATTTTCCCAAAACCTATCGCAAAATGAGTTTACCATATCGAATGATTTTAATTATATACCCAAATTGAGCACAAAAGGTATCGCAGAAATTAGATTGATAACTGAATACAATACCAAAGACAACAAATTAAATTTAAGAGATGGCTATCAATTCCCTATAACCCAAGATGAAGATTATGAGAACGTTGAGCAGCTCTTAGAAATACCCACATTTTACATGGATGGGTTTTTATCGTATAAATTACCAACGTCAACTATAAAGCAAGATTATAGATTAGGATATACAAGAGAAAACCGAGAGTTTAATTCCACTTTACTTTTTAATACCACAAATGAGTCTTTTATATACGATGGCGATTCTGGGAACGCTTTAAATTGGAAAAAAAGCAAATACTATTTTATATCGGATTTTAGTGTTGAAACCAAAAAAATAAGAGCTTCCCTTAACTTGCCAATATTCTACCAATCTATAAATTATTCTCAAAAAGAATACAATCTTGATAAAAAGGATATTGGCTTTTTTTTCAATCCAAATATCAATTTTCAATATGCCTTTAATGTAGAAAAAAGGTTGAATTTTAGTTATGGCCATAACACTAATTTCGGAAATTTATCACAAGTTTTTAGAGGTGTTGTTTTACAAAATTATAGAAGTTTATTATCTAACAATGCAAATTTGCAAAGATCAGACACGGATACATTTAGTTTAAAATACACTTTAGAAAATTCTGCTGAGCTTATGTTCATAAATGGTGGAATTACATATAGAACTCTGAAAATCAACAATATACTATCGTCTACTATCGAGGATAATATCATTCGGAGCGAGTTACTTCCATTTGGGAATACCCAAAATAATTTAACGCTCAACTTAGGTTTTAGTAAATATCTTTTCGCTTTTAAAACTAAATTTTCATTAAACACGCAATTATCGCAATCCACATTCGAAAACATCATAAATGACAACTTAGTCCCTTTTAAATCGAACGGTATTTTGTTGTCTTCTAATTTTTCGAAGTCTTTCCTTGATATTTTTACTTTGGACTACACTCCAAGAGCAAATTGGAATTTTAGTCGGCTTGAGGCAGATGACCAAAATTTATCCGTAGAATCTATATCGTACAAGACTTTTAGGTTTGAACAAAATTTAAATTTAACTGTAACTCCTGCAAAAGAATGGAATCTGAAACTTAATTCAAACTACATCTCAATTAAACAGAATGACTTCAACAGCAATACATATTTTCTTTTAAACTTAAACTTTCAACATAATCTCAAAAACGACAAATTTGAGTTAGGTATAGATGTAACAAATCTCTTTGACGTTGATGAATATAGGCTATATTCTATTACCGACAATCAACAAATTAACACCAACTTTCAATTAAGAGGAAGAATGATTATAGCGAGACTGAATTGGTACTTGTAACTTATTTAATCTAATTAATAACTAAGTTATTAATTAAAAAATTTATTAGAATATAACTTCCAATAGGCGTATGTTATTCTAACTTCTAAATATTTAGTAGAGGTGAGTAGTAAATATCTATCTTTAATGCATGTATATATATTAAATTATTAGCATATTTAAGAGTCAAAATCTTCTAGAGTTCTGTTATTGGTACAAAGCGGATCTTGATTGTAAAAAGTATCTGGCTGGATTGGAGAATAAAACAGATTATAAATGATTAAAATGCAACCATTCTGCTAGTCAGATTAAGTCTGATTTTGCACGATAGTGAAAGTCGTCTGTGGACATGAGGAATTTACTACTAAAAATACGTTTTTTCAAAAGTTGAAATTTGGCCTTAGAAAAGCTTTTTTGCATGTTTTGAAATGTCGATATCTATCCAGAGTTTATCTGCAAGTTATATAGGTGTTTGCTAAGGTTTGACTGAAAAGACCGCTAGATTGTTTATAGTGAAAGTGAGAGAAGCCATGTTATCAAGCTGAAATAATCCAATGGATGGTAATGTGCAAGTGGATGAGTTTGTGCCTAGCGGAAAAGAAGAAGGTAAAAACAGGAGGGAGCTATGATGGAACCCAAATAGAGGCTTTACATCCAGCGACTATTTTAAATAAATTTGTCTTAGAAGTTTAAATTTATCGAAGAGTCTATCAGATTTTGATTGGACTGTACAGACACATCTGGAATTTCAAAATTCAACTGTTCTGGGATGTCTTCAAAAATAATGTCTGTGCTGACATCACTTTTAATTAAACCAATATCTTTTGCGTAGTAATTGGTTATCGTGGAAGCATTCTGCTCTTGGAGAATCGTAAAATCTGAAAAGACAATAAAAACACTTGCCGATAAATTAAGGCTAATTTTTGAGCTGTACACGTCCGAATAGGTTTGACCGTTTACAGTCATATTTTCCATAAAACCAGCATGAGCCAGAGTGATTTCATACTCAAGGCTTACTGGAAAACCATTGATGTCTTCTTCAACTTCGCCTAAAGAAGTGTAAAGTACGTCTCCTTGAGTTAAGGCTGCGTCGTAAAGAGTAACGTCTAGTAAAGGGATTGTAAAGCCTGGGAATTCATCACTGAGAAACACTGAATATTCTCCATCAAAAATAATAGTTTGCTCACCATTCTGTTTATAAACTTCTCCTGAACTAAGAATAGTGGTAAAAACCCCAGAAAAGTTAGTGACCGTTTGGGTAAAACTAAAGCGTTGTGGATTTTGAGTATTAACTTCAGAAATACTTAAGGTTTCGTTACCTGTGATAGTGCTCGAATTTTCTCTAGAGGTGTTCTCATAAGTCCAAGAATTATCTAAAGCCAGGGGAAAATAATTTGAGTCTGATAAGAGGATATCCTCATCCTCACTAGCACAAGAGTAACAAAACAAAAGGAAAATGATTCCTAGGTAAACGCTTACTTTTTTCATTATATAAATATCTAATGCAATTTAGATATTTTATATAGGTTTTGACTTATTTGTTGTCAAAAACAATAGAAGCGCTTATGAAACTTTAGGGCAGTTGAATTTTCCTACCCAATCTCCAGAATTCAGATATAGGAAATAGTGATTTTAATGGTAATCTACTTAGATTGTTTTTTGATTATTGGCGAAAACGGTTACATTTGTTTAAAACGATACATGGCATCAAATAGCTTTGGAAATTTTCTTAAACTTACAACCTTTGGTGAATCTCACGGAGTTTCCATTGGTGGAATTCTAGATGGAGTTCCTCCAGGAATTCAATTGGATTTAGAGAAAATTCAGAAAGATTTAGATAGAAGAAAACCTGGTCAATCTGCAATAGTCACTCAACGTAAAGAGTCTGATATCGTTCACTTTAAGTCAGGAATTTTTGAAGGGGTAACTACGGGATTACCAATTGGTTTTGAAATTCTTAATACCGATAATAAATCAAAAGATTACGGTCATATAAAAGATGTATATAGACCAAATCACGCCGATTATACCTATGATCAAAAATACGGTCAAAGAGATTATAGAGGTGGAGGAAGATCTAGCGCGAGGGAAACTGCTTCTTGGGTTGTTGCTGGTGCTATAGCCAAACAAATCCTGAATGATGTTCATTTCACAGCTTATACTCACGCTGTAGGACATTTGGAATTACAAAGTGAAGATAGTGTTGATTTTGATGTTATCGAAAAAAATCCTGTGAGATGTCCTAATGCAAAGAGGGCTGCTGAAATGGAAGATTATATTAAAAAAATCAGGAAAGAGGGTGATACTATTGGGGGTATTGTGAAATGTGTAATCTCCAATGTCCCTAAAAACCTAGGCGATCCTATCTTTGAAAAACTTCACGCCAATTTAGGTAAAGCTATGATGACCATTAATGCTGTGAAAGGATTTGATTATGGTTCTGGTTTTGAAGGCGTTTCGATGAAAGGGAGTGAACATAATGATTTGTTCAATGTAGATGGAACAACGAAAACCAACCATAGTGGTGGCATACAGGGTGGTATTTCCAACGGGATGAATATTAATTTTAGAGTAGCTTTTAAACCTGTGGCTACGCTTATGCAGAAACAAAAAACGATAGATAAAAACGCGCAAGAAGTAGAAATGCAAGGCAAAGGTCGTCACGACCCTTGTGTGGTTCCTAGAGCTATACCCGTCGTTGAAGCTATGTCGGCTTTAGTTTTGGCAGACGCCTTTTTACAAAATAAATCTCTTAATTAATTTCAATGAAAAAATTAGAATTACACTGGCAGATCCTTATTGGTATGGGATTGGGAATTGCTTTCGCATATATTTTATCTTTTTTTAGCTGGGGAAGCGATTTTATCACCGATTGGATTAAGCCATTTGGTAGTATGTTCATCAATGCACTAAAACTTATTGCAGTTCCCTTGATTTTAGCTTCTCTTATCAAAGGAGTTTCTGATCTCAAAGATATTTCTAGTCTTTCACAAATGGGCTTAAGAACTATTCTTACGTATTTAGCGACTACAGTTATTGCGGTGAGCATCGGTCTTGCAATCGTTAATATATTCGAGCCTGGTAAGAGCATAGAAAGTGAAACCAGAGAAGAACTCGTACAAAGTTATGGGGGTGATGCAGAATTAACCAGGCAAAACGCCCAAAAGCAAAAGGATTCTGGACCTTTACAAGCTTTAGAAGACCTAGTGCCCGATAATATCTTTGGAGCAGCATCCAGTAATGCAAACATGCTCCAAGTTATTTTCTTTGCTATCTTTTTTGGTATTGGGATAATTTTAATTCCAGAAAAAAAATCTAAGCCCATCAAGGAATTCTTTGACTCCTTAAATGAGGTTATCTTAAAAATGATAGATCTTATTATGCTAGCAGCACCCTATGGTGTTTTTGCATTATTAGCCGCATTGGTTGTTGAAGCACCGAGCGCAGATCTCTTTATTGCTTTGGCATATTACGGCTTGTGTGTCGTGGGTGGGCTACTTCTTATGATTGGAGTTTATGCGTTAATTGTAGGCATCTTCACCAAAAAATCACCGCGTTTCTTCCTCAATGGTATCTCGCCAGCTCAGCTTTTAGCTTTTTCTACAAGTTCTAGTGCTGCAACTTTACCTGTAACAATGGAAAGAGTGGAGGAGCATCTCGGTGTACATCCTCAGGTTTCCAGTTTCGTATTACCCATAGGTGCAACTATTAACATGGATGGGACTAGTTTATATCAGGCCGTAGCAGCGGTGTTCATCGCTCAAGCCTTTGGTATGGAATTGAGTTTTGCCGCTCAACTTGGGATCATTGCTACTGCAACTTTAGCCTCAATAGGTTCTGCTGCAGTACCAGGAGCAGGAATGGTTATGCTTGTTATAGTTCTTGGTCAGGCTGGAATACCTGAAGCTGGTCTTGCTCTCATCTTTGCTGTAGACAGGCCATTAGACATGTTGAGGACTTCTGTAAATGTAACTGGCGACGCTGCCGTATCTATGTTAGTTGCAAAATCACAAAACAAATTAGGCGATCCTAAAGTGAAAAACTGGGATGATAAGTATACAAAAGGAAAAGATTTTGAATAAGTTTTTATTGTAATTTTACAATAAAAACTATGGTGAAATTTTACATAATATTTTGTTTTCTCACTTTCAATGTATTTGCTCAAACCGAGTTTGAAGTTACTACAAAAGTGGAACTATATGAGGATTTAGAAAATCCTATTTCATTAACCAATGGCCAAGTTTGGGACGATCCAAGCTTAGAAATACCTTTAGGGTTTAATTTTGAGATAAGTACTCATGTTTTCAATACAGTGTATATTCCAGACTATTTTGAAAGTTCAACATTAACAATTGATCCTTCTGGTTCAAATTTTTCTCCAATCTTTGCAGCAACAACTTTAGACTATATTGATAGAGGATTTAATTCTGGAATCTCAGAATCTGATATATCTTATAAACTAGATCAAGGTGATGAAGGAAAAATTTTAAAAATTCAATGGAGCAATGTTGGATTTTTTGATGACCAAACTTTGGAGGATTTCATGAATGTTCAAATTTGGTTTTACGAAAATTCTAACAAAATAGAGTACAGATATGGTCCTGTAAAAATTGATAATACTTCTGAAGTTTACTTCGGTCTAAGTGGAACCACTGTTGCAATTGCCGCATCCTATGATCTATTTAACGACGCGCCTCTAGATAATACCTACTTCTTAACTGAAGACCCTAGTGATCCGAGTGTTATTAAAATTCTTCCAAGCCAATTTCTAGACGAGCCCCTAGTTTTAGATGGAACTATTTTAGAAAATACAGTATACGAGTTCAACAATACCACTTTAAGTTTATCTCAGTTTGGAAATTTGGAATTTCAATTATATCCAAATCCGGCAGTAGATATTGTAAACATTAAAACAAATCTAAGTTACTTCAAACTTGAAGTGTTTAACTTATTAGGTCAAAAATTGATTTCAAGCTCAAATCAAAAACAGATTGATGTTTCAAGCTTTTCAAAAGGAATTTATTTATTCAAGATAAGTTCAAACAAAGAAGTTGTTACTAAAAAAATAGTGATAGAATAACTGATAAATATCAAACTAAAAAGGCAGCTATATAGCTGCCTTTTTAGTTTGATGCTTATTTCAGTACTATTTAAAATAGCTAAAATCTTCCCCACTTTTAATTTCAAGTAAGGAGTTATAAATTAGTTTGATGACGTTCTCAACATCAGACTCATGTACCATCTCTACGGTGGTATGCATATATCTTAATGGTAAAGAGATGAGCGCAGAAGCTACACCGCCATTGCTATAAGCAAATGCATCGGTATCTGTACCTGTCATTCGGCTTGCAGCTAAACGCTGAAAGGGAATATTGTGTTTCTCTGCAGTATCGATGAGAAGTTCTCTCAATTTATTTTGTACTGCAGGGGCATAACTTATAACGGGACCGGCTCCAATTTTAGTAAGTCCTTCTTTTTTCTTCTCTATCATTGGTGTAGTCGTGTCGTGACAAACGTCAGTAACAATAGCTACATTAGGTTTAATGGTTTGGGTGATCATTTCAGCTCCTCGCAATCCAATTTCTTCTTGAACAGAGTTGGTGATGTACAGTCCAAATGGCAGCTCTACTTTGTTTTCCTTTAGCATTCTAGCCACTTCAGCAATCATAAAGCCCCCCATTCTATTATCTAAACCTCTACACACAAACTTATCTCCATTCAGAATGAAAAATTCGTCTGGGTAGGTAATAACACAACCAACATGGACTCCAAGCTTTTCAACCTCTTCTTTAGTAGCACATCCAACATCTATACAAATGTTATCAGATTTTGGTGATTGCTCGCTTGTTTTATCTCTGGTGTGTATGGCTGGCCATCCAAAAACCCCTTTTACAATACCTTTTTTGGTATGGATATTTACCCGCTTAGAAGTTGCTATTTGATGATCGCTGCCTCCATTTCTAATGACATAAATTAAACCTTCATCGGTGATATAATTGACGTACCAGGATATTTCATCGGCATGACCTTCTATGACTACCTTAAAATCAGCTTCAGGATTTATAACTCCAACGGCTGTTCCGTAGGTATCTGTAATGAATTCATCTACGTAAGGTTTTAGATAGTCCATCCAAAGTTTTTGACCCTCCGATTCATAACCAGTTGGAGCGGCATTATTTAAGTACTTTTCTAAAAATTTTAGTGAATTATCGTTCATATCTTTTTTTTTGTTGTGCTAATTTAGTAAAGTATTGAGATATAGTTGAAAACGAATCCTTAATTTTGGAACAATTTTAGAGGTTAATATGATAAATCACTTTATTTTGAAATTGGCTATAGCTTTTTTTCTGTTTGCAGGTGTTTCAGTTAGTGCTCAGGAGACAAAATATCAAGACACATTAACTAGCTCTAATCAACAATACCTTATCATAGGTCAAGATACCTCTTGGGTAAGTGAAGTTGAGCTAGAGGAAGTAATTATATATCCTAAACTTAAATTTAAAAGTCGAGACGACTTTAGAGATTACCTCATATTGAAACGCAAAACTAAAAAGGTATGGCCTTATGTAAAATTAGCTTCAGAGCGTTTTGAAACTTTAAACAAACGCCTATCGAGTATTGAATCCAAACGTTCAAAAAGACAGTATACAAGAGTTATTCAAAGGTATGTAGAAGAAGAGTTTACAGATGAATTGAAAAAACTAACCAAAACTGAAGGTCAGATTCTAGTCAAATTAATTCATCGCCAAACTGGTATAACCACCTTCGATCTGGTAAAAGACCTCCATTCTGGATGGCGAGCCTTTTGGTACAATACCACTGCTAGCTTGTTTAGTATTTCTTTAAAAGAAGAATTTAATCCTTCGGAAATTAAGGAAGACTTTTATATTGAAGATATTTTACAAAGAGAATTTCAATCTGAGCATCTTGAAAGACAATCTCCTAAGTTTGAAATTAATCTTATGGACTTAATGGAAAAATGGCAAAAAGAATCTGGTTTGATCGCTCCTTCCGCCATAAGATCCAATCGGTATTAAATCAATTCTGATTTAAACTAAAATCTGAATAAGCATCCATACCATGTTCGTGAATATCTAAACCTTCAACTTCATGTTTAGAAGATACTCTTAAGCCCATAAATTTCTTGATCGGCCATAGGATAATACTAGCGCTAAAGCAACAAAATCCACCAATAGTTAATATAGACACCAACTGTATAAAAAACTGTTCTATTCCTGCCATATTTCCAAATAGTCCTACCGCCAAAGTTCCCCAGATACCACAACACAAGTGAACAGGAATAGCTCCTACAGGATCGTCTACTCTTATAATATCCATTAATTTAACGGCTAGAATGATGATTAGCCCAGCAATGAGTCCTATGGCAATAGATTCTAGGGGCGACATCAAATTGGCGCCTGCTGTTATTCCTACAAGTCCTCCTAATATACCATTCATAAACATCGTTACGTCAAAATTTTTGAAGACCAAAAAACTACTAAGGCAAGCTCCTAAACCTCCAGATGCAGCTGCTAAACTTGTGGTGACGAGTACGATAGAAGTACTGGCTGGATCTGCAGAAAGTACTGAGCCTCCATTAAATCCAAACCAACCAAACCAGAGTAAAAACACTCCAGTTGCAGCTAAAGGAATATTATGACCAGGAATGGCAAAAATCTTTTTACCCTTAAACTTTCCTATACGGGGTCCTAGGAAAACCACAGCCATGAGGGCCGCCCAACCCCCTACAGAATGCACCAATGTAGACCCTGCAAAATCATAAAACCCAAAATCACTTAAAAATCCACCTCCCCAAAGCCAAGATCCACTAATGGGGTATATAAAGCCTACGTAAATAATTGAAAATACCATAAAGGCACCAATTTTAATACGTTCTGCTACAGCACCAGAGACTATTGTTGCTGCTGTCGCAGCAAACATCCCTTGAAACAAAAAATCTGTCCAATATGTATAGCCTGCATCTGCATAGTCGGCGGTTAGACCATTGTCTGGTAAATGCAATCCAACTTCACTTAGGCTAAACCATCCATTAAAGTCTCCTGGATACATTATGTTGAAGCCCACTATATAATAAAGTACTAGTCCAGAGCAAATGATGAAAAAGTTTTTGAATAAAATATTAATGGTGTTTTTTCGGCGAGTTAAGCCAATCTCTAAGAGAGAAAAACCTAAGTGCATTAAAAAAACCAAAGCGATGCAAAGCATCATCCACACATTATTCGCAGTAAATAGAGCGTTATCCATAGTTTTTATTTAATAGCTTGAGTTCCACGTTCGCCTGTTCTTATTCTTATGCACTCTTCAATATTGGAAATGAATATTTTTCCATCTCCAACATCTCCAGTTTTAGCCTTTTCAATTAAGGTTTCTATGGTTTTGTCAACAAAATCATCAGATACAATAACCACTAAGTATCGTCTTTGAATATCACTTGTGCTATAAGAAATCCCTCTATATAAGTGACCTTGTTTTTCATTTCCTACACCCGTGACATCCCAATAACTAAAGAAATTTACCTCTATTTGATGGAGTGCTTCTTTAACTTCATCAAAACGAGACTTTCTAATAATCGCCTCTATTTTTTTCATATCCCCTAAAATTTTGTTGTAAATATATATAAAACATATAATAAAATAAAACACCCCCTATTTAGGAGGGGGCGTTTTATATAATCTAGTATATATTTTGATATAGTTAAATATAATTACTCAAATACTTATTTTGTTAATAAATTTAGTGACGAGTATCTTGCTAAAAATTTCTTTCCATAACCCTTAACTACTCGAGCTTGACATTGTAGTCCTTTAAAATTTCACTGTATTCTGTTTTATTAAAATTAAAATTTTTGAAGGTTTCATCGTGTTGTTTCCTGTTTTCCATTCGTTTAATGTTTTTGATAAAACGCCTGTAATCATCTTCTGCGCTTAATCTAAGGCCTGGAACTTCAATGGATTTTCCATGATCATCTTTAGCTACCATGGTAAAATAAGAGGAATTACAATGTTTTTTGGCTCCGTTTTGTATATTCTCAGATTCTACTCGAACTCCTACAACCATCGAAGTTCTTCCAACGTAATTTACCGAGGATTTTAGGGTAAGAAGTTCTCCAACCTCTACAGGGTTCAAAAAGTCTACACGATCTACACTTGCCGTGACACAATAATTTTCGGAGTGCTTGGCTGCGCATGCAAAAGCAACTTGGTCTAGGAGTGATAGGATAAATCCACCATGAATCTTTCCTCCAAAATTTGAATGGGAGGGTAACATGAGTTGTGATAAGACGACCACTGAATCTGACGGATGTTTGAATTTTTTAGTCATAGCTTAGTTTTATTGAGTGTCTGTCCATTTTGAGTTTAAGACTTTTTTGGAAGTAACGCCCATTTCTTTTAATGAGGCTACATCTTTTATCAAATTTTGTTTTCCAGTTAATTTTTTCATCGCTTTATCGTAGGTTGATTTTGTAGAATCAATGCGGTTTCCAACCTCATCCAAGCCCTCGATTAAATTGACAAATTTGTCATACAAATCACCAGCGTGTTTAGCGATTTGCACAGCATTTTGCTGTTGTTTTTCATTGCTCCAAACCATGTCTACAGTCCTTAATGTAGAGAGTAAAGTGGTGGGACTTACCATCAAAATATTATCTTGGAAAGCAGAGTAAAAGAAATTTGAATTTTCACTTTGCGCAAGAAATAAAGCGGGTTCAATGGGAACAAACATCAAAATAAAATCTGGGGTAGAATTTCCGCCAAGTAGCTCATAGTTTTTGTCTTTTAGGCCTTTGAGGTGAGTTTCCATAGATTTTACATGAGCTTTTAATAGTACAGCTTTTTCTTGTTCATCATCAGAATTGGTGTACCGCTCATAGGCTTTTAAACTCACTTTGGAGTCTATAATCATTTTCTTTTCATTGGGCAAATACACCACAACATCAGGTAATTTGCTGATGCCATTTTCATCCTTAAAGTGCTGTTGTACTTCGTATTCTCGCCCTTTTGTTAACCCAGATTTTTCCAGAACTTTTTCCAAAATCATTTCCCCCCAGTTGCCTTGTGTTTTACTACTACCTTTCAGAGCTTTGGTCAAATTATTAGCCTCTTCCGAAATTTTTAAATTCTGTTCATTGAGATATTTTAGTTGTTCCTCAAGTTGAATGTGACCTTTCAGAAAATCAGAATTCGTCTTTTCAATTTTGGTTTCAAAGGATATCAGCTTATCTTTTAAGGGATCTAAAATATGAGCTATATTTTTTTGATTTTGGATCGTAAACTTTTCAGATTTTTGTTCTAAAATTCGCTGTGCAAGATTTTCAAATTCTTCACTAAACTTTTTTTGAAGAGCTTGCATTTCAGATTTTTGCTCCGTCCATTTATTGACCAAGCCTTCCAATTCTGTTTCCTTTCTGGTGAGTCTATTCTGAATTTGGAAGCGTTCATTTTCTTCACTTTTCAATTCAGCTCTAAGTTTTTCGTTAGCGGTAATGAAATCGTCTTTTGATTTTTGCTCTCGTCCAACGGATTCTTCATATAACGACTGAAAGTGGGACGATTTGGTTTGCCAGGTAGCAATCGTAGATCTATCCATCAGTTTTGCCAACAAAAAGCCTAAAGCTAAAGCAAACAAGCCAAGAAAAATATAGAGTGCGAATTCCATAAGGATGTTTTTTCAAAGATATAAAGAGAATCTCCACCGTAGACCAATTTTTGGTTTTTGGCCTACTTTGATTTTTTGACTTTTGAAAGGTCAAGCAAATTGAAGGGGTTAATGCCCAGCCCACTCACAGATTTTGACCTAAAGCGAATGACTTCATCATAATAGAGAGGAATCATTGGAGCCTTTTCTACTAAGATAGAATCCATCTGTGAATAAAGTTTATATCTGATTGTATCTTCTGTTATATTCAAAGCTTCTTCGTAGAGTCTGTCGAAAGTGTCATTCTTAAAATGGGTATAATTGGGACCGTTTGGTGAAAAGTTATCACTGTAGAATAAGGATAAGTAATTGATAGCATCTGGATAATCGGCAATCCAGCTGGCTCTAAAATTATCCAGTTGTCCTGCAGAGCGTTTTTGACGAATGGTGGAGGGTGGCATCACATCGATATCCACTTGGACCCCAATTTTTTGAACCTCTTTTTGAATAAATTCCACCAAATCTATATAGGAGGGATTTGTGCTTATTATCAATTTTGGTGAGTTGATTCCTGTTTCTTTCTTGAATTTTTCTATAAGAGCTTTGGCCTTTTTAGGTTGGTAAGAATAGCCCTCTACAGTGGTTTGCCCTGCCAATCCTTCTGGAATAAAACCTTTATGTGCAGGGATTCCAATATTGTTTCTTAGATATTTAATCATTTTATCTCGATCAAACGCATAATTGATTGCTTTTCTAAAGTCTTGAGATTGAATCTCTGTTGAAGGGGAATCTAAGTAAAACCCCAAATATTCTGTGTTTAGGTAGGGACTTTTATCCATATCCACACGAGTTTCAAATTTTGAGCTTAACTTTCCGCTGGTGGTGATAAGTTCGTCTTTATAGGAAGGATCTAAACCACTTAAAAAATCAAGCTTACCTTGGATAAAGGCCAAAAATTCACTTTGTTTATCTGGTAAAAAGGTGATAGAAATGGCCTCCAAATAGGGCAAAGCATTTCCTTTGGCATCTGTTTTAAAATACAATTCATTTTTTCTCAACACCATCTTTTCTCCAATCTCCCAACGTTTAAATTTAAAGGGACCTGTTCCAATAGGTGAAGTTTGAAAATCTAAGTTTTGCATTTCTCTTGGAATCACCGAGCAGAATTTTGAAGACAATAAGCCTAAAAACGCAGGAAATCGGTGTTCTAACTCAATTTCAATCAAATCATCAGTTTTGGCTTCAATACGTTTTACATTAGACATGACCCAACTTCCAGGTGAAGCAACCTTAGGATCTGTAAGCCTTTTGAGACTATACTCTACATCTTTTGCAGAAACATGACGGGTGGAATCTTTTCCGAAGATAGTATGTTTATGAAATAATACGTCTTGTCTCAGTTGGAAAGTATAGGTTAAGCCATCTTCAGAAATTGTCCAAGAATGGGCAAGATCTCCTTCTATGGAAAGAGTTGAGTCTAGTTTCACCAATGTATTATACATCTGGTGTGTAGGCCAAATGTTCCGTTGGTCTTTGGCAAAAGCTGGATCTAGAGATGTAATATTAGCATGTTCGTTATATCTGAAGACTAAGTGATCCCGATTGTTTACTTCTGGAGAAGAACAGGAAGCTAGAATCAATAAATTCAGCAGAAAAATAAACGAAGGTGATAAAAGGTGTTTCAATTTTATTAAATAAATTATAGTTATTATCTATGCCAACTGTTGCGAAGATAGAAGATTCTAGTTATCACGTTGCACTCATACCGATCAAAACAGGTAAAAAATATCTACACCAAAACTTGCTTTTTATATTTTAGGCTGTAAATTGATTTCCTTTGAAGCGTCCAACATGACGATAAATTTTGAAGTTGAAGGCTATGAAAGAGTTGAGTTTCAAGAACATCCTGACGTTGGGGTCATAAGTATTTGTAGCGTTACCGAAAATGTTGTGAAGTCTTTCGGCTAAAAAACGACGAGCATTCTAAGAGAGCCTACTCAATACAAAATATGAGGTTTTGTTTGAAGGCAAAAATAAATCAGTTTACATACATGGTTTTACACAGTATTATGTCAAAGTAAAAACCTTTTGGAATCCGGATTTAGTGAATACAAAGCATAAAATCATAGTAGACGAAATCGATATGGATGGGTTGGGGAAAATTGATTTTATATAAGAGTCGATAGGTATTTTTTAATAGGGGGGAGGTTCATTTTTTTGGGATAAGAAGTATTTATAAAGTCTAAATAAAAAGCTAAACTTAGGTTTAGGTCCTTCACCTTCCATTCCATTGCTTAATTTTATAGGTTGGTAAAACATTTACTCATTAGCAAAATAATATAAACACTAAAACCTCATATTATGGCACATTTACGATTAGGAGATATAGCTCCAGATTTTACTGCTGAAACTACCGAAGGAAACATTTCATTTCATGACTGGTTAGGAGGTCAGTGGGGAATCATTTATTCTCACCCGGCGGATTTCACACCTGTATGTACGACCGAACTTGGTCGAACAGCTCAGCTTAAAGATGAGTTTGATAAAAGGCATGTAAAAGTTATTGCTTTGAGCGTAGATCCTTTAAAAGATCATCATGAGTGGATCAAAGACATCAACGAGACTCAAAACACTACTGTTAATTTTCCAATTATAGCAGATAGCGATAGGAAAATAGCAGAGTTATATGACATGATTCATCCAAATGCTTCTGAAAAGGCCACAGTACGTTCCGTATTTATAGTTGGTCCAGACAAAAAAATTAAATTAACATTGACTTACCCAGCCTCTACAGGTAGAAATTTTGACGAATTGCTAAGAGTCATTGATAGTCTTCAATTAACGGCTAATAAAAAGTTAGCAACCCCAGCAGATTGGAAGCCAGGTGAGGATGCAATTATTTCTCCGTCGGTAAATGATGAAGAAGCAAAAGAACAGTTTCCAGGATATAAAACCATAAAATCCTATTTGAGAACGACTCCTACTGAAAAATAGGTTCTTTCTGAAAAAAGTAAAAATGACCTTTGTTGGTATACTCCAGCAAAGGTTTTTAATTTACAATTTAAAATAATTTTTATAAACAATTGTATAAGTGAATTTCTTGATTTAAACCTTGTGATTAAACATCAAGCCCAAGCGACTTGATTTTATTGTATAGGGTCGTCCTGTCTATATTCAATTCCTTAGCAGTTTTGCTTTTGTTATACTTATTTTTCTTTAAGCACTTAAGAATCATTTCTCTTTCATGATGTTCCTTAACTTCTTTTAAATCATTAGAGTGAAGTGAAGGGTCGACAGAAACTTCTTTTTTTTCAAAAATAGATTGTGGTAAATGCTTATGTAAAATGGGGCCTTCTTGACAAAGTAAAGCCGCTCGCTTTAGCAAGTTCTTCAACTCTCTTAAATTTCCAGGCCAATCGTATGTTTTTAAGTCCTCTATAAGTTTAGGGTCTATATCTACAGTTTCTTTTTCAAGTTCGTCGCAAGCTTCAGCAATAAAAAAGTGAATAAATTCTTCAAAATCTTCTAGTCGCTCATTAAGAGAAGGAATGTTTAGGGAGAATTCATTTAACCTATGGTATAAATCATTTCTAAATTCATTTTCAGAAATCGCAGTGGCTAAATTTTCATTGGTCGCAGCGATAATTCTAACATCAATTTCAATTTCTTTGTTTCCTCCAACGGGTCTTATTTTTCGTTCTTGTAAGACTCGTAGTAGCTTTACTTGAGATTCGTAAGATAAATTTCCAATTTCGTCAAGGAATAAAGTTCCTCCATTGGCAAATTCAAATTGGCCCTTTTTATCGCGATCTGCACCGGTAAAAGCACCTTTTACGTGACCAAAAAGTTCACTAGAGGCAATATTCTCGGGTAAAGCACCACAGTCTATAGCCACAAAAGCTTGGTCTTTTCTTTTACTATGGTTATGAATAAATTTGGCGACGTATTCTTTACCAGTTCCACTTTCTCCAGTTATCATGACCGACATTTGAGTAGGTGCTACCTGTTTTGCATAAGACCATAGTTCTTGGGCTTGTTCGCTATTCCCTTTAACTACAGAAGTTGAACTAGCTCCTTTAGATGAGCTCTTTTTTATAGATGAACTTCGGTCTTTAGTTTTACTAGTTGAAGGAGAATTTAGTGCATTTTCTATGACTAATCTAAACTCTTCGGGGATAACAGGTTTGGAAACAAATTCGAAAGCTCCCAGTTTAATAGACTTCACAGCAGTTCTAATATCAGAATAATTAGTGATTAAAATTACTGGAGTGTTCCAATGTGTTTTAATCTTTTCGATTAATTCTAAACCATTCATTTTTGGTAACCTATAATCTGTGATCACTAAGTCGAAAGTTTCTGTTTTTAAAACTTCTAAAGCTTCTTCAGAAGAGCTAGAGGTTTCTATACTATAATCGAATCTCCTTAAATAATTGGAAAGCGTTTTATTGAAAAATGGGTCGTCGTCGACTATTAAGATTTTGCTCACAGTATTTTCTTGCTAAAATATCAAATCGAAGTCTATCGAATTGCTTAAATTAAAAAAATAACATTTGATTTTGTTTTTCATTTACTCAGGATTACTCTTTTTGTTGAACTCTTCCACAGTATGTCGATTTTGTATGCAGTTTCCTTTGGATTACTCGATTCCTGAAAAGTAAAACATTTGCTATGAATGAAACTGGTTAGTTCACGTTGCTATTAAAAAATTGAGACTTTGCACAATTTTTGTAAATCGTTTTTTGAGTTGACCTATTCTGCTTTGATTAGTCATATCTGGCGAATATAAATGAAGGCTATGCTAAATGGCATAAAACGCTAAGCACTATGTTTGCAAAAGATTTGATAGATAAGTATACCTTTGATTTTATAGGTTAAGATTCTAGATTACTTAATATAAAAAGGATTAAGGTGAGTAGTATGCTAAATGAAAAAGAATAAAAATTCTAAAGGTATTTCAGTCTCCTTTTAGTTGAAGCTTAGGAAGGTTTAAACAAAGAATAGCGAGCTTTGGACTATATTAAAAGGCATGGATTCCTAAAAAACTTTTGAAATTATAAATCAATACTTGTAACAGTATGTTTAAGCTAAAAGGAAAAATGCTATGGTTGTTTGCCTTATTCGCCAGTGGACTCTTGGCGATAGGTTTTTATTTTTATGATAGTCTCAATGCCTTAGGCGATAAGGTAGAAAACACTCTTTCACCCAATAAAAGATCGGATAACCTGAAGAAAATCATGGTAGATCTGAACAAGTTGAACAACTTGTATCTCGTAGACTCAGATCGTTTTAACTCTATTAAATCTGATAGTCTAATAGCAAATATTGAAAAGAACGTAGATTCAGTTAAAAACAACATTAACCAAGAGCGTATTCTCAAGGACAGAAATTTGGATACCATTCCCAAACTTTTAAGACAGATTCGAGATGATTACTTTGAGCTAGAGAATAAAAAAGAACAGACTCAAGAAGTGTTTATAAATGAACTTAGACTTCTTGTTGATGATGAACTTTCTAAAATTGAAGCAAAACCTTCAGATTCTATTACGATTATAAAACAAATCAACTCCGAGATCTACGAAAAGACAGAGCTTAGTCAACAAGGAGAAGATGAGCGAGGTTTTTTTCAACGATTATTTGGTTCTTCAAGACCAGGAAATGATACGGCGATAGCTAGAACTAGTTCTAGGGATACCTTGGTAAGACAGTCTATAGATACCGTATTTTCAAGAAATAAAGAAGAAAAAGCAACTCTTGATATTCTTCCCGCCATAAAAGAATATCAGCGCAATCGCACTCAACTATTAAATTCCCTGAAACGCCAAGAACAGGAAATTTTCAGAAAAAACATTGAAGTTAATAATTACGTAGAAAATACATTAAACGAAATTTTGTTCGAAGAATATGAACATTATGAGAACTCCATCAAAAATCTGAAGACCGACTCGATTACCTATTTCTATGAACTAGGAGCTATCATCTTTATTTTGATTTTAATAACTATCATTGCCATTTTTATCATTTTTAAAGACATTAATAAAAGTATTTTTTATCAAAATAAACTAAAAGCAGACGAAGAGAAAGCAAAACGGGATGCTATAGAAAAACAAAAGTTTTTATCGACTATGAGTCATGAGTTGAGAACTCCCTTAACTTCCATTATAGGGTATTCTGATATGCTAGATGATGCGGATGAAAATGTAAAATCGATCAAAGTAGCATCCAATTACCTTTACCAAATGACCAATGAGATTCTGGATATGGCAAAGATACAAGCTGGAATTATTGACATAGAAACTACTCCTAATAATCTTTCTAAAGTTTTTGACGACATCAAACGCAGCTTTAAAGAGTTAATTAAGAATCAGCAGCTAGATCCTATTTTTAATCTTCCCAAAGAAGATTTGTTGGTAAAGACAGATGCACATAGGCTGCAACAAATCCTTTATAATTTAATGCATAATGCCTTGAAATATACAGAGGAGGGATTTATTAAGCTTGAGGTGAGATCTGAAGATAAAAACGATAAACTTGCTGTATCCATAGAGATTGAAGATTCTGGAATAGGCATAACAGAACAGGAATTAAAAACTGTTTTCCAAGACTATCAGCAAGCGGGAACTCATAAAAACAAAATGAAAGGAACGGGATTGGGATTGGGCATCGTTCAAAAGCTAGTGAAGGAAATGGGAGGGAAGCTTGATGTGGAAAGCGAACTTCATAAAGGAACCAGTTTTAAGCTGAATTTTGAATTTGAAAAAGTAGAGGATAGTAACATCGAGAAAAAAAGAAAGGAGTTTAATTTATCTGACAATGCTTTAAAGGGGAAACGTATTTTTATTCTGGATGACGATAAATTGATCGCCAGACTTTATGAAAAACTGTTCCAACCTTATCATCCCAAGTTAAGCGTTTTTACGGATGCTAAACTCGGTTTTGAACATCTTTTAGACCATCATGATTATGATTTATATTTAATAGACTTCAAGATGCCTTTTATGACAGGTTATGAAGTGCTTGAGAATCTTAAAAAAGAAGGTATTGTATTGAAAAACACCTTGGTCTCGACTGCCAATGTCATGTTAGATGAGACTGAAAAAGGGATGCTAGATAGTTTTGATGCTCAGGTTTTTAAACCGGTAAAACGAGAGGTTATCTTGGAAAAGGTTGCAAGACTTCTTCATCTTGAGGGTATCGAAGAGTTGTATTCTACAAATTTGGAAATAAATGAGGAGGGGGAGCCCTTCAATTTTAAAGACCTTATGGTGTATGCAAATGATGATGAAGACCTTTTGAAAGACTTGGTGGAGACTTTAGTTGAAGAAAATGATAAGGAACTTTCCAAATTTAGTTTAGCTTTAAAAGTGAAAGATGATAAGGTTTTAGCTGAAGTTATTCACAAGCTGTCTTCTCGATTTGCTCAAGTAAATGCCAAATCAATTCAAGACCTTAAAACACTCGAGGTAAATTTAAGAGAGAATACCGGCAAGGCGGATGAACAAACCTTGGTTAACCTTCATCAGTATTGGAAAAACATCAATGAAAGAATGCGAGAATTTATCAACAAAAGAGTTTAAAACTATTTTTTTATACATCCTTTTGAATCAATTTTTAGGCTACTTTTGATAGGTTTTATATCTTTTAAATGAATAAATTAATAGTGGTTAGCCAACCCGAAAAATGGCCTAGTTCAACGGATCATACGTCCATTATTACGTCTCAAGATTATTTAACAAAGCCCGAGTATGCAAATTTAAAAAATGCGAGAGTTTTTAATCTAAGTGACAAATACAGTTACCAATCCAAAGGCTATTACGTATCCTTACTGGCAGAAGCTCGCGGTCATCACGCCGTACCTACTATCAATAATCTTGTAGATTTAGGAGAGAAAAAGCTCGTAAAAATTGTTTCAGAAGAATTTGAAGAAGAAATTCAGAAAAGTCTAAAAAACATCAAGTCACAAGAATTTACGCTCAGTATATACTTTGGTCAAAATGTAGCTCAAAAGTATAAGGCTTTGAGTACTCTTATTTTCAGGCATTTTCAGATTCCATTTTTAAGAGTCGTCTTCAAACATTCAACCAAATGGAATATAAAGTCAATTAAGGCAATTTCCATTTCAGAAATTCCAAAAGAGCATCTGGAAAGTATGTATTATTTTGCTTCCCAGTATTTTTCTAAAAAAAGATACGATACACCAAAGGCCAATAAAGCAGAATACGATTTAGCGATTTTGGTCCAACCCAACGACCCTGCGCCACCAAGTAATCCTAAAGCTCTTAAGAAATTTGTAGAGCTAGCAGAAAAGATGAACTTTTACGTGGAAGTCATAACCCCAAAGGATTTCTACAGACTTTCTTCTTTTGACGCTCTTTTCATAAGACAAAGCACAGAGGTGAATAACGAGGCTTATGCTTTTGCTAGAAAGGCTTTGCAAGATGGTTTAGCTATCATTGATTATCCGGATTCAATTTTAAAGTGTTGCAACAAAGTATTTATGGCGGAAGCGCTTCAAAAAAATGGAATTCCCACGCCTAAAACAGTCATCGTTCATAAAGACAATAAGCACGAAGTTCTTAAAATAACCGGCTTACCTTGTGTTTTGAAATCACCGGATTCTACTTTTTCTTTTGGAGTGAAAAAGGCAAAGACTGAGGAGGAGTTTGAAAGTTTGATCACAGAGATGTTCAAAACTTCCGACTTGGTTATCGCACAAGAGTATACCTTTTCAGAATATGACTGGAGAATTGGCATTTTAGATGATAAGCCCTTTTATGCTTGTCGCTATTTCATGGCGAAAGGACACTGGCAAATTTACAATTGGTCTGCCGATAAAAAGGATGATCAAGATGGGAATGCAGACTGTTTCGCCATTGAAGATGTTCCTGAAAAGGTGATGAAAGCTGCTCTGAAATCTGCTAAAATAATGGGCAAAGGTCTTTATGGAATAGATATAAAAGAAGTCGAAGGAAAGGCTTTGGTTATAGAAATAAACGACAACCCAAATATAGATTTTGGAGTGGAAGATGGCCTATACGGAGATCTTGTTTACAATACAATTCTTACCTCTCTAAAAGACCGTCTTAATTCTAAACAGGAGCTATGAAATACCATCTTTTTGAAGTCCTCGGGATAGAACTAGAATACATGCTTGTAGATAGCTCTACAGGAAAAATTAAGCCTTCAGTAGATGAATTGATGAAGCTTAAAACAGGTCAATTGGTGTCTGATGTGGATAATGGAGCTATAGAATGGAGTAATGAATTGGCGGCCCATGTCATTGAACTTAAAACCAATGGACCGACCAAAGATTTGAATCAATTAGATCTCGAGTTCCATAAAAACATCCTTGAGATCAATAAGTTATTGAAACCAAAAGAGATGGTGTTATGGCCAACGGCTTCTCATCCCTTGATGAATCCAGATTTGGAAATGAAGCTCTGGGAGCATTCTTACAGTGAAGTATATGCGCTTTATAACAGGATCTTTGACTGTAAAGGTCATGGCTGGTCCAATGTGCAAAGTATGCACATCAACCTCCCTTTTTATGACGATTTGGAATTCGAAAAACTGCATGCCGCAGTAAGACTTATCCTTCCCATTCTTCCAGCTTTAAGCGCAAGTTCTCCGATTTTGGATGGTAAGAATACGGGCTTTAAAGATGCGAGGATGAAGATGTATCTGACCAATCAACGAGAAATCCCCGAAATGACAGGTAAAGTTATCCCAGAGCAAGTATTTACTCAAAAGGATTATCAAATTAAAATCTTCGACCCTATCAATACTGCTATAGCTCCTTACGATAAAGAACATATCTTGGAGCATCATTTTTTAAATTCAAGAGGAGCCATTGCTAGATTTGATAGGAATGCTATCGAAATTCGGGTCTTAGATTTACAGGAATGCCCACTGGCAGATATTTCTATCAGCTGTTTTATTGTAGAGGTTTTAAAAGAGTTGGTCGATGAAGTTTATTCTAGTCTTATTGACCAAAAGTCATGGCATGAAAATGACTTATTTGATATTTTGAAAACCACCATATCTCAAGCCGAAGAAGCTACAGTAACCAATGAAAAATATTTAAAGGTACTTGGCATTGATTCGGAGTCTATGCAAGTTAGTGCTATATGGGTTCATTTGTTTGAAAGAGTGGGACAGCGTTTGGACAAGCGGCACCAAGATGCTATTGGTCTTATTCTTACAAACGGGAGTTTGTCAACGAGAATTCTAGAAGCTATAAATGAGGATTATTCTGAGGCCACTATTTTGCGGGTCTATAAACAACTCGAAAACTGTTTATCTACCAATCAACTTTTTCTACCTTGAAATTGGTCTTGACTTGTGAGCATGCCAGTAATGCTTTGCCAAAAAAATATAGATCTTATTTTTCCGAATTCAAGCACAGATTAGAAACACATCAAGGATATGATCTTGGAGCGTTCAGTACATTTGAAACCCTCAAACCTCTAGCTACATTTTCATCGCATTATCCTTGGAGTCGGCTTTTGATAGAAGTGAATAGATCACTTCAGCATTCTCAACTTTTTTCTAGTATTTCAAAATCATTTAGTGAAGAACAAAGGCGAGAACTTATAGAAGACTATTATAAGCCATATCGAGAACAGATTCAGAAGAAAATACAGAGCTATATTGCAGAGGGAGAGTCTGTGTTACATCTGTCGGTACACAGTTTTACCCCAGTTTTGGGTGGAGACACAAGAAATGCAGAGGTGGGTTTGCTCTATGATCCCAGAAGATCTGAAGAAAAAAAATGGGCGAAGCATTTTAAAAAGGACTTAAATCAGCATTTACCAGACCAACGAATAAGAATGAACTATCCCTATTTTGGCAAAGCAGATGGCTTTACAACTAGTTTAAGGCAGGAGTTTCAAGAACAATATCTTGGAATAGAACTAGAATTAAATCAGAAATTATTTGCAGAGGAAGCACATGTTAAACATCTTAGTAGAGCACTTTATAAATGTCTAGAGAAGAACTTAGATTGGTAAAGGTAAAATTCTTTGTGTTTATCTAAGAAATAATCAATATAGTTAGGAGTTGTGAAATAAGATTAAAAATCGTTTTTGTAAATTAGCGGATTATAAAAAGATAAGGTATGAATAAGAATACTGTTTTAGCCTGGGCTACTTTTATTATGATCATTGTAGGCTTAGGACTAATTGCTTTAGGAGCGTTCAGGTATAATGAAATTGCAGGATGGGGCTTTGCCTCTGTAGGCATTGGGTTTTTTGCAATAGCATGGGTATTTAATGCGCTAAAAGGAAGAGTTTAATAAAGAAAAAAATAAATAATGGCAGATGATAAAAAAGTGATATTCTCCATGTCGGGAGTATCCAAAACATATCCAGGTGAAGATAAGCCTGTTTTAAAAAATATATATCTAAGTTTTTTTTACGGTGCAAAAATTGGGATTTTAGGACTTAATGGTTCTGGAAAATCTACTTTGATGAAAATAATTTCGGGAATCGAAAAAAACTACCGTGGTGATGTTGTTTTTTCCCAAGACTATTCCGTAGGATATCTTGAGCAAGAACCCGAACTGGATCCTGAAAAAACAGTGCTGGAGATTGTAAAAGAAGGAGTTTCTGAAGTGGTAGCGATCTTAGATGAATACAATAAAATCAACGATGATTTTGGGCTACCAGAGGTATACGAAGATGCGGATAAGATGCAAAAATTAATGGATCGTCAAGCAGCACTTCAGGATAAAATTGATGCTACCAATGCTTGGGAACTCGATAACAAGCTTGAAGTAGCTATGGATGCTTTAAGAACACCACCTTCCGATCAAAAAATCGAAAATTTGTCTGGTGGAGAAAAACGTCGTGTAGCTTTGTGCCGACTTCTTCTTCAAGAACCAGATGTTCTCCTCCTCGATGAGCCCACCAACCACTTAGATGCAGAATCTGTGCATTGGCTTGAGAATCATTTGCAACAATACAAGGGAACTGTCATCGCAGTGACTCACGATAGATACTTTCTGGACAATGTAGCGGGTTGGATTTTGGAACTAGATAGAGGAGAAGGAATTCCTTGGAAGGGAAACTATTCCTCTTGGTTAGATCAAAAATCCAAGCGAATGGCTAAAGAAAATAAGCAAGCTAGCAAACGTCAAAAAACCTTGGAGCGTGAGTTAGAATGGGTTAAAATGGCTCCAAAAGGGAGACAATCTAAACAAAAAGCTAGATTGAATAATTATGATAAGTTGATGAGTCAAGACCAAGATAAACTTGATGAAAAACTTGAAATCTATATTCCTAATGGACCGCGTTTAGGTAACAATGTAATTGATGCCAGTGGAGTAAGCAAAGGGTTTGATGAGAAGTTATTGTATGACAACTTAAATTTCAAACTTCCACAAGCTGGGATTGTTGGAGTCATTGGCCCCAATGGTGCTGGTAAAACAACTATTTTTAAAATGATCATGGATGAAATTCAACCTGATAAGGGTGAATTTGTAGTTGGTGAAACTGCTAAAATTGCTTACGTAGATCAAGCTCACTCTAATATTGATCCAGATAAATCCATCTGGGAAAACTTTAGTGAAGGACAAGATCTAATCATGATGGGGGGTAAGAAAGTTAATTCTAGAGCTTATTTAAGCCGTTTTAATTTTAATGGTAGCGAACAAAATAAGAAAGTCAACAAATTATCTGGTGGAGAACGTAACAGACTTCATTTAGCAATGACCTTGAAAGAAGAAGGTAATGTTTTGCTTTTGGATGAGCCAACCAATGATCTAGATGTTAACACACTTAGAGCATTGGAAGAAGGTTTAGAAAACTTTGCAGGGTGTGCCGTAGTTATTTCTCACGACAGATGGTTTCTAGATAGAATTTGTACTCATATTCTTGCTTTTGAAGGTAATTCTGAAGTTTATTTTTTCGAAGGTAGCTTTAGTGATTATGAAGAAAATAAGAAAAAACGTTTGGGCGGTGATTTAATGCCAAAACGAATTAAGTATAAAAAATTGGTTAGATAACATTAAGCTATTTTTTTAAATACAAAAGCTCTCTACAATTCTGTAGAGAGCTTTTGTATTTAAAAATTAATCACATAGTTATCTGAATTTCAGATGATAAGGGAAAACTTAGTTATCTTTGTTAAAAACATGTGATGAACAAAATTACTTTTTTAGTATTCTGTTTATGGAGTCAGTTTATCTTTTCTCAAGAAGTTATAATAAACGAAGTAGATTCTGATACGCCTAGCGTAGATACTCAAGAATTTATAGAGTTGAGAACTCAAGTTGAAGAGTCACCATTGGATGGGTATGTTCTCGTTCTTTTTAATGGATCCAGTTCTGGAGCGGACTCTAGTTACTTTGCTTTGAGTCTTGATGGTTTTGTGACTGACTTTAACGGATTATTTGTGCTAGGTGGACCTGAACTTATTCCAAGTCCTAATTATCTATTGTTTAAAAATTTCATTCAAAATGGGGCAGATGCTGTTGCTGTGTATAGGGCCAGTGTGGAAGATTTTGAAGAGGGAACTCTCGCCACTATAGATAATCTTGTAGATGCCCTGGTTTATGGGACAAGTGATCCAGTAGATCAAGATTTATTAAATCTCCTAGCACAAACCGAACAAATAGACGAAGATGTGAATGGTAATTCGGACTCAGAATCTATGCAAAGAAACTTTGATGGATCTTGGTTTGTTGGCACACCAACTCCCAGAATACCTAACGATGGAAGTGGAATAACTCCTGTTTATATAGACGTGACACCAAGTTCCAATCTCGTTAATGAAGGTGATAGCTTTACAATAGATTTTGAAACTTCAGAACTATTGACAGAGGAGATCATGATTACTTTCAGTTTGATTAACGAAGGGTTTACTGAAGAGGACTATACCGGACAGACTTCTGTTACTCTTCCAGCAGGTACAAACTCAGGTTCTGTAGCTATCAATTTAGTTGATGATGAGGTAGACGAAGGCGATGAGTTTATCTCCATAGCGGTTGATATTCTTGGTGAGCCCTATATTTTGAATAGTAACTTTATTCAAGTTATTGCCATTGATAATGACTTTACTATCGCCGGTTGGGGGACTCCTATTGATCCAACTTTCGATAAAGTTGAGCCCACGGGACCAACTCATTATTTCGGAAGTTTAAATGGAGAATCTGGTCCTAATCTAAGTCAGGCTATTCAAGATATCATTGCAGAAGAAGGAGTGGTTAAAATTCATACCTATGCAGATATTATTGATATTCTTAAATCTGCTGATCAAAGCCCGATGAATAGCAACGAAGTCTGGTTAGCCTACAGAGAAGAGTCTAGACCCAAATACCTATATCAACTTAGTTCATCAGGAACTGGATTTTGGAACAGAGAGCACGTATATCCTAGGTCTAGGGGTGGTTTTTTTAGTATAGAAGATGATGAAATTGCTACAGGAATTAATGAATGGTGGGTGACCAATGCGGATTCCTTAAGACATGCTAATTCTGATGCTCATGGACTCAGAGCCACAGATGCTAACGAGAATAGTTCAAGAGGTAACCAACATTTTGGAGAATATATAGGGCCTGAAGGAACTCTAGGCAGTTTTAGAGGAGATGTAGCACGAGCTGTATTTTATTTATCTATACGCTTTAATGATCTTTCGGTCGTAGATGGATTTCCAGATAGTACTGGTCAGCTTGGCGATTTACAAACCTTATTGCAATGGCATCTAGACGATCCTGTGGATGATTTTGAAATGAACAGGAATAATATAGCGTATACTTGGCAAAACAATAGAAATCCCTTCATAGATTATCCAGAGCTAGCAAGTTATATCTGGGGAAATAATCAAGGGGAGGTTTGGAATCAATCCCTTTCACTAACTCAAAACAGTACAGAACAGATATCGATTTATCCTAACCCTGCTTCAAGTTATATTCAGCTTCAAGGAATTTCAAAGGACTCTCTTATTCAAATGTATTCAATGACAGGTAAAAAAGCAGTGGAGATTAAAGTAAACTCTGGAGATAGAATAGCATTGGAGTTGAGTGCTGGTGTTTATCTCGTAAGAGTTATAAGTAATTCTAAAGTGATAACCAAAAAACTTATCATCAATTAATTAAGGTTTCTTAATTATTATGAAAAAGCCGTTGTGAAGACAATGGCTTTTTTATTTTTATGCAAATTTTGAAGATGAAAGCAACTTACTTTAAACATACATTGAATTTCAAACAACCAAGCGGAACCTCAAGAGGAGTTTTAAAAACAAAAGACTCTTGGTATATCAAATTAGAGAACGATGTTAAGTATGGAATAGGTGAGTGTGGACTCTTGAAAGGATTGAGTATTGATCCTACAGAAGAGTATGAAGCAACTCTTCATTGGGTGTGTGAAAATATCCATTTAGGCTTAGATGTTTTATATCTTAAATTAGCAGATTACCCTTCTATTCAATTTGGTCTAGAAATGGCGTTCAACTCTTTTTCTTCTTCAAACCCTTATGTTCTTTTTCCTTCAGAATTTACCGAAGGAAAAAAGGGAATGGTCATTAACGGATTGATTTGGATGGGCGAGAAGTCCTTTATGAAATCTCAAATTCAAGAGAAAATCAAACAAGGTTTTAGCTGTATTAAGCTTAAAATTGGTGCTATCGACTTTACATCAGAATTAGACTTGTTGAGGTACATCCGTAGTGAATTTTCAGCGTCAGAAGTTGAATTGAGAGTAGATGCGAATGGTGCATTTTCTAAAGATTCTGCTTTAGAAAAATTAAAGCAACTCAGCGAATTTAATTTGCATAGTATCGAACAGCCTATTGCCGCAGGACAATGGGAGTCTATGGCAGACTTATGTAGACAAACACCTCTACCAATTGCTTTAGACGAAGAATTAATTGGCCTTAAAGATGTAACAAAAAAGGAAAAAGCTTTACTAATCATACAGCCTCAGTATATTATCTTAAAACCTAGTCTTATCGGTGGTTTTAAAGGCTCACAGGAATGGATAGATTTGGCAAATAAACACCATATAAAATGGTGGATGACTAGCGCCTTAGAAAGCAATATCGGGCTAAATGCGATTTCGCAATTTACATTTACGCAACACAATGAAATGCCTCAAGGCTTAGGAACAGGAAGCCTTTATACAAATAATATGCAAAGTCCCTTAACGGTAGAGGGAGAAAAGATCAAGTACAAACCAGAACACCCTTGGGAAAATAAATTCAATTTATGAAAGATTACATCGCATTAGCATCAAAAGGATATACCGAATGGTGGAGATATCTGGTAGGCGCATTTTTAATATTCATGATTTGGCAAGTGGGGTCGATCCCTTTTTTAGCTGCTGTTACATATAAATTGACGAGTGAAGGAAATGGTATTTCTGAAATTGGTAATTATGAAGTATTAATGGGTACGTTAGACTCCAACCTTACTTTTTTCTTGATGTTGCTTTCTTTTGCTGTTGGTTTTTTTGGAGTTTGGCTTATAGTAAGATTTTTTCATAATCAGAAATTTAAAGACCTCTTAACCACTAGAGCTCGATTTGACTGGAAGCGCGTTGTATTCGGCTTTAGTATAGTTGGTTTTTTTATAGTAATTATGACTATTTTGGACTATGTGATTAATCCAGATGATTATTTATGGAACCTTAAATGGGATCAATTTATCATTCTAGCTATCATAGGTATTATAATGGTTCCTATTCAAACCACTTTTGAAGAGCTTTATTTCAGAGGGTATTTTATGCAAGGTTTGGGCGTTATTTTTAAAAACCGATGGTTACCTCTTATAGCAACCTCACTGGGTTTTGGACTTCTCCATCTTGGAAATCCAGAAGTTGGAAAACTCGGGTATATCATTATGGTAAGCTATATTGGCACTGGTTTTCTTTTGGGAATTATGGCGCTTATGGATGAAGGTTTAGAACTATCAATTGGTTATCACGCCGGGAATAATTTAGTTACAGCTTTGCTGGTTACAGCAGATTGGACTGCTTTTCAGACAGAGTCAATTTTGATTTATACGGAAGAACCTATGGTAGGTTTTGATGTTTTTTTTCCTGTTCTCATCATTTATCCTATTTATTTATTGATAATGGCTAAAGTTTTTAAGTGGAAAAACTGGAAACAGAAGCTTTTCGGAAAGGTAATTTTGCCTGAATCAACACGATAATGTAAATTTAACATTTTAATAGTGATTATTATTTTAATAATATTTAGTATTGATTTCACAAATACAAAACTATAATGATTAATACTCCTTTAGAAATCCATCCTAATTTCAAAATTAATGGGGTTCATTTTGATAGAAATGAATTGTATTCAGTCGCTTATAGTTATGTAAAAGAAGGTGAAGCTTTTGAAGAAAAAATCGGAGATTTTTTAATCGATTGGCTTAATGATGATTATGATACAATTAAAGTAAGAACTTCCGGGTCTACTGGAGATCCTAAAATCTATTTTATAGACAAACAAAAGATGGTTAACAGTGCCTTAGCGACGGGTAAATTCTTCAAAGTAGAAGAGGGCACCACCGCTTTACTCTGCTTACCTGCAGATTATATTGGCGGCAGAATGATGATAGTTAGAGCAATGATTTTAGGATGGGATTTGGATATTGTAGAGCCTAAGTCCAACCCCCTAGATGATCTTTTTAAAACCTACGATTTTTGTGCTATGACCCCCTTTCAAATGGACAATTCTTTAGGGAGGTTGCATTTAATTAAAAAATTAATTGTTGGTGGTGGCACCGTTTCTGAACATCTTATTGGCTCAATTCAAGGTATTCCTACCAAAGTTTTTGAAGTGTATGGGATGACAGAAACCATTTCTCACATTGCAGCCAGAAGGCTAAATCCTAAAAAAGATAATAAAGAAAAGCGTCCTTTTAAAGCTTTACCAAACGTAAGCGTTTCAAAAAACGAGCAGAATTGCCTTATTATAAAAGCTCCGAAAATTTTAGAAGAAGAGCTTCAGACCAATGATATTGTAGACATTTTAACCTTTAAAAAATTCTATTGGAAAGGAAGGTTAGATAACGTCATCAATTCTGGGGGGGTTAAAATATTTCCAGAATCTGTAGAAGAAAAACTGCAAAAACGTATTACTCAGCGTTTTTTTATTGCAGGATTAGCAGATGATTCTTTGGGTGAACAAGTGGTTTTGTTTGTAGAAGCTCCCCAAAACGAAAAGTTCTTAAGCGATTTAAAAGAGATCGTTAAAAACTTAAAGGCATTTGACAAATACGAAAAGCCTAAAAATGTTTATCTCATCGAAAAGTTTGAAGAAACTCCTTCTGGTAAAATTCATCGCCAAAAAACCTTAAAAAGATTGATGGGATAAAGACTCATCTTATTCTACTTGGCTAATCCTTATATAGTATCCATATTTATTGATAGCCAAGTCTCCAAGATCTTCCAATTCTACCTTAATCTTTTTCCAATTGTTGTCTATGAGGGCTCTTGATAAATTACCTTCTTTTGCATTTTGAAAATCAATAGGCATTTTGAAATTTTCAACATCGGTTTTCCATCGTAGATATAGCGTTTTATTCTTGTCAAATTTAAGTTGTAATTCAGGAATAGAAGCGTAGTTAAGGTATTGTTCGAAAATAGGTTTGAGATTAAGTTTGGTCCTGCTGTTGTAGAAATTGATAACATCATTGGCATGGATGGTTTTATACTTAAACGTTTCGTGAAACTCTTTTAACAGACTCCACCATTTTTCATCATTATTAACAACGCTTCTCAATGTATTCAGCATATTAGCCCCTTTATAGTACATATCTCCAGAGCCTTCATTATTCACTCCATATTTGCCTATTATAGGCCTATCGTTTGCTATAATATCTCTTAGGCCGTATAAATACCTTATCGCTTCTTTTTTACCAAACTCACATTCAACAAAAACAGATTCTGCATAGGCTGTAAAGCTTTCATGTATCCACATATCTGCGATATCTGCTGCAGAGATGCTATTTCCAAACCACTCATGGGCAGATTCATGGATAATAATAAAGTCCCACTTCAGCCCAATACCAGTTTTGGAAAGGTCAGTGCCCAAATATCCATTTTGGTAGCCATTTCCATAAGCTACAGCACTTTGATGTTCCATTCCTAAATAAGGGGTTTCCACGAGTTTAAAACCGTCCTTTTGAAAAGGATACTCTCCGAATTTTTCATAAAAACAATCCATCATAGGTTGAACTTGTTGGAACTGTTGCTTTGCTTTGTCAAAATTTTCTTTTAAAACATAATAATCTAAGGACAACTCGTTGTACTGGTCTTCAAAATGAACATAATCAGCAATATTCAACGTGATATTATAATTGTTGATAGGATGTTCTACTCTCCAATGCCACTGCGTATAATCATCTTCTAAGGCTGTTTTAGCAATTAACCTTCCGTTGGAAACATTCATAAGTCCATTGGGCACAGCTACTTTTATGTCAACAGACTCAGGCTCGTCGCTTTGGTGATCTTTATTTGGATACCATAAACTCGCTCCTGTTCCTTGAATAGCTACGCCTATAAATGGATTATCATTCCTATCTTTAGAAAACACAAAACCACCATCCCAAGGAGCGTTTTTCGCAACCCTTGGATACCCAGAATAATAAAATTTGAGGCGTTGGACAGACGACTTTTGAAGCCGCTTATTGAAATTGATAAAAACCGCATTGAACTCTCTTTCATAACTTAGAGATTTACCTTCTGAAATAATAGAGTCGATCTGCATATTTTGAAACAAATCCAATTGAATACGCTTGGTCGGAGCTTTGACTTCAAGCTCAATCTCATTAAAACCTTGAATATATCTTTTTTCTGGATTTACCTTAATGTCCAAGGTATAAGAGAGGACATCAAAACTTGTGCGTTCCGGGCGTAAACCGCCTCTCAAAGTATCTGCTTTACTAAATGTTTCTCGATTAGCGTTCACTATTTGTGAGTGCATTGTTAAGGAAAAAGAGAAGATGAAAAGGAAAATGTATATTCGTTTCATAAGAATTTTAATATAAAAATTATTACAATAATACTATGAAAAAAATTGTTTTTGTTCTTCTGTCCTTTGCATTTTTATCTTGTGGAAGCGATAGTCAACTCGTCGATGGTAAAGTCACAACTGAAACTGATGAACCTTTGGAAAATGTCTTGGTACAGGTTATGGGGACCGATCTAAATTCCAAAACGAGTTCCAATGGCTCCTTTAGGATAAATACCAAAAACAGGGGAGACGAGCTTATTTTTACGCACCCCAATTATGAAATGCTCAGATTAAAAATAGACGAAAATCAAGAGACTATTCAAGCTAAACTTATAAAAAAGAATATCCCAGAGCCAGAGAAATAAATCTGTTTTTTCCTGATGCACCTTCGAAGCCAACGGCATCTGAAAATCCAAAATTATATCTGGCATCTACTCGAAGTCCAGAACCTAAGCTCAAACCCAATCCAACGGCCCCAGAAATGCCTACTTTTTCGGATTCTAAGAAATCTGAATCATTCAAAAGATAGCTAAATTGAGGACCAAACTGTAAATTAAAAATTCTTAGGAAGTGCAATTTGGCGAGAACAGGAACCAAGACGTAATCGGTTTCGATATCTTTTTGATTAAGACGACCACCTTGTTGAGAAAAAAGAACTTCTGCCTGAAGTCCTAGGGTGTTGAAACGGGCCCCAACAAAAATACCTCCTGTAAAGCCTAACCTACCGTCAGAATCTAAATTTGATAATGATGCATAATTAATACCTCCTTTGATTCCCAAATCTAAACTTTGGGCGCTAACCTGAGTTGAACAAAAGAAAACAAATACTAGGATCACACTTTTTATAGCATTTTTCATAATTAAAAGTTTTTATAACAACGTTTTTGAACTTAGTTTAGTTTAACAAAACAGATAAAATTGTATCCAACTCATCTGTACTTAAATTGATTTCAATAATTCTACCTTTCTTATCGACAAGATAATACTGTGGGAGATGAATAATCCCCATATCAGATGCCATTTTACCAGTAAAGCCTTTTTCAATCCTATAGGACTCCCAAGGTGTAGAGTCTTCCATAACCGCAGAGACCCAATCCTCTTGATTGGTATCTAAAGATATACTTATAATTTCAAAGTTCTTAAAATTATATTTTTTGTAGATTTCCTTTAAGGTATTGTTTTGAAGTCTACATTTCTCGCACCAACTGTTCCAAAATTGAATGAGGGTATACTGAGATAAATGGGATTTGAATTCAACTGCTTTAGAGTCTATGGATATTAATTCATAGTTAGGAATCTCACTTCCTATTTGAAATGCTTTTCGTTTGTCTTGGTAATTTTCTAAAATAGCGACATCATTTGGGTTCAGCTCATCAACATCCAAGTTAGAGTATAACATTCTGATGTCATTAAATAGTAAATTTTGTTCCATTGCTATTTGTGAAAGTACTTTTCCTAAATAATCATGATTTGGATACTTTTTAATCAAGCTGTCCATTTTAGAGTATAGAGCATCTCTGTTTTTCTTGGATTTAGAAAAAGATTTGAAGTAGGTTTCTATCTCTTTTTTTAGAGTTGGAGTTTGACCTCCGCTCACTTGCTTAGTTTCGAAGAGTTTGAAATTTTGGCCGTCTATGGTTTCTTCATCAATAAGAATATCGAAAAGAAGCGTATCGTTTTCCAAATAAAAAACATCTGAGGTAGAGATCGAATCGAATTCAAATTGAAAGGCTTTAGGAGAGGATACTTCCCCTTCAAACTGGAAGCTGTTATTAATCACCTCAGCACTGTCTAGAGCTCCATCAAAACGGATATAGATGTAGTCTTCAAAATCCCCATTGATGCTACCTTGAACTAAATACGTTTGTTTGTTGTTGGTTTTTTCTAAAGGTTGCATACAGCCAATTAAAGCTAAAACAAGACCGAGGTAAACTATACTTTTATTCATATTTACAAAAATACTATAAAAAAAAGGTTGGTGAGAATTCACCAACCTTTAAAATAAATGAATTATAAATCTATTTAGTCAAAATCGTTAATGCGTTCACTTAAGTCGAAGATTTTAGCTTTAGGCAAGATAGATTCTATAATACTACTTCCCGCAGCACTTCTATATCCTCCAGCACAGTGGACCATAATAGGCTTGTCTGTTGGAATAGTTTTGGCTGAAGCTCTCAATTCGTTAAGAGGAAAATTCTTAGCGGAATCAAATTTTTGAGATTCGTTGAATTCGCTTACATTCCGAATATCTATAATAGTATAGTGATCTGGATGTTGTTTAAAATCCGTGTAATCTAAATCATTAGAAGATTCAAAATTTACTTGGCCAAGCGTTAAGACCGCTTTTATTTGAGATTCATACCCTATTTTAGCAATTCTAGACAGAATTTCATCGTAATCTGAAATAGAGTCTAATACTAAATAGAACTCTTCGTTAGGTTGGACTATAGATCCAATCCAAGTTTCAATTTTATCATTCTCAGACCTAGCCATGATATTGAAGCTTTTTGGCAAATGGTTGGCTTTATAAACGGCTTGGGGACGAGTATCTATGATTGGTGCATCTGCATCAAAAGATTCCACGTTCAGGTGAACAGGAATATCAGAAATAGACTTCCTAAATGCTGCAGCTCCAGTTTTGTTGATATCTACATTATGCCCAAAGTAAGAGGGAATAAATGGTTGTCCATCCAAGATTTCACCAACAAATTCTTCTTCAGTTTGCTCTTGGAAAGCCCAGTTACCTATACGTTCGTTACCTAATGTACTGGTGGTGTCTGTACTCATGTTTTTACCGCATAAACTTCCAGCTCCATGAGCAGGATAGACCCATACATTATCGGATAGGTGATTGTATTTGGTAGTCATTGTTTTATACATTGCCTGCGCCAACTCTTTTCGCTTAGCAGTCATATTTCCTGCTTTTTCTCTTAGGTCTGGTCGGCCTACATCCCCAATAAAGAGAGTGTCTCCAGTAAAAATAGCTTCTTTGGTAGTCGCTTTATCTACTGCATGAATGGTTATGCCATCTGGAGAATGTCCAGGGGTGTGGATACATTTAAAAGTAATATCATTCATTTTAAGTTCTTCACCTTCATCAAAACTTTGGTGCGGATAATCTGCACCCACCAATTTACTCACGTAAATTGTAGCGCCAGTTTCTTGATGTATTTGCAGGTGACTACTCACAAAATCAGCATGAGGATGCGTCTCAAAGACAGCAACTATTTTTGCTTTTTGCTCTTCTGCATAGTCATAATAAGGTTGTGGGTCTCTAGCGGGATCTACGAGTGCCATTTTTCCATCGCTCACAATAGCGTAAGATAAATGCGATAAGGGTTTGTCGTTATATTGTTTAATTGTCATAACTGTTTTTTTTAATTATTGATTTAATTTTCCAGTAGCACAACTTATAAAAGATTTAGCTTTATTGAAATAGGTATTAGAGTTTCCAATTATAGGATATCCTAAAACCCTAAGCTTCTCTTCGACTAGGCTTACCGTAGATGGATTGTTGTAATCATAAGAAACTCTTTCGTTTTCAACATCTACTTCTAGTTGAGAAACATCTTCTAAAGTTTCTAAATTCTTTGTAATGGTATGGGCACAGCCACCGCATTTCAAATTCTGTATTAAAACTGTAGTTGTCATAATTTTATCTAATTGTTTAATTTTTATCTGTTAACAAATTCAATATCAAACATTTCTATTTTGAATATATTGAATAGTGTTTTAAAAGACACATTAAATTTTAAACAAATAAACGGCATTTAATCAAAAAAGACAGTAACAAAAGTTACTCACTATCCAATGTTTAATATTTTAATAGAATTCCTATTAAGTTTGATTTTGTTGATCTTTTCTAGTTGTTTCAAAAGTCTTGAAATAACAACGCGACTTGTATGTAGGTCGTAGGCAATATCTTGATGAGTTATTTTAATCTCGGAATCAACATAGTGTTTGGACTTGTTTCTAAGATAGTCTATCAAACGCTCATCCATTCTTTTAAAGGCTATATTATCTATAGTTTCAAGAACTTCCATTAAGCGTTCGTGGTAGCTATTAAAAATAAAGTTTCTCCAAGATTTGTATTTTCCCAACCATTCTTCCATCTTTTCAATAGGAATCATTAATAAGTCTGAATCGGTTTCTGCTACAGCTTTTATTTCACTAATGGCAGAACCCGTACAGCAAGAGAGAGTCATAGCACAGGTTTCTCCTTTTTCTAAAAAATATAGCATAAGTTCAAAACCATCATCGTCTTCACGCATCACTTTTATAACACCGTCTAGTAATAAGGGCATAGCCTTCATGTACTGTCCAGGGCGAATCAATTCTCCTCCAGCTTCAATAGATTTAATTACCCCAACCTCATTGATTTCTTGAATCAACTCCTCTTCAAAAATATGCCCGTAGTTACTTTTTATTTGATCTATCATACTTCTTAATGTAATTTTGCTTAAATATAATTATTGAAATTTTTATTAATGGCTTGTTATAAAATTTTTAAACCTTACGGCATGTTAAGTCAATTTGTCTATAACCAAAAGCGACGCAAAAATAAGAGATTATTAGGTGAGCTTAGCGATTTTCCTGAAGGAATAATGTCGGTGGGTCGATTGGACCAAGACTCTGAAGGTTTATTGTTCTTAACAACAGATGGTAAATTTAGCCATCATATTACCTCCTCCGGCGTTGAGAAGGAATATTGGGTGCAAGTGGATGGTATTGCAAGGGAAGAGGATGTTGAAAAATTGTCTCAAGGCTTAGAGATTAGTATTTATGGTAAGCCCTACCAGACACTAGCTTGTCAAGTTGAACTGATGGATCCACCTCAAGATTTACCAAAACGTGCCAAAGATATTAGAAATGAAAACGATCATGGAGTAACCTCTTGGTTGTCTATTACGCTTACTGAAGGTAAATTTAGACAAGTAAGAAAAATGACTGCCAAAGTAGGCCTTCCAACTCTACGACTAATTCGCTATCGAATAGGGGAGCAGACCATCGAACAAATGCAAGCTGAAGACGTGATCGAAATGCATCTATAATTTACCACCAGACCACAAAACATTTAAATGTGTTTTCACTCTCGTCTTTTCTGAACAGCATGGGAGACTGGTTTTGTTCTAACAAGTGTTGAAGCTGCATTAAGATTTTGGAATAAGAATGCCAATGGGTATGTTGAGTTTCATCTACAAACCAATTGATTTTTTTAGGAATATAAAATTTATGATCTTTCCAGGGCTTGTCTAAAAACTCCTTCAAGGTATAATAGTATCCTGAGATGCAATTGAGATTGGTCTTATGGAACCTTATATGACCATTTTCGGGTAAAAATAAGATCGCTTTAAAGCATAGTCTTTGCTGAATTTTCCACGGGTCCAGATCAAGCTCATTTAAAGTGGCTTCAGCATCTGGATGGTACAATAAAGGAAACTGCTTAGCTTTTAATTTTTCTACCTTATCGATAAATCGATCGCGCCTATTAGGGCCTATCCAGCAAAAATCTGGATCTTCGTGAAGGCCATCATCAAACAAATAAATTTTGTTCACTAATTCTACATGAATAACTTTATCAGTGTCATTATCAAAACAGATGAAATCGAACTCACCAAGAGTTGTTTTGTCTTTTATGATTTGAAGACTGTAAGCAATCTCCCTATAGCGTCTAGACTGTTTCAGATATAATTGAAAAAACACTTCAGCGCGCTTTCCCAAAAAGCTGAAGGTTCTAGCCAGTTCAAAAGGAAAAACTTCTAAAGGTGTAATTTTTGGACTTAGAGTGGATTGCATTGCAAGGATCTTTGTCTCTGGAAGTTGATTTACCATCATTCCAGTTTTCAAAAATCCTTGGTATTGCTTTAAAATTTGTAGGTCGGAATCTTTACTATCCAAGCTCCAGGGCTATTTTTATCATATTACTAAATGTAGATTCTCGTTCTTGTGCTGTAGTTTGTTCTCCAGTAATCAAAGAATCAGAGATGGTTAAAATAGCTAGAGCATTAACGTTGTGCTTTGCGGCTATAGAGTATAACCCAGCTGCTTCCATCTCCACACAAAGGACGTTGTAGGCAGCCCATTTTTCATGATCCAAAGGATCGTCTGTATAGAAAAAGTCTGAGGACAGGACATTTCCTGCTTTAAATGAGATCTTTTGATCCCTAGCAGTCTTTATCGCTTTATCAAATAAATCAAAACTAGCGGTTGGGGCAAAATCTCCACCATTAAATCGATTTCTGTTTAAAGAAGACGAACTAGACGCCGACATAGCAAAAATAACATCGCGCATTTTGATGTTCTGTTTTATTGCCCCTGCACTTCCTACACGTATGAGGTTTTTCACTCCAAATTCTGTGATTAATTCATGGGCATAAATACTAATAGACGGAATACCCATACCAGTCCCTTGTACAGACATTTTACGACCCTTGTAAGTTCCTGTATATCCTAGCATTCCTCTAACTTTGTTATAACAAACAGCATTATCTAGATAAGTTTCTGCAATCCATTTTGCCCTTAAAGGGTCACCAGGGAGAAGAATAGTTTCTGCGATCTCTCCTTTTTTGGCATTTATATGTACACTCATTTTTATAATTTTTAGTAATTAGTGGATGAAGACGTTCCCTCTACAATAGCAATTCCTGAAGAAGCTCCAATTCTTGTTACACCTAAATTGATGTATTCTTGAGCGGTCTTAGAGTCCTTGATGCCTCCAGAGGCTTTAATCTGAACTCGATTTGAGATGTTTTCCTTCATGATTTGGACAGCCTTTAGCGTAGCTCCATGACTGCCAAATCCAGTAGAAGTCTTCACAAAGTCGGCGCCAGCTCGTTCAGCGATCCGGCAAGCCTCGGCAATTTCTTCATCTGTAAGGTTGCAGATTTCTAAGATCACTTTTAAGGTATGAGATCCTATACCATCTTTGACAGCTCGTATATCGTTTTCAACATATTGAAATTCTTTACTTTTTAATTGTCCTTGATGAAGCACCATATCAATTTCTGAGGCACCTTCTTTTATAGCTTGTTTGGCTTCCTCAACTTTAGACCTTGTAGAGGTCGCACCAAGTGGGAATCCTACTACGGTGCAGACTTTAACGTCGGATGTTTCTAAGATTTTTGCGGCGGCACTTACATAACTTGGGTTGATGCATACCGTTGCAAACTTATAAGCAAGGGCTTCTTCACATAACTTATGAATTTGTACTAAAGTAGCTTCAGCATTTAATAAGGTATGATCTATATAGGTGTTTATCATAAATGGAAAATTTGAGTAAAGATAAGGGAATGAATTTATTTAAATAAACTGAAGTGCCTCATAATATAACTTTAAACCAGGTTTGCAGTATTCAAAATATAGTGTACTTTTGCAGGCATTAAAATAAAATGTAAAATTATGAATCATTATGAAACTGTTTTCATCTTGAATCCCGTTTTATCTGAAGACCAGATAAAGGAAACAGTGAAGAAATACGAAGATTTTCTTGTTTCTGAAGGTGCCAAGATGGTGAACAAAGAAGATTGGGGGCTAAAAAAATTAGCGTACCCAATTCAACACAAAAAGAGTGGATTTTACCACATGTTTGAGTACGAAGTGGCAGGTCCTACTATCGAGCCTTTAGAAGTTATGTTTAGAAGAGATGAGCGTATGATGCGTTATCTTACTGTTAAGCTAGACAAACATGCTATCGATTGGGCTAAAGAACGAGTTAAACGAATTAAAACCGGCGCGTAATTATGGCAACAATTGAAGAACAATCAAAAGGAAAAAACGACGGTGAGATCAGGTATCTTACCCCGTTAGATATTGAAACAAAAAGCAAAACGCGTTTTTGTCGTTTTAAAAGAGCTGGTATTAAGTATGTAGATTACAAAAATGCCGACTTCTTGATGGAATTTGTAAACGAACAAGGTAAAATTTTACCAAGACGTTTAACAGGTACATCTTTAAAATACCAAAGAAAGGTTTCTCAAGCTATCAAACGTTCACGTCATTTAGCTTTGATGCCATATGTAGGTGATTTATTAAAATAAAAAGGCAGAAAAATGGAAATTATACTAAAAAAAGACGTTGACAATGTTGGTTTTACGGACGATCTTGTATCCGTGAAAAATGGATATGGACGTAACTTCTTAATTCCTCAAGGTCTTGCTGTTTTGGCAACTCCTTCTGCGAAAAAAGTGTTGGCAGAAAACCTAAAGCAACGTGCTTATAAAGAGAAAAAAGTTATCGATGAGGCTAAAACTCGTGCTGAAAAAGCAAAAGAGATCGACCTTAAGATCACTTCAAAAACTGGAACTGGAGATAAATTGTTTGGTAGTATTACTACTGCAGACCTTAAAGATCACCTAGCGAAACATGAAGTAGATATCGATAAAAAATTCATTACTATTCTAGGTGGGAACATCAAACGTTTAGGTCAATATGACGCTAAGCTAAGATTCCACAGAGATGTTATATTAGATTTTTCATTCGAAGTAATCTCTGAAAGCTAATGTTTTAACTAAGATTTTCTTAAAAAAAAGCTGACTCCCAAACGAGTCAGCTTTTTTATTATACCTATGAATCAAATTTCAAACACAATCCATTATGAAAAAAAATTACTTTTTAATTATCTTATTTTTAATCAGTTTTGTGAGCATGGCTCAAGTTACGACTTCTACTATGTCTGGTTTAGTAAAAGACGATTCTGGCCTTACGCTTCCTGGAGCAAACATCCTTGCTACTCATGTCCCCACAGGATCTGTATACGGTTCAATGACCAACATCGATGGAAGATTTAGAATCAATAACATGAGAATAGGTGGGCCTTATACAGTGGCTATTTCTTATGTTGGCTTTGAAACCGAGACCTTAGAAAATATCAACCTAGATCTTGGCGAAACTTTCAATATTGAAGTGACCTTACTTATTTCTTCTAATGCCTTAGATGAAGTTACCATTACCGTATCAGACAATCCTACGTTCTCAAGTCAAAGAACTGGAGCGGCAACTCAAGTAACGAGTAGAGATTTAAAACGCTTGCCCACCATTTCCAGATCAGCTCAAGATTTTACAAGGCTTGAGCCCACAGCAAGTGGAAATTCTTTTGGAGGTAGAAATGATCAATTCAACAACTTTACGTTAGATGGAGCTGTTTTCAATAATCCTTTTGGATTGGATTCACCAACTCCTGGTGGACAAACAGGGGCGCAGCCTGTGTCCTTAGATGCTATTGAGCAAATAAAGATAACTACAGCACCTTATGATGTTACACTTTCTGGTTTTACAGGAGCTTCTGTGAACGCAGTGACTAAAAGTGGTGACAACACCTTTAAAGGAACTGTATATTCTTTCTTTAGAAATGAAGATTTAACCGGTGGTAAAATTGAAGGTCAGGACGTTCCCAAAGCAGATCTAGAGCAACTACAATACGGTGTGAGTATTGGAGGGCCAATTGTTGAAAATAAATTATTTTTCTTTGTCAATTTCGAAAAAGATGATCGTACAGATCTAGGATCTCCATTTTCACCAAATAGAGGTACAGGAGCTATTAATGAGTCTAGAGTATTAGCTTCAGATATGATTGCGGTTTCTCAAGCTTTGTCAGATTTAGGCTACGATACAGGACGTTTTGAAGACTTTAATTTCAATTCAGAATCGACCAAGGGAATTATTAAATTGGATTGGAATATCAATCAAAATCACAAAGCAGCTTTTATCTATAATTTCTTGAAAGCTTCAAAAGATACTCCAGCTAACAGAACAGCTTTAGGCTTTAGAGGTCCTAGTCCTTCGGTTATTCAATTTGAGAATTCAGCCTATGAAATCAACAACAACCTCGATTCTTTTCAATTTGAACTGAATTCAACGTTTGGGAATGTTTCTAACAAATTTCAAGCTGGTTACACTTATTTTGATGATTTTAGAAATCCATTTTCGACTCCAGCACCTCCTATTACCATACAAGATGGGAACGGATCCAATTACATCATTGCTGGACACGAACCTTTTTCTATCAATAACGAATTGCAACAGAAAGTTTTTCAAGTGACCAATAATGTCAATATTTTTGTTGGGGACCATTCGATAACTATTGGTGGGGCTTTTGAACGATTTGAATTTGATAACTCCTTTAATTTAGGGGGATATGATAATTTCGGTAATCCTAATGGATATTTTGGAACTTTTAATGCTTATCCTTCTGTCAATGCATTTCTAGCAGATGCAAGTGCAGGTGCCCAAAGTGCAATTGCTCAAAATCTAGCTTTTGCTCAATCTACTTTCGATTCTAGAAATGACAATGGTGTTGGAAACGACGGAGGTTGGAGACTCTCTGAAACCAATGTAGGTCAGCTGTCTTTTTATGCTCAGGATGAATGGAGTATGACCGACAATTTCAAGCTAACCTTCGGTTTGCGTTTAGACAAACCCTTATATTTTGATACCGATGAGAAGATTCAAAAATATATAGATATCGATAATGGCGCTACAGTGGATCCAACAACGGTCTATTTTGATCCTGAAACCAATGCAGAAACGACTTTAAATTCAACTCAATTACCTACAGATCAATTTTTAATATCTCCTAGAATGGGTTTCAACTGGGATGTTAGAAATGATAAAACCCTTCAAATCCGTGGAGGAACCGGAGTGTTTACTGGTAGATTACCTTTTGTTTGGATCGGTAATCAGGTAAGTGGAGCCGATCAAGGATTTTTCCAAATCGTAGATCCAGACTTTAAGTTTCCGCAAGTTTGGAGAACCAATATTGGACTAGATTATAAATTTGAAAATGGACTTATTGCAAGTTCAGATATTTCTTATACGGAAGACCTTAATGCTGCACATGTTCAAAACTGGGGACTCAAAGAGCCAACAGGAACTTTGGAAGGCGTAGATAGCAGAGCTATTTATAGGGCAGCAGATAAGGGCGAAAACGATGCGTATGTCTTTACAAATTCCAATAAAGGACGCATTTTTAATGCAGTAGGAACTTTGAAAAAGTTTTTTGATAATGGACTCTATATTAGCACATCTTATAGCTATTTGAATGCTAAAGATGTAAACTCTATAGAAGCTGAAATTACAGGAGATGCTTTTACCTTTAACCCAACAGTAGGAAACGCCAATAATGATGCGTTAGGCTTTTCCAAATATGGAGATACACATAGGTTTATAGCTGTTATTTCCAAAAATTGGGAATACGGGAAGATTAATCAATGGGAAACAACAGTGTCTAGTTTTATAGAATATGCTCAAGGTGGACGTTATAACTTTACCTACGGAGGAGATATCAATAATGATGGGTCAGATAGAAATGATTTGCTATATATCCCTACCGTTCAGGAGTTGGATCAAATGACCTTTTCTGGTCCTGGACAAGCTGAGGCTTTTAATACTTTTATTGAAAATAACGATTATATGAGTGATAATCGAGGAAGTTATTTTGGACGTTATGGTGCTAAAGCCCCATGGAGAAGTACAGTGGATATTAAAATACTTCAAGATTATAACTTTAAAGTTAACGATACTAAAATCAACACAATCCAGATAAGTCTTGATATTTTGAATTTTGGAAATTTATTGAATTCAGATTGGGGTATAGTTCAAGAACCATTTAATCAACAGCCTGTAGGGGTGGCAGTGGATTCTGTGACCAACGAACCCGTGTATACTTACAATGCGAATAGAGTAGATACCTTTGTCGTTAACACAAGTTTACTCTCTAGATGGAGAATGCAAGTTGGATTGCGCTATATTTTTTAAAATAAAATAATGAACAAAGAGAAGATCGGTAGACCAACTACCGATCTTTTTTTATTTTTGCAACTATGAAATACGAAAGACTTACACAGGAACAGCTAAAGGAAATGCACCAAGAATTTATAAATTTCTTGGCAAGCCAATCTATCACCAATGAAGAATGGGAGGAGATCAAAACCAACAAACCGCAGGTGGCAGAAGATGAACTGGATGTATTTAGCGATTTGGTCTGGGAAGGGGTGTTGAACAACGTTAACTACCTAGAGCATTTCTCACCGCAGCAGTTGTTTCTTTTTGAATTTACAGATCAGCATATAGATCTTATAGGTATTAAAATTGAAAACGAAGCGGTCGATATTAATACTAAACAAGGATTCCAATGGCTTAGGGATAGCTTGCTGAATGAGGATGTACATATTTACACCTCTAGAAAGGCTTTAAGTGAGGACAGAAATAAGGACATTTTTGCGCTGATTAAACAAGGAGCACACATTACCAAAGGCAAACTTTATCAATATTTTAGTGGTATGGTTGAAAAGTAACTATATTTTAGCTTTTTTATAATTTTTTAGCACAACACATGGCAAGCAAGGCGTCAATACCAAAAGGGACACGTGATTTTTCTCCAGTTGAAGTGAGCAGGAGACACTATATTATCTCTACAATTGAAAAACATTTCAAAACCTTTGGTTTTCAACCTATAGAAACTCCAACTTTCGAGAATTCTGAAACCTTGATGGGGAAATATGGCGATGAAGGCGACCGCCTCATCTTTAAGATATTGAATTCTGGAGACTTTTTAAGAAAAGTAAACTCAGATGTTTATAATTCTCAAGATAGCCTGAAACTATCGACTCAAATTTCAGAAAAAGCTTTAAAATATGACCTTACTGTTCCCTTTGCAAGGTATGTGGTACAACACCAAAACGAAATCGACTTTCCGTTTAAACGTTATCAAATTCAAAATGTTTACAGAGCAGATCGACCACAGAAAGGTAGATTCAGAGAGTTTTTACAATGCGATGCCGATGTAATTGGGAGTGATAGTTTATGGCAAGAAGTGGAATTTATTCAGCTATATGATGCTGTATTTTCAAGTTTAGGTTTAGAAGGGGTAACTATAAAAATGAATAACAGAAAAATCCTTTCTGGACTAGCTGAAGTTATAGAAGAAAGTGACAAATTGATAGATTTTACGGTAGCTTTAGACAAGTTAGATAAAATAGGCGAGGAGGGCGTAAAAAAAGAAATGCTTGAAAAAGGAATTTCTGAAAACGCTCTCAAAAACATTCAGCCTATTTTCAGCCTTGAAGGTAATTTTTCGACAAATATTAAACTTTTAAAATCCTTACTTTCTGATTCTGAAGTAGGGCAAAGAGGAATCCAAGAGCTTGAATTTATAGAAAAGGCTCTACAGTCCTTGCCTCTTAAGACTGCTCAGTTGGACTTGGATGTGACTCTAGCTCGCGGACTCAATTACTACACGGGGGCTATTTTTGAAATTTCTGCTCCAGAAGAAGTCAAAATGGGGTCGATAGGTGGCGGCGGAAGATACGACGACCTTACCGGTATTTTTGGACTGAAGAACATGAGTGGAGTAGGTGTTTCATTTGGACTAGATAGGATTTATCTTGTCTTAGAAGAATTGGATTTATTTCCCAAAGCTATAGAAGAAACGACAAAAGTCTTATTTATAAACTTTGGGGAAGAAGAGGCTTTATATGCCTTGAAGGCTGTTAACGCTTTAAGAGCTGCTTCTGTAGCCGCTGAATTATATCCCGACGCTGATAAAATGAAAAAACAAATGACTTATGCTGATAAACGGAATATTCCTTTTGTGGTCTTAGCTGGAGGTACTGAAATGCAATCTGAAGTTTATAATGTAAAATACATGAAGTCTGGAGAACAGGAATCCTTTAACCTAGAAGAATTAATAAAAAAGCTATCAAATTATTAAGGATTTTAACTTTTAACGCTTTCTTACATAGTGTAAATGTGAATTTATCATTACATTTAATAAAAAACTATGGGAACGAGAAATAAATATAAAGGCATTAGGCCTTGGGAAAATGCAGGCAAAGCTGAACATGAAGTGCATTTAGCCGATATGCACGGGGATGGTGTTCATTTTGATAGAGAACTTTTAGCAAAAGAAAAGCTTAAAAAACAACAAGATAAAGAAGTAGAAGCCCAAGACAAGCGTAAGAAGTCAGCGACCAAAAGAGCTAAATAATTACAACTGTAGTTATGACTTAAAGTCTAGATGAGTTTATTTTCTTTTAGTTCTAAATGTAAATCAATAGCATAAATACTGGGTTTAAATATTTGAAACGCTTAAATATTCGTTTCGGACAAATCTTACAATTTGTTTATATTAAGCTTTGTACTTAGCTAAAGACATTGGTGCTAAGGTTATATAATGCTTTCTTAAGTTTTAAAAAACAAAAACTTGTGTATAAAAAAACCTCACTAGTTGTGAGGTTTTAAAATGTAGCGTGGACGAGAGTTGAACTCGTGACCTCCGGGTTATGAATCCGACGCTCTAACCAACTGAGCTACCACGCCATTTAAGGTTTGCAAAGATAATATTATCTTTTGCTTTCACAAATTTGATTGTATAATAATTTCAAATAAAGTTTTTATACTTCACGCAATTATCCATATATTGCTTTTTAAAATAAAATTCTTTGCAATGAGTGATAAAGTAAAATACGAGATGGAATTTCCTATACAGGTTTCCCCATCTTTGCTATACCAATATATTTCTACCCCTTCTGGATTAAGCGAGTGGTTTGCAGATAATGTGAACTCAAGAGGCGAGTTATTTACATTTATGTGGGAAGGGAGCGAAGAGGAAGCAAAACTCCTCTCAAAAAAAGCAGACGATCGAATCAAGTTAAGATGGACTGAAGATGAAGAAGAGGGCTTAAATTATTTCTTTGAAATGAAAATTCAAGTGGATGAAATCACTAAAGATGTGTCTTTGATGATCACAGATTTTGCTGAAGAAGGTGAAGAAGATGAGGGCAAGATGCTTTGGAGTAACATGGTATCTGATTTAAAACAAATTCTAGGATCTTCTTAAAGTCAAACTTGGTATGAAAGTAAGTTTTAATGGTAATCTTTTACCATCTGATGAAGCAACACTAAATCTTAATAATAGAGGTTATAATTACGGCGATAGTCTCTTTGAGACCATGCGAGTCATTAATTCTAAAATTATGTTTTGGGAAACCCATTACTTTAGATTAATGTCGTCCATGAGAATTTTAAGAATGTCCATTCCTATGGACTTTTCTCCAGAATTTCTTGAAGAAAAGATCATAGAGCTAGTTAAAGCTAATGATCTAGAGTCTTCAGCTGTTCGCGTTAAAATTAATATCCATAGAGAAGCAGGGGGTTATTATACACCCGAGAGAAACTCTATTGGTTATTTTATAAGTGTAAAACCCTTAGATGGTGCTTTTTTTACAATTAGTGATGATCCTTATGAAGTGGAGTTATACAAAGACCATTATGTGCTTTCTGGCATGCTTTCAACGATTAAGTCTAACAATAAATTAGTGAATATTTTAGCAGGAATCTATGCTAAGGAAAATGGCTTTGATAATTGTTTCTTAATTAATCAAAATAAATCAGTACTTGAAATGACCAATGGTAATGTGTTCATTATTAAGGGGAAGGAAATAAAAACGCCGCCATTATCTGATGGATGTTTGAATGGAATTATCAGAAAACAACTCATAGAAATACTCAATAAATCTGAAGACTTCACTTTAAAAGAGGAGACTGTTTCCCCTTTCGAACTTCAAAAGGCTGATGAAATATTCTTTACCAATGCCATACAAGGCATTCAACCGATTACTAAATATAGAAAGAAATCGTATACCAATACTGTAGCTAGAAACTTGGTTGGAAAGCTGAATGCTAAAGCAAGGTTGGTAGATATTTAATTGTAGTTTGGGTTTTCAGGCGCATTGGACCAAATAAGATAGTCTCCGCCAAGTTTTTTCATTTTCTCTTGCCAGAATTGACCATCTTTCAACGAGTTGAGAATGTCTTTCGCTTTAGTTTCGGAGTCTATGACCCAAGTATTCAAATCGATTTCAGTTTCTAATTGAGACGGATCCCATCCAGAATAGCCTAAGAAAAATTTAATGTTAGCCGAAGTGATTTGTTTAGAATTGATCAATTCCACAATAGTTTCAAAAGAGCCTCCCCAATAAATGCCTTCTTTAATTTCCACACTTTCTAAAATGAGGTGTGGAACATTATGAATAAAGTATAGATTTTCCTGTTCAACAGGTCCTCCATTGAAAATTTTAAAATTTTCTTCTATTTCAGGAATTAATTCTTCAAGGTCAAAATCTAAGGGTTTATTGAGAATAAAACCTACTGCACCTTCAGTATCGAGGTGGGCGAGGAGTATGACTGAGCGATTGAAGGTTAAATCGCCAATCGTAGAAGGTTCTGATACTAAAACATCCCCTCGGTGGGGTTGAAGTTTTTCCATGGTGAACGTATAAGAATTAACAATTTAACTAAAAGTATAAAAAATTATCAATAAAAAAAGACCTTTTGGAAGAAAGGTCTTTAATTTCTAAAAAAAATGTAAATTCTTTAGCTTAGTTGACTGCTTTTTGCAAGTCAGATCCAGCTTTGAATTTTACTACATTTTTAGCAGCAATTTTGATAGTTTTTCCAGTCTGTGGGTTTCTACCTTCACGAGCAGCTCTTTTAGATACCGACCAAGATCCAAATCCAACTAAAGATACACGATCTCCTTTCTTAAGAGCACCTTCTACGTTTTCTAGAAAAGACTCTAATGCTTTTTTAGCTTCTGCTTTTGTAACACCAGCATCTTCTGCCATGGCATCAATTAAATTCGTTTTGTTCATAATGTAAAATTTAGATTTTGTTGATTAAACATTTTATTAACACATTACAAATTTATATGGAAAATATTACTGTGCAAGAGTTTGCGCATAAAATCCTTGCCGAATAGGCGAAAAACAGGCTTTTTTCTTCTATTTCTATAAAATATTCCAAGGTTGAGATGCATTTTAACAAAATCGGTAATCGCTTTTCCATGCCATTCCGTTGAGCAAGGCCTTCACTTTCATCCTCTTTTTTCCTGGAAATTGGAGTTCTTCGAGGTGTACATATCCATTTTTTACAGCAACATCAATTGTTTTTATTTCAGTATTCGAATGTGTTGACCCAATTTCCCTTTGGTGGTCCGATACCTTATAGCTAGCCTTATAAACTTTAATCTTTTTTAGTTCATCGTCTATAATGAGTTCAGTCCAAGCGACTGGAAAGGGGGATAAGCCTCTTATAAAGTCAACAATAGCCTTCCCAGATTGGTCCCAATCTATTTTTGTATTTTCTTTCGTTAGTTTGGGCGCTGCTTTTAATTTGGAAGTATTCTCTTGTGGCTTAGGCTCTACCTTAGCTTGTTCAATCGCCTTGACGGTTTCTAGAACCACATCGGCTCCAAGAGTCATCAATTTGTCGTGCAAGGTCTCTACATTGTCTTCTTCAGCTATAAGAATAGATTTAGAGTCAATGATTTTCCCAGTATCGATTTCTTCATCGATAAAAAAAGTAGTGACTCCCGTCTTTTTTTCTCCATTAATAATCGCCCAATTGATTGGAGCAGCACCACGATATTGAGGAAGTAAGGAGGCATGAAGATTAAAAGTGCCATAGTCAGGGAAATTCCAGACCGCTTTTGGGAGCATTCTAAAAGCCACCACTATAATCAAGTTGGGATTTAGGCGTTTCAAATCATCCTGGAAATCTTCAGATTTCAAATTTGTAGGCTGTAAGACTTCCAAATCGTGATTGAGGGCATGCGTCTTCACCGCAGAAGATTTCATCTGCTTACCACGTCCTGCAGGCTTATCTGCCGCAGTGACCACTCCAACGATATCAAAATTGGACGTTTGTAAACGATCTAAAATGCCGACAGCAAATTCTGGCGTTCCCATAAATAGTATTCGTAAGGTTCTCATAGGTTAAAACTATAGGTATTATTAGATTCTAATCTTATTTTACCGCTTTCCAGAAGTTGTTGTAATGACTCTAGTAGCGCTTCTTTAGGATATTTGCTCTTCAGAGAAAGTTCTTTTGAACTTAAGTTGGACTGCTTTAATTCTTCCAAGATAAAACGATTTAAGTCTTGATATTTGGAAGCTGATTTTGGATTTCTTTTGGCTTGAGCTGCTAAACAAACAGAGCATTTTCCGCAAGGCTTGGACTCTTTTTCGCCAAAATACTTCAAAATAAAACTTTGTAAACACAACCTCTTCTCCTCGATGTACAGCAAAACCATTTCTGCTTTTTGAAGCTTATTAGTTTGATAATGATTTACATACTTCTTTAAAGGATTCAAAGTGTATTTGTCCTCACGTGGGAGAATAAAGGTAATGCTCAAATCTTGCTTAATAAATTCTGCCGATAGGATGCCATGTTTTTCTAAAGCTTCTAGTTGGGCAAAAACCTCTTTGTCATTATATCCTGTTTTCTTTTTGATGAGTTGCGTGTTTAAAGTCAACTCATTGTCAAACACTCCTCCATAGGTTCGCAAAATAGTCCTAATTAATAAAGCAAATTGCGAATGACTGTCGATAAAGTCTATCACAGCCTTACTGGATACTGAAAATTTTAGCTTTGCTTTTTTCTGAAATGATTTGTTTAAGCTGATGACACTTAGTCTATCTAAAAGATTCAGAGTATTGTAGGTTAATATCGTATGTAGTTTATAATGAGAGCAGAACTCGTAAAAATTGAAATCAAAAACTTCGTTCTCTCCCTCGCCGTAAGCTATTCTGAAGTTGCTCATTAAAGCTTTATACACCTTTTGCACTGCTTCAAAACTAGGGATGGTTTTGATAAACTGATTTTTGAGCCTCTGTTTGTCGCTTTCGTTGAACAAGACGATAGCTTTGGCAGGCTTTCCATCACGACCTGCTCTTCCTGCTTCTTGATAATAACTTTCTAAACTTTCTGGCAGATGGTAATGAATTACTTGTCTTACATTGGCTTTGTCGATTCCCATTCCAAAAGCATTGGTTGCTATCATAATAGGAACGTCCTCTTTCAGCCAGTTCGCTAATTTTTTTTGCTTGTCTGTCTGTGAAATACCCCCATGAAAATAAGTGGAACGGAGTCCTTTCTTATTCAAAAACTCAGATAACTCGGTGCAGGCAGATCGATTTCTAACATAAACGATGCTGTTTTCTGTGGCGGTGTTAAGTTGTGAGTACAAGGCATTCATTTTATCTGCCGTAAAATCAGTAAGAAGAGCAATATTGGGTCGCCTAAAACTCTCTGAAATAACCGCAGGGTCTTCAAGTTCTAGTTCTGTGATAATATCTTGCTTAACTTGCTCTGTGGCGGTGGCAGTAAGAGCAATGATGGATATACCAGGCTGTAACTCCTTCAATAAATGAATTTCTCTGTAAGCAGGTCTAAAATCGTGACCCCATTGTGAAATACAATGAGCTTCATCGACGGCTATAAAATTAACATTCATTTTTCTGATGCGCTCCCTAACCAATTCCTGCCGAAGTCGCTCTGGAGAAAGGTAGAGGAATTTATAGTTGCCATAAATGCAATTATCCAGTCGCTGGTCTACCTCGACATAAGACATACCACTTTTGAGCAGTTGTGCTTTTATTCCTCTAGATTTTAAATTTTCTACTTGATCTTGCATTAAAGCGACTAAAGGTGATATCACAATACAAATGCCAGGCTCTACTAGGGCAGGTACTTGAAAACAAATAGACTTTCCTCCACCAGTAGGTAAAAACACACAGGTATCTTTTTGTCCCAAAATAGAATCTACCGCAAGTTCCTGTGAGGGTTTGAATTGTTCATACCCCCAATAGGTCTTAAGTATATCTAGAGGAATCGGTTTCATTTGGGTTTTATGCTGTTAAGAATAAAGTCCATGCGCTCATGGATTCTGGCTTTGGGTACTTCTATCAACGGATAGCCTAGGTCTCGATAAGTCTTCACTAGTGAATCTTGTAGACTTTCAGCAAGGTTTAAATCTTCAAAACGTTCATTATCTTGGGTGTAAATATCGTTCCAGATCGGAAATAGAAAGACATTATCATACACATAGGTTTTGTTTGCTTTTTGAAACTCCTTCGGATAATCCTCTTGAAAATGATCCATATAAGCCGTCACATCGGGGATGCCCCTATCCATAAAAACATGATGAGTGTCTAAAGTTTCAGCTTCTTCAAATTGCTTTATGCGTCCTTTTAAGAGCATTTCACTAAAGCGCAAAGGTTCGTTCAAAAACAAATGCTCTATCCCTAGCTGTCTTGCTTCCAAGGTAACTTCTCTGGATACTTCTGGGAAACAAAAATAACCTAAGTCGGACAGCGCTTCTATAACTGTAGATTTTCCAGTACTTGGGCCACCTATAAGTAAATTTTTGACGGACTTTATTTTCATTAGGGATTTATAAGGCTATGATTTATAAAAACGACGAATAACAGTATATTTGCATAAAAAAATTAAAATGACATCCGATAATTCTTCAGATGAATTTTATACAAAGTTGCGAAAAAGACTCAAGAAAACCAGCGATTGGCCTTCTCTGTACTTGTATAAATTCATCGTCCCTTCATCAGATCAAGCTAATTTGGATAAATTGATTTCCATTTTTGATAATCTTGGCGCTGTTATTTCAACCAAAAAATCTTCAAAGGGCAAATATACCAGCGTTTCTATAAATGTTACCCTAAAATCCCCAGATATTGTCATTGAAAAATATAAACAAGTCGGGGAGGAGATTGAGAATGTGATCTCTCTTTAAACAGAAACAAAATTAAATGCTTATTTTGCATTCATATTAAAACATACAGACCATTGATAACTTACTTAGAGTACAATTCCGAAAGAAACGAACTAAAGATACCAGAATATGGAAGACATATCCAGAAAATGGTAGAATACGCCAAGACCATCGAAGATGATGAGAAGCGGAACAGAACCGCTAGAGGTATAATAGATGTGATGGGGAATATGAGTCCTCACTTGAGAGATGTTCCAGATTTTCAACATAAACTTTGGGATCAACTTTTTATCATCAGTAACTTTGAGTTGGATGTAGAGTCACCGTTCCCAATGCCTTCTCGAGAGGAGCTATATGCTCGACCAGAGCCATTGCCATATCCACAAAACTTTCCTAAATATAGATTTTACGGTAATAACATCAAACGGATGATTGATGAAGCTATTAAAATTGAGGATGGAGAAATGAAAGATGGTTTGATGTTCAACATCGCCAATCACATGAAAAAATGTTATTTGAACTGGAACAAAGATTCCGTGTCTGATAAAATTATTTTCGATCATTTGAGGGATTTAAGTGAAGGTCAACTCGATTTAAAAAGTGATAACGAAGAGCTTAGTGATGCCAATTCTTTGGTACGCCAAGCCAATAAACGCTCAAAACCACAAAAGAAAAACTTCAAGAACAACAACCGCAATAGAAAACGCAAATACTAAATGGCAACTTTCCAAATCGAAGGAGGACACCAACTTAAAGGTGAAATCCAACCTCAGGGGGCGAAAAATGAAGCTTTACAAATTCTTTGTGCTGTCCTATTAACTTCAGACGAAATCAAGATCCATAACATTCCAGATATTAGAGATGTAAGTAAACTCATCGAAATATTGGGTAACTTGGGAGTGAAAATTCAGAAATTAGGCAAAGGAAGTTATTCATTTAGGGCGGATGAACTGAATTTAGATTACCTAGAAAGCCAGAAATTCAAGGAAGAAGGCAGTAGTTTAAGAGGGTCGATCATGATTGTTGGACCACTTTTAGGCCGATTCGGGAAAGGATATATACCAAGACCAGGAGGTGATAAAATTGGAAGACGACGTTTGGATACCCACTTTGGTGGATTTATAGAACTCGGTGCAACATTTAGATACAACAAAGAAGAACGCTTTTATGGAGTAGAGGCCCCAAAAGGCTTGAAGGGAGCCGACATGCTCTTGGAAGAAGCTTCGGTAACTGGAACCGCCAATATTTTGATGGCGGCTGTTCTTGCCAAAGGTAAAACAAGTATCTATAATGCTGCTTGTGAACCTTACATTCAACAATTGTGTAAAATGTTGGTGTCTATGGGCGCAAAAATTGAAGGCATTGGTTCCAACTTATTAAAAATTGAAGGCGTTGAAAGTTTATCGGGATGTACGCATCGCGTTTTACCAGATATGATTGAAATTGGATCTTGGATTGGTTTGGCTGCGATGACCAAGAGTGAAATCACTATCAAAAATGTGAGCTGGGATAACTTAGGTATTATCCCCGTCACCTTTAAAAAGCTAGGAATTCAATTAGAAAAAAGAGGAGACGATATCTATATTCCTGCGCATACGAACGGTTATGAAGTCGCTTCATTTATAGATGGGTCTATCATGAACATTAGTGATTCGCCATGGCCAGGATTTACACCAGATTTGCTCAGTATCATTTTGGTAGTAGCCACTCAAGCTAGAGGGAGTGTGTTAATTCATCAAAAAATGTTTGAAAGTCGACTTTTTTTCGTTGATAAATTAATCGATATGGGTGCTAAGATCATTCTTTGTGATCCTCACCGGGCGACAGTTATAGGTCACGATTTTGAATCAGAACTCAAAGCGACAACGATGACCAGCCCAGATATAAGAGCTGGTATTTCCCTTTTAATTGCGGCTTTGTCTGCAAAAGGCACCTCCACTATCCACAACATAGAACAGATCGATCGAGGATATGAAGATATCGACGGCAGGCTTAAAGCTATTGGAGCAAAAATCAACCGATATGAGTAGAACAAGCTGCTTGTTAATCTGATATAACTCTTTGAGTAAAAAGATCAATACAAAATGTTGGTCTTTTTTTATCTTTAAACTAGACTAGTTTAATTAAAATCTACAAAGGCTTAGGTTTTAGTATGAATCAAAAACTTTACATTTAGAATTTAAATTTTAGAATTTATGGGTAAATTAAGGTTTTTATGGGAGGAGCTTATGGGAAGCTTTTGGTTTATTCCCATTCTTATTATCTTATTTTCCATCGGATTAGCCTCTATGCTCATCTATTTCGACAGAACTGTGGATATTGAATCTATGGGCATACTCAGAAATATACTCACAGAAAGTGCGGACTCTGCCAGAAGTGTTCTGTCTACAATTTCTGGCGCCATGATAGGCGTTGCCGGAACAGTCTTCTCCATTACTCTGGTTGCTTTAACCTTGGCTTCTTCTCAATTTGGTTCTCGATTACTAAAAAACTTTATGCACGAGCGCCTTAATCAAGTGGTTTTAGGTACCTATGTTTCCATTTATGTCTATTGTCTTATCATATTGAATGTTGTTAAAGATAACGACAATGAAGTCTTTATTCCTACCTTATCTATTCTAGTCGCTATTTTGGCTGCCATTGGCAATATTATTCTGCTCATTGTTTTTATACACCATATTTCCATCAGCATTCAAGCCAGTAAAGTCATTTCTGATATTTCTTCATCTCTAATGAAAAACATAGAATCTATTTTTTCTGAAGAACTTGATGAGGAAAATCCTACAGGAACTTCTAATACTGAAAGCTTAGACCACTACACCAAGGAATTCCCCCATTCAAAAGAATTAAAGTCCCCCAAAAGTGGATACTTGCAATACCTCTATAACGAATCTCTCTTTAAAGTAGCCAAAAAACATGAGTACATTATCGTTACACTCCACCGTATAGGGAGCTACATTGTTAAGAATCAACCCATCATCACTCTCTATTCCAAAACAGAATTTACCGAGGAGTCTGTTATTAATTTCGAAGATCATATGATTCTTGGTAACTCGAGAACGACACAACGAGATGCTGAACATTCTATCCATCAAATGGTAGAAATTGCTTGTAGAGCCCTCTCTCCGGGAATCAATGATCCCTTTACAGCCATCAGTTGTATCGATAATCTTACCTCCACTTTATGTTATCTCACTGAAGTGAAATTTCCTTCCAAATACAAGTTCGATGAGGAGGACCAACTTAGGTATGTACATGAGCCTTTAACTTATCAAGGTGCTCTGGATGCCGCTTTTTTACAAATTCGTCAATTTTCAAAAGGAAGTCCTTCTGTAGTGATTCGGCTTATGGAAGCGATGATCACTATTTATAACTACACACATCACAGCATTCATAAAAAAGCAGTGAGAGAGCATGTCGAGATGATCATGAAAGTAGCTGAAAACTCTTTTGAAGAAAGCCATGATCTAGAAGATATACGCAAGCGAAGTGAAGCTATTCTAGAAAATAGCTAATCCAATTGTCTAATAATCAATATTTAATCTAATAAAACGGGTTCACCAACTGTTTTCCTAGACTTTCTATTCGTGGCTACCCAACCAAACGTAAAATTGAATAAAGGTCCATAACCACTAGGGACACCAAAACCATCGTAATAGCCAAATCCAAATTCTAAGGTTGTATTAAATCCCTTTTCGTTGGTTCTTTGTAACCCGTACAATAAACCAAAAAAAGCAAGCGAGAAATTTTTCTGCCCATCCAAGTTATTGCTAATTTGTAAAGGTTGCCAAAATACACTTCTTGCTGGGGCGATGTAATTAGCAGAATTACCTATTACTTTTTTATTCATATCATAGCGCGTTTTAAAATTATGATAATACCTCACTCGAGTGTGCCAGACGAACCCAAAAGTATATCCTTCTTGGTAATAGGCGAGTCCGGGAGAAAAACTAGTTGAAACACTAACATTCTTAAACAAGCCTAATTCATATCGTATTCCTGGAACAAAAAAATTGAAGGTAACTTGGTGTCGCTCTAAGTTGGGTGTGCCATCCCAACTTTCAATAAATTGTTGCGCTTTGGACGGTAAACTGAAAAGGAAAAATAATCCTAAAGTGATATGGTATTTTTTATGCATGAGTTTTTTATAAAGGATATTTAAAAGTAAGTGAAATTGAATACGTTTTCAGATTTTTTCATAAAATAGTTTACCCTGAATAATCCATGAACTAAAAATTGAAAAAAGAGGTATATAGGGGTCTAATTGATGTTTAATGCCTTTTAGTTTTAAGTCAATAAAATAGTCTAAAGGTCTTTTGTGAAAATTATCATCTCCCTGAATGGATAGGATAGTTAAAAAGTCCTTTGCTCTTAACATGCTAAACCTATTTTGAACAAAACTTCAACTGTCCACAAGCACAGCGAGGTAAACCATTTGCATGAGGCAAACAAAGCACCAGAAAATTATGGATAGCATAAGTATAAAATAGTTTATCGTCTGATTATCAATGTTTTATTTTGACTTGAAATTGCTCATAAGTCTTTATAAAGTTGACAAACGTTAATTAAGGCGGATATATTCCAAATATTCGGAATATATCCTAAATTTGTAGAAAAAGCCTATGTTACATGTGGTCCACCACCACGGGCAGCCTGCCCTTGAAATTTTTCCACCAGATCTCTCCAGAAATCTGGATTTACCCTTTGTAAACCAGGGAATTAGTGCAGGATTTCCCAGTCCTGCAGATGATTTCTTGGACATCAAAATCGATCTGAATCGGGAGTTCATTAAAAACCCTAACTCCACTTTTTATGCCCGCGTCCGAGGACGAAGTATGGTAGGAGCAGGGCTCAACGATGGAGATTTGCTTATTATTGATAAAAGCTTAGAGCCTGAAAATAATAAGATAGCGGTGTGTTTTGTCGATGGAGAATTCACTGTAAAGCGCATCAAAAAAGAAAAAGATACCGTTTGGCTCATCCCAGAAAACGAAGAGTATCCGCCTATAAAGCTTACTGCCGATAACGAGTTTGTAATTTGGGGTATGGTGACAACTGTGATTAAAAACGTAGAGTAATGTTTGGACTAGTCGACTGTAATAATTTCTATGCCTCTTGTGAGCGTGTGTTCAACCCCAATCTGCGTGATAAGCCTGTGGTGATTTTATCCAACAACGATGGCTGTGTTATCGCGAGAAGCAACGAAGCAAAAGCTTTGGGCATCCCGATGGGCGCTCCCACCTATAAGTTTGAAAAAATATTTAAGCAGCATAATATTCAAGTCTTTTCATCCAATTATGCGCTTTATGGGGATATGAGTTCACGGGTGATGAACATCTTAAGCAACTTTACCCCAGATGTGGAAATCTATAGTATCGATGAGTCTTTTTTAGAATTTAGTGGCTTTGACAATTACGATATGCGGGCCTATTGCGAAAAGATAAAATATGTGGTGGAAAAAGGAACAGGAATTCCCATAAGCATAGGCCTTGCGCCAACCAAGGCCTTGAGTAAAGTCGCCAACAGAATTGCCAAAAAATTCCCGGAACAGACCAAAGGTGTGTTTATTATGAAGGACGATGCTGCCAGAATAAAAGCTTTAAAATGGTTGAAGATAGAAGATGTATGGGGCATAGGGCGGCAGCATGCGTTACGACTAAAAAAACATAACATTCATACCGCTTATGCCTTTTCTGAATTACCAGACGAGTGGGTGAGAAAGCAAATGAGTGTGGTAGGCTTACGCCTTAAGAACGAACTCCAAGGTCGACGGACTCTGGAACTGGAAACACCTGCTCATAAAAAAGCCATTGCGACTACGCGGTCTTTCGATAAGCAGTATAAAGAGTTCGACTATATCCAGGAGCGCGTGAGTAGTTTTGCCATCAAATCGGCAGAGAAACTCCGCCGGCAGGGGAGTTGCTGCCAGATGGTCTATGTGTTTTTAAAAACCAATAAATTCCGGCAGGATCTACCGCAGTATCAAAACAGCATTGTGGTGCAAACAGGCTATCCTACGAATTCTAGTATAGATTTGATTAAGTTTGCCGTAGAGGGGCTCAAAAAAATTTACCAGCCCGATTATTACTACAAAAAGGCAGGTGTTATTGTTATGGGCTTGGTTCCTGAAGACCAACGTCAGTTAGCTTTTTTTACGGCAGAGAATCCCAAACACAAGCAATTGATGCAAAAAATAGATAGGCTGAACGGCGCCTACGGAACAGGAGCGGTGCGTTTTGGAAGTCAAGATTTAGGAAAGGTATGGAAAATGCGCAGAGAGCATTTATCTCAAGCCTATACGACCAATCTAGGGAGTATTATAGAAGTGAAGGTTGGTGATGAGGAATCGCATTTGAAGGTAGATGGTTAGCTTATGATAGAAGGTGGTAAATGGATCAAAAGTTTTGTATATCCTAATGATAAAGGTGAGCTTTTAAAAAACTACGTTAAACATTAAAATAGTGTAATTATTCGAAAAACGATATAGAGGCTAAAAAGAGAAAAATCTTATTTTTGAAGTAAAATAAATGCATTTAAACGAAAAATAATGCAATAGACCACTGATGAAAAGCAAATTAGAAAAAGAAGTTCTTTGAGTTGTTTCTAGAAAAAACAGCTTAATAAAATTCTTTTTTTTAGGAAGAAATTGGATTTACTCGGATCTGCCCACCAATAGCCTTCAAAACTTTCATTATTGTTCCAAATTGAGGTTTGGCACCATCGGACAAAGCCTTGTATAAGCTAGGCCTACTTAGCCCTGTTTCTTTAGATATTTTGGTCATTCCAATTGCTTTTGCAATATGTCCGATGGCAATAATCATATCTGCATGATCTCCTTCTTCTAAAACCGTATTGAGATATTCTGCAATCATTTCTTTACTGTCTAAATAATCTGCTATATCAAATCTTGTACTTTCCATGCTATTTAATTGTCTAATTTTTTCATATTTCTTGAGCTTTCATAAGGTCTTCTTGTTGGGATGACTTGTCTCCACCAATTAGTAAAATAATTATTTATCCATTCTTTTCTTTAAAATATACCCTATAAGCTTTTGAAAAATTTATACGGAACTCTTTAATTACTTTACCTACAGGTTTATAATCACCAAAGTAACCTTCACTTTCAATTTTCTGAATTCTGAACAGAATTTTAGCCTTGGCTCTCAAATCCTTTAGCTTTCTTAACCATTTATCAAATTCAGATGTTTTTTCAATAAAGAACACGAATTGTATCCTAATGGATACAAATTTACATAATTTTTTTGATTTATCTCAGTTGAAAATTGTTTTGGTTAAAATTCTAAAAAGGCTAGAGTGAAACTATGTTTAATCCAAAAGCTAACGCAAAACCTTCAGCAATTCCTTCACCTTTGGCAAACGGCTAGAAGTGAACGCAAAAGAATTAAACTAACTGGTAAAAATTTCCAAGTGGAGCAGACACAAAATCAACCTAAAAAAGACATAGATTTCTCTATAAATTTGATATCCCGCATAGGGAGGCAACGCGCAAAAAAACCTTATCTTTGCAAACTTGAAATTTGAAGATTTACTTTTATGAAAGCAGGAATTGTAGGCTTACCCAACGTAGGAAAATCCACTTTATTTAACTCGCTGTCCAATGCGAAAGCGCAGAGCGCTAATTTTCCGTTTTGTACGATAGAACCTAATATTGGCGTGGTGAATGTTCCAGATCCTCGTCTTGAGCAACTGGAATCACTAGTCGATCCACAGCGCGTCGTACCAGCAACGGTTGAGATTGTAGACATTGCAGGTTTGGTAAAAGGCGCGAGTAAAGGCGAAGGCCTAGGCAACCAATTTTTGGGAAACATACGAGAAACTGATGCGATTTTGCATGTGTTGAGATGTTTTGATGATGATAATATTATACACGTTGATGGGAATATAGATCCTATTCGCGATAAGGAAACCATAGATATCGAATTGCAGCTTAAAGACTTAGAGGCTGTTGATAAAAAGCTAGAAAAAACCAGGCGCGCTGCCAAAACGGGAAACAAAGAGGCACAACGAGAAATGTCCGTTCTAGAAAAATTAAAGACCGGTTTGGAAACTGGCAAGTCGGTAAGAGCTCTGGAGATTTCTGAAGAAGATCGCGAGGATATTGTAAAGCCCATGCAGCTCATTACCGATAAACCTGTGATGTATGTCTGTAATGTTGATGAAGGCTCTGCCGTGAATGGCAATGCGCACGTAGATCGTGTGATGGCATCGGTAACTGATGAAAATGCTGAGGTTTTGGTTCTTGCCGTCGGTATTGAAGCTGATATTGCAGAATTGGAGGACTATGAGGAGCGTAAGCTTTTCCTTGAAGATATTGGTTTAGAAGAAGCAGGTGCAGGAAAATTGATCCGCTCGGCTTATAGATTGTTAAATCAACAAACTTATTTTACCGTTGGTAAAAAAGAAGTGAGAGCATGGACAGTAAAGGTAGGAGCAACGGCACCACAAGCAGCTGGAGTGATACACTCAGACTTTGAGCATGGCTTTATTCGAGCAGAGGTTATCAAATTTGATGATTTTGTGCACTTTGGCAGTGAAGCAAAAATAAGAGATGCTGGTAAACTTAGCGTTGAAGGTAAGGAGTACATCGTCAAGGACGGTGATATTATGAATTTTAGATTTAACGTGTAGAACATCACACCCTATAGAGCTAAAGCCCCAGTTCAAAATTTGAACTGGGGCTTTTTTGGGCTTATAAAAGGTTACCTTTGCAAAAATATTTTTTATGTCAAAACAGTTTTTAGATTTAGGGATAAATGAGTACTTACAACAAAGTTTAGTCGACTTACAGATTTCTGTTCCTACTGAAGTCCAAGAAAAGACCATTCCCATTGTCCTAAATCAAAGCGAAGATCTAGTTGTTTTATCAAAAACAGGATCAGGAAAAACCGCTGCTTTTGGCTTGCCTTTATTACAATTGATAGATACTGAAAACACAGCTATACAGACGCTTATCCTAGCGCCTACTAGAGAATTAGGTCAACAGATTTATAATAATCTCATCTCTTTTGCTAGTCATATTGACCAGATACATATCGCCTCCTTATGTGGTGGGACGCCCATAAAACCTCAAATCGAGAAGCTAAACAGCACAACCCATCTTGTGGTAGCTACACCTGGACGATTGCTTGATCTCATGAACCGGGAGGCCATTGATTTAAAGCATTTAAAATATGTTGTGCTAGACGAGGCTGATGAAATGCTAAGCGCCCTAAAATCTGAAGTTGATACCATTATAAAAGCCATACCAAAGACCAGAAGAACGCTATTATTTACGGCAACTATGCCTGGGACGGTTAAACAATTGGTGCAGAATTATATGTCGAAAGACCTTGTTACCATAGAAGTGGATACAACCACTCTTGGACATCAGGGGATCGACCATCATTATGTGGTTGTAGAACCGATTGAAAAACTAGATGTCTTATTACACTTTCTAAATTCTAAAGGAGGTGAGCGTGGTATTATATTTTGTAAAACCAAAGCGGCAGTGAATAAGCTAGCTAAGAAATTGGCCATCAATAAATTCTCTTCAGGAGCTATACACGGTAGCTTAACTCAAGGCATTCGGGACCGTATTATGGGTCAATTTAGAGAAGGTCATATCGATATTTTAGTGGCAACCGATTTAGCTGCGCGTGGTATTGATGTTAAAGAAGTGTCCTATGTCGTCAATTATCATTTGCCCGATACTTATGAAGCTTATGTCCATAGAAGCGGACGTACGGCTAGAGCTGGAGCAAAGGGACTTTCATTAACGATTTTACAACACGAAGAAATTACAGAGATTGCTGATTTTGAAAATGAATTGGGCATTATATTTAATAAATTCAAAAAAGCAGATGCCCAAAGCATAGAAGAAAACAATGCGTTATTATGGGCTAAAAAAATATTTAAAACCAAACCAAATCGAGAGGTCTCTGAAGAGTTTAAAACGAAGATCAAAACGGTATTCCATCATTTAACCAAAGAAGAACTCGTCGATAAAGTACTAGCACATCACTTGGCTCAGTCCAGTACTGAGCACTCAACGTTTGACCGTTCTAAAAAGAAATAAGCACTATGGCAAATCATATAAAATCACAAGAGGATATTTTGCAAAAATTAAATATCCAAGTTTTGAACCCTATGCAGGAGGAAGCGATTCCTTTAATTGAAAACACCACTAATACCATTCTATTATCACCAACAGGAACTGGTAAAACCTTGGCATTTTCATTGCCCTTATTAACTATTTTAGACCCTGAATCTCCAGATGTCCAAGCCTTAATACTAGTGCCGTCAAGAGAATTGGCGATTCAAATTGAGCAAGTGATTCGTTCGATGGGATCTGGTTATAAAGTCAATGCGGTATACGGGGGCAGACCTGTCTCCAAAGACAAAATTGAAATCAAACATAACCCTGCTATTCTAATCGGAACCCCAGGTAGAATCCTAGATCATTTCAATAGTGAGCGTTTTTCCAAAACTAGCATTCAAACTCTTATTTTAGATGAGTTCGATAAATCTTTAGAAGTCGGTTTTGAGGAAGAGATGAAGGCTATTATTAGTCAGTTGCCCAACCTTAACAAACGGGTGTTAACCTCTGCAACACAAGGTATTTCTATTCCTGGTTTTGTAAGATTGGATAAGCCTAGCATTGTTAACTATTTGGATAAAAAAACACCATCTAAGTTAACTATTAAAACGGTGGTTTCACCAAGTCAGAATAAGTTGAAAACACTGGTAGATTTGGTACATCATCTTGGCAATGCGCCTGGAATTGTGTTTTGTAATTTAAGAGATAGCATCAACGAAGTGAGTGCTTATTTAAATCGACAAAACATCAGCCATGCCTGTTTTTCTGGTGTGATGGAACAAAAGGATAGGGAACGGGCTTTGATAAAATTCAGAAATGGGAGCTCACAGATCTTAGTGGCTACAGATTTGGCTGCAAGAGGTATCGATATTCCAGAACTGAAATTCATTATTCATTATGAACTCCCACGCCATGAAGAAGAGTTTATTCATAGAAATGGAAGAACAGCTAGAGTAAACTCTAAAGGAACGGCTTATATATTAAAATGGGAACGGGAGTCTTTACCTGAATTTATTAAAGATGTAAAAGGTATTGATGTCTCTTCAAAATCGTCACAAAAAATAGAACCAAAGCCCCAATATTGGGAGACCTTATTTATTTCTGGTGGGCGAAAAGATAAAATTTCTAAAGGGGATATTGCAGGATTGTTCTTCAAACAAGGCGGTCTTAACAAAGATCAATTGGGAAACATCGAGCTCAAACCAGATTGTGCGTTTGTTGCCATTCCGCTAAGCCTAGCCGATGAATTGGTAGAAAAGTTAAGCAATTCTCGTTTAAAGAAAAAGAAGGTGAGGATTACGGTGCTTGAAAGTTAATTTTGAATTTTAAATTGATTTTTAAGTCACTAATGAGTTAGGGTGGATCACTTAAATCAGTTTACTATTTCACGCAAAGCAAACAAAGAAAAAACGCTAAGAGGCGCAAAGGATAATTTATCATCTACTCATATTTTGCGGCATTTGCGAAAAACTTAGCGCCCTTTGCGTGGAACTTTTTTAATACTCAACTTCAATTCATTATCATTAAAAAAGATTTGAAATAATGAACTCACTTTAAGTCACTAATGAGTAAGGGTAAATTTTAAATCAGTTTGTTATTTCACGCAAAGCAGACAAAGAGAAAAAGCAAAGAAGCGCAAAGGAGAAAATTAACTTTAACAGATTCTTTGCGGCCTTTGCGAAAAACTTAGCGCCCTTTGCGTGGAGCTTTTTTAATACTCGACTTCAATTCATTATCTATAAAAAATGATTGGGAATAATGAATTCACTTTTAAGTCACTAATGAGTTAGGGTGGATCACTTAAATCAGTTTACTATTTCACGCAAAGCAGACAAAGAGAAAAACACAAAGAAGCGCAAAGGAGAAACTACCCTTTTCTTAATATTTTGCTGACTTTGCAAAAAACTTAGCGCCCTTTTCGTGGAACTTCTTTATAATTGAACTTCAATACATTATCATTAAAAAAGATTTGAAATAATGAACTCACTTTAAGCGACTAATAAATTGGGGTAAATCATATAAAATCAGTTTACTATTTCACGCAAAGCAGACAAAGAGAAAAAAACAAAGAAGCGCAAAGGAGAAACTACCCTTTTCTTAATGTTTTGCGGCCTTAGCGAAAAACTTAGCGCCCTTTGCGTAGAGCTTTTTTAATTCGCAACTTCAATTCATTATCAATAAAAAATGATTAGGAATAATGAATTCACTTTAAGTCACTAATGAGTTAGTGTGGATCACTTAAATCAGGTTGTTATTTCAAACAAAGAAGTGCAAAGAGAAAAAAACAAAGAAGCGCAAAGGAGAAAATTAACTTTAACAGATTCTTTGCGGCCTTTGCGAAAACTTAGCGCTCTTTGCGTGAAACGTTTTTAATACTCGACTTCAATTCATTATCAATAAAAAATGATTGGGAATAATGAATTCACTTTAAGTCACTAATGAGTTAGGGTGGATCACTTAATTCAGTTTACTATTTCACGCAAAGCAGACAAAGAGAAAAAAACAAAGAAGCGCAAAGGAGAAAATTAACTTTAACAGATTCTTTGCGGCCTTTGCGAAAACTTAGCGCCCTTTGCGTGAAACGTTTTTAATACTCGACTTCAATTCATTATCAAACACTAACAAATTTAAAATTGGTAATTAAAAATTCCTAATTACTTCAGCATCGGTTTTAAGACTTCCCACACAGTATTGGCTACTATTTTATGACCTTCAACCGTAGGATGGATGCCGTCACTCTGATTGAGTTCTGCAATACCGCCAACATCTTTTAAGATAAAAGGAATAAAAGCAAGATCATTAGCCTCGGCTATTTCAGCATAGAGCTCTCTGAATTCGGTGGTGTACTTTTGTCCCATGTTTGGCGGTAGTTGCATACCAGCGAGAATAATCTTGGTGTTCGGACTTTTTTCTTCTACGGTATTTATAATCGCTTGAAGGTTAGCACGTGTTTCAGATAAAGGGACTCCTCGTAAGCCATCATTTGCTCCTAGTTCCAAGAGAAAAATATCGATATCTTGATTCAAGACCCAGTCAATTCGGCTTTTACCACCCGCAGTCGTTTCTCCGCTTAAGCCTGAATTAACAACCACATAATTTAAATCCAAAGAATCAATTTTTTCTTGTAATAAAGCAGGAAAAGCATCATTGCTATCCTCCAATCCATAGCCCGCTGTAATACTGTCTCCAAAGCATAAAATAGTTTCAGTACTATTTTCTGAAGCTTCAGTGAGTTTGGATGGTTCGGTTTGTTCCGGTATTGTTTCTTCTTGTTTAGGATTCTTCTTTTTATCACCGCCACAGCCCAAGATTAAAACCAAAGGAATAATATAACAAAGCCTTAAGAGTTTCTGCATAGCGGAAGTTGGTAAGTTTAGATTCATTTGTTTATTTTGAGCCTTCGACATAAGCTGTCATTTTAATTAAAATTATATGCCAAAGATATTGAAGATTACTGGGTTAGAAAAGACTTATTCCAGTGGTCACAAAGAATTAACGGTCTTGCAAAACATCTCTTTTGAGGTTGAAAAAGGACAAACCTTTTCTATTATTGGACCTTCCGGAAGTGGAAAAACAACTTTACTGGGCTTGTGTGCGGGTTTAGATAACCCAAACGCGGGGAGTGTGGAGTTATGTGGTCAGGATTTAAGCCACTTAAATGAAGACCAACGGGCCCAATTACGGAATAAGGAGGTGGGTTTTATTTTTCAGAACTTTCAATTGTTACCAACCCTTACCGCTCTTGAGAATGTAAGTGTTCCTTTAGAATTACAAGGAGATAAAGCCGCAACCAAAAAGAGTATGGCTTTATTGGAGAAAGTGGGCTTAGCCGACCGTTCAGATCATTATCCCTCTCAGCTTTCAGGAGGTGAACAACAGCGTGTTGCTTTAGCCAGAGCCTTTGCCAACGCGCCTTCTATTTTATTTGCCGATGAGCCTACAGGAAACTTAGATGAGGAAACTGGAGAAAAAGTAATCAAATTATTATTCGATTTGAATAAAGAAGCTGGAACGACGCTAGTGATTATTTCGCATGATTTAGAGTTAGCCAACCGAACCCAGCAGATACTTCGTTTGAAAGGCGGTCAAATTTTAACTAACCAACGCACAGAAGTGCTGTGAATTCATCTTTGTCCCTATGAATCAAATTACAAAATGGCTCTTTAAAATGGCCTGGCGTGATGCCAAAGCGAGTAGAGTGCGTCTACTTTTATTTATGGCCTCTATCATCTTAGGTATTGCGGCAGTAGTTTCCATACAATTGTTCAGTACCAATCTTAAAGACAATATAGAGCTCCAGTCCAAGGCCTTAATGGGCGCCGATTATATTATAGACAGTAGGAAGCAGCCTACAGAGCGTGCTCAAGCGATCATAGACTCTCTAAAACCAGATGCTTCGGAAGTCAACTTTGTGTCGATGATTGCCTTTCCCAAAAGTGGGGGCACCAAACTGGTAAAGGTGCGTGCTTTAAAAGGAGACTTTCCTTTTTATGGGACGATCGATACCGAACCTGCCTCAGCAGCAAGTACTTATCAAGAGTCAGGTGGAGCTTTGGTTGATGCGACTTTATTACTTCAGTTTGACATTAAACCTGGAGATTCTATAAAAGTAGGAGAACTTACTCTTCCTATTGCAGGTGCTTTAAAAGCTATTCCTGGGACTACGGCGATTTCAACTTCTGTAGCTCCACCAGTAATTATTCCTAATCGGTTTGTAGAAAGCACTGAGCTCCTTCAGTTTGGCAGTCGTAAGGAATATCAATTCTTTTACAAAGCTTCAGATACTTTAAATTTGAGTCAGTTTAAGGAGAAAATAGATCCCATGTTGGATGCAGAAAATTCCGATTTAGATACACACACTAGTACCAGCGAACGTTTAGGAAGCCGTTATGATAATGTGGGTAAATTCTTATACCTGGCAGCCTTTATTGCTTTGCTCTTAGGCTGTGTTGGGATCGCCAGTTCTGTTCATATTTATATCAAAGAAAAACTGAGATCCATCGCCGTTTTAAAATGCATGGGAGCGTCTAGAAAGCAAAGCTTTCTTATTTTCCTTATACAAATTGCGGGTATCGGGGTTGCAGGTGGTTTGGTGGGTTCGCTTATAGGCGTTGGACTTCAAGTTTTATTCCCCTATATTTTACAGGAGTTTCTTCCGTTTACAGTTGAAATAAGTATCTCCCTCCAACCCATACTTATGGGCGTTTTTCTAGGGCTGTTTATGTCGGTGTTATTTGCGCTTTTGCCTTTACTAAGAACTTGGTATGTATCGCCGCTAGAAGTGTTACGTGTTAATGAACAAGCTTCACAAGGCCCAAAAAAGGCAAGATTTTTTGTATTCGCTGGGATACTTGTATTTCTGTTTTTATTTTCATTTTGGTTACTCGAGGATGTACTTTATGCCTCAGGTTTTGTAGGTGCTACGCTAATTACATTTGCCATTCTAGCCGGGACTGCTTTGTTGTGCATGAAACTCATTAGAACCTACTTTCCAAAACGTTTGGGGTTTACCACTCGACAAAGTCTTTTGAACTTATTTAGGCCCAATAATCAGACTGTTGTTTTAGTGGTCGCTATTGGTTTAGGGACATTTTTGATCAGTACCTTATATTTTACGAAAGATATTTTACTGGATAAAACCGATATAGAGCAATCTGCGGAAACTGCCAACATGATCATTTTAGATGTGCAAACTGATCAACGTGATGCCATAAAACAACAACTTACCGACAATGATTTACCTATTCTTGATAACATCCCGTTGGTGACTATGAGAATGCAAAAAATTAAAGATCAACTGGTGAATGAGATACGGCAGGATTCAACCAGCCAGATTCGCAGTTGGATTTTGAACCACGAGTTTAGAACTACCTATCGAGATACGTTGATTGGCTCAGAAGAAATTATTGAAGGGGAGTGGACCCCAGAGTTAAAGTCTGGAGATCCCGTGGAGATTTCTATTTCCGATAACCTTGCTGAAGATGCTAAAGTTGGCGTTGGCGATGCCATTGTTTTTAATGTGCAAGGCGTGCTAATGGAAACCACCGTGGGTAGTATTCGTAAAGTAGACTGGGGACAAATTCAGCTTAATTTTAGTATTGTATTTCCAAAGGGCGTTTTAGACAAAGCTCCACAGTTTAATGTGATTACCACCGCTGTTCCAGATGAAGAAGCTTCAGCAAAATTACAGCGAGATTTGGTAGCTAAATTCCCTAATGTGTCGGTGATAGATTTGCGACAGGTTTACATTATTTTGGAAGATATTCTAGATAAGATTTCTTGGATCATCAATTTTATGGCTTTCTTTAGTATCCTTACGGGCATTATCGTTTTGATAGGTTCTGTGCGAACCAGTAAATACCAACGTATTAAGGAAAGTGTCTTGTTAAGAACCTTGGGGGCTAAAAACACTCAGATCTTAAAAATCACCGCCTTGGAATATGTGTTTTTAGGACTGCTGGGGAGTTTAGTTGGAATTTTATTGGCCTTATTGAGTAGCCTGTGTTTAGCGCTATTTGTTTTCAAAGAGCCCTTTGTGCCTTCCTTGATTCCATTTTTAGTCTTTTTACCAGGTATTACCCTTTTGGTTTTAGTGATTGGCTTAAGTAATATTCAAACCGTCTTACGCAGTTCTCCTTTGGAAGTGTTGCGAAGAGAAGGCTAGTTGTGATTACTTTTGAGTCCAGTAAACGTTTAACTTTGCAGAGATAATATATATATGGCTAGAGCATCCGAGAATAAAAATGATTTCGCTTCCCTGCGGTTTATACCTCGATTTTTAAGTAGAGTTTACCACACCCATCCTGGTCTATTTATTGGGAATGTGTTTTTAAGATTGCTTAAATCCCTTATCCCTATTACTTTACTTTGGGTAGGAAAGGAAATTATAGATGAAGTTATTCTGCAAGTCGATCTAGATCCTTCAGATTTAACCAGACTATATTGGTTGATTGGGATAGAATTGCTCTTAGCTATACTCAGTGACGTATTTAATCGGCTTATATCCTTAACCGATGGACTTCTGGGTGATTTATATTCCAATACATCGTCAATAGAACTGATTCAAAAAACTGCAAAAGTAGAGCTGGCAAGTCTCGAAGATTCCGAGTTCTACGACAAGCTGGAACGTGCTCGACAGCAAACCACCAGCCGAGTGTCTTTAATGTCTAACGTCTTGGCTCAAATCCAAGATATTATCACAATTATATCCTTGGTCTCTGGATTGATTTATTTTTATCCTATTCTGATTTTGTTACTGGTTATCTCTATTATTCCTTCATTTATTAATGAGCTGAAATATAGCCAGTCTAGTTATTCGCTTCAAAAGAGCTGGACTCCAGAACGTCGTGAGCTTGACTATATGCGAATGATTGGAGCAAGTGATGTTACCGCCAAAGAAATTAAATTGTTTGGTTTAGCTGATTTTATAAGCTCAACCTTCAAACGTATTTCCGATAAATACTATAAAGCCAATAAAAAGCTTTCCATTAAAAAAAGTTTATGGGGGGGTGTTTTTCACATTTTAGGCGATTTAGCCTATTATGGCGCTTATGTGTTTATAGTTTTAAAAGCAGTCGCTGGCTTGGTAACCATTGGTGACTTAACCTTTTTGGCAGGTTCCTTTAGTCAGTTGAGAAACCAGTTACAAACCGTATTTTCTCGCTTTTCAAATATCACCCAAAGCGCCATGTATCTCCAGGATTATTTCGAATTTATCGATATGGACTTTAGTAGTGATAATCCAGAGCAATATCGAGAAGCACCTTCAGAATTTAACCACAGTATACAGTTCGAAAATGTGAGCTTTAGCTATCCACAGTCAGAGAAAATGGTATTGTCCTCACTGACGTTTGACTTGAAAAAAGGGGAGAAGCTCGCTTTAGTTGGGGAGAATGGAGCAGGAAAGACAACTCTGATTAAACTTTTATTGCGACTTTACGAACCAACTGGTGGTCAAATTTTAATGGATGGCGTACCGATTCGTGAGTATAGAAAAGAAGACTATCAAAAAATGTTGGGAGCGATTTTTCAGGATTTTGTGAAGTATTACTTAACGGCTAAAATTAATATTGCAGTGGGGAATATTGACGAACAGCACAACAGCGAAAAAATAAAAGACGCTGCAGTACAAAGTCTCGCCAATGATGTTATTGAAAGTTTACCCATGGGGTACGATCAAGGCTTAGGTCGACGTTTTAAAAAAGGGGCAGAACTTTCTGGTGGCCAATGGCAGAAAATCGCTTTGGCCAGAGCGTATATGTCGGATGCACCCATTATTATTTTAGACGAACCCACCTCGGCTTTGGATGCCAGGGCAGAGTCGGAAGTTTTCCAGCGGTTTATAGGCTTGACCAAAGACCGGACGAGCATTATCATTTCTCATCGATTTTCAACCGTGCGAATGGCCGATCGCATTTTGGTACTTCAAAACGGAAGTATTTTAGAACTGGGAACTCACGAAGAATTATTAGCTAAACCTAAACTTTATGCAGAACTGTTTGAACTTCAAGCAGAGGGATACAGGGAATAGGAAAGTGGTGACCAATTATTTCAAGAAGGGCTAATATGCTACAGGAACACTATTTTAAAAACACCCCTAATTTTAGTTGAAATTCGATGTAATTCATACGTTATTAACACGTAATTTTGCAGACTTAAATAAAATGAGTAATGAAGCGTATAAGTGAGTATAAAAAACTCTTTGGAGTTGAGACAAACATTGAGTTAAAGCCTTTAAAAAAAGCCTATCGCAATTTGGTAAAAGAATGGCATCCAGATAAATTCCAAGCGGGAGATGCTTTACAAGAAGAAGCAGAGATCCAAAGCCGAAGAATTATTGATGGGTATCATTTCTTAGTCAGTATTGCTCCGGAAACTATTGAAGCGAATGCAGGTCAATATACACAAAGCATCAACTCAGGTATTGCTGACTTTCATCATAAAGGAATGTTATTGGAAATCACGTTTGTGGATGGCGGCACTTACGAGTATTTTGGTGTGACTAAACCGATTTATATTAAAATGATTAACAGCAATAAAGTTAACCGTTTTGCTAAACGTTCCATCTATCCTAATTACACTTTTAGAATGTCTAAACGTGAGCAAGAGGCTGTTTGAGCGACAACCTAGCCTTACCTAGATTTCATTTAACTTACCTGATGAGCCTTCACTGAGCATAACCGAAGTGTGGATACTAAGCTCTTTGCCTTTAAGCACTTAGCTCAAATGGGTTCTAACTACACGCACCCAAAGTATCTAAGCCTTTCTTACTTAAATGAAGTTCTTTCTTATAGAGTTACTTGGAGAGAATCCTCTTTGATTATTTCTGACTTTTATTATGTTTTCTTGTTAAAAATTAAATTGGTATAACAATGGTTTTTTAACTAATTTAGATTTGTAAGCGTAAATTGGATCTTTAAGCCTACAAATCAATACTTAGAAAATAAAATAATTCTAAACCGATGGATATAACGACATTAACTCTAAATCCTGCCTTAGATAAAAGCGCACAAGTAGATCAATTTGTACCAGAGCAAAAGCTTAAATGCCATTCCATACAATATCAAGCTGGTGGAGGAGGGGTTAATATTTCTAGGGTATTACATACACTTCAAGTTAAAAACAAGTGCATATTCACCTCAGGTGGTGATACAGGGTTATATCTAAAAAAACTTTTGGTAAAAGAAAACATCGATTTAAAAACGATTGCTGTTAATTCCTGGACAAGAGAAAACCTATCTATTGTTGATACCAAAACAGAGTTACAATATCGTTTTGGCATGCCTGGGAATGATTTAAATACTAGTGATATAGAATTAATAAAAACTGAACTTACTAATGAAGTAAAGGATAATTCTATTTTGGTATTAAGTGGAAGTTTATCCGAAAAAACACCTTCAAACTTATATGCAACCTTATTAAAAATGCTAGCCGGTAAAAATGTAAAAGTTGTTATTGATACGTCAGGTCAGGCTTTGATAGAAACCTTAAAGGAAAATGTCTATTTAGTAAAACCCAATCAAAGAGAATTGGCACAGCTCGCTGGTAAAGAATTTTTATCTAAAAATGAGCAGGAAGATTTTGCCATGGAACTAATAAATTCAAAAAAAGCAAAACTTGTAGTTGTTTCTATGGGTGCTCGAGGCGCTTTTTTAGCGTCTTCAGAAGGTATTTTTTATAAAAGCGCACCATCCGTTAAAGTAAAAAGTACAATAGGAGCTGGAGATAGCATGGTTGCGGGAATGGTTTATGCTATACAACAAGGACTTTCCTCTGAGGAAATCCTTAAATGGGGCGTCGTTTGTGGTGTCGCGACAACGATGACTGAAGGTACTAATTTGGCAAGTCAAGAAAACATCAATAAAGTGTTGGAGTTAATCGACTAGGAGTATAGGCTAGACATTTATTTGAATCTAAATTAAAGTACACAATTTAAATTGGAAGTCACATAACCCGTTAATATACTACTCTTAGCACAACTGAAAAACCTACACTGAGCATAGCTGAAGTGTAGGAGGGAAACTTGGGTTTTTGCTTGTCTATTAGCTCCTCACTGGAATGGGTTTCAATTGAATAAATCCAAAGGCATCCAAGACTCTTATGATCAAATAAGTGATATCAATTTCATGCCATTTCACACCAAAATTTGGACTACTGGCGTGTTTGTGGTGATTATTATGATAACCTTCACCCATCATTAAAAAATCAAATGGGAAGAGATTTTTACTAGTATTCTTCACGGTATAATTCACATAACCAAAGATATGACCAAACCAATTGATTATGACTCCATGTATAGGCGCCATTGCAAGGGTGACCGGCAATAATAACCATTCCCACCAAGTGGTTGCAAAGACAGCGAAAAACGAAATATAAGCAGAAACCCACAGCAAACGAGACACCCTGGAACTTGCAAAAAGATCAAATTTTTTCCATTGAGGAACATTTTTGGTGAACTTCTGGTCCACTTCAACCCGCTGCTGATTAATGTCTTGATAAATCGTTTTTGTTTTCCACATCATCGCAAATAAGTTCGCGTCATGAGACGGAGAGTGGGGGTCTTTTTCTGTATCGGTATAAGCATGGTGCATGCGGTGCATAATACCGTAACCATAAGCACTTAAGTAGCTTGGGCCTTGAAATATCCAAGTAAGCACAAAGGTGATGCGTTCCATTGTTTTTGACATCGTAAAGACCTGGTGTGCTGCGTAACGGTGTAAAAAGAAGGATTGAAAAAATAAGCCTCCGTACCACAGTATTGCAACGAATAAAACTATCAACATAATTTTTTTTTACAAAGATACCTTGATGTAAGCTGTGAAACAATGAACCCAAATCAATAAAACGAGGTTTATAGACGTTTCCTAATTCTGCTTAAAGCCTGTGAAGTCACTCCAATATAAGAGCTGATGTATTTTAAAGGAATTTCTTTTAAAAGTTCTGGGCGTTCTTCAAATAGATTCAAATAGCGTTCTTCTGCAGTGAGATTTAATAAGTTCTGCTCGCGTTTGGATTTTATCAAATAAAGGCGTTCAGCTGTTAACCTCCCTATAAGATTGCCTAGTTGCGTATTTTTGTAGACCAACTGCAAATCTGCATATGTAATGCTCAACATCTTTGTGTCTGTAAGGGCTTGTAATTGATAAGCAGAAGGAGTTCTGGTTAAAAAGGAATCGTAAGCACTCACAAATTCATCTTTGAAACTAAAACCAAAGGTGATCTCTTTGTCTGGGTCTTCCTTAGGAATGAACAAACGAACAGCGCCAGATTCGATAAAGGAAATGTGGTTTTCTATATCTCCTGCTTTTAAAAAAACCGATTTCTTAGGGAAAACACGAGGTTGTAATTTTGACGTAAAGAAGTCCCAATCTAAGTCGGATATGGGAACTATTTTATCTAAAAATGCTTTGATTTGTTGCAACTTTTTTATTTAAATAAATTAATACTCAAAGGTAAAACTTAAGGGCGAATCAAATAGGGAGAGTCGCTAATTTACTTATTCGTTAATATTTGTCTATGTAGACTTGTAACTAATGAGCTAGGTTAGGTTGTTTAAAATTTTAGACTTATTTCAAGCAAAGCGCACGAAGAAATAAACGCAAAGTAGCTCAAAGTGATCATTCGCTATTCAACTTCGTGACCTTTGAGATAGGATTAGCGTTCTTTGCGTGAAACTTTTTGAGAAATTGGAATTCAATACATTTAAAAAAAGAATTTTAAATTGATTGATTAGTTACGTAAACTTAATATTTCAGAAAAAGAAAATTTACACTACTCACTACTCATTACTCATTACTCACTACTCATTACTCACCACTAGTTCAATTTGGTCTTAGCGTTTTCTGAATAGTGGGAAAATGTTTTATTCAATTATTGGTTCAGATCGTAATCGAATTAATTTTAGCTTATGATGAAGTAATTTGTAAAAGTTTTTACCTCAGCAAAGTCGGTAAAATATAGGAGTGGAAATATATTTTCTATTTAATTGAATTATAATTTTTTTATTTCAATTTTATTAAATATATTTGTGACTTATTATAATCAATAAATTACATTAAAATGAATAAAGGAACAGTTAAATTTTTCAATGACACTAAAGGATTTGGATTCATCACAGAAGAAGGTGTTGATAAAGATCATTTCGTTCACGCTTCAGGATTAATCGATGAGATTAGAGAAGGTGACGAAGTTGAATTTGATTTACAAGAAGGAAACAAAGGGTTAAATGCAGTAAACGTAAGAGTTCTCTAATATATATCCATATTTTTCTACAAAAAGCCCTATCAAAACTGATGGGGCTTTTTATTTTTATACACTTCATCTTTTCAATGCAGTTGTTTTTTATCAACACAATTAAAAAAACTTTGCCTTAGTTTTTTTTATAATCTCTTGTTTTTTTGGGGATGTCCTTTCCTAACTTATGATATTGATATCGTCTTTATTAATAGTATTTAAAAAACTACATTATATTCTAAATCAACAATTTCTAAATCAAGCCATTTAAAATCGCCTTCTTCTAATTTCCAGATCACATTACTTTTATTTGGGATTTTAATGCCATTGTATGTTTTAAAAGAGACTACTTCTATATGCCATTTTTCAAGCTTAGAATTGGTTTCACTTCCATAATAACGTTTTGCTTCAAAGGAAACTAAGTCTCCTTTATCAGAAAATGAAAATACGCCTGATACCTTTTGGCCATCTGCTGTTAATGTTACTTTTGCTGAAGTTGCATCTATCGTTTCCCAAGTCATATAATCATTTAAAGCTGCAGAAGGAAACCAACAGATTTCGGCTAAAAATCGAATCATGACTCCTTGATTTATTTTCTTGTTTTTGCCTTCATTCACCACAGGAATTAGCGATGCCAATTTAATGAGCATCTCACCTTCTCCATTATACATTTTATCTCGGCCAACCATCTTTAATACTGGCATTGCATCAACTTTGGTTGTCCAAACAAAAGAAGGGTTTACAACGTTAAAATGTTGAATCGCAGTAAATGGCATCCATTTACTATCTGTTTTGGTTCGCATTTGTCCAATTTGCTCTAAGCGAAGAGAGATTACTTTTTCTTTTCCTATAACTCCAGAATTTTTAATCCATTTTTGTATTATTTCTGGTAAATGTAAAATGTCGTTCTCAGAAATCACAGGAGTATTTTCAACTTGAATATTTTGGAGTATTTGCGCTGATTCTTTTTGAACCATTTTATTAAATCGAAAATTTCCAAAAGCAGAAATACTTACCAATAGAACGATGATATTGATAATGGTTCCGAATTTAGCATCCTTCCACAATAATATAATCAGTGCTTGAGAATTAAGTATTGCAATGAAAGCGACTATAAACCACAATTCTTGTTTTGTTAGAAAAAGTGCTGCTGAACAAATAAACATAAGTGCAGTAATCAGCCAAAGTATTCCCATAGGTTTCGAAATACTTTGAGATAATTGATTTATTTCTACTAATTGAAATGCTTTTGCAAAACCCATTAGGTGAATGAGTGTATGCAATAGAAGTATAAAACTAAAAACAAATTTCATTACTCAGTTTTAAAATATTTTTGCAACGCCTACAGCAAATACAAAGTAATTAACATCAACGTTCGAGGTTGACTCGCCAAATTCAACATCTCTAGAAAGTTCTCGGTAACCAAATTGGGGCCTTAAGTTCCAGTTAGCTCCCAACTCGTAATTAAGACCGACTCCAAGTTCCCAGCCCAATCCGTGACCAGAATCTTCAACAATATCACCATCGGTGTTTTCAATTTCAATGTGATTGTAAATTCCACCTCCTCTTAACAGGTAAGAAAGTTTTTCTGAAGTTCCTATTGGATGGATAAATTCTAAACCGAAAATGTATCCCGTTAAGTCAAAATCAAGGTCGGAATTTTCGATTTTAAAGGTATTATAGCCCCAGCCTGCATAAGCCCCCAAATGATCCATAAAACGGTAGCTGCCGGCAACTTCAAATCCAAAGCCAGTTTCGACATTAGAGTCGACAAAATCTTCAGTTGGAAAGTTAATTCCTGGTCTTAACTCAACGGACCATTTGTTTTGTGCAAAAGTTATACTTGACATAAGTAGTGATATTGCACATACTAAATACAATTTTGATGTTTTCATAACTTATTATTTATAATTTATTGATAAAATTATTATGGAAATATGATTTAAATAATGATAATTATCAATTTTACATTTACTTATTTCTTAAAATAAAACCTAAACATTAAACAAAGTTTCACGCTAAGAGCGCTAAGCCTTTCTCAAAAGTCCCGAAGTATAAATAGCGAATGATCACTTTGCGCTACTTTGCTTTTTTTCTTTGTGCGCTTTGCGTGAAATAAATTTTAAACATCTTAACCTGAAGGCTAATATCGAAATCAACTTTGCGACTGAGACAAAACGAACTTGAAGGTCTCAAATCAATACCTGGTTTAAATAATATCTACAGATTAATTAGCTGCGGAATTCTCGTAAACGACTGCATTTTAAAAAACGCAAATCAAATAATTCATTCTTAACTTTCTTGTGGTAATTAATCATCTCCTGTTTACTAAACCTTCAACAAACCTTAGGAAAGGTCATAGTAAAATAGGTCAAGAAATTCGTTTGTTTTAACCTATCTTAGGGATGTTGGAGGGCTCAGTATGTTTTTAAGAATTATAAACTGGTTTATATGTTACAAAATGTTTTATTAGAACGCGAAATATATGCATCAGAAGAACATAAAATGATGCAAAAAATGATTCAGGATTTCATTAATAATGAAATTATTGATCATACAGAAGAATGGGAAGAAAAGGGTATGGTTAGCCGAGACATCTGGGAACGTGCTGGAGAATTGGGTTTGCTATGTATCGATATGCCCGAAGATTATGGAGGAAGTGGTTTGGATTTTAGCTTTAGCGCCCTATTTATTGAAGAAATGGCAAAAGAAGGCCTCAGTGGTCCTGGTTTTTCATTGCATTCAGATATTGTTGCACCTTATCTGCTAAAGTACGGTACCGAAGCTCAAAAGCAAAAATACCTACCTCTAATGGCTGCTGGAAAAATAATTACATCTATAGGTATGACTGAGCCTAACTGCGGTAGTGATCTTCAAGCGATTAAAACAAACGCGGTGGATAAAGGTGACCACTATTTGGTCAATGGACAGAAAACCTTTATTACCAATGGTTATATGAGTGATATGTCTATAGTTGCTGTAAAAACCAATGTGGGAACAGCGGAAGAAGGAGTATCTTTATTAATCATGGAAAGCCATTTTGAAGGTTTCGAAAAGGGGATTCCTTTCAAGAAAATAGGCATGAAAGCTCAAGATACCTGTGAATTATTTTTTGATAACGTAAAAGTTCCTAAGGAAAATTTATTGGGAGAAGAAGGCTTAGGATTCAAAATTATGATGACAGAATTGGCAAGAGAGCGCTTGTCTGTAGCGCTCAATGCTATTGGTGGGGCAGAGGGAGCCATAGAAAAAACGATGGCCTATACCTCTACAAGAACCGCTTTTAACAAACCCATCGCGGGATTCCAAAACACCCAATTTAAATTGGCCGAATGTGCTACGCAATTACAGGTGCATCAAGCGTTTTTAGATCGGTGTACACTATTAGTATCAGATCATAAACTCACTGCTGAAAGTGCTTCAATGGCGAAGTATTCAGCAACAGAAATGCACGGTAAAGTTGTAGATGAATGCCTGCAATTATTTGGAGGTTATGGGTATATATGGGATTACCCCATTGCGCGCATGTATGCCGATAATAGAGTCGCCAGAATTTATGCTGGAACCAATGAGATTATGAAGGTATTGATTGCCCGGGGCTTGTTTAAAGAACTGTTTCAGCAAATGAAGGCAAAGAAAAAAACGACAAAAAGTCAAAAAAATCATTGAAGTCGTATCGGAAACTCTTCAGATAACAAAAAACATCTCGATACATCCCGACGAGAAAGTCGGAATACTCAATGAGACAAAACAACATAATATGAGCTTTTCACAACTAATTAATGCTAGTTTATTTTATTCATTTCTATGAGTGAAAATAGTATCAAGAATAAAATATTTGGTTTTAAACAGTGTTCTAATTCTATTCAAACGTATGTCGTTGTTCTGCTGTTGAAGAGGCGTTGAGTAGTTGATTAAATAATCTTATCTTGTTAAAATCGCGAGTAATCTCGGTAGATACCGCAACACCAGCGATACCAGATTCCAATAGGGCTGTAACATCTTCTGTAGTGATACCGCCAACACCTATAATGGGTATTGGGGTTTTTAGAACATCCATAATCACTCTATAACCATCCAAACCTAAAACAGGAGGCCTGTTAGCTTCTTTAGCGGTTTCTCTAAAAGGACCTAAATGGATATAGTCTATTTCTTTATCTAATAATGTTTCGCACTCTTGTAAGGTATTTGCTGTTCCCCCAATACTTTGCCAAGTGTATAAATGCGTTCTAGCTTCAGTAGGGCAGCGATCTGTGGGTTCTAAATGCACTCCATCTGCTTTAAGGGTTTTTGCAATTTTATAATCACCGTTAATAATTAATCGGGTTTGAAAATGTGTAGTGGTTTCTCTAGCAGCTTCAGCTATTTTTAAATATTTTTTTTCTGAAATGCTCGCAGGATCCTTTGGAAGGCTTTTTAAGTTTAATTGCACTAATTCTGCACCGTAAGAACAGGCTTTTTGAATGTTTTCTAGATGTTCTTCTGGAGAGCTCCCTTGTGATATATAATGTAGTTTAGGTATAACCATATCTTAGTTCCTGATTAAAATTAGACGCCATGCAAAAATACGAATGTTTGACTACCTAATGACAAGGATTTCTTTAAATGACGTCGTAAAGAAAGCCATGGACTATTCAGTTACTCATAAGAATGATATTGATGACTGTAACTCATTAAAAACACATAAGCGTCAAGTCCTGAAATAGGTTGACATAAAAAACATTAATAAGCTTAATAATCCACACGTAGTGTAGATGAAGCCAAACAAGTAATCTGAGATATTTTACATAACGACTCCTTCAAGCTTATCATCTATAATAAACATATGTCTTAAAATGGCTGTGACATAATCCAAAGTTATAGACCTAAACCCGATATAACAGGATTATGGCTATTAGAATTGTCAATGTTCCATATACTTGTTTTATAAATTGTGGATATGTTGTCCTATAATTTATATTATGTAAAATAGAATTACACAAATTTTAGATAAATCATAAACATCCTCAAGATCTCTTACTCTTCTTTTGGTTCTGTAATTGCTTTAAGTGTTCCATTATATTGAATGGTATTCCGTTGCGATGACCAAATATTGATAATAGCATTTAAACTTGGGTACAGTGTTAGGCTTACATCATAGTTTTCATTACTGTCTTTATCCCTAACGTTAAACTCCATCAGGTAGTAATCTTTATCATCGTCTTTGGTTAAAGTTAATTCTTTAGGAGTAGTTTCAAAGTCAATACCTCCGCCATCAGAATTATATCCGCCACCCATTTGGCGTTCTCCGTAATACGGTAAATTGGCCGAAACAGTATCGTTTTCGAATTTGAAAGTGTTCTGATTACCTTGTAAGTTTATCTGTGAGGCGTTGTCTCCTGGCCTAAAAAGTCCTGCATCGGCCAACTGATTCAAACTATTGGTCACCAAAGGTCTGGCCCATTGGAGTTCTATTTCAAAATTGCGATCGGTAACGAGCTTTTCTAAGCTTGCTTTTTCTTGAGCTGTATACACATTGGACGATCCACAAGAAACGATACTCAACAATATAACTGTAAAGGCAAAAAATACTATATTTTTGTTAACTTTCATGATAAAGGATTTATGATCTAAACACAATGTCAATACCATGTTGGTGTTCATCACGTTTAGCCTAGATTTATAATACCGTTTTTAATTTTGGAGATCACCGCTTGCGCTGCAGACTCTCCATTTAACATTGCCGCATTAATCGAGCCATTCGCTAAATGATCTCCCGCTAGAAAGATCTGATCTTTTAATTGAGTCTCCGACTTTGGTAGCATATAACTCACCGTTTGCATAATAGGTAAAGCTTTTTTGATGTGGTAAAACCGCTTAAATTCTAAGGTGTCTATACCCACATAGGTTTTTAAATCCTCTGTAATTCTAGCCTCAAGTTCTTCTTGCGATAACTCATGGGGTTTAATTATACTTACCGATAGCAAATGCTCCTCAGCTTTTGGTTTGGATACATAGTAAAAATTATTAACCAATGCGTCCTCGTCTGCAATTAAACCAATCATCGGTTCTTTAAAGGCGCGTTGCTTCACGCTTAGGTAATAGTTATCGACGCTTTTCCAGAGCGTATTCTGATTGTTTAAATTGGAAATAAGGTGAGAAGCTTCAGTGGCGATAATCACAAAATCGAACTCCGCTTCTCCTCCGTTTTTAAATATAACATTCTGATTTTGAATAGATTCAACGGGTGTATTAAAGTGAATTTTAGTCTGTTTCAATTGAGCCATCAGTTGATTGGGAATGGCTTGTATCCCCTTTTTGGGGATTGCAGCGCTTCCTTCTCCAAACATTTTATAAACAAATTCGAATTTCCTGGACGAGGTCGTTAACTCGTGCTCCAAGAAAATTCCTGTAAAAAAAGGTTTAAAAAAATTATGAATGATGTCTGATGAAAATCCGTAATCCTGAAGATACTGTAAAGTGGTTTTTTCTTCAGCCAAAAAGATATCATCAAAGCTTTTCTTTTTGAGCTCGGTATTGAGTTTTAAGATTTTCAGTTTATCGGCGAAACTTCCTATTTTGGAGGTTAAGGTTGGAAACAACAAGCTTAATTGTCGCAAGGGATCTCCTATTTTGTCTTGCTGTCCTTGATTGTAAATAACGGCACCAGGGTAGAATTTCTCAAGCTCTAACAAGTCATAGTTTAAGTATTTTTGAGTTGCTGGATAGTGGGTGAGTAAGACTTGAAAGCCGTGGTCGAAAGTATATCCCTCTCTATAATCGGTTTTTACTCTGCCCCCTACTCGATCTGTCGCTTCAAAAATTTCTGGCTGAAAACCTGCCTTTTCGAGATTAATAGCTGCGACAAGGCCACTTAATCCTGCTCCTATGATAGCAATTTTTTGATCTTGCATTGATGTATCGTTTTTCCGATAAGGTCTATATTCTCTATAGATATAAACCTCAAAATATTACTAAATGTTTCCGAACCACTGGATTAATTCTTACTTTAGAAAAAATATTAACCATGAGTAACAAAGATATGGGAGTTATAGCAAAAAATGATCGCGAATTAAAATTATATTATCATCCAGATAGTAGGATTGCCAAACAAAGTATTGCAATCGCCGAAGCCACCAAAGCTCAAAAAGTATTGATTAACCTCAATGAAATTAAACTTACTGAAACTCAGTGGGCGGAACTTTCTAGACTTCTGAAAAAGCAACCCTCAGAATTAATCAATACCGATCACCCTTTTATAAAAAAGACTTTAAGTGACCATCCGAATTTAGAGGAAAACCAAGCCTTAAAGGTATTGGCTAAAAATCCAGAGGTTTTGATGCATCCCATTGCCATGCGGGGCGAAAAAATAATTGAGGTGAAGGGAATAAATGATTTGATGTCTTTACAAGAAAATGATTCTAAAGACGCTAAGTTGCCTTAGACCTAAGGACATATATGGATACTAAAAAAGCGCTCCAAATGGAGCGCTTTTTATATTCAACATTTCTGAAGGTTTATAATTTTTCTTTGAAATCGTTGATGATTCCACCTTTCACGATAATTTGAATTTGTCTATCACTTAAAGTATGTTTCATCTCAATGGTTTTTGAATCGCCTTTAGATTTGTGAATTACCACTTTTACGTTCTCTTTAGATTTGACAGATTGAATCACATCTTTCAATTCTACATCATCACCTTGCTCTATACTATCATAGTCATACTCATTGATGAATTCGAGTGGTAAAATCCCAAAGTTTGCCAGATTTTGCCAAGCGATTCTAGCATAACTTTTAGCCAACACAGCCACTTGACCTAAGTACTTTGGAGCTAAAGCTGCATGTTCCCTACTGGAGCCTTGCGCATAATTTTCGGCAGCTACGACGACGTGACCCCCGTGAGACTCTTTTGCAGTCATAGCCCTATCATAAAAACTATCATCGATAACCATAAAGGAGTATTTACTAATTTCTGGAAGATTACTTCTGAAGGGAAGCACTTCTGCGCCAGCCTTTAGGATCTCATCGGTCGAAACATTATCGCCCATTTTTAATAATACAGGAACTCGGTAATGGTCCTTTAGCTCTGGGATTTCTGGTAAAGCTTTAATATTAGGTCCTTTTTCCAATGTTACCGATTTATTATTCTCTACTGGTGCGATAAGCATATCGGTATTGATGATTTCATAGGTTGGATATTCAAATTTTGGGTAAGTCATATCAAATTCTTTCTCCAGATCTCGAGGATCGGTAATTTTTCCCATAAGTGCTGAAGCTGCTGCAGTTTCTGGGCTACACAAATGAACCTGATCGTCTTTGGTTCCGCTTCTGTCTGGAAAATTACGTGGCATAGTTCTTAAACTAATGGTTCCACTTGCTGGAGCTTGCCCCATACCAATGCAGCCCATACAACCTGATTGGTGAAATCTTGCCCCCGCTTTTATCAAGTTTCCAAAAGCTTTATTATCAATCATGTTCTGCATGATTTGTCTAGACGTTGGATTGACATCAAAACTCACCTCAGGACTGATGCTCTTGTCTTCTACAATCGCGCTGGCAATCCAAAAGTCTCGTAATCCAGGATTGGCTGAAGAGCCAATAACCACTTGACTTATGGGTTTACCCGCTACTTCAGACACTGGAACAACATTACCAGGACTGGTTGGTAAAGCAATTAGAGGGACCAAATTATCTAAGACAATTTCATCATGAAATTCGTATTCGCAACCTTCATCGGCTAACAATTCAGACCAATCCCCTTCTCTATTCTGTGATTTTAAAAAGCGTTTAGTTTCTTTGTCACTAGGAAACACTGTCGTGGTAGCGCCAAGCTCTGCGCCCATATTGGCAATGACGTGTCTATCCATAGCACTCAACTCGTTAAGACCATCGCCGTAATATTCTATCACCTTACCAACTCCTCCTTTCACATCGTGACGTCTAAGCATTTCGAGCACAACATCTTTAGCACTCACCCAATCGGGTAATTTACCAGTGAGCTTTACTCCCATTACTTTTGGCATTTTGACAAAATACGGCTGACCTGCAATGGCTGCCGCCACATCCAAACCGCCAGTTCCAATAGCAAGCATACCTAAAGATCCTGCAGCGCAAGAGTGAGAGTCTGACCCAACTAAGGTTTTGCCTGGTTTACCAAAGCGTTCCATGTGTACTGGGTGACTTACTCCATTTCCTGGCCTACTATACCATAACCCAAAACGCTGAGCTGCAGATTTTAAAAATTTATGATCATCTGCATTTTTAAAATCCGTTTGTAAAAGATTGTGATCAACATATTGAACTGCAACTTCGGTTTTGGCTCTATCCAACCCCATGGCCTCGAGTTCCAATTGAACCAAAGTCCCCGTGGCATCTTGAAGTAAAGCTTGATCTATTTTTAGGCCAATTTCTTCGCCGGGTATCATTTTTCCCTCGATAAGATGAGATTTGATGAGTTTCTGAGTAACATTTAGTGGAGTCATATATAAATATATTAGAACATTAAATTAGAAATTATTGAACAACTCAGAACAAAATTAACGATACTTTAATGCCACGGCTTCTTCCAAATTAGGTTTGAGACTACAGTAAAAACTCCTATTTTTGAAAAAAAACTTATGAAAGTTCATAATTTAAGTCAAACCCATTCTATCCTTAATCACTTCATCCACCAATTGAGAGATGAATCGGTACAACAAGACCGGATGAAGTTTCGAAGGAATATTGAGCGCATTGGAGAAATACTGACTTATGAAATGAGTAAAACCTTTTCCTACAGTCCCCAAACCTTTCAAACTCCCCTAGCTGAAACGACCTCTCATCTCTGCCAGGATGAAATAGTGGTCTGTTCTATATTAAGAGCAGGTATTCCTTTGCACAATGGTATTCTTAATTATCTAGATGAAGCAGATAATGCTTTTATTTCAGCTTTTAGAAAAGTGGAAAGCAATGGAAAAGATTTTGAAATAGTAGTTGAATACTTATCCTCTCCCAGCTTAGAAGGAAAAACCTTGGTTTTGGCAGATCCTATGCTGGCTACTGGTAGGTCTATGCTCAATGTCTATAAAGCCTTGGAGAAATTAGGCCAACCTAAACAAACCCATGTCGTATCTGTTATTGGCGCCCAGCCGGGAGTTGATCTTCTCGAAGAACACTTCCCTGAAGATACACAACTCTGGATTGCTGCCGTGGATGACACTTTAAATGAGAAGGGATACATTATTCCGGGATTGGGAGATGCAGGTGATTTAGCTTTTGGAAAAAAATTGTGATTTTTTTGAAAAAAATATCTACATTTAACTCAAATCTAATCACTTATGACTAAAATTGCTACAATTACACTTTTATTTGCTATTTTGATGACCTCATGTGTTTCTAAGAAGAAAATGAACCAAGTTGAGAATCAAAAAACAGCCTTAGAACAAGAACTTTCTGATCTGAGATCTGAACAGCAAAATTCCAACGACAACTATGCAGAGCTTGAGGACGAAGTTTTGTCTTACAAGCAGAAAATTGCCAACTTACAAGGTGATGCTGAAAACAAAATCCAACTTACCGATAAAGGTATGCTGGTTTCTGAAAACACCAAATCGAATGTGAGAAAAGTATTTTCTAAAATGCCAGTCGACCAACGTTCTAAAGCTAATACGTTGGAAGATTCGATCAACCTTGCTGTAGCCTACAACATCAAGTCGAACCTTTTAAAACAGATGAAGGATGAAGACAAAGTTGCAGATGAGGCAATTGAAATTACTGTGGAAGAGCCTATTGTAAGAATAACCTTAACTGATAAAGTTTTATTTAAAAGCGGAAGTTATTGGGTCGATAAAAAGGCTTATAACCTTTTAGCCAGAATTGCAGAGGTGATCAACTCGGAGCCAAATATGGACATTAGAGTTGAAGGTCACGCCGATAATATGAAAATTTCAGAATCTTCATACATCGTAGATAACTGGGATCTAAGTATTCGTAGAGCAGCTTCCGTAGTGAGGACTTTGGAAGATAAGTTTGGAGTGGGCGGAGATCGTCTTATTGCTTCTGGCCGAGCTCATTATTATCCTGTAGCAGATAATGCAACCAAAGAAGGTCGCGCAAAAAATAGAAGAACCACTATTCTTCTGTTACCTAAGGTGGACCGTTACATGGATATATTAAAAAAATAAAAGAATTCACTATAAATAAGAAAAGCCTGCTTGTAAACATCCAAGCAGGCTTTTCAATTACAACAAACAAACTTACTTATTCGCTATAAAGGTCTTTAAAAAATAATGTCATTTTTTCCCAAGATTTTTCTGTTATTTCTTTATCATAAGCTAGTGGAAGATCGAATTTTTCACCTAAGCTATCGGCATCTTTATTGGTAAAAGAATGCATCACGCCTTCATAAGCAATATACTCATAATCAGCGTTGATAGCATCTAATTGAGATTTGAATGTTTTTTCTTGCTCATCGGTAATCATCATATCTTCGGCCCCATTTTGAATTAAAAGTTTGGCTTTCAAATCTTCATTTGGCATAACTGGTAAACCAAGTCCACTATGAAAGACAGCAACTCCATCTAAGTCAGCACCAGAATTGGCCATCGACAAGGCTACACTTCCACCAAAACAAAAACCTATAGCTGAAATCTTTTCTGCATCTACATTCTCATCAGCTTTTAGAGTTTCCATCGCTGCCATAAAACGTTTTTTAGCAGTGTCAAAATTCTTCATCACGTTGCTAGAAAATGCCATAGCTTCCTCTGGATGTTCAGCTTGTTTTCCATTTCCATACATATCGACGGCTAGAGCTACATAACCCATTTCAGCAAGTTCATCTGCTTTTTGTCTTGCGAACTCATCGTGACCCCACCATTCGTGTACTACAATAATTCCAGGTCTTTTACCTGACGTAGCAGTATTTCTGGAAATATATCCGTTTAGCATTATAGAGTCTGAGGCTTGATAGGAAATTTCATTTCCTATTATCTCGGTCGAATTTTCTTCTTGGACTACTTCTACATTTTCTTCTGAAGTGTTTTCCTTTTTATCAGCCTTACAAGCTAATACACTTACTGTGAGCGTAAATAATAGTATCCAATGATAATTTTTCATAGAGTAATGGTTAATGGGTTAAGGTGAGTTTTCCTTTAGAATCCAATCGAACCCACATTTTGTCTTCATTGAGTTTAAAACTTCCTTTAAAATCAAAATTACACTCATTAGGGGATATAATAGATAAGAATATTTTTCTCTTTTTATTTTCATATAGATGATAAATCTCACCTACAATAGGTTCAAAACTAAACTCAGCACTGTAAATAAGATTATTGTATTCGTATTGCGCCATCAACTTTTCATACTTCTGCTTTAATTCTTCGTACTCTGTTTTGATTTGATGATTGACTTTACTCACATTGGAGTTTTTCCATCCTGTTAAATCTGTAGGAGTGATCTTTGGAGCACTAGAATTTGTAGCATAAGGCAATAAACCCGCTTCATATTTATTGGTATCTTCATTGTAAACTACCTGATCTGGCTTTTTGGAGTTGTTGCCCATTTTGAAATTTTAAATAATTTAAGCGAAATTATGTTCAATTATTTCAATAATTGCCTTACTTAAGGTTAAAATTGCATTAAAAAAGAGAATTAATAACCGATATAATTGGGTTTGGCTATCTAAATGATATCTTTGTATTAATTGTTAAATAAAAGTTCTAATTAATTAGAAATCAATAAATTAATATTTATGAGTCAAGTAAAAGAAAAAGACACAGTAAAAGTTCACTACACAGGAAAAATAGCTACTAGCGGACAAGTTTTCGATAGTTCTTTAGAAAGAGAACCTATTGAATTTACGCTAGGCGAAGGTACAATTATTCCAGGTTTTGAAACTGGTGTCCTTAATATGAAAGAAGCTGAGAAAAAAACTATAGAAATCCCTAAAGAAGAAGCTTACGGTGAAGTTAAGGAAGAACTTTTCCAACAAGTTGGTAAAGATCAACTTCCAGAGGATATAAAACCTGAAGTAGGTATGGGATTAGTTTCTCAAAATCCTGATGGAACTGAACGTCAATTAAGAGTTGCAGAAGTGAATGAAGATCACATCGTTGTCGATGCTAATCATCCACTTGCTGGACACGATCTTACTTTTGAATTGGAATTAGTTGAAATAAAAAGCTAAATCTATTCAATTTTAGAATTCAAAAACCACTCTTTACGAGTGGTTTTTTTTTGTAATCTCATTACCTTCTAAACGACTATTCAATCGAATTTAAAAATAAATATATGAAACCTATTGAAATTAATGAAGCTCAAGAACCTGCAAAAGGTATTTTAGAAGCTACAAAATCTAAAATGGGCGCAGTTCCTAATATGTTCAAAATGATGGCTAACAATCCATCCCTTTTAAACGCTTATACGAAAGCCGATGAAACGTTTAGAAAGGATTCTGGTTTTACTCCTCAAGAACAAGAAGTGATTTTGCTTTCTATAGCTGTTTATAATGAATGTACTTATTGTGTAGCAGCACATAGCTTTATCGCTAAGCATCAAAGTAAAGTCTCTAAGGAAGTTATCGATGCTTTACGAGATCGTAAAAAATTATCAGAGGCTAAATACGAAGCGCTTTCCAAGTTTGCTGTATCTGTTACCAAGGAGCGTGGCTTCCCTACTCAAGAGGCTACAAATGCCTTAAAACAAGCAGGCTATACCGATCAACATGTAGCCGGTGTTATTACTGGGGTTGGTATGAAGACGCTAAGTAACTATATCAATCACATTTCAGAAACTAAAGTCGATGATATGTTTGCTGAATTCAAGTGGGAAAAATAGAAGGTAATTTTTGCTAACTCTTAAAAACGCTCAAGTCTTTATAAGCTTGAGTGTTTTTTATGCAAAGTATTCTAATAAAATTTAAAGTTGTTTATGATGGCTTATCTATTTTTGCACCCATGAAATTAACATTACAATTAGCAGCTATATATAATATCCTCTGGGGCGCCTGGGTGGTTATTTTTCCAAATCATTTTTTTCAACTTGTGGGTATGGAACTCCCTACTCAACCTATGATCTGGCAAGGTATGGGAATGGTTATAGGAGTGTACGGTATAGGATATTGGTGGGCGTCCTTTAACCCTCTAAGGCACTGGCCAATTGTTGCAGTTGGTTTCTTAGGAAAGATTTTTGGTCCCTTGGGTTTTGTGTTTAATTATTATGAAGGCAAAGTTCCTTTTGAGTTTTTTTATACGCTTATTACCAATGACTTCATTTGGTGGATTCCTTTTTTCTTGATTTTGAAAAAAGTTCATCAAGATTACAACTGGAAACTAACCGACTAGATGAACAGTATACTCGAACATCTATGTATGTTAAGGCTTTTAGCCGATTTTGGACTTGTAGTCTTGATTTGGATGGTTCAACTCATTGTTTATCCAGGATTCACCTTCTACTCCGAAGAGCATTTATTGAATTGGCATAAAACGTACACACCCAGAATTACGTTTATTGTAGCTCCACTCATGTTCATTCAAATGGGAATAGCGCTGTACTTGTGCATTTTTGATTTTTCAACAGTCCATTTGGTCTATTTAATTTTAGTGGTCTCAACCTGGTTCAGCACCTTTATTTATTTTGTACCGTTACATCATAATATCGAAGTCAATAGAGACTTAAAGTCATCGGCTAACAGGTTAACCAAAGGGAATTGGATACGCACCATTCAATGGACTTTTATCTTTATTTACGGTGTGATTTGGCTTTCTTCTTAAGGCTATTATAAAATATTGGAATTAAGACATCTTAAAAGCAATAATACTTGACTTTACCAGTTTAAAGTCGTATTATAGCCAAATTCCAGTTATTTATTATTATTATATAAAAATTATATATGAGACAGCTTAAAATTACCAAACAGGTTACCAATCGTGAATCTAAGTCCTTAGATAAATATCTACAAGACATTAGTAAGGTAGATTTAATTACAGCTGAGGAGGAAGTTGAATTAGCTCAACGGATTCGGGAAGGCGATCAAGCAGCTTTGGAAAAATTAACTAATGCCAATTTAAGGTTTGTCGTCTCAGTTGCAAAACAATATCAAAATCAAGGTTTAAAATTGCCTGATTTAATTAATGAAGGTAATGTTGGTCTTGTTAAAGCAGCCAAGCGATTTGATGAAACCCGTGGTTTCAAATTTATCTCGTACGCTGTATGGTGGATTAGACAATCTATCCTTCAGGCTTTAGCAGAGCAGTCACGTGTGGTAAGACTTCCTTTAAATAAAATTGGAGTCATTAACAAAATAAACAAAACCTTTTCTCACCTAGAACAGGTCAACGAGCGTCCACCATCTGCTATTGAAATTGCTAAAGAGCTCGATATGAGTGAAGCTCAAGTGAAAGTAGCTCTTAAAAATTCTGGTCGTCATCTCTCTATGGATGCACCCTTTAAGGAAGGTGAAAACGATTCGAACTTATATGATGTATTAAGTTCTGCTGAATCCCCTACTCCAGATGATCAATTGATGAAAGACTCTTTGAGTATCGAAATCAATAGAGCTTTAGAAACCCTATCTCAAAGAGAAGCAGATGTTATTCGTTTAAATTATGGGATTGGCAATCAACCAGCGATGACGCTTCAAGAAATTGGAGATACGTTCGATTTAAGTAGAGAGCGTGTAAGACAAATTAGAGAAAAAGGCATTAGACGATTGAAACATCAATCCAAAAATAAAATGCTTAAGAAATATTTAGGCTAATCCTAGATACTTTATAAACGTAAAAAAAGCCATTCAGAATGGCCTTGAGGTAAATTATTTCTTGGAAGGTTGAGATGGCCTTACCTCTACTTTACTCGGTAGAGTTCTAGGATTCATTTTAAATAAATCAACAACCAATTCTCCCAAATCTTCGGGTTGAATTTTCCAAGCATCACTTTCATCTGGAGTATTTCCATTGAAATGAGAAGCTACAGACCCAGGCATGATAGTAGACACATTTACACCGTAATCTCTTAAATCCATCATCACAGCTTGCGTAAATCCTGTTACTCCAAATTTACTGGCGTTGTAAGCAGATCCTTTTGCGAAGAAATTGGTTCCTGCAAGACTAGATATGGTTATAAAATATCCTTTACTCTTTTTTAAAGCCTCTACAGAAGCTTTAATCGAAAAAAATACTCCTGTAAGATTGGTGTCTATAGTTTCTTTCCATTGGGTTTCTGTCAAATCTTCAATAGAGTGATAGTGGCCCAATCCTGCATTAGCTATAACGTAGTCGAGTTGACCAAATTCGCTTAAAATTTTTTGTACTGCTTTTTCTTGATGCTTCAATTCTCTTACGTCTGCTTCAATACCAATAGCTTTTGCATTGGGATTGGAACTTTTAAGCAATTCTACAGCTTGGTCAGCAGAAGACTGCGTTCGGCTAGTAATAGCAACATGAACCCCTTGTTTCATCAGGGCATCTGCAATACCAAAACCTATTCCTTTACTTCCGCCTGTTATATAAGCAACTTTATTTTTCATATTTTCTAAATAATTTTTTGATTTATTTAAAGTTAATGTCTAGGTATTAACTTCATCCTCATTTTTAAAACTTTTAACGTCATCGTTTGAAGTTTAAAATTACTTTTGAGCAAAATTAAAATTCATGACAAAGTCAAAAAAGAAAAAAAACAATAGCTTTTTCAGACTTTTCCTTTGGGGGATGACGATTCTTATTGGAAGTTTTTTCATTTTCTTTGGAAGCATTTATATAGGGTTATGGGGGAAAGTGCAGACAAAGAGCGATCTTCAAAATATAAAGCAGTCGGAAGCCACAGAAATTCTAGATCATAAAGGAGAAGACATTGATAAATTCTATAAATACAATAGACAGTCTATTTCATATTCAGCTTTCCCCAAACACCTTGTAGAGGCATTAGTCGCTACTGAAGATGCACGGTTTTATGAACATGATGGTGTGGATAATTATAGTCTTTTGCGCGTGTTTTTTAAAACTATCCTCTCTGGTGATAAGTCTTCTGGAGGAGGAAGTACACTTACGCAACAGTTGGTCAAAAATATCTATGGGAGAAAATCTTATGGTTTTTTTAGTCTACCCGTTAACAAGTTGAAGGAAAGCATCATTGCCAAAAGGATTGAAAATGTGTATTCTAAAAAAGAAATTTTAGAATTATATCTCAATACGGTTCCTTTTAGTGGTAATACTTACGGTATAGAGAGTGCGGCAAATCAATTTTTTGATAAAACCACATCCGACTTATCTGTTCCAGAGTCGGCGACCTTAGTGGGAACCCTTAAGGCTAACCATTCTTACAATCCAAGACTTTTCCCTGAACGAAGTCAGTTGAGACGTGATGTAGTTCTTTCTCAAATGCAAAAATATGGCTACCTGACTTCAGAAAAAGCAAGTTCTGCTATGAGTGAATCTATTCAATTGAAACTCTCTAAGCGGAACACCTTTCAACGTCAATTTTTCGTTGACCTTATCAAGTCTGAAGTTGAAGGTATCCTTGATAGTATCAATTCCAAAAATGATTATAAATATAGTATAGAAGAAGATGGCTTAAAAATTCACACTACCCTAGATCTTGATCAACAAAAGCTTTTAGAAGCTTCTGTTAAAAAGCATATAGGCAATTTGCAGCCTCAGTTTGAAGCAGAATATAACACCGATTTACCTTGGAAAAATAAAGCACTGCTTTTAAAAATTGCTGAAAACACCAAGGTCTATAAGAGATTAAAAAGGTCTAAAATTTCTAAAGATCAACTCCTAGATAGTCTCCAAAAGAAGAGACCTATTGAGGTTTTAAAAAATGGAGAATACACTGTATTACAGCTATCTACGTTAGATAGTATAAGCTATAGCTTGAAGCAAATAAATGCGGCAAGCCTAAGTGTAAATCCAAAAACTGGAGCCATATTGGCTTACGTTGGTGGTGTAGACTACAGAACCTCAAAATTTGATATCATCAAAAATTCTAGACGCCAAGTGGGGTCAACTTTTAAACCCATTGTGTATGCTTCTGCCTTAAAAACTGGAATAAAGCCTTGTGATTATTTTTTAGCAAAAGAGATCACCTATACTAACTTTAAAGACTGGAAGCCAGAAAACTCATCTCATAAGGAAGAAGATCCTTACCTCAATTTTTCTATGAAACACGCCCTCACCCACTCTTTAAATACGGTGAGTGTAAAAGTATTGGAAAAGGCAGGAATTGAAAATACAATTACACTAGCGAAGAGTATGGGAGTAACTTCCAATATGGTTAGTGAACCTTCTCTAGCTCTTGGAGTTGCAGAATTGAATATGAAAGAATTAGCCAAGGTATATTCGAGTATCGCCAACCAAAGTAAAGTTCCTGAGATTCATTTTATAACAAAAATCACATCAAAAACTGGCGAAGTGATTGCTGAATTTACTCCTGCTCAACCTAAATCTTCAGAACTGGAGGTTGAGCAAAACCGAATCTTATTGGCCATCTTAGAAAATGTTGTTGATGAAGGTACAGCCAGTCGATTACGAACTACCTTCGGACTCCGCCAAGATCTGGCTGGGAAGACCGGTACAACTCAGGGGAACAAGGACGGTTGGTTTGCTGCGATTACTCCAAAGTTGGTCAATATTACATGGGTAGGGCATAATAACCAAAGCATCAACTTTAAAACTACTCGACTAGGTCAAGGTGCAAATTCAGCGTTGCCCATTTTTGGAACTATGTATCAACAGATGGTTAAAGAAGATCGCTTTAATGAGATCACTAGAGCGAAATTCCCGTCACTCTCCGAAAACCAAAGGGAAGCTTTAAATTGCAATGGTATAAAGCGTGATGGTTTTTTCAAACGCCTATTTACAAAAGACGAAACTGAAAAGAATTTTGACGACGAAACCGAGAAGGAAGATAAAAAAGAAGGCTTTTTTAGTCGTCTTTTTAGCTCAAAAAAGAAATAAGTATCACTTAAATTCTATAAGTTGTATGTTTTGTTTTTGAAAATCCCCTTCCTCATTAGAAATATATATTCGCCCTTTAGAATCGAAGGATAAACCTTCTGGTTGTTGGAACTTTTCGGGATCTAAGAGGTGCATTTTTTTCGGAGATCCATCTGGCTCTAATATTAAAATTCTAGGAGTTTTCGAATCTAAAATATAAATTTCCTGTGTAGTTGGATGAATCGTCAATTCTGAAGGAAAGAAATTAGTTTCCATAAACCAGGAAGCATCTACTTCAAATATCGGATCTCTGTAACTTAAATTTATAAAGTAGTCTTCTTTGGTGTCAAATGTAGTGGGATCTAATTCATAAATAAGAAAGCGATCCCTAGTGGTTAGAAGGTTATTTTCTTTTGGAATTGTAAGAATTTCACCTGTAGTTTTATTGATATCAAAACTTTCGATGTTATGTTTTTTTGAAAATTCAGTTTGAAAGACTTCGACTATCCGACTTTCGAGTTCGAAATTTTCGATTCTGAAAAGTTGTCCACTACTATCCATGACGTAAGCTGTAGAATCAATAATTCTAATGGCTTCATAATCTCCTCTTGGTCCAAATTGAATTTCTCTTGTAACGCTTTCGAGGTTGAGATCATAAATATAGATACTTCCTTTTTCATCCTGAATACAAGCAAGCTTAGAATCATCTATATGACTAATTCCAGAAACTTCTTTTAAAGATTCCGGAAGCTCAAATGTTTTTAAAATGCGCAGTTCACCTGTGTAGGAATAATTGGGTTTTAAAAACCAATACGTTCCAGCCACGAAAAACAGTACACCTGCAATTATTAAAAAGACAATTAAATTCTGTTTCACAGCTTATTACTTATGGTTTAAGAGATCAAAGATGTAAGATTATATGTAAATTTGCAAAAAATTTGATCATGGATAAGACAACGGTTGCAAAATACTTTTATGAGCTTCTCAAATCTAGTGGGTATTTTTCTGATTTTGCAGCTACTTATTTAAATGCTGCCCTCAACTTTTTGATCATTATTATCTTGAGTTTTTTTTTATTTAAAATTTTGAGATATACAGCGCTAAGTATTTTACACAACTTAGCCACTAAAACCAAAACCAGCTTCGACGATTATTTGATAAAAAATAGGGTCTTTGTTTATCTCTCTAATCTAGTTATTCTATTTATTATATACGAACTCATACCTGTTGTTCTTATTGATTTTACTGATTCTGAAATTTATTTTGAAAAATTTATTGAGATTCTTATCACTTTTGTTGGGATTTGGATTGTAAGAAGTCTGCTATTGACATTTAAAGATTATTTAAGAACTTTCAATTCTTTTAAAGATAAACCTATAGAGAGTTATATTCAAGTCTTTATGATCCTTGTCTGGGTCCTAGGAATTGTAGTTGTATTTTCAAAATTAACCGGAAAACCACTTGTTGGTTTTTTAACCGCTCTTGGTGCATTTTCTGCTGTACTGCTTTTGATTTTTAAAGATACCATCTTAGGTTTTGTAGCGAGTATACAAGTAACGGTGAACGACACCGTAAGACTCGGAGATTGGATTACCATGGAAAAGTATGGTGCAGATGGGGATGTTTTTGAAATCAATCTAGCTTCTGTAAAAATTAGAAATTTTGATAATACCATTACTACAATACCCACTTATTATCTGATTTCAGATTCGTTTAAAAACTGGCGTGGGATGAGTATTTCTGGCGGAAGACGAATAAAACGCTCGATCTTAATAAAAGCTAATAGCATTAAATTTCTAAATGAAGATGATATTGAAAACCTAAAAAAAATTAGACTTATTACAGACTATATTCAAAATGCACAACAAGAAATTGATGAGTTTAATACCTCTCATACGATTGATAAATCCATATCCATCAACGGCAGAAACCAAACCAACTTTGGAGCCTTTAGAGTCTACGTGGATCGCTATTTAGAAAAGCATCCAGAAATCAATAAAGACATGATGATGATGACTCGACAATTGGCTCCTACTCCTGAAGGTATTCCTTTAGAAATTTATGCCTTTTCAAAAGATAAAGTTTGGCAAAATTATGAACGCGTGATCGCAGGAATTTTTGATCACCTGCTTGCTTCAGTACCGTATTTTGATCTAGAATGTTTTGAATCTCCGACCACCAAAGACATACAGAAGTTATCACCAAATTTCAAAGCTTCTGGTTCTAAATGAGAGACTTTATCTTCTTTATAAAGGGGAATTTTAGAAAATTGAGTTTTGGCTGGATGTTAACTTTCTTGTCCAGTTTTGGTCAAACTTATTTGATATCCCTTTATGTGACAGAAATTTCCGCTGAATTTGCCATTACAGAAGGAAGCTTTGGAGCTATTTATGCCATTTGCACAGTGGCTGCTTCTTTTATCATGTTATCTGTGGGACATACCGTCGATCACATTTCTGTAAAAAAGGTTACGACCTTTACGATTTTGTGTTTGGCGTTTTCCTCCATATTGATGGGACTCTCCTACCACATCGCTTTTATTTTTATAGGTTTAATTGGTTTAAGGCTTACTGGCCAAGGGATGTTAAGTCATATTAGCATGACCATTCTATCCAAATTTTATGATGAAAATCGAGGGAAAGCAATCAGCTTTTCGACGCTCGGTTTTTCTTCAGGTGAAATTGTTCTACCGCTATTGCTTACTTTAGTTATTGGCTGGTTTAACTGGAGATGGGCAATGATAGGTTCTGGTATCCTACTCATTTTGTACTTAATACGACTATACTTTACCGACCTCACTCATTTCAATAAACAATTAAGCCGAGGAAGACCATCGTCCTTAAGTCTGATTAAAGATTTTGGTAGCATTGTAAACGACAAGCGATTTTTGATTTTAATGCCCACGAGTTTTGCTATAAGCTTCACCGTTACCGCTGTAATATTTTATCAATATGTTTTTGTAGACCAGAAAGGATGGTCTCCCCAATTATACGCAGCTTTTTTTACAGGATATGCAGTAACGCGATTGCTTTTTTCTTTAGCAGGAGGAGTTTGGGTAGATAAATTCTCAGCTAAAAAGATGTTCAGGTTCTATTTAATACCTCTTACTCTAGGTTTATTGGCTTTTGCAGTGATAAATAGTATTGCTGGAGCTCTTATATTTTTACTTTTAATGGGAGTTACAGTTGGGATGTCCGGAACTATCAAGTCCTCCATATTAGCCGAAGTCTATGGCATTGAAAAACTTGGTGCTATACGAAGCTTATTTACTATGTTTATGGTAGTCAGTACAGCATTAGGTCCTTTAATTGTTGGATGGATGATTGACAGTGGGTACAGTATACAAACTATAATGCTGAGCTTATTTGGGTTCTTAGTAGTCTGTGCATTAAATGCTCAACGCATAAAAGGGATACAAACGACCGGAGTTCAAAGATAATTTAACAAATACTTAATTTATTTGATTAGTTAAAAATATGGTACAATTAAGCATAAACCTTACTTTTGTGAGCTATTATGAGCAAGAAAAATAAAAATCCTAACCGTAAATCTCATTGGAGATTATTACACCAGTATTATACTTATACAGGATTTTACAGTTTTTTAGGGAGGAGTTTGATAAAAGCAGCCCCCCCTATTTTTATTTTTATAGCTATCCTTTTAGGTATTCATTTTTTTGTCATCGATGTCAATACGATGTTGATTTACGTGACAGATAATTTTCCCCCAATTGGAGTATTTGCCATTTTCTTTGCTTCAGAATCTATTCTAGGGCTTATTCCTCCAGAGATTTTCATTGCTTGGTGTGGAAAATCAACTTATCCTTGGGGATTTCTCAGCATACTCGCGATACTTTCTTATTTCGGCGGGATCATTTCCTACTTTGTAGGTCGAGGAATTGCCAGCATCCCATCCGTTTTTGTGTTCTTGGAAGTAAAAATGTCCAAGCATATAAAAAACATGAGGAAATGGGGCGGCATTCTTATTATTGCTGGAGCAATTCTTCCTTTGCCTTTTGCTATTGCTAGTATGTCTGCGGGGATAATCAAATTTCCTTTCGGAAGTTATTTGCTCTATGGAATTTTAAGATTACTCAGGTTTGCTATTTATGGTGCACTTATCTTTGGAGCCCTTTAACTATCCTTCGAAAACTTATCATCAGTTTTATGAGAGTGTTCTAATCCGTTTTCATTATTTACTTTTGAATTAGCTTGTTTTTCCTTTTTTATAAAATCTTCTTTTAAACCTAAAAACAGGGAGTAGCACATTACAAATAAAATTACTGTAAAAGGAAGAGCTGATACTATAGAAGCGGTTTGAAGAGCTTCCAGCCCTCCTCCTATTAGCAATACGGCAGCTATAGCTCCTTCTATAACGGCCCAAAATACTCTTTGGCCCACAGGAGCATCTATCTTCCCTCCACTCGTTAAACTATCTATAACTAGCGACCCTGAATCTGAAGAAGTCACAAAAAAACTAACTATTAAAATTATAGCAACCAAGTTGAGAACGAGTGTAAAAGGATAATTTTCAAAAAATGCAAATAATGATATATCGACATTGGTATTGACAGCTTCCAAAACAGAATTATCTCCTAACAGAACATCGTTAATGGCAGCGCTACCAAAGGCAGTCATCCAAAAAAAGATAACAAGTGTAGGTAAAAACAAAACACTAAAAATAAATTCTCGTATCTGTCTTCCTTTAGAAATTCTAGCGATAAACATACCCACAAATGGGGACCAAGCGATCCACCATCCCCAATATGTGACTGTCCAAGGCATTTGCCAATTGTCCTGTGAATAGGTTTCTGTCCAAGTGGATAGCTCGATAAAATCGCCTAAGTAAGCTCCTATGTTCTGAACGTAAGACTTGAAAATAAAAAGTGTTGGACCAAGGAAAAGGACTAAAAGCAGAAGTACTAATGCTATTCTAATATTCCACTCGCTTAGCACTTTGATACCTTTATGAATACCTAAGACTACAGAACCCGTGGCAATGAGAGTAATTCCTGCTATCAAAAGAACTTGTGTGGTAATGGTATCTGGAAAGCCAAATACATAATTAAGCCCTGCAGAAACTTGCTTAACGCCATAGCCTAAAGACGTAGCCAAACCAAAAAGCGTAGCTAAAACAGCAAATATGTCTATAATATCTCCCCATATTCCATATATTTTCTCCTTTAAAAAGGGATAAAATACAGAGCGAAGTGTTAGCGGTAATCCCCGCGTATAAGTGAAATAAGCAAGTGATAGTCCTACTAAAGCATACACCGCCCAAATGTGAATTCCCCAGTGCAAATAGGTATATTGCATGGCTTGTCGTGCTGCTTCTGCGTTTCCTCCTTCGCCGAAAGGTGGATTAGAAAAATGGGTTAAAGGTTCTGAGACACTGAAATATAGCAGGCCTATTCCCATCCCTGCACTAAAAAGCATAGAAAACCACGATATTTTTTTAAACTCAGGTTTAGCATGTTCTCCTCCAATCTTCAATGTCCCATATTTGCTAAGGGCGATGTATAGGATAAATACAAGAAAAAAATTAACCCCAAGAATATAAAACCATCCTCCATTTTCAGTCACGTAAAGCTGAGTAGCATTGAAAAAAGATTTCGCAGAGTCTTTATAAACTAAGGTCAAAACAATCGATAAGAAAATTAAAAAAGCGGATGTAAAAAATACTCGTCCGTTGAGTTTCAAACCAAAAATTGACTTTTTTTCATCACTCCTTTCAACTTTATTAGGCATTTGGTGAGGTTTTAAATAACTAAAGGCTGTGTGACAACACAGCCTTTAGTTAGTCGTTTTATAAGTTAATCCATAAAGTGGTCATTTATTTTCACTCTCAGCTTACGCACGTAATCTTCGAAAAGCCAATCCCTGTAGTTTTTTGTATTGTTGATGATGCAATTGGAATAACGCTTTATCCGATCTTTAATATCGTCTTTAAGTTCTCTAGCTAGAATTCTTGCATCAAATACATCTTCAGAATTTTCTGCACACATTTTAGCATGTTGCATTATCGACTCTTCTAGGACAAGTTTAGATTTATCACCATTATTGACTGTTTCATTATACCGTCGCCTAATGTCGAAGGTAATGTCTTCAGAATTTTTGAACATCTGCCTTACTTCATCGGGCATTTCATATTTAAAGTTGAGCTCAATATCTTCATCCGAAACCATATTATCTAAGAAATAATCTGGATTTTCAAAAATAAGCTGCCAATCTACTGGAGCATCCCAAGGTCCAAACCTAGCGATATTGTTACCAAGATCAATAACATTGAAGATGTCTTTATGTGGAAGTTTCCGAGATCCACGTCCAATCATTTGGAAGTATAACGTCAGAGATTTTGTTGCCCTATTAAGGATGATATTTTCTACAGTAGGTTCATCAAAACCTGTTGTAAGAATACTCACCGAAGTAAGAATGGCATCTGGTTTTTCCCTAAACCATTTTAAAATTGCTTTTCGCTCTTTTCGATTATGTGTGTTATCTAAGTGCTTTATTTCGTAACCAGCATCTTTGAAAGTTTGATATACGTACCAAGAGGTGTTGATTCCGTTATTAAAGATCAACGTTTTCTTTCCCTTACACTTTTCTTCATAAGCTTGGATAAGTTTCTCTTGCATATCCAGGTTGGTGTAGAGGTCTTCAGAAGATTTAACCGTGTAATCTCCAGTAATTCCCACTTGAAGGGAACCAAGCCCAACGTCGTAATTAAACATTTTGGCCTCAGCCAAGAAGCCCTTTTCAATAAGCGACGAAATGGAGTTGCCAACAATCAATTCTTCATAATTCCTATGCATAGGAAGCTTAATGTTGGAACTTAAAGGGGTAGCAGTCACTCCAAGGATAAATGCTTTTTCTAGGTATTTAAAAAGCTTAGTAAATGAATTGTAGTGTGCTTCATCAATAATTGCTAAGCCAACATTTTTCATATTTAACTTCTCCTCATTCAACCTGTTGTTTAAGGTTTCTACCATGGCAACAAAACACATGTATTCGTTATCATCGGAAAGTTCTTTGACTTTAGAATTGATAATTTTATTTTGCACACCAAAGCCCTCTAACATATCCGAGGTTTGTTTGCAGAGCTCTATTCTATGCGTAAGGACAATGACTTTCTTTCCTGTTTTTTCGATATATCGTCTCACGATTTCAGAAAAAACCACAGTTTTGCCTCCGCCTGTAGGCAGTTGATATAAGAGGTTGAAGTTATCTGGACAGTTCTCTATCTTATCAAAAATCTTTTGTAGATCACTTTCTTGATAACCGTATAAACTTTTTTCAGCAGTATTTTCAAGCATAAAATTCCTTGAGTTGAGGGGTGATTTAAATTTTAAGATTCGCAAAAATAAGGAGATTAAAGGGTTTAAGGAAATATTTTAGCAAATTATAAACTAAAAACAAGTACTTTTTGGCTTTGATCATTCTTCTGATTTACCTTTAGATCAAGTTATTTTCAAAAATAGTATTGACAAGCACTCATATATATAAACTAAAAATTATTTTTGCATAGCAACTCTAAAATCAAAAACCTTGGAAAATAAAAAAGCAACAAAACTTATTGAATCTATTGTAAAGGATCTTGAATCCAATCAAATCGTTACAGACGATGTGGTGGAAATGGTAAAACAACTAAGACCTTTTGCAGTTGAAGAAAGCTTACCAGTAGTTGCTAAAACACTTAGACTAGTGTGTGAGCACATTGAAGAAAACGAAGTTTTTGCGATACCTATACCTCAGGATGAGCCCTTAACAGATGAAGAAACTGGAGAGGATATTGAACCTGAAGCTTCTGAAATTATCACTGGTTCTGATAGCTTACTCTATTTAATCAATTTGATTAAAAAGTCTGAAAATCCAGCGAACAAGGCTGAAATAAGAGAATATAATCGCAAAATGGAAGCATTTGCTGAATAAGACATTGTATGGGAAGAGCATTTGAATTTAGAAAAGCTAGAAAAATGAAGCGGTGGTCTGCTATGGCCAAAACTTTTACACGTCTTGGAAAAGACATTGTAATGGCGGTAAAAGAAGGAGGACCCGATCCGGAGACCAATGCCAAGTTGAGAGCTGTTATTCAAAATGCCAAAGCCGCCAACATGCCAAAAGATAATGTTGAGCGGGCCATAAAAAGAGCTTCAGATAAAAGTTTAGGGGATTATAAAACAGTGCTTTACGAAGGCTACGCTCCTCACGGTATTGCCATATTGGTTGAAACAGCTACAGATAATACCAACAGGACGGTTGCAAATGTGCGATCTTATTTTAACAAGTGTAACGGAAACCTAGGAACATCTGGGTCTGTTGAATTCATGTTCGACCATACTTGTAATTTCAGAATAAGCTCTGAGGGTAAGGATGTGGAAGAGCTAGAGTTAGAAATGATCGACTTTGGTGCTGAAGAAGTGTTTGAGGATGAAGACGGAATAATGATTTATGCTCCCTTTCAAAATTTTGGAGATATCCAGAAGCACTTTGAGGAGAGTCATATTGAAATTCTAACTTCTGGATTTGATAGAATTCCTCAAGTAACAAAAGGCTTGAGTGAAGGAGAAAAAGAAGATGTCGATAAGCTCTTAGAAAAAATTGAAGAAGATGATGATGTGCAAAACGTTTACCATACAATGGAAGAGTAATAAAAAAGGCCAGATGAATATCTAGCCTTTTAATTTATAATGTAGGTTGGAAACCGTTACATATTTTCAAAAATAGATTTCATCAACCTCGTTTTATCATTAAGACTTTCCTCCATTGAAATCATGGTTTCTGTTCTGCTTACTCCATCTATATCATCAATAAGGAAAATGATGTTTTTGGCATGCTCAGTATTCTTAGCTCTAATCTTGCAAAACAAATTGAATTTCCCAGTAGTCACGTGAGCGACAGTTATATTTGGGATTTCTTCAATTCTATTCAGTACAAATTGAGTTTGAGATGTTTTTTCTAGAAAAATACCAACATAAGCTATAAACGTGTAGCCTAATTTTTTGTAGTTTAAGGTTAACGAAGAACCAACGATGATTCCACTTTCCTCCATTTTTTTGACTCTTACATGTACAGTTCCTGCAGATATATCTAATTTTTTTGCAATATCAGTAAAAGGCGTACGTGTGTTATCAATTAGCATATTAAGAATCTGGTGATCAGTCTCGTCTAACTTGAGTTTTCCTTTCATTTGTGAATTATATTATATTTAATAAAAATCAAAAATAATCAATATTTCTGATTAAAAAGGAAAGATTAATCAAAATCTTTATTAATTAGATAACGAAAACGTTATCGTTGACTTTAAATGACGATAAAACATCACCCACTTTTAAGGAAAAATGCTTTTCCAAAATCAAAGATTGTCCATCTACATTGATTTCACGGTGGGCAAAGAAAGGTATATTTTTTTCAATTTTTTCAATAAAAGGAACAAAGTTTATATGTTCATCTTCCACCACTTCCTTATATTGAATAACAATATCCTTTATAGTAGAATCTTCACTTTTCACATTTCGAACAATCACATCATTAAAGAGTTTTTTATTCTCCGGAATTTCAAAGTAGACGTCAATTAATTGGTCTTCAACATCAAGGCAAATATCTTGAACCATTTTCAGTAAGGCTAAGAAAATATATTTCCTAGTTTCTTCTCGTGCATAATCATTAGGAAAGTGTCCAGCCTCAAATAAGATAGTTGGAGTCCCTTGAGCCTGAAAAAAATCACCTATAAAGTTTAAATTAAAACTATCGTCGTAGCGTCCTATTTGATTTGGAATAAACTTTTCTAGCATAAGACTTGCAGAAGCAATTAAACTCATAGACTTCTTTCTAGTGACATTGAGTCCTCTTTCTTCATTAAAGGAAGGGGATAAAAAAGAAACTGTTGCAGGAAAAGGATTGGTACCCGCACTAAAAATAGTCCTTTGATCATGCATATTAAAACAAAAATCAGGTTGAAACTCAGTGTAGACTCTGTTCAATAATTGACTTTCTAATTGAGTTCGACTAGAGGCATCGCGATTTAAATCTACTAAATTTGCATTAGCTCTCGTATATCTTACTGCACCATCTGGATTCAAAACAGGGATGATAACAAAACTACAGAGTTCAAAAATGGAATCGGTAATATCTTTATATAGGCTAAAGAAATTAAGTAAATCCAAAACAGCCTTTGTTGTTGTGGTTTCATTACCGTGCATTTGAGACCAAATTAAAATCTTTCTAGACCCCTGACCTAAATGAAATGAAGAGATAATTCTATCTTCTTCTGAATAGCCTTCGTTATTGATTTTAAATTTATGAGAGATGGCTTTAAACTCCTTGATTAAATCCTCCTCCTTTAAATATCGACCCCGCAAAGACGAAACTTTGAAATGAGAATAATCTTCTAATAACTGAGTAAAATCTAGTGTGTCTAATTTCATGTTTACAAATGTATAAAAACTAAAATATACAATTGTAAACAAATAAAAGTATTCTATAATTTACATTTGTAACTTAGTTTTGATCACTATGGTCGATGAAGACTAACTCACACTGGAAATTTTCCCAAAGCCCTTTTTTTAGAGATTAAATTACATGTTTACAGTTAGTTAAGTGTATATTGAGGATGTTTACTTTAAGCCATGAGTGACTTATGAACAAGTGAATACACTCTGTTTCAATTTTTTTGTATACATTCGTATATAATTTAAATGTTTAAACTACTTATAGTTTACAATGGTAAACAGTGCTGATTTTACAAAACGACTCAAAGAAATTTTTGAGTATTACGACCTATCTGCTTCTTCATTTGCAGATCAAATTGATGTGGGCAGAGCTTCTATTTCTCACATCCTATCTGGACGTAACAAACCAAGTTTAGATTTTGTAATGAAAGTTGTATCCAGCTTTAAGGAAGTTGAGCTGTATTGGCTTTTAAATGGAAAAGGGCAATTCCCCTCTTCCAAAGATAATAGGAATGGCAATAGTACCAAGGAAGAGCTTGTCGATGACATAAAACCAGTTGAACCAAAGACTGCGGAATCTCTATTAAATCCAAATCAGGCTTCACAACCTAAAAAAGAAATTCAAAAAGTAATTATATGTTACACCGATGGTAGCTTCGAATCTTTTCAGAATTAGTTGTTATAGTCTACTCTAATAACTTTTGATTTAATTATTTTTGCTTAAAAACATGCGTTACCTCTCTGTATTAATTTTATGTCTCCTTTTTATATCCTGTTATAATCCTGAAAGAAATTGTGAAGATTTCAAAACAGGAACTTTTGAGTTTGAAGTTTATTTGGAAGGAGATTTAGTTAAGACTACTTTTATAAGAAATGATTCGACAGAAATCGAAATCTACAAGGACAAAAAAGATACGGCCTCGATTCGTTGGATTAATGACTGTGAATACGTTTTAAAATCCTTGAATCCGAAAAATTTAGCGGAAGAAAAGCCCATCCACATGAAAATTATATCTACCACAAACAATTCTTATACTTTTGAGTATAAAATTGTAGGGAAAAATAAGAAGCAAAAAGGACGGGTCGTAAAAGTGGATTAATCAAACAATGAGGACTGCTGGTTATCTTCTTTTTTATCTTCTATTTCTGGGACTATAACTTCCTCGGATTCTTTATCAGAGGGTAATGGTTCTATCAGATCAATCTGCTTAATTTGATCTGAGGTGAGTTGATTGCCTTGAGCCTTAATTCCTTTAATAGATATAAAGTCTTCTAGATTTACGACTTCATTGGATCTTCTCTCTTTACCTCTAGTCTTTTTAAACTCAATTTCAATTTGAGGAATATAGTCTGTAGAGACTACTTCCAGTTGAGAGTTAGGATGTTCAGTGATAATTAATTCTTCCTTGTCGGGGTTATCAATTTGAAAGCGTTTGACGTAATATTTTTCTTTCTCTCCCTCCCAGTATACAAGCGAAATTGGTTTTTTAGAATTCCATTTCTCCATAACTATGATGTCGTTTTCAAAACGGGTAGTAAGTTCAGGAACAATGGTTTTAGCAATTCCGTTTTGTCTAATGATGAGTAACCTATCCTCACCTTTAAAGGCTCCCAAGAGCTCTCCCCTTTCATCCACGTTAAGACGTCTTACCGTTTCATCGAACCATATTTTTCTTGGTTTTAAGGTAGAAACTCCTTCTTCTTTTAGCTCAACGCTTTTAATGGGCATTTTGGAGACTAAATTTCCCTTCACATTTCTGCCCTTAATGGTTAAATCTGAGAAGTCAATATCAAATTTTAAGCGTTTTAAACCTTTCTTTTGTCTTAAAAAGACAGTCACCAACTCCGCTTCACCGTTAGGGTTACAAGAAAAATATAAAACTTTTGTACCCGGCTTATCTTTTCCAACACTGTATGCCTTATCTCTTGTTATCGAGGTAACTGCAAAACGCTTCATATAGTTATAACCAGCTTTTCCATCCCGATAGATGAGATTATAGATGGTTCTTTTATCTTTTTTCTTGAAGATTCCTACATACAAGATATTCTTTCCAATAAAGGTCTTCCCCTCTACCTTAGTTACCATCATAGTCCCATCTTCAGTAAAACAAATGATATCGTCAATATCACTACAATCGGTAACATATTCATCTTTCTTCATTGAAGTGCCTATAAAGCCTTCACTTCTGTTGACGTAAAGCTTAGTGTTTCGGATTATGACTTTGGTGGCTTCGATATCTTCAAATAATTGAATTCTCGTTTTGCGTTCTTTTCCTTTGCCATATTTCTCTTTAAGCATTTTGAAGTAATTGATAGAATAATCTATCAAGTGGTCAAGATCTTTCTTTACGGCTTCGATATCCGCTTCCAAGGTTTCTATTTTTTGCTCCGCTTTGTCAAGGTCGAATTTTGAAATTCTTTTGATTTTGATTTCAGTAAGCCTAGAAATATCGTCTCTAGTAATATCTCGTTTCAAATGCTTTATATGAGGCTGTAACCCCCTATCAATAGCATCTATAACACCATCCCAAGTTTCTTCTTCTTCAATATCTCGGTAGATGCGTTTCTCTATAAATATCTTCTCTAAGGACGCAAAATGCCATTGCTCTTCAAGTTCTCCAAGTTTTATTTCTAACTCGGTTTTCAAGAGCTCTACTGTATTTTCAGTGCTCATTCTCAATAGCTCGGACATTCCTAGGAAATGAGGCTTATCGTCAATGATAACACAGCTTAAGGGAGAGATTGAAACTTCACAATTGGTAAAAGCAAATAAAGCATCTATAGTTTTGTCTGGTGAAATGTTATTGGGTAAGTGAACCAATATTTCAACATCTGAAGACGTATTATCTTCAATTTTTTTAATTTTAATTTTACCCTTGTCATTTGCCTTCAGGATAGAATCTATGAGTGTTGATGTGTTTGTTGAATAGGGAATTTCGGTAATCACCAGTAAATTCTTGTCTTTTACTTCAATATTGGCTCTCACTCTTATTTTCCCTCCTCTAAGGCCATCGTTATAATTTGAGACATCCGCGATTCCTCCAGTTGCAAAGTCTGGGAATATTGTAAAACGCTTACCTTCTAGATGCTTGATGGACGCGTCAATAAGTTCAATAAAATTATGGGGAAGAATCTTTGTGCTTAAACCCACAGCAATACCTTCCGCACCTTGGGCCAATACCATTGGAAATTTAACCGGTAAGTTAACGGGCTCTTGTTTCCGGCCATCGTACGAAATTTGCCATTCCGTGGTTTTTGGATTAAAAACAACCTCCAGAGCAAATTTGGATAACCTTGCTTCTATATACCGAGATGCTGCCGCACTGTCTCCTGTAAGAATATTTCCCCAGTTACCTTGAGTGTCTATTAAAATGTCTTTTTGACCAATTTGAACGATAGCATCCCCTATACTTGCATCTCCGTGCGGGTGGTATTGCATCGTATGGCCTACAATATTGGCAACCTTTGTATATCTTCCATCATCTAGATCTTTCATAGAATGTAAAATCCTACGATGTACAGGCTTAAAACCATCTTCTATGGCGGGTACTGCTCTTTCTAGTATAACATATGAAGCGTAATCTAGGAACCATTCTTGGAACATTCCAGTTACTTTTACAGACTCGTCTTTTGCAGTAGGATCGAAAGGCTCTTGAGATTCAGGATTTAAATCTAGATCGTCACTCATAAGTTAGTTTGGTTTTTTGCTATGATTTTATCTAAGGATAATTTCAAATATCTAGTTTTTCTGGGGCTTAATAAGCTGATATTGGTATGAACATCTTTTATTGAATTCTTTGTTGAATGCACAATATGTAATCTTCTGTAAATGATGAAGTTGGTTATTCTATAAGATTTTATTTTGTCTTTTTTTATTTCATGAATTTTGGTCCTATAATTTACGAATTCAGATAGTATAGCTCCTCTGTTTAAAAATGAAACTAAACTCCCTTCACTGTCATATTCAAAATACTTTCCAGCGAAGTAAATATAAATTAACCACAATCCCACCCCTGTCAAAGCTGCGTAAAAGTAGTTCTCGGAAGGAAACAATTGCTGACCTAATTGATAATTTAAAAAGATAATTAATAGAAAAAGTATTACTGAAAAGTAATACACTCCCGGAATAACCTTTACCAATCTATGATTACTTAACCTCATTAATTTCTTCTTTGACTTCTTCTACGAGGTCGATTTCTACTTTCAAATTATCTATGATGAAATTTTGTCTATCTGGTGTATTTTTCCCCATATAGAACTCTAAAATTTCGGGTATGCTTTTATATTTATCCAACATTACAGGATCCAAACGGATATCATCACCTATAAAATTTTTAAACTCATCTGGAGAGATCTCCCCTAGTCCTTTAAAGCGGGTGATTTCTGGCTTCCCTCTTAATTTTTTTAAAGCTTCTCGCCTTTCTGTTTCAGAATAACAATAAAACGTTTCCTTTTTATCTCTAACTCTAAAGAGTGGTGTTTGCAAAATATAAAGGTGACCTTCCTTAATTAGTTCTGGAAAAAATTGGAGGAAAAAGGTGATGATAAGTAACCTAATGTGCATACCATCTACATCTGCATCGGTTGCTATCACTATATTATTATAACGCAGGTCTTCTAGAGAATCTTCGATATTAAGAGCGGCTTGAAGCAAATTGAATTCTTCGTTTTCATAAACGATTTTTTTACTCAGTCCATAAGAATTTAGAGGTTTCCCTTTTAGGCTAAATACGGCTTGGGTATTTACATCTCTAGATTTTGTAATACTTCCACTAGCCGAATCTCCTTCGGTTATAAACAGTGTAGTTTCAAGATAACCTTCCTTTTTGGTATCTTCTAAATGTATTCTGCAATCCCTTAATTTCTTATTATGAACACTTGATTTTTTGGCTCTATCTTTTGCTAGTTTTCGGATTCCAGAAAGATCTTTACGCTCCTTCTCTGCTCTTAGAATTTTTCTGTGTAATTGTTCAGCAGTCTCGTTATTTTTATGGAGGTAATTATCAAGCTTTTGCTTCATAAAATCCGAGATAAAGGTTCTAACCGTTGGTAAGTCCCCTCCCATGTCTGTAGAACCTAATTTTGTTTTGGTCTGACTTTCAAAAATAGGCTCCATGACTTTAATACTCACAGCAGAAACAATAGACTTTCTTATATCACTGGGTTCAAAGTTTTTCTTGTAGAAATCTCTAATGGTTTTCACGATAGCTTCTCGAAAAGCAGTCTGGTGAGTTCCCCCTTGTGTGGTATTTTGACCATTTACAAAAGAGTGGTATTCTTCAGAATATTGTGCTTTACTAAAGGTGATCGCCACTTCAATATCGTTACCCCTTAAATGAATAATAGGAAATAATCGATCTTCCTCTCGGATTCTGTCGCTGAGTAAGTCTTTTAAACCCTCTTCAGAGTAAAACTTCTCACCATTGAACATTATAGTAAGTCCTGGGTTTAAATAGACGTAATTCTTGAGCATCTTTTCGATATATTCATTTCTGTATGAATATTTCTTAAAAATAACTTCATCGGGAATAAAAGTTACTTTAGTGCCTCTGCGTCTTGAGGATTGCTCAAGATCTTCTTTATTTACTAAATTACCTTGATCAAATTCAGCAGACACCGATTTTCCATCTCGTGAAGATTCAACCCTGAAATAACTCGAAAGTGCATTAACGGCTTTGGTACCTACACCATTAAGACCAACAGATTTCTTAAAGGCATTGGTGTCGTATTTTCCTCCAGTATTCATTTTGGAAACTACGTCCACCACTTTCCCTAAGGGAATTCCACGTCCATAATCTCTTACAATGACTTTTGAGCTTTGTATAGATACTTCGATAGTTTTTCCAGATCCCATTACAAATTCATCGATAGAATTGTCCAAAACCTCCTTTAATAAAATATAAATACCATCGTCTGCACTAGACCCATCTCCAAGTTTACCTATGTACATACCCGGACGCATGCGTATATGTTCCTTCCAGTCTAGTGATTTTATGTTATCCTCTGTGTACTTTGTTTCTTGTGCCATAGTTTTTCTCAACATCGAAATATACTACGATTTCTGTAAAATAAAAATCATAGCACAAATTTAAAATCTTAAAGCTTTTGGAGCATCTTTAAGGTAGAAATATTTTTAAAAACCAAAAAAGCCCTCATTAATTTCATAATGAAGGCTTTAGCAAATTAAAAGTATCGAGTAAGCTTATTTTTTATGCATAAAAGATTGCTTTTCTAAAAGTGTTTCTTCAGATTCCACGTGTTCATCATCAGGAACACAACAATCTACTGGGCAAACCGCTGCACATTGGGGTTCCTCATGAAATCCCATGCACTCCGTACATTTGTCTGCTACTATATAATATAATTCATCACTAATAGGTTCCTGAGCTTCTTCAGCATTTGCCTCTTTTCCGTTTGGAAGAACAACATCACCTTCCAAATCTGTTCCATCTGCGTGTCTCCAATCATCACCGCCTTCATAGATTGCTGTATTAGGGCATTCTGGCTCGCAAGCACCGCAATTGATACATTCGTCTGTTATTTTTATAGCCATTTGAGTAATATTTATGTAAGTTTGTTCAAAAATAGGAATACTCTAACGGTTAGCCAACTTTTATGACTTTAGATGATAGAATAGATGCCTTTTCAGAACTTGGATTATGCCTACAAAATTACACAGATTCTAAAGATTTAAGCTCTAATTTTTCACAAAAATTGACTAATATCATTAGGCAAGCTGAAATCCAAAATGCCTGGTTTACTCAAGACCAGGTTCATTTATCGATAGCGGCTTGGGCAAAAGCTTTAACAAAAGAACAGCTTCGTAATTGGCTTACTCCCTACAAGATATCGCCGATGCCTAAAAAAGATGTCGCTGTTATTATGGCTGGAAATATACCCTTAGTGGGCTTTCATGATTTTTTATGCGTTCTTATTATTGGCCACAAAGTGATTGGTAAGTTATCTTCCAACGATAATTTGCTACTTCCTTTTATGGCTGAAGAGTTGATTAAAATTCAACCGGGTTTTGAAGATAAGATTGAATTTACAAAAGATAGATTACCAAAATTTGATATGGTTATAGCTACAGGAAGTAATAATACAGCAAGGTATTTTGAATATTACTTTAAAAATAAACCTCACATTATTCGAAAAAATAGAAATTCTGTAGCTATTTTAAACGGAAATGAATCTAAAGCTGAACTTGAAGCCTTAGGGGAGGATGTATTTAGATATTTTGGCTTGGGATGTAGAAACGTATCAAAGCTATTTATCCCTGAAGATTATGATGTTGATGAATTTTACAAAGCTATGTTTAAATTTAAAGACTACATCAATCATCACAAATACGCTAATAATTACGATTATAATAAGGCCGTTTACTTAATGAGCTCCGTAAAACTTTTAGACAATGGTTTCTTACTCTTAAAAGAAGACAAACAATTTTCATCCCCCATTGGGACTTTGTTTTATGAAAAGTACACCAATACTAAGGAGCTTAAAATCACCCTGAGAAAAAGACGTGATGACATACAGTGTATCGTTGGAAATGAAGATTTTGCGGAGGTTAACTTTGGGCAAACACAACATCCAAAGTTGTCGGATTATGCAGACGGAGTGGACACTTTAGAATTTTTAATCCAACACTAAAACGATAAGACATGGAAAGACCACATAATTTTAGTGCAGGCCCTTGTATACTTCCGTTGGAAGTCTTTGAAAAGGCTTCACAATCGGTAATTGATTTGGATAACTCTGGACTTTCTATTTTGGAAATTTCTCATAGAAGTACAGCATTTGTGGGGATTATAGAGAAAGCAAGAGAACTTGCACTAGAGCATCTTAATTTACAGGGCAAAGGTTATAAAGCCTTATTTTTACAAGGAGGAGCTAGTCTGCAGTTTTTAATGACAGCCTATAATTTATTAGAAAAAAAAGCGGGCTACTTAGACACTGGAACTTGGTCTTCTAATGCTATAAAAGAAGCTAATAATTTTGGAGAAACTGAAGTTTTGGCCAGTTCAAAAAGTAGCAATTATAACTATATTCCAAAAGATTTTTCGATCCCAGAAGGCTTAGATTATCTTCACTATACGAGTAATAATACCATCTATGGAACTCAAATGAAGACGTTCCCGAAAAAAGCAAACACTCCTTTAGTGTGTGATATGAGTAGCGATATTTTCTCTCGCCAACTCGATTATTCACAATTCGATTTGATCTATGCTGGGGCCCAAAAAAATATGGGGCCTGCGGGAGCAACCCTCGTTGTAGTGAAAGAGGATATTTTAGGCAAGGTGTCTAGAGCAATACCTTCTATGATGGATTACCAATTAATGATCAAAAGAGAGAGCATGTTCAATACACCTCCAGTATTTTCGGTCTACGTTTCTATGTTGAATTTGGAATGGCTCTCTAGAAATGGTGGCGTTCCTTCCATAGAGAAAAAGAACCAAGCCAAAGCTGATTTAATTTATTCTGAGATTGATAGAAACCCCCTATTTGAAGGATTTACAGCCTTGGAGGATCGTTCAATGATGAATGCAACATTCTCATTAAAAGAAAAACAACTTGGCCCTAAATTTGACGAATTATGGAAAGCTAGCCATATCAATGGCTTAAGCGGTCACCGAAGCGTAGGAGGGTATAGAGCTTCTATGTATAATGCATTGACTCTAGATAGCGTTAAAGTACTTGTTGACGTTATGAAACATTTTGAAAAAACCGCATAAAAAATGAAAATGAAAATTTTAGCAACAGATGGTCTTTCAGGCATAGGAGTTCAATTGCTCGAAAATGCTGGCCACGAAGTTATTATAAAAAAAGTAGCACAGAACCAGTTATCAAACTACATTACTACCAATGAGTTTGATGGTGTTTTGGTTAAAAGGTCTACTCCACTTACCAAGGCAATTCTTTCTGAGAGCCCAACCTTAAAATTTATTGGTAATTGTGATATCATCTCCACTCATATCGATGTTGAATTTGCAGAACAAAAAGGCTTAAGCGTTTTTCAGGCGATAACCGCTTCCTCCACTAGTATTGCAGAATTGACTATTGGTCATCTCCTCAGTTGTGTGAGACATTTAAAAGATTCTAATAGAGAAATGCCCCTCGAAGGGGATAGTAAATTTGAAAATTTAAGACACTCTTATTCTGCAGGAACAGAAGTTGAAGGTAAAACACTTGGGATTATTGGTTTTGGAAATGTGGGACAAGAAGTGGCTAAAAAGGCCATTGGTTTAGGAATGAAGGTTTTATATTATGATAAAAATGAAGAGCATGTTGAAATCACTTTAGACTTTTATGATCAACAAACTGTAAAATTCAATCTTTCATCATCACCATTGAAAGAGGTGCTTTCAACTTCAGATTTTGTAAGTCTTCATGTAACCACTAAACAAAAAAATTATTTTATTGGTGCTAAAGAGCTCAAAGAGATGAAGCCTACAGCAGGACTAATAAATACTTCGTACTTTAAAGCTATAGACGAGGTAGCCTTGGTTAAATCACTTGAAAGTAATGAGTTGAGATTTGCCGCATTAGACGTCTTTGAAGACGAGCCTCAACCTCCAATCCAATTACTGATGAATCCTAAATTATCCTTGAGTCCAAATATTGGCGGAGCCACACAGGAAACTCAAGATAGAATCGCTATTGAATTAGCTAATCAAATCCTATCTTACTTAAACTAAATCACATGAAACTTTACCTCTTTTATTTTTTATTTATATTGAGCAGTATTGCTTTAGCTCAAACACAAACAGGCAAAGCTTCTTTTTATGCTGATAAATTTGAAGGCAGACAGACTGCAAGTGGTGAAATTTATAAGCACAACTTACCTACCGCAGCTCACAGAAAACTAGCTTTTGGAACCAAGGTGAAAGTGATAAATCTTCAGAATTATAAAACGGCTACAGTTACCATTAATGATAGAGGCCCTTTTATAAGAGGTCGCATTATAGACTTGTCAAGATCTGTTGCACAGAGTCTAGACATACTAGATGATGGTGTCACAGAGGTGAAAATTGAAGTTTTAAAAGACCAAAATGTTGACATAGCTTCAGCATCTACACCACCTTCAACGCCTCAAGCACCTATTGCTAAACCTGCATCAAATAAAGATGAAACTAGCAATAACTCGCCAATGCAATCTAAAGAGACCTTTGAGGTAAATGAGTTTTATGAGATGAATATCGATGAAATCACACCAGATTTCTTCGGCGTACAAATTGCGAGTTTCCAGGATACTGAAAATCTATTAAGAATGGCCAACAGGCTTAAAGTAAGCTATAACAATGAAGTGCTTGTGCAGGTAAAAACGGTTAGCGGGTCCAAGGTCTATACAATCATTTTAGGCCAATATAAAAGCAGGAAAGCAGCAGAAAACTTTCAGAGCAGAATGTTAGATAAATATCCTGACTCTTTCATTGTAGATATGACTATAAAAGATTAAATTTAAAAATGCGTTATTTAATCATACTTCTTCTAGCAGCTTCTGTAATGAGTTGCTCCACCCAGAAAAAAGGGGGTAACCAGAGGTTTGAGGATTCAAAAGTAGACAACGATACGATTAGAATCGCCAATGATTCCCTTGAATACGAAATCGTTATTATAGAACCAGGTTTTAACGCTTGGTTAGCCTCTCAAAGACCTAGAGGCTATTATGGACTCAATTATCTAGATCAACGCAATAAATTCTACGTTACTATTTATAACATGAGAGTAAACGACCCCATGAGTTTTGATCCGAATTTATATCCTTTTCGTATAAATTATGAAATGGATGTTGATTACGGATACGAGGTAAATTATTTACTCTATCATTATTTTTTATTTTTTGAAGAAAAATATAATCAGAGATTGAGATAAGGTTTGTATTTTTGCAAAATGAAGAAATTAAAAGAACGCTGGGGTATACAATCCAACTTTCAATTGGTCATCATTTTTATCGTTTTCGCTATTACAGGTTCATTATCGGCCTATTTAGCAAAGCCCATTTTAAATTTATTGGAATTAACAAGGACTTCTTTCCCAGAGCATTTCTTTGGAACCTTTGGTTATTACTCATTACGAATATTAATTATTTTTCCAATTTATCAAGTTTTGTTGGTTGCCATTGGAACTCTGTTTGGACAAAATAAGTTTTTTTGGAATTTCGAAAAGAAAATGCTTTCTAGATTAGGGCTTGGTTTTTTATTTCAATAATAATTATTTTAGTTTTTTATAAATTGCTTAACTTTGCCAAAATTAATTTCACTTTGAAGTTTAAACAAATCATCAGTATTTGTCTTTTAATGTTGTTAACAACATCCGTTGTTAATGCACATGCGCTTAGCCATTTATTTGATGACGATATATCTTCAGTAGAACAATGTGACACTTGTGATGAATTTATTGTCACACATTCTAATAATGTTCTGTTTACTCCCCCTATTTTAGATGTCGATATTCCAAACTCTTTTGAATATCTGACATTAAAATCTGATATAATAGATATTTCATTAACTATTATTTTAAGGCCTTCAGGTGAGTATTACAACAAGCCTCCTCCCTCTCTTCTAGTATAGTCTTTACCTTCCTCTTTTTATTATATACTAGAATACTAATTTTTTACACTGGATTTTATGTACCAAAAGTCTATTCTTTTGTACCTATTTATATTTTTTTCATTTGTTATTCAAGCTCAAGATTGTGAGTTAGCTATATCAGGGAAAGTGATAGATATACACGATAACTCCCCTTTATTTGGAGCTGTTGTTCAACTCGTTGGACTTAATAAAGGCGTTTATACGGATGAATATGGTCTTTACAAGATTGAAGGTATCTGTGAGGGTGAAGTCCAACTCAAAGTTTCTCATCCTTCTTGTGAACCAAAAACAAAAAGTATCTATCTGAAAGAAAATCGTCAAATCCATTTTAAACTTGAACATCATCTTGAAGAATTGAATGAAGTCTTACTTAAAGGTAAGCTTTATAATAACGAATCTAATTCCTCTATATCCAATCAAATAAAAACACAGAAGCTTGAAAAATTTAGCAATGCCTCTTTAGGAGATGCACTTAAGAGTATAAGTGGCGTATCCTCTTTAAATACTGGAAATTCTATTGTTAAACCCATTATACAAGGTTTACATAGTTCGAGAGTTCTTGTCATCAACGACAATGTGAGACTTCATGACCAACAATGGGGTGTTGATCACGCTCCCAATGTCGATATTAACTCCGCAGCCAATATAACTGTCATAAAAGGAGCCTCAGCCTTAAAGTATGGCGGTGATGCTATTGGAGGAACCATTGTCATAGAACCACAAAAAGCCCCTATTAAAGACACAGTGATGGGTAAAACCATTCTTAATGGTTCTAGCAATGGCCGAGGGGGAAGTATCTCTACCAGCCTTATAAAAGCAAAATCTTCAGGATTCAATTATAGATTTCAAGGGAGTTTAAAACGTCTTGGCGATCTCAGAGCCCCAGATTATCAACTGACCAATACAGGACAAAGGGAAAACAATATCAGTTTGGGGATTGGCCTCAATAAAATAGATTATGGGATTGATTTTAGTTATCGATTAACTAATTCTGAAATTGGTATTTTGAGAGCATCCCATATCGGAAACGCTAGAGATCTAGTAAATTCTATCAACAGACAGGAGCCTTTTTTTATTGAAGATTTTTCTTATACAATCGATAGCCCACAACAAGAAGTGACACATCAAATATATAAACTTGAAACTTTCAAAAAACTTAAAAACCTTGGGGAATTAAGTTTACAATATTCTTTTCAACAAAATAACCGATTGGAGTTTGATATTCGACGCGGAGGACGTGGAGACACTCCCGCTATGGATATGGAACTTAAAACCCATACCCTACTCACTCAACTGGAATGGACGAGTTTGGAGGGTTTTGACTCTAATTTTGGTTTAGAATTCAATGCTCAGAATAACTTTGCAAATCCAAATACTGGAGTGAGAAGACTTATTCCAGACTATAACATGTACACTGCTGGAATTTTTGCCACCACCGCTTATAAGGTCTCAGAGGGTTGGGATCTAGATGCGGGAGTTCGCTATGACTTTAATACTATAGATGCCGATAAGTTCTATATCACTTCGAGATGGGAAAATTTAGGTTACGATCAACTCTTTCCTGAGTTTGAAATTGGAGAAGATGGAAATCAGATTTTAACCAATCCACAGTTCGACTATCACAATATTTCTGCAACTGTAGGAGCATCATATACTTTCAAAAATGATTTTAAATTGATTGGGAATTTAAGTTCAGCAAGTAGAGCACCAAACCCATCAGAATTGTTCAGTGATGGCTTACATCACAGCATTTCTAGTATAGAACTTGGTGATCTTCAGCTCAATTCAGAACAATCCTTTAAAGCAGGAGTCGGATTTCAAGGTGTTGTAGAAAAGTTTGGCTTCAATATTCAGCCTTATATCAATTATATTGAAGACTTTATAGTCTTGGAGCCCAATGGTATAGAAACAACTATAAGAGGAGCTTTTCCCGTATATGAGTATAGACAAACCAATGCAAGACTTTATGGTATAGATGTAAGTGCAAATTATAGTTTTGACAATTTGGAGTTCTCGTCCAATTTTGCTTATGTCAATGGAAGAGACGTCGAACAAAATGAGGCGCTTATACATATGCCTCCATTCAATGTTTCAAATACAATAACCTATTCCAAAAAAGAATGGAATAACTTTTATATCTCTTTAAATAGCCAGTTGGTTACTCAGCAAAATGCTTTTCCTGATAATAATTTTAGGACAGATATAGTCAATACTACTACTGGCGAATTTGAAGAAGTTGAAGTGGATGTTAGCTCTACACCAGAAGCTTATCATCTTCTCAATTTTAGCTCAGGACTAGACTTCGACTTTGATAAAACTAAGCTAAGCATCAACGTGATGATCAACAACGTTTTAAATACCAATTATAGAGATTATCTCAATAGATTAAGATTTTATGCCGATGAAGTTGGCACTAATGCTATGTTACAATTAAAACTCAATTATTAACACAAATTAAATTTTTAAAAATTAAATCTATGAAAACAATTAAAACAATTAAATTATTAAGCTTAGGCCTTTTAGCAACGCTCGTTTTTAGCGCCTGTTCTGATGACGATGATGCACCACAAGTGATCAACGAAGAAGAAGTAATTACGACTTTGAATTTAAAATTAACTCCTGAGGGAGGTGGTGAAACTATTGATTTTATTTACAGAGATTTGGATGCAGATGGATCCAATCCAGAAATTATAAGTCCAGCACTATCTGCGAATACTACCTATACTGGACGTGTACAGTTTTTGAATGAGCTGGAAAATCCTGCTGAAGACATCACCATTGAGGTTCTTGAAGAAGCTGAAGAGCATCAAGTGTTTTATATTGTAGAGGATTCTTTAGACGCTACTCCTACTTATACTGGAGCTTTAGACAACGACGGGAACCCTATTGGTGTAGAATTTAGCTTAGCAATAGGTGAAGCTAGCCAAGGGAACTTTACTGTAATTCTTATTCATGAAGGTGATAAAAATGTTCCTGGAGCAAGTGAAGGAGATTTATCTCCTGAAGTTGGAGGAGAAACAGATATCGAAGTGACTTTTGATGTCACTGTAGAGTAAAAACACATAGCATAAGTTCCACGAACTCTGTCGTAAAAAAAGAGCTGTCCTTAATGTTCTGCTGATATTTAAAGTTCTTCCTGAATTAGTCCTTTAAATACTTTAAAACATATAACGGACAGCTTTTTTATGTTTCAAATCTAGCAATAATAAAATATTTTAAAGGAAGTATATCTATTATTCTTAAAGCTAAATATACTTAGAAGTGTATTCTTTATAATTTTTACCTTTTAAAAAAGAATCCTTACTTTAGACAAAACTTATATTATGAAGACAAGAGATGAGGAGATTCTATCTATACGCGTAGAAGTTCCCAATGCTAAAGTAAGCTCTCTCACCTTAAGCTTTGAATCTTTTCAGAATTCGACCTTAAGACCTATCGCTAAATTTCAAAATGATATTCTACTATCTATTTTTGAAGATTATATCATCCGATATAAAAATGTGTTCCATAAACTTGGACATGAGGAAAAGCTTAAATACATTGAGAATACTGTCAAGAAAGACTCAAAATTTAAAAATCTTATAAGGGGAATCTTTATGGGGCATTTTACAATTGATGAGTATAAATTTTATATTGAAAATGCTTCAGAAGTGAATAAAAGGATTATCAATTTAACTAAAGAACGCCTACAAACTCAGATCCACTATTTTGAAAAACAAAGTGCGTAAAACTCTTCCGAGCTTAAAATACCCTAAGCGTTTAAGTTTTAAACGTAAACCTATCCAGAATCAAATTCCAGGTAAAATAACTTATGTAGGTGAGGAAACTTCGGAGGATACAGTTATAAATGTGATTAGTTATAACGAGGAGAAGGTTATTTATAATAGCAATTGTTCTATAGAAAAAGTGCTCGATCTCGTGACTCACGAAACTCAATTCAAACATTGGATTAATTTTATAGGAGTCCATGATGTGGAAAAATTATCCAAACTTGGTACCCTATTAGATATCCATCCCTTAGTGCTTGAAGATATCGCCAATACCAAACAGCGACCAAAATTAGATGAGTTTGAAGATTATGTATTTTTTGCTTTAAAAATGATCTATCATAACGAAACAGACCTATTGATTAAAAATCATTTTGGACTTGTTTTTAATAAGTCTTATATCATTTCGTTTCAGCAGTCTCAGGATATCATTTTCAATTCTATTCGAGAGCGAATTCATAATAAAGTAGGAAGAATTCGTATGAGGAATACAGACTATCTCTTTTATGCCCTAATAGATGCAGTTGTAGATAATTACTACAATTTATTAGAAACCATGGAAGAAAAAATTCAAGATCTTGAAGAAAGAATAATTGAGGATGCCAACAAAGCTTCAACCTCAGAAATACAGCTACTGAAACGAGAGATTTTAAGCATTAGAAAGGCTGTTTTTCCTGCAAAAGAACTTATAAACAAGCTGCAGATCTCAAAACATCAGCTTTATGATAAATCTACAAAAGCATATATTGCTGATCTATACGATCATATTCTTCAAGTCACAGAAAATATAGATATCTATAGAGAAATTGTCTGGGGATTAATGGACATGTACATGGGTAGTTTGAGCATTAAGATGAATGAAGTCATGAAAGTGTTAACTATTATGTCTACCATATTTATTCCACTTACATTTTTAGCCGGTATCTACGGGATGAACTTCGACTATATGCCAGAACTCAAGTTGAAATCTGGATATTTTATCGTTTGGGGAGTCATGATATTAATGACTGCTCTCCTCATTTTCTATTTCAGAAAAAAGAAATGGTTTTAAAGTTTTAAACTCACTTTATTAAGAATTAACCCCGAAGCTTGAGCTATGTGTTCAAGCTTTATTTTATGACTACCGTCGATGGTTTTTTCCAATTCTTCCAAGCTCATCTTATGTCTCCCCAGATCGATTAAAGCACCCATCATCAATCTAATTTGTTGACGTTTAAAACCTTCTCCTACTACCTTTAAGACAAAACTTTGGTTTGGAAAAAAGTTGGCAGTATAGATATCATTTTCTCTGAGTTCACAGCGTTCTATATTCCCCTCGGTCTTGGTTTCTGGATTGGGTCTGAACGTGAAGGAATAAAAATCATGCTCTCCTTCGAAAAGCCTAGCTCCTAGCTTCATCAATTCAATATCAAGATCTTCTTGAAAATTTACCATGAATGGGGCACAAAACGGGTGCATTTTTTCTTTTAAACAGAAAAAATAAAGGTATTCTTTAATTTTTGGATGCTGAATAATATTAAAGTCGGCAGTGGTTTCTTCTATAGACAAAGCCCTTATATCTTGAGGAAGATTTTTATTGAATTGATCTAGAAAGGTTTCCAAATCAAGTTCATCTTCATAAACAAACAATTCAATGTAGGTTTGATTTGCAGATACCATAGCATCTGTACGTCCAGCAGCAAGAACCTTAAAACGCTGATTCTCCAGTATAAAATTTAGAGTTTTGTGGAGCATATGCTCCACTGTAAGGACACCAGGTTGCTTTTGCCAGCCGTGATACCGAAAGCCTAAATACTGAAGCTGAATGAGATAGTAGAAACGTTTATACTGCATTTTGAACTAAAAATCAAATTGACATTTATTTTTTATTTCGTCGCTCCAAAACATCTACAACATCCTCAAGTTGAAATCCTTTTTGTTGAAGCAGAATTAAATAATGAAAAAGCAAATCTGCACTTTCATTCAAAAATAAATTATCATCGTTATCTTTAGCTTCAATAACAACTTCAACAGCTTCCTCTCCTACTTTTTGAGCGATTTTATTGATTCCTTCTTCGAATAAACTAGCCACATAACTCTCTTTAGAATTAGCCTCCAGTTTGCGTTGAGCAATGGTTGATTCTAAGTTGGTTAGGAATCCAAAAGTCGCTTTATTATCTTCTTTCCAGCAGGTGTCTGCTCCTGTGTGGCAGGTTGGCCCATTGGGATAAACATTGACAAGTAAAGTATCATTATCACAATCTACCTTAATATCCACTAAATCCAAAGAATGACCACTCTCTTCGCCTTTGGTCCAAAGTCTTTCTTTACTTCTGCTATAAAAAGTTACCAATTTGGTTTCAATGGTTTTTTTGTAAGCTTCTTCATTCATGTAGCCTAGCATCAAAACAGTTTTGGTATTAGCATCTTGGACAATGGCTGGCACCAGACCACTACTCTCTTTCTTAAAATCTATAGTCATAGTTTGTTTTTTAAATTCTTATGGCAATTCCTTTAGACTTGAGCTCTTGCTTTAGGTCTGGAATTTCTATTTCTTTGAAATGAAAAACACTAGCCGCTAGTGCTGCATCTGCTTTTCCTAGTTTAAAGGTATCCTCGAAATGTTGAATTGTTCCTGCGCCTCCTGAAGCGATAATAGGAATGTGAAGCTCATGAGAGAGTCGGGCTAAAGCTTCATTAGCAAAACCTTTTTTGGTCCCATCATTATCCATTGAAGTGAACAAAATTTCTCCAGCGCCAAGCTCTTGGACTTTTTTGGCCCACTCGAACAAATCGAGTTCGGTAGGTTGTTTTCCCCCAACCAAATGAACTTTCCAAAGCCCATTTATTTGTTTGGCATCAATAGCAACCACAACACATTGGGAACCAAACCGCTTTGCTATTTCTGAAATTAATTGAGGATTCTTAACCGCTGCAGAATTGATAGAAACTTTATCTGCGCCAGATTTTAATAACAAAGCTACATCCTCCACCGAAGCAATACCTCCGCCAACCGTAAAGGGAATATTGATATGTTTTGCGATGTCTTCAACCAATTGGGCTAGGGTTTTACGGCGTTCTTCGGTTGCTGAAATATCTAGGAAAACCAACTCATCAGCATAGTTTTCAGCATAAATTTTGGCTAATTCTATGGGGTCACCAGCATCTCGTAATTCAACAAAATTGATGCCTTTAACCGTTCGGCCATTCTTGATATCTAAACAAGGTATAATACGTTTTGTAAGCAATGTCTTTTCGTTTTTTAGTGTTCTAAAACAAATTTTTCCAGTTCTTTCAAACTGATTTTGTTTTCATAAATAGCTTTTCCAATAATTACACCTTCACAGCCTATTTCAAAAACATCTTCAAGATCTTTTAAATTTGAAATCCCCCCTGACGCTATTAATTTCAAATCTGGATTATTCATTAAAATAGACCTATACAAGTCTGTTGAGGGACCTTGTAACATGCCATCTTTAGAAATATCTGTAGAAATAACATAGTCAACCCCATGAGCTACAAAATCTTTGATAAACTTTTCAATTTCTAAGTCTGAAGCCTCTTTCCATCCACCCGTAGCGATCTTTCCATCTTTAGCATCTGCCCCTAAGATAATTTTTTGAGAACCAAATTGAGTTAGCCACTCTAAAAATAGCGATGTATTGGTAACAGCGACACTCCCCCCCGTAATTTGTTGTGCTCCAGAATCGAAAGCGATTTTCAGATCTTTATCGGTCTTTAATCCCCCACCGAAATCAATTTTAAGACGGGTATGTGTTGCTATATCTTCTAATATTTTATGATTTACAATATGCTTGGACTTAGCACCATCCAGATCGACTAAATGCAAATATTCAATTCCACTATCTTCGAAAGCTTTGGCAACTTCAAGCGGATTTTCATTATACACTTTTTTAGTATTATAATCGCCTTTGGAGAGTCTCACACATTGGCCTTCTATTATATCTATTGCAGGAATTATTCTCATCGTATTTCAATAAAATTCTTCAAAATTTGTTCACCTATTTCACCGCTTTTCTCAGGATGGAATTGTACTCCATAAAAATTATTTTTATGAAGTGCTACACTATAGTTCACTCCGTAACTGGAATTAGCAATACTATCTCGATACGCTGGAACATAGAAGCTATGAACTAAGTACATGTAGGCGTTTTCTTCTATACCATTAAAAAGGTCTGTTTTCAGGTCGAAAATTGTATTCCAACCTACCTGCGGTACTTTGAGTTGATTGTTAAACTTCACAACCTTCACATCGAATATGTTTAAGCCTTTGGTATCGCCCTCTTCACAATAGTTGCACATCAATTGCATTCCTAAACATATCCCTAAAACTGGCTGTTCTAAAGCTGGAATAAGGCGATCTAGCCCTGTACTTTTTAGCATTTTCATAGCACTACTAGCTTCTCCAACACCTGGAAAAATAACACGATCTGCTGCTTTTACAGTATCTGCATTACTTGTTAGTTCTGAGGAGTAACCTAGTCTTTGTAAAGCAAACTCAATACTTTTAACATTGCCAGCTCCATAATCTATTATTGCAATCTTCATCTAAAGTTGTCCTTTTGTGCTTGGTAAAATCATTTTTTCCGCATCTCGCTTTACAGCCATTTTTATAGATTTTGCAAAAGCTTTAAAGATAGCTTCAATTTTATGATGCTCATTATCCCCTTCGGCTTTTATGTTCAAGTTGCATTTTGCGCCATCCGTAAAGGATTTAAAAAAGTGCATAAACATTTCTGTTGGCATTTCTCCTATTTTCTCTCTTTGGAAATCAGCATCCCAAACTAACCAATTACGGCCACCAAAGTCTATGGCAACTTGGGCTAAACTATCGTCCATTGGTAAGCAAAATCCATATCGTTCTATGCCTAATTTGGATCCTAAAGCTTTAGCGAAAACTTCGCCTAGCACGATCGCCACATCTTCAATAGTATGGTGCTCATCAACTTCCAAATCACCTTCTGCTTTCAATTCCATATCTATTTGGCCATGTCGAGCCACTTGGTCTAGCATGTGGTCAAAAAAATGAAGTCCCGTAGAAATATCACTCTTTCCTGTACCATCTAGATTTATGCTAATTTCAATATTGGTTTCTTTAGTGGTTCGCTTTAAACTAGCGGTTCTTCGTTCTAACTTTAGATACTCGTAAATGGCTTTCCAAGTATTGGTTCTAAGTCCAATATAAGATTCCAATTCAGTATTAGAAGATTCTGTTTCTCCTAGACCTAACTCTGTTTTATTATCGATAAAAACACCCTTAGCGCCCAAATTCTTCGCCAACTCAACATCAGTAAGTCGATCTCCAATGACAAAAGAATTTTCCATATCGTACTCAGATTCAAAATACTTCGTCAATAAGCCTGTTTTCGGCTTTCTAGTGGGTGCATTATCTTTTGGAAAGGTTTTATCTATGTAGATATCTTCAAACTCAACACCTTCATTTTTAAAGGCGTGAATGATAAAATCTTGCACGGGCCAAAAGGTATCCTCGGGGTAAATATCAGTCCCTAAACCATCTTGATTGGTGATCATTACCAATTCATAATCTAGTTCTGATGCAATTTTATTCATATAAGTAAATACTTCAGGATAAAATTCTAGTTTCTCAAAACTATCAATTTGATGGTCGGCAGGCTCTTTAATGAGCGTACCATCTCTATCTATAAATAAGACTTTTTTCATGAATTAAATTCTTTTAGGGCATTGAGTAAAGTTTGGTTTTGTTCTGGTGTACCCACCGTAAACCTTAAGCAGTTCTCGCATAATGGTTGATTCGTCCTATTTCTAACGACAATTTTTTTCTCTAACAATTGGCCATACCTCAGATTCGCATTATCTACTCTGCAGAGTAAAAAATTAGATTCTGAAGAAAAAACGTGTTGTATCCAACTGACTTTTTTCAACTCGTTTGCCACTAATTCCCTTTCAGATTTAATGATTTGAACTTGAAAAATATAAGTATCAAAGTTTTGAATCACCTCTAGAGCTTTAGTCTGGCTGAGTTGATTGATATTGTACGGAGGCTTTATTTTATTGAGAACTGCAATAATACGTTCGCTGGCAAAACACATTCCCACTCGGATTCCTGCATGAGCAAGAGCCTTTGAAAAAGTTTGAGTGATAATCAAATTTGGGAAATCATTCAATTCAGAAATAAATGAACTACTCGTTGCAAAATCAATATAAGCCTCGTCAATAACTACTAATCCTTCAAATTGATCTAAGATGGTTTTTATATCATTAATCTGTAATAAGTTGCCCGAAGGATTGTTAGGAGAACAAATGAAAATCAATTTGGTTTTATCTGAAATGGCCGACAACACTCCCTGAACATCAATTTGAAATCCTTCCTTTAAAAGGACTTGAACTGTTTTTACATCATTAAGATTCGCTAATACTTCATACATACCATAGGTAGGAGGCATCGTAATAATCTCATCTTCTTTGGGCTCGCAAAAAGCTCTGAAAATGAGATCAAGAACTTCATCGCTTCCATTCCCTAAAACAATATTTTGTTTTGGAATTTGTTTAACTTTAGAAATAGCATCCTTTAAAGCATTTTGATAGGGATCTGGATATCTATTATAGTCAGAATTAAATGGATTCTCATTAGCATCCAAAAACAGATAGTTTTTTTCATCAGCATTAAATTCGTCTCTGGCAGACGAATATGCAGACATGTTTTTTACGTTTTTTCTTATTAGGTTATCTAAAATCATTCGCTAACGTATTAGTTATTTTCAACCGCTTTTCGTCTTAAGGTCATCGCATTTTTATGAGCTTGAAGGCCTTCGGCCTCTGCCATAAGTTCTACAGCTTCACCAATTCCTTTAATCCCTTCTTCGGTAATTTTTTGGTAGGTAATCGCTTTGTTGAAACTATCTAGATTCACACCACTGTACTGTTTAGCATACCCATTGGTAGGTAAAGTATGGTTAGTTCCAGAAGCATAATCTCCTGCACTTTCTGGCGTATATTTTCCTATGAAAACGGAACCTGCATTATTGATATTGTCAACATAAAAATCATCGTCTTTGGTAGAGATAATAAAGTGCTCTGGACCATAGAAATCGATTAGTTCTAGAGCTGAATCTTGGTCTTTTACCAGGACGAATTTTGAATTTTCAATAGCTTTAGAAGCCATTTCTTTTCTCGGTAACACTTCTAGCTGCTCCTTGATTGCTTTTTGCACAGCGGTAATCATGTCTTCATCTGTCGATACTAAAACCACTTGAGAATCGAAACCGTGCTCTGCTTGGCTTAACAAATCTGAAGCTACAAATTCAGGATTTGCTGTTTCATCTGCAACAACTAGCAATTCTGAAGGACCTGCTGGCATATCAATAGCCACATCGAAAGTGGTGGCCACTTGTTTGGCGACAGTTACATATTGGTTTCCTGGTCCGAAGATCTTATAAACTTTAGGGATACTTTCTGTCCCAAAAGTCATCGCTCCAATAGCTTGGATTCCTCCTACTTTGAAGATTTTATCTATTCCACAAAGTTCAGCCGTATATAAAGTAACAGGATTTATTTCCCCTTCCTTGTTTGGTGGCGTGCACAACACTATCTCACTACATCCAGCGATCTTGGCAGGCACTGCCAACATCAAAACAGAAGAAAATAATGGAGCAGTCCCCCCTGGTATATATAAACCTACTTTTTGTATGGGCTTTTTTGCTTGCCAACAGGTCACCCCAGGTTGGGTTTCTACCTTAACAGGTTCTGTTTTTTGAGCTTCGTGAAACTTAGTGATATTAGCTTTCGCTAATTGAATTGCAGATTTTAATGGATTTGAAACTTGGTGTTGAGCATTTTCAATTTCAGCGGATGTCACCTTAAAATCTTTTAAATCCACTCCATCGAACATGCTGGTATACTTTAATATAGCTTCGTCCCCACTCTGTTCAATATTCTTAAAGATATCATCCACTGTGGTTTCGATATCTTTAAAAGTACGCGTTGGCCGTTTTAAGAGTTCGGACCAGTCTTCTCTCTTTGGAAATTGAATCGTTTTCATTATAAAATCATTTTTTCAATTGGACTTACAAGGATGCTTTCTGCTCCTGCAGATTTTAATTCGTCTATAATTTCCCAAAACTTCTCTTGGGTAATAACAGTGTGTACGGAACTCCAGTTAGATTCTGCAAGAGGCATAATTGTAGGACTCTTCATACCAGGTAGAATCTTAATAATATCTTCAAGTTTATCGTTTGGAGCATTCAACAATACATATTTAGAATTTTCAGCTCTCAAAACAGAATCAATTCTAAACATCAACTTATCCAGTAATTCTTGCTTCTCTTTGGATAAAGTAGGAGAACTTGCTAAAACAGCTTCACTGTTTAAAATAACATCAGATTCCTTTAGATTATTTTTGAACAAAGTACTACCGCTAGATACTATATCGCAAATAGCATCTGCAAGACCGATGTTAGGAGCAATTTCAACAGAACCTGTTATCAAGTGAATATTAGCATTTACCCCTTGTTTATCCAGGTATTTCTGAAGTGTATTTGGGTAAGATGTAGCAATCTGCATGCCTTCTAGATCTTTAACGCCTTTCATAGTAGACTGCTTTGGAATTGCCAAAGACACTTTACATTTAGAAAATCCCAAACGTCTTTGGATAATAAGGTCATCTCCCTTTTCATAAAGAAGGTTTTCCCCCACTATGGCTAAGTCTGCAATGCCATCTCTCAAGTACTGTGGAATATCTCCATTTCTAAGGTAAAAGATCTCTAAAGGAAAATTAGAGGCCTCTACCTTAAGCTGGTCTCTTCCATTATCGATGGAAATCCCACAATTTTTTAGAATTTTAAGGGATTCATCGTGTAACCTTCCTGATTTCTGTATCGCTATTTTAAGTTTTTCCATAGTATTGATTCTCGTTTTTTAAATTAAAAAACCCGTTAGAGCATAGTGCTCAAACGGGTTTTGTATATGATTAACTATCTACATATTACATTCCAACCGCGTTGAGCGTATTAGATAAATAATGATGTAGGTTGTAATTTTTCATCGCAGTGCAAATTTAGAATAAAATATGTAATCCTAAAAGAGTTCGCTTTTTTTATGACAAAATTAGTTATTTCCTAATATGATAGGCATACCATTTTCTCCAGAACCTATTACAATAATTTTAGAATTTTCAGATTTAGAAAGTTCAATTGTAGCTTGGATTCCTTTTTCCTTCAAGATATTTTCAGACAGAGAAGCATTTAAAATCTCATTGGCACGAGCTTTACCTTGAGCTTCAATTTCTTGACGTTGTTTTTCTTTAGTCGCTTTTTCTAAACGAAACTCATATTCCAATGACTCTTGTTCTTGCTTCAATTTTCTCTCAATCGCTTGTTTAATAGTTGGTGGTAATGAGACATCTCTTACCAAAATTCTATTGACTTGAACATATTGATTTTTCAGTAATTGATTGGTTTCATCATATATTTCATTTTGAATTGATTCTCTTTTTTGAGCATACAATTCATCAGGCTTGTACCGACCAACAACTGCTCTTGTCGCAGATCTTACAGCAGGTTGTATCAATCTAGAAATATATTTCTGTCCTCGTTCTTTGTGCAATAAACCAAGTTGATCATAAGTTGGTTCAAACCAAATTGTAGCATCAAGTTTAATGTCTAGACCGTTTGAAGATAAAACTTGCATAGATTCATCTATAGTTTGTTGTCTCACCTCATAAATAAAAACAGTGTTCCAAGGAGCTACAATATGAAAACCCTCTTTTAGAGGTTCGCCATCCGTAACTACTCCACCATCAAAACGTTTAAATAAAACTCCAGCTTCACCAGAATTGACGTTCACTGTTGAATTTGCTATAAAAATGATTGCAATCACCACTACTATAATGATAGGTACAATCGCCTTAGGTAATCTTTCCATATTATTTTAATTTAAATTAAGCCTTTATATTTTCTATAAAACCATTCGAAACTCAAAGTTAATGCTAATAATAGGATAAGCCATTCAAAATCGACTAAACTCTGTGTTTTTTTGGTGGATTTTTGGATTGATTTAACGTCTTCTGACCTTAAACTAGAAATCAGTTCCTCTCTGTTTGAAAATAGATACAAATCTTTTTCTTCTACAAGTCGTCTTAACCCTTTATAATTTGCATTTTCAAATTGAAGTTCGCTAGAATAGTTTAAAATTTCAAATTGTCCAACTTTAGAAATATCAACATCCACCCCTTTTATTTCATAAGTATAGGTTCCCGGCTCCAAGTCTGATAGATTATAGATATAGCTATCTCCATCTGAAAGTAGTCTTGATTGTGTTGCTTTTGTAGTCTCAAGATTTTCAAAACGAATACTGAAATTAAAGTCAGGATTTACTTCAAAATTAGCATCATAATACTTAGCTCTTATTTCATTGGATTCTCCAGAATTAATCACTGGATTCACCTCTACCGATAAGTTATTCTTAGACTTCGCTTGAGATAAATACTGAAGGATCTTTTGAAAAGTCTGGTCGAATTTTTCAAAATCCGAATGCTTAACATAATAGCTAGCTCTCCACTTCCAGAAATTTTCACCAAATAAAAAAGAGCGTTTTATATTAGAATCTGCATCAAACACCCACAATGGAGAATCCAATTCTACTCCATTTACTTTTTTATTCAAAAACATTGAAAAATTAGTTGTCAAATTGATATCTCCAAACTTATCTAAGACAGGTGGATAGGATTTAAAATTTAAACCCTCAATTTGAAACAAACTAAAATCAGCATTTAAGGTGGCAGTATACTCTTCAGTAGTAGGTATCAATTCTTTTTCAAATCCTAAATCCAACCGATTTAAAAATCCATAGTCGGTTTGTGAACCCCCGATGAGAAAATAATTCAATTGGTTAGCTTTTATTTCACTAAAAACTTTTCGAAATGCAGATTGAGGTTGGTATAAAATCAGCAAGTCATATTCAGAATATTCAATAAAATCTGAGGTGGTTTTTGTAAAAAGTTCCAACTCTTTATTGGTTTCCAGAATCCTTTTAAAAAATCCCAAGTCCGGATGTATAATATCCGAGATTAGCAAAATTTTGGAGCGAGAATCTATGACCTCTAGGGATATACTTTTCTTATTATTCGTTAAGTTCTTTTCATTTTGAAGAGGCTCTAGCTCAGCTTCAAGCACTTTCATCCCTACTGGTGTTGCTTTAAGTTGGAACTCAACTTTAGTGGAACCCTTAGCTGGAATTGTAATCGATCTAGAAGCGAGTTTTACATCGTTCTCGACTATGCTTAAGGTCTGAGTCGTGTTTGTAGACGTATTCTGACTAACAAATAATTCCAGAGGAAATTCATTGTTGAAATAAGCAAACTCATTGAGGTTGATAAAATCAATTTTAGAATCTTTATATGTAGTGGTATCTCCTAAAACTATAATTGAAGAGGATATAGGTTCAGGGAACGATTTGTAATAGTAATCCTCACCAAAAGTTTGATTCCCATCTGTCAACATAACAAATAAAGACGTCTCCTCTTTATTAATTTCGTAAGCATAATCTATTACTTTCGAGATGTTTGTTGAAGTTTCTGAAAACTCAAGCGAATCAGTTAATACGTTGTATTGATTACCAAAGGAAAAAAAACTCAAATCGTATTTTGAATTTAGTTCATCATCTGTCCTGATTTTTTTTACAAAATCGTTAATTCCCTTACTATCAGAAAGCTTTTGGATAGATTCAGAATTATCAATAGCAAATGTGAGTTTAGGCTTTTCAATACTGAGTTCTGTAGAGTCAATTTCAGGATTTATAAGTAATAGTCCTATCAAAAAAAAAGACAAAAATCTAAAAAGTGCGAGCACTCTTTGAGTTTTGTCTTGAAATAATTTATGATATAATAAAAATGTCAATCCCAATGCACATGCAAAATTCAAAAGAAGCAATAGCAAAAATTGACTTGTCATAATTAAGTTTTAAGTATACATTCCTCCATCTACACTTAAAGTCTGCCCAGTGATGTAGGTGCTCATATCGCTAGCTAAAAATACACACGCATTGGCTATATCTTCTGGCTTTCCACCTCTTTTAAGAGGAATAGCTTGTCTCCAGCCCTCCACTGTTTTTTCATCTAATTTTTCTGTCATTTCAGTTTCTATGAATCCTGGAGCTACCACATTTGATCGTATATTTCTAGACCCTAATTCTAGAGCTACGGATTTAGAAAAACCGATGATTCCTGCTTTTGAAGCTGAATAATTGGCCTGTCCAGGGTTCCCCTTTAAACCAACAACAGAACTTATATTGATAATGCTACCACTTCTTTGCTTCAACATAGGTCGTAAAACGGCTTTGGTCAAGTTAAAAACAGAATTCAAATTTACCTTAATAACTTTATCAAAATCGTCTTCACTCATCCGCATCAAGAGATTGTCTTTTGTAATTCCTGCATTGTTAATAAGAACATGGATACTGCCAAAATCTTTGATGACTTCGTCTGCTAACTTTTGAGATTGATCAAAATCTGAAGCGTCAGATTTATATGCTTTTGCGTTCACTCCAAAGGTTTTGAGGTGATCTTCCAACTCTTTAGCAGAACTTGAAGATGAAATATAGGTAAAGGCAACATTGGCTCCATGTTGAGCAAAAATTTCAGCAATCCCTTTTCCTATTCCTCGGTTTCCACCTGTAATAATTACATTTTTTTTGTCAAGTAGTTTCATAGCTTGTATAGATTTTGACATAAAAAGCCTTTACTTGTGCAGTAAAGGCTTTTCGAATTTTAAATAATTTATTTAGAAAGTACTTCAGCTACTTTTTTACCAATTTCTGCTGGTGAATCCACAACGTGGATACCAGAATCCTTCAGTATGGCTTTTTTCGCCTGAGCTGTGTCTTCGCTTCCACCTACAATAGCGCCAGCATGTCCCATAGTTCTTCCAGCAGGGGCAGTTTCTCCAGCAATAAATCCTATAACAGGTTTTTTGCTTCCACTTTCTTTATACCATTTAGCAGCTTCTGCTTCCAATTGTCCACCAATTTCACCAATCATGACCACACATTCAGTTTCTGGGTCGTTTACCAACATCTCTACAGCATCTTTTGTGGTAGTTCCAATAATAGGATCTCCCCCAATACCAATAGCCGTGGTAATACCATAACCTTCTTTAACCACTTGGTCTGCGGCTTCGTAAGTTAAGGTTCCGGACTTAGAAACAATACCAACTATTCCTTTTTTGAAAACAAAGCCTGGCATAATGCCCACTTTAGCCTCTCCGGGTGTAATTACACCAGGACAGTTGGGACCAATAAGTCTACAGTCTTTATCTTTAATGTAATCTGAAGCCTTAATCATGTCTGAAACAGGAATACCTTCTGTAATAGTTATAATGACTTTAATACCAGCATCTGCAGCTTCCATAATAGCATCTGCTGCGAAAGCTGGTGGAACAAAGATAATAGTGGTATCTGCTCCAGCTTTTTCAACAGCATCAGAAACTGTATTGAAAACTGGTTTTCCCAAATGGGTAGTTCCTCCTTTGCCTGGAGTCACACCACCAACTATGTTGGTTCCATAGTCTATCATTTGTTCGGCGTGAAATGATCCTTCACTTCCAGTAAACCCCTGAACAATAATTTTTGAATTTTTATTGACTAAAACGCTCATATGTATGTTTAATTTTTGTTGAACAAAAGTAAATTTTTAAGACGAGCCTTAAAAATTATATAGTTATTTAATTGCTTAATTATACTTCATTTATGAAAGAGAGCATACCTTCTAAACCCTCGTCGCAAGGTTGAGACATGATATAACCTCTGTAAAGCTTATTGTCTTTTATTTCCCAAACGCTAAAAAAGTCTGCCAATCCAATCAAATCTTGAGATTCAACCGTTTCTACATTGTAAGTAAACCTTACAAACACTTGGTTATCTTCTTGGACTACATGAGAAAATTCTGGAGACATATTTTCGAAAGATTTCCCCATTTCTAGGGACATCTTATAAAACTTTTTATAATTGAACTGAAAAAAACCCCTGCTGCTATTCCAGTCTATTTTTAGTTTTGGATGTATAAACTTCTCAAATTCAGATTGATCTTTGTAGTATTTGGAAGTAAAAAAGTTTGTGACCAATTTTTTGTGATCTGAACTCATAAATTTTTAAGTTTTTGAATGATTTCTGGTATCCTACTAATGTAAGCTAATTCTCTGTATTTCTTTTTTACATCCTCAGCAGGCGTTCCAAAGTAAGTTTTATTTGGTTTTAGGCTTTTACTAATTCCAGACTGGGCTAAAATAATGGCTTTAGTCCCTATAGTTAATCCACTGGCTACACCAACTTGCCCCCACATGGTGACTTCATCTTCTACAACCACACAACCTGCTACTCCTGTTAGTGAGGCAATAAGACATTTCTTCCCTATTATTGTATCATGTCCAATTTGGACTTGGTTATCTATTTTTGTGCCTTTTCCTATGAGTGTGATTCCAGACACCCCTTTATCGATAGTACATAGTGCTCCAATCTCTACTTCATCTTCAATTTTAACACTACCTCCAGATAGTAATTTATCGTGATGTGAAGGACGGTTTTTATAATAAAAAGCGTCTGCACCTAAAACAGTACCTGAATGAATCTGAACGTTATTGCCAACCTCTACCCCATCGTATATTGAAACATTACTATGAATGATACAATTGTTGCCAATCTTAACATGGTTACCGATAAATACATTTGGTTGGATAACAGTATTATGACCAATGGAAGCTGTTTTTGAAATTTGTGCATCTGCCGCTGTAAACGGTGAAAAGTGACGGGTAATTTTATTGAAATCTGAAAACGGATCTTCAGATATCAATAGCGCCTTTCCTTCAGGGCAATCTACTGTTTTATTGATAAGTATCACGCTTGCTTTAGACTCTAAAGCCTTATCGTAATATTTAGGGTGGTCTACAAATACAATATCTCCTTCTTCTACAACATGAATTTCATTTATACCTTGAATTTCAAAATGTTGATCACCAATAAATTCAGAATTGATGAGTCTAGAAATTTCTAAAAGAGTCTGTGGTTGTGGAAACTTCATTCAGCTTAGCTTTTTATTCTTTAATTCGTTCTTTATAAGTTCCCTTTTCAGTTTCAACTTTCACCTTATCCCCTTCGTTGATAAATAAAGGAACGTTTACTTCAGCTCCTGTTTCTAAAGTTGCAGATTTAGTAGCATTTGTGGCGGTATTTCCTTTAATTCCCGGCTCCGTTTGAGTCACTCTTAAAACAACGTGAGGAGGCATGTCTACGGATAAAGGAAGATTGTCCTCTGTGTTGATAAGTATAGTCACTACTTCACCCTCTTTAAGTAAATTTGGCATATCTAATGCCGCTTGAAGAAGTCTGATCTGTGTAAAATCTTCAACATGCATAAAGTGATAAAATTCACCTTCCTGGTACAGAAACTGGTATTTGTGAGTTTCTACTCTTACTTCTTCAATTTTGTGTCCTGCAGAAAACGTATTATCAATAACTTTTCCTGTCGTAACACTTTTTAATTTAGTCCGCACAAAAGCAGGACCTTTTCCAGGTTTAACGTGTAAGAATTCCGTCACCTTGAATATATCGTGGTTATATTTTATGCATAAACCATTTCTAATGTCGCTTGTTGTTGCCATGGGTGTTTAGTTTGAAAAATATCCTTTCATAATTCCTCTCTGGGAATCTTTTATAAATTGCAATATTTCGTCTCGTTCTGGAGTAGCCTCCATTTCCGCTTCAATAATAGAAACGGCTTGTGTATTATTGTAATTCTTTTGATAAAGAATCCTATAAATATTTTGAATTTCTCTTATTTTATCGGTATCAAAACCTCTGCGTCTTAGGCCTACAGAATTAATCCCAACGTAGGATAAGGGCTCTCTTCCTGCTTTTACAAACGGAGGAACATCTTTTCTTACCATCGATCCTCCGGTGATAAACGCATGACGTCCAATGCTACAAAATTGCTGAACCGCGGCCATCCCTGCTAGAACTGCATAGTCTCCAACGGTAATATGACCCGCTAAAGTACTATTATTGGAAAACACACAATTATCACCTACAATGCAATCATGGGCAATATGGCAATAAGCCATAATCCAACAATTTTTTCCAATCTTAGTTTTCATTCTGTCATTGGTACCTCTGTTGATGGTTACACATTCCCGAATCGTGGTATTATCCCCTATTTCAGTAATAGTGTCTTCATCTTCAAATTTTTTATCTTGAGGAACAGCTGAAATTACAGCGCCAGGAAAAATACTTACATTCTTTCCGATTCGAGCACCTTCCATAATGGTAACATTAGAACCAATCCAAGTTCCCTCACCAATTTCTACATTGTTGTGAATTGTAGTAAAAGGTTCAATTACCACATTTTTGGCAATTTTTGCACCTGGGTGAACGTATGCTAAAGGTTGATTCATTTTATTTAGATTTTACGATTTTTGCCATGAGTTCGGCCTCACATGCTAATTTATCATTGGCATAAGCATAACCTTGCATGTGACAAATACCACGTCGAATTGGAGATATTAATTCTAGTTTGAAAATAAGCGTATCTCCAGGTACAACCTGTTGCTTAAATTTAACATTATCTATTTTGATAAAATAGGTCAAGTAATTTTCGGGATCGTCCACCGTACTTAAGGCTAAAATACCACCAGTTTGAGCCATAGCTTCTATCTGAAGAACGCCTGGCATTACTGGTTTACCTGGAAAATGTCCTACAAAGAAAGGTTCGTTCATAGTCACATTTTTAGTTCCAATAACCGACCGATCCGTTAGTTCAAAAATTTTATCTACCAGTAAAAAAGGCGGCCTGTGAGGTAACCTATTCATGATTTCAGTTACATCATAAAGTGGTGGTTTATTAAGGTCAAATTTTGGAACTTTATTTCTCTTTTCAGCTTTTATTATTTTCGCTAACTTTTTAGCAAATAGAGTGTTGATGGTATGACCTGGCTTATTGGCTATCACCTTTCCTCGTATGTGTGTTCCTACCAATGCCAAATCTCCAATTACATCTAACAGTTTATGCCTTGCTGCCTCATTTGGATAATGGAGAGTAAGATTGTCTAAAATTCCATTGGGCTTTATTGAAATTTCATTTTTACCAAAAGCTTCTTTTAAGCGTTCCATCGTATCTGGAGATAGTTCTTTATCTACGTAAACAATAGCATTGTTGAGATCTCCGCCTTTTATTAATCCACTGGTCAACATCGCTTCTAACTCATGTAGAAAACTAAAAGTTCTTGAGTTTGCAATTTCTTTTTTGAAATCGCTCATCTTATTCAAATAAGCATTTTGCGTCCCCAATACCTTTGTTCCAAAATCTACCATGGTAGTCACTTGGTATTCATTGGAAGGCATCACAAGGATTTCTGAACCTGTCTCTTCATCTGAAAAAGAAATCACATCTTCCACGATAAATTCATCTCTAGGAGCATCTTGTTCTTCGACACCAGCTTCTTCTAGAGCTTCCACAAAATACTTTGAAGATCCATCCATTATTGGAGGCTCAGAGGCATTTAATTCTAAAAGAATATTGTCAACTCCCATCCCTACGCAGGCTGCAAGAACGTGCTCTGAAGTCTGAATAGCAACCCCGTTTTTTTCTAGGCTTGTTCCTCGATCGGTATTGGTTACTAAGCTTGCATCCGCAGGAATAATAGGTTCTCCTTCCAGATCAACTCTTTTGAAAGCAAATCCGTGATTGATAGGAGCAGGTTTAAAAGTCAAAGTTACATTTTGACCTGTATGAAGCCCTACCCCATGTAAGGATACTTCTTTTTTTATAGTAGTTTGGTTATTAATTTTCATCCTTTGGAAATTGTTTTTCTATATGATCTAAACGGCTTACTATTTTTTGAAAATTTCTAAAATGCACGTAGGATTTATTAAAGTCGCTATATCCAAAAGCAGGTGAACCTTGTATAGCTTCATCATCTTTTATATTCCTTCCAACACCTGTTTGAGCTTGAATTTTTACGCGGTCACCTATTTTTATATGCCCTGCGATACCCACTTGTCCGCCTATTAAACAGTTCTTTCCAATTTTACTAGATCCCGCAATACCCGTTTGGGCTGCAATTGCAGTATGCTCTCCAATTTCAACATTATGGGCAATTTGAATTTGATTATCTAGCTTTACACCTTTTCGAATAATGGTAGACCCTAATGTAGCTCTATCTATTGTAGTGGCAGCACCTATATCTACAAAATCTTCTATTATGACATTTCCTATTTGTGGTATTTTGGAATATTCTCCATTCTCTGAAGGCGTAAATCCAAATCCATCGGCACCTATTATAACTCCGCTGTGGAGTGTACAATGGTTACCAATTTGAGTTTCAGAATAAATTTTGCTACCAGCAAATATGGTGACACCATTTCCTATAGTAACATTATCACCTATATAAACATTGGGGTAAATTTTCACATTATCTCCCACAACAACATCTTCACCTATATAAGTAAAAGCTCCAACGTAGATGTTTTCTCCTAGTTTGGCTGTATCTGATATAGAGCTTGGCGTTTCAATACCCTTTTTATCTAATTTTATCTGATTATAGACCTCAAGTAATTTTGAAAATGCATCATAAGAATCTTCAACTTTAATCAATGTTGTTGATATATCTTGAGTCTTCTCAAAGCTTTTATTGACGATACAAATGCTAGCTTGAGTTTTGTATATGTATGAAGTATATTTTGGATTAGATAAAAAGGTTAACGATCCTTCTTTGCCTTCCTCTATCTTAGAAAGCTTATTAACTTCTACATCTGGATTTCCCACAATGTCTCCGTCTAATATATCTGCAATTTGTTGGGCTGTAAATTTCATTCTGGCAAAAATAGAAAAAAACCGTTAATTATAGGTTTTTGGATAACATAAGTAGTGCTTTACTACAGTTTTAGATAATGCTTTTAGGTTGAGCTGGTCTGAAGCCGAGGACACATCCTTAATCTTTCCGTTTTTATACCATATGTTAATATGTTCCTTATCAGGCTGATAAGCTAAATTGGAAGTAGTTCCTTCGAATACAAAATACTCTGCTTCTTCTTCAGAAAGCTTATAATTTTTAATAACTTTAGAAAGATGACACTTTAGTTTTTCTTGATCAATAGGTTCATTTTTCAGTTTAATCTTTAACAAATCTCTATTCAAAATCATTTTACTCAATCTACTCAAAACAAAGTCATCGTGATTTTGCCAGCTCTTTAAGGCTGAAATGATATCGTAGTCATCCAATTTTGAAAAAAGTTGGAGAGTGATATCATCAAAATTTTCAGAATTAATATCATGCCTTAAAAAGTAATTTAGGGTTGAATTTTCTATCTGTTCATCTGTTGTTTCAAAAATATATTTGGCTCTTCTCAATAACCTAATCAGAAGTTGTTCTGCACTTAAACTTGTTTTATGCAAATAGACTTGCCAGTACATTAAACGTCTAGCAACCAAAAATTTTTCGATTGAATAAATTCCTTTTTCTTCTACAACCAACTTATCATCCACTACATTAAGCATATTGATAAGGCGCTCACTATTGATATTACCCTCTGCCACCCCTGTGTAAAAGCTATCTCGCTTTAAATAGTCCAAACGATCTATGTCTAACTGACTTGAAATGAGTTGACATAAAAATTTCTTATCGTGATTTCCTCTGAAAATATTAATAGCTAAAGTGAGCTGTCCTTGAAACTCTATATTTAATCTATTCATAAATTCCAAGGAGAGGTATTCATGACTTAGATCACTAACTATAGAATGCTCTAAAGCATGAGAAAAAGGTCCGTGACCTATATCATGGAGTAAAATAGTAATAAGTACGCCTTCCTCCTCTTCTTCTGAAATATCAACACCTTTAAACTTTAAAATATCGACAGCCTTCTTCATGAGGTGAAGACATCCTAAGGCATGATGAAATCTAGTATGATTAGCTCCTGGATAAACAAGGTGAGATAACCCCATTTGAGTAATTCTCCTCAGCCTCTGAAAGTATGGATGCTCAATGAGGTCGAAAATTAAGGGGCTTGGTATCGTAATAAATCCATAAATTGGATCGTTTATTATTTTAAGTTTGTTCCTTTGGTTCAAATCAGTTTTTTTTATACCACAAATATAAAGCTATATATGTCAAAGATAAAAGTACTATGGGCAGATGATGAAATAGATTTGCTAAAGCCACACATTTTGTTTCTTAAAAAAAAATCTTATGCAGTGACAACTTGTAAAAGTGGGTCTGAAGCTGTAGATGAAGTGAAGCAAAATAGATTTGATATTGTGTTCTTAGATGAAAATATGCCAGGGCTTACTGGACTGGAAACACTTAATGAAATAAAGGCCATCAGAACAGATCTTCCTGTGATTATGATTACCAAAAGTGAGGAAGAATATATCATGGAAGAAGCCATTGGTTCTAAAATAGCAGACTACCTAATTAAACCTGTCAATCCAAACCAGATTCTCCTAAGTCTAAAGAAAAATCTAGACCATACTCGGCTAGTTTCAGAAAAGACAACACTCAATTACCAACAGGAGTTTAGAAAAATATCTATGGAATTGACTGACGTGGATTCCTTTCAAGAATGGGTAGACTTATATTTGAAATTGATTTATTGGGAATTAGAGTTAGAAAATGTCGAAGATACAGGGATGTTTGAAATTCTTGAATCTCAAAAAAATGAAGCTAACATCGAATTTTGCAAATTTATAGATCAAAATTATCCAACATGGTTCGAAAAAGGTGTTGAAGCTCCTACTCTATCTCACACTCTTTTCAAGTCGAAAATACTACCTGAAATATCAAAGCAACAGCCTACACTATTAGTCGTGGTTGATAACTTAAGGTACGACCAATGGAAATCGTTCGAGCCTATTATAGCAAATCACTATAAGAAAATTAAAGAGGAACCTTTTTACAGTATTCTCCCCACTGCAACACAATACGCGAGAAATGCTATTTTCTCGGGTCTTATGCCTTCCGATATGGAAAAAATTTATCCAGAATATTGGTTGAATGATACAGAGGAAGGAGGAAAAAATCAATATGAAGAGGAATTTCTGAGAGCTCAACTAAAACGACTTGGAAAAGATTATAAAACTCAATACCATAAAATCACCAATGTTGCTAAAGGGAGAAAGTTAGCTGATAATTTTAGAAGTCAAAAAGACAACGACCTGACCGTTTTGGTGTATAATTTCGTCGATATGTTATCGCATTCTAAAACAGAATTGGAAGTCATAAAAGAATTGGCCTCTAACGATAAGTCTTATAGATCTCTAACTCAAAGTTGGTTTAAAAACTCTCCTTTACTGGATATCATTCAACAAGCTCAAAGCTTAGGTTTCAAATTGATTTTGACGACAGATCATGGAACGATTAACGTCAAAAATCCTTCTAAAGTAGTTGGTGACAAAAACACAAGTTTAAACTTAAGATACAAAACAGGAAAAAGTCTAACTTATAATGAAAAGGATGTTGTTGTTGCAAAAGATCCTAAAAAAATACATTTGCCCAGTATCAATATGTCTAGTTCTTTTATTTTTGCAAAAGAGAATTACTTTTTAGCCTATCCTAATAATTTCAACTATTACGTGAATTATTACAGAAACTCCTATCAACACGGAGGTATTTCATTAGAAGAAATGATCATTCCTTTTGCAGTATTAGAACCTAGATAAAATTATGACTTTCACTTACCGATTAAGCGATATAGAACCTACTGCTTCTCAAATTCTGAAGTATGTAGAATCTAAGAATATTCTTTTTTCAGGAGAAATGGGCTCTGGAAAGACAACGTTAATCAAAGAGCTTGTAAAACAATTGGGAAGTAAAGACCGTGTTTCGAGCCCCACATTTTCTTTGGTCAATGAATATGAAGGCATAACCAATTCTGTTTATCATTTTGATTTTTATAGAATTGAAGACGAACAAGAAGCTTATGATATGGGTTTTGAAGAATATCTTGACTCCTCTCACCAAGTTTTTATAGAATGGCCTGAGAAAATCCCAAATTTGTGGCCACAACACTACAGCTTGCTAAAATTTACAGCTAAAGATGAACAAACAAGAACTATCGTATTGACTGAGTTTTAAAGATTAAACGAGAGTTTCCGATTAATTTTAATTATTTTAGCCCTAGCAATCATCATAATGAATCAACACTCTTCAAAATCTCCTTTCACAACCTCAGAATTGCTTCCTCAGGAAGAAATGCTAGAAATAAAGCGCTCTAAAGGAGAGCTATTTATAGGTTTACCAAAAGAAACGTCTTATCAAGAAAAACGAGTTTGCCTTACTCCAGATGCAGTGAACGCTCTTACAGCAAATGGCCACCGGGTTCTAATTGAAAGTGGAGCTGGAAACCAAGCTAATTTTAACGATAAGGATTATAGTGAAGCTGGGGGAGAAATTACTAAAAGCACTCAGAAGGTTTTTGCCTGTCCAATAGTTTTGAAGGTTGCACCTCCATCTGAAGAGGAGCTGGAGTTGATGAAACCTCAATCTATACTTATTTCAGCCTTACAACTAAAAACCAGAAAAAAATCATATTGTGAAACTTTAGCAAATAAAAGAATCACAGCATTGGCGTTTGAATTTATAAAAGATCAATTTGGAGGTTATCCCGCGGTAAGAGCTTTGAGCGAAATTGCAGGAACATCTTCCATTTTAATTGCAGCAGAATATTTATCCAATATGTCTGGAGGCAACGGACTTATGTTTGGAAACATAAGTGGGGTGCCGCCTATAGAAGTTGTTATTCTTGGGGCTGGAACAGTAGGAGAGTATGCTGCAAGAAGCGCTATGGGATTGGGTGCGGGTATAAAAGTTTTTGACAGTTCCCTTACTAAACTGCGCTGTTTACAAAGTAATGTTGGAAGACCCTTATTTACCTCCACTCTTCAACCTAAAATCTTACTTAAAGCTCTAAAAAGAGCCGATGTAGTTATCGGTGCCGTAAGAGGACAAAATAGAGCTCCTGTAATTGTGACTGAAGAAATGGTGAAAAAAATGAAGAAAGGAGCGGTTATTATTGATGTGAGTATTGATATGGGAGGGTGTGTAGAATCTTCATCAATTACAACTCACGATCAACCTACTGTGGAAAAACACGGAGTGATACATTATTGTGTTCCCAATATACCTTCAAGATATTCTAGAACAGCCTCGCTATCTATCAGCAATATTTTCACTCCTTACTTGCTTCATATTGGTGAAGAAGGAGGCTTAGAACACGCTTTAAGAACAGATGCAGGCCTTAGGAATGGGTTGTATTTTTATCATGGAATTCTTACCAATAAATCTGTAGCAGATTGGTTCGACCTGAATCACAGAGATCCTAATTTACTTATTTTCTAAATTTATTTTATGAAATTTATTCATAGACTTGGCTATTACTTATCAGGCTTTGTTGTTGGTATTATCATGCTGATGTTCTTCTTGGGTGGTAAAAAAACATCCTGCGACTGGGGCTTGGATTCCAGAGTTTTAAAAAATATTCGGATTAAAGATCGCGTCGTTACTGATGAAGCTTTAGAGTTTTTTAATCAGAAAAAGATAGATACATCTGCTATCTCCTATATTTTAAAGTCTGGAGATGTTAACTTTAAAGAAAGTAATATCGAAGCAAAACCTTGCAAAATTTATCAAATTGAAGGTGAAATTAATGAGGAAAGATTGGGTTTAATTTTCGAAAACTGCGACTCTATAGCTACTTTAAAAAACGTCTTTATTTTAAAGTGATTTAGTTTTTTTATGTAAAGTTTTATTCTATGTTTGTTAGTATAAACTGAATCTAGAATGAAAAGAATCATCATCGATTACAAAAAACTTACACCAGAAATACTCTCTTTATTAGTTCAAAAGTATCCTGATGGATATGATGACAGAGATGTTCTAGTCTTTAAAAACTCTAAAAAGGAAACTGTAGAGGCTGTTGAAGTTAAAACTGAAGACACCATATATTTGGTGAAAATAAGCACAAGATTGGAAGATACCATGACAAAATTTGATGTGGAAGATTATGAAGATGAAGAAATGGAGATGAATTTTGTAGATTTACCTCAGAAAGGAGAAGATGACGAGAATGAAGATTAAATAATTCATTTTCAGAATATTAGATCAATTTAAGCCAGATTTTCTGGCTTTTTTATTGTCATAATATTAAGAAAATGCCCTATATCATGGAACTAAATGCCTATATTGAAATCATATTCTAATTAAAATGAAAAAAATATTACTCCTTTTACTGTTGATAAATATAGGGTGTCAATCCAATTCCGAAGGCAATAATGAAAAAGAAGATTCGGAAAAATTTTCCAGAGACCTTCAAGACATTAAAGAAAGTGGAAAATTGAAAGCTTTAACCATTTATTCAGGAACTACTTATTTCTTATACAAAGGTCGCCCGATGGGTTTTGAATATGAACTTTTAGAAAGAATGGCTAAAGACTTGGATGTTGAACTAGAAATGGTAATAGCCAAAGATGAAAATGACTTAATAAAACTACTTCAAGAAGGAGAAGGCGATCTTTTAGCTTATGGATACACCATTACTGAAGACCGGAAAAGAAAAATAAATTTTACAACACCCTTATATCTTTCTCACCAAGTTTTAATTCAGAAAAAACCCGAAAATTGGCGTAGAATGAAATTGCATGAAATTAAAAATCAATTGGTAACTAACCCCATTGAATTAATTAATGATACTATATCAGTAAAGCGTAATTCTTCTTATGCTTCCAGAATTAAGAACTTATCTAGCGAGCTAGGAGGTCCAATTATAATTGATACACTCAGAGGAACTTTATCTACAGATAAAATAATTAAGAAAGTCGTAGACGGAGATATTAAGTTCACCATTGCAGATGAAAACATTGCATTTATCAACTCTTCCTATTACCCTATCTTAGACATCAGCACATCACTAAGCCTATCTCAGCGTATTGGCTGGGCAGTCCGCAAAAGAGATACTAATTTACTATCAGCGGTTAATCAATGGCTTGAAAAGGCAAAGAAAACAACAGATTATCATGTGATATATAATAAGTATTTTAAAAATAAAAGACTTTATAAAACCAGAGTCGTTAGTGAATTTTACAGCCTCAATGAAAATAAAATAAGCCCTTACGATGATATCCTAAAAGAAAATGCAGAACGGATAGAATGGGATTGGAGGCTCTTGGCTTCTGTGGCTTATCAAGAATCTCAATTTAAGCCAAACAGAGATTCTTGGGCTGGAGCTAGTGGTCTAATGCAGATTATGCCTGCTACGGCAAGGGAGCTAGGTATTACAGATCCATATAATCCAAATCAAAGCTTAAAAGCTGGAGCGACTTATTTAAAACAGATGTTAGAAAGTCATAGTAATGTCAAAGACAGCATCCAAAAAATTAAGTTTGCCTTAGGATCTTACAATAGTGGATTATACCATGTAAAAGACGCCCAAAAACTTGCTGAAACCCAAGGTCTAGATCCATTGATATGGGATGATAATGTAGAGCTTGCAATGCTCGATCTCAGTTTTCCTGAGCATTACAACAAATCGTTTATAAAGTATGGATACGTTCGAGGTGAGGAACCTTATAACTACGTCAAAGAGATTTTTGAAAGGCTTGAGCATTACAAAAGATTTATTGACAATTAATTTCTGATTTGTTGTTTCAAAATTGATTTAAGCTTGGCTTTAATATCTTCGGAAGCATCAGAAAGCATTTGTTCGTGAGATGGATAGTTAACTGGTCCTCTTGTTAAAAGGTAATTTTCATCTTTATTCAAAACTTTTTTGTCACCTTCAAAATTTGCAAATCTATTTTCGAATATAAAAAGACTTTCCAATGGGTAATTATTTATTTTTTGATCTGAGATTAAATCAAAGTAATTGACTTCTGCTATAACTTTAACTTCTTTAGATTGAACGGTTTCAAATAAAGTTCCACTAACATTAATAACAATATCTTCTTTAATTTTATCCCCCCCTTGGTCAAAAATAAAATTACCCGCTCTATCCTTTTTAAATCTCCACCCATCAACCACTGCACGTTCTAATGGGACTTGACGCTCAAGTAATCGTTCTGGTGAAAACTGTATTGAGGTGAAATTAATATCTATTGCGAAATCATAAGTAAAATCCTCTCTTGGATTCACATGGTATTCCGTCCATAAATCATCGAGATCATAAGTATTAAAATTTAATAGTCGATCTTCTAGTAAAGCCGGAATGATTTGCTCAGTATTGTTATAAAGCGATACTAATACAAAATCAATTCCATTGATATACGCATCACGCTTCAAACTAGATGTATTCTTATATCCTGGAGCAAGTTTTTCCAGTTCCACAAAACTATTATAAGCTAATCGACTATCAATTTTAACTTCTGAATCTAAAAATCGACTTGCTTTCACATACAAGTATTCAGCATAATTCTCCTTTCCAGCTATAATTTCATCTGAAAAATCATAAAACTCAAACACCACTCTACTCCCATCTTCATTCTCAAGAGGAAGTAGAGGTTTTATTCTATTCTGAATATCTTGAAGCCTTAGGTAGGATTCATAAATAGGCTTCGCATTATTTTTTAGGGTCTCTTTTTCTAAAAAATCTATGCGCTTTAAATTAGATTCCCTAAACTTTTCGAAAGAAATCTTTAGTAAGTTGGCATACTGATATCCTTTTTTATTGAATTTATTTTTCTGTAGCTGTTTTACAGATCGGTTAATTGCTTCCGTATAATTACCAGAATTTATAGCCTGCTTGGTTTTTTTAACCGAATTACAGGAAAGAATTAGAAAAATTACAAAAATGGATACAAGTGTTTTCATAAGTGGGTTTAATTGTCAGTTTAAAATGTAAATAAACAACCTAAAAGTTAAAACTAAATACTGAACTGGTTTTCAATGCTATGAGAACTTCTATTTGAATTAAATCTAAATAAGCTTGCGCAAACTAAAGATTGCCATTATTTTTGCGCCCGCAATTAATATTTAATCCAAATAAACAGGAATGAGGATGAGTACCATTAAAAAACTAATGCTTTCTTTAGTTTTACTTTTTAGCATTATAGGTGTAGAGGCACAAACGAAATCAAATAAACAAAAATCTTCGGATTCCATACAAGATTTAAGGGAGGTAACTATCGTTGCTAATAAATTATTGGGAAGTAAGTTTGAAGTAAAGAATAGAACAGGTTCTGCCTATTTTCTATCCAAAAAAGAACTTCAACAACAAAATTATACCGATATCAACCGAGTTCTAGCTCAAATACCAGGGGTTTCTATTTATGAAGAAGATGGATTTGGACTTCGCCCTAATATAAGCTTAAGAGGAACATCCCCAGAGCGTTCTTCTAAAATAAACATCATGGAAGATGGAGTTTTAATAGCTCCTGCTCCTTATAGTGCTTCTTCTGCATATTATTTTCCTAATGTTAACAGGATGCAATCTGTAGAGGTCCTAAAAGGAAGTAGCCAAATTCAATATGGTCCAAATACCACTGGTGGAGCCATCAATTTTATATCTACAGAAATCCCAAATGACTTCAGAGCTAATTTAAGAACAAGCTATGGAACATACAATACCTTAAATAGTTATGCTAATGTTGGCGATTCTTTCAAAAACTTCGGCTATATGGTTGAATATAATAAACGGCGTTCAGATGGCTTTAAAAATCTTGATAATGGAGGAAATACAGGATTTGATACTGATGATTTTGTCGCAAAATTTAGAGTTAATACAAATCCCGAAGCTAGAGTCCAGCAATCTTTAGACTTTAAGTTTCAGTATTCCGATGAACAATCTGATGAAACTTATCTTGGGCTAACCGATGAAGATTATGGGACAACTCCTTATAGAAGATATGCAGGTTCACAAAAAGATTTGATGGATACAGAGCACACGCAATTTATGCTGACTCACACTGCAAAATTCTCAGATTATTTTAGAATCACAACAACTGCCTATAGAAATGATTTTAAAAGAAATTGGTATAAATTAGATGATGTATCCGCCAACGGAAGTTCAGCTAGCATTTCAAATTTAATTGAAAATCCAGAAGACTTTCCGTTTTTATTTGGACTAGTGAATGGAACACAGAACTTCCAAGGTTCTGCTCTTAATGTAAAAAATAACAATCGAGAATATTATTCACAAGGCATTCAAACTAAAGCGGATTATCACTTTACCACTGGATCAGTTTTTCACGACATTGAAGTAGGTTTAAGATTTCACCAAGATGAAGAAGACCGCTTTCAATGGGTCGATGGTTATAACATGATCGGTGGAAATATGAACTTAGTGGAACAAGGGATTCCTGGAACAGATTCTAACAGAATAACCGATGCCGATGCTTTCGCTGCTCACGTTCTTTATAAATTGAAGTACAAACGTTGGACATTCACTCCTGGGTTGAGATATGAGAATATCACTTTAGAAAGAAATGATTTTGGAACCGAAGATGTCACTAGAACTGGAACTGACTTAAGTACTAGATCTAATGAAATGAATGAATTTATACCAGGAATTGGGGTTAATTATAAGTTTAACCAAGAATTTTCCTTGTTCGGTGGAGTTCACAAAGGTTTTTCTCCAGCTGGAACCACAGAAGGAGAAAGCTCCGAGCAGAGTGTGAATTATGAATTAGGAACACGCTTTAGTCACAACGGTTTCTCTGGTGAAGTCGTCGGTTTTTATAATGACTATAGCAATCTCCTTGGGAGCGATTTAGCGGCAACTGGCGGTGTTGGTACCTTAGATTTGTTTAATGCAGGCGAAGTGGATGTATCAGGGCTTGAAGTGCTAGGGGGTTATGATTTTCTAACCAATAACGTCAACTTCAGCCTTCCCCTAACGATGACCTATACATTTACAGATGCAAAATTCCAAAATACCTTTGACAGTAATGTTGGTATTTGGGGAGCGGTGGCTTCAGGAGATGAAGTCCCCTACATTTCTAGACATCAGTTTAATGCAGGCTTAAGCTTCATAGCTGAAAAATTTGAAGCTCATGCTAATGCTAGATATAGAGGGGAATTTAGAACTCAAGCTGGTTCTGGAGACATTCTAACCAATGAAAAAGTAGGAAGTAATTTCATTTTAGATATTTCAGCTAAATACCATTTAACGAATAACTTTAGTTTGACGACTAATGTCATCAATATGTTAGATACAGAATACGAAGTCTCTAGGGTTCCTGCTGGTCTTAGGCCAGGTCATCCATTTGGTATCTATGGAGGATTCGAATTTAGATTATAAAAATTATTTTTTTTATTGAAATAAAAAGCCTTGATCATAATTGATCAAGGCTTTTGAATTAAAGGACAAAGTTTATTTATTTTTTGATAATTTTCTTAGTAATAGAATTTGCTCCATCGCCTATTTTCACAAAATAAATTCCTGTGGCGTAAGCATTTAAATCAATGGATATATCTCCATTCATTTGAGTTTGGTAAAGTTGTCTACCACTCATATCAAATAGCTCCACATTAAATTCTTCATTTGAATTTATTTCTATTTGAACAAAAGCAGAAGCCGGATTTGGATAAATGCTCAAACTAGAGCTAAAATCAAATCCAGTTGATGATAAATTATCGATAATTCTAAAACTAGTAGATTCTGATCCTCCAAAATCACCCCCTTCGACTATGAGTTCACCAGAATTTGTCTCCAAACTGTAAGAGCCATTACCAAATCCGCAACAAATACCATCATTAGCTGTATCTAATATTACAAATTCGTAGCAACTATCAGGGTCAACTTCAAAAGTTTCAGTATAAGTTGTATCATCAACAAATCCTCCTTGACTTTGGGCTAATAAGTTTCCATCTTGATCGTAAAACTCCCAAGAAGTTTCAGAGGCATATTCATCAGTTAATAATGTTAAAACTACTGTTTCTGCATTATAGGTAGCGTCTTGAAAATTGTCTATTGTTCTTGTAATAGAGTTATTATCAGGAAATTCATCTTGAATACCATCAATTTCTAATGAAGAAATTAATAAGTTTCCATCTAAAAGGGTAAGAGTAGGAGAAATAATTTCTTCACTTTCACCGATTGCTAATGAGCCTAACCAGTCTACACTTATTTCAGATTGGGTACCTATTTGATAGGTTAATGTAGCATTAGTTACAACTTCATTTCCTTTATTAAGGATACTAAAAACAGGAAAAGCTTGATCTCCACAGATAGCACTACTTACATTATCTATTACTAATGCCACGTCATTATCAAATACTTGTAAAGGTGGAAATTGATCTAAAACAACAACTCCAGTACCTGTAGGATCTAACCACTCTTGTAATCTTGAAGTTGAATTACTTCCAAAATCCCAAGACACATCAAATCTTCCATAATAATCAAAGTCTCCATTATTCACAGTACCACTACAAGCAGCACGACCCCCAGCAAGTTGACCAACAATTCTACCATTCTGATCAAAAAGAGGTGAACCTGAGGAACCAGGTTCGGTTACACCCAATTCCCACTCATCCAAAAACCAATTATCCATATTGCTAATTCCTCCAAAGGGTCTAGAATTTTTTGCAGGAGAATCGTCATCTCTCGAAATTTTCATGATGTCTCCTCTAGGATGGTGAATACCCACTGTGAAATTTGGAATATCACCGCTTCGGTCCCAGCCTGCCCAAACTAAATCCCAGTTAAATGGTAGGGGAGCATTAATTTCCACCAAAGCAAAATCAGATTTAACATTTCTAGCTAAAATAGATCCTCCACTGGCCGTCTGATTAAAAGGACCATTTGTAGAGTTTGTAGTCGTAGAACATGAAGGGTCTGGGCTTCTCCAATCGAAACGAAAAGCCCAACTGGCGACAGAACTCCCAATACAATGATTTGCTGTTAAAAAATACTGTGCACCATCATTATTTGTATTATTTATTAAAGAGCCTGAACAAAAACCACTGCCACCAACAACAACCATAGCCACCGATTTCTTTAATTCTTCTTTCAAATCATCAAAGTCTGGACCTACAGGACAATCTACGTCTTGATTACAGGGGCCAGAACTATTTAATGCTTTATTTAGTTGGGGAATATCCGTTACACTTCTGTACCCGTGAACCACTTTAGAAATATGAAGTTGACCTTTAAACTTAGCGTTTGCAGGTTCAAAATATTCTATCCAAATATTATCTCCGTCGATAAGCCAGCTGCCAAATTGTATATCATCTCTATTTTGAGAAGAGGTATAGGCTCCCAAAAGATCTGTTTTATCTTCATTATAAAAATAAAGTTTAGCTCCCTCAGGAAGGTGATATTCATCAAATAAAAAATTCAATGTTTTAGCGCCTTTGGAAACAATGTTTAGTAGCCAAACTCTATCTCCATTTTTGAGTTCAGTCCATTTCCCATCTTTAAAATCTAAACTCACTTGATGTTCATAACCAAACCTGTAAGGCTGATTTTCTAATTCGTCATTAATCTCATCTTCTACTTGCAAAGATTTTAAATCAAAACTAGGAAGACTTAAGGTCTTATTTGATTCAAGTTCAAATTCCCAACTCTTTGGTGTACCTTCATTGGTAACTTGAGCTTGACTAAAAGAAAAGCATAACACAAGAAGAAAAAAAACAATGTATTTGTTTTTCATGTTAAATATTTTTTGAATTCATACGAATATATCAAAAATATTGTTAAGTAAATTTATTTTTTTTCAGATGAAATTAATTACATGACAAAATGTTAGTTGAAAGGCTTTTATTACTGCCATAATGGCAATATTTTTTTTAAGGTATATGCTTTGAGTTAGTATTTTAAAACATAAACATCATGGATTTTAAAAACTTCACCATAAAAACACAAGATGCTATACAAAAAGCTCAGTTACTTGCACAAGAACTTGGACATCAGCAAATCGAGAACGAACATATTTTTAAAGCTATAACTCAAGTTGATGAAAATGTAACTCCTTTTCTTTTGAAGAAGCTCAATGTCAATACTCAATTATTTCTTCAAATTTTAGATAAAAATCTAGAGAGTTTCCCAAAAGTAACTGGTGGTGACATTGTATTGTCTAGAGAAGCGGGTAAAACTGTTAATGAAGCTAGCATTATTGCAAAAAAAATGAACGATGAATATGTCTCTATTGAGCATTTAATTTTAGCCATATTTAAAAGTAAAAGTAAGGTTGCTCAAGTTTTAAAAGATCAAGGGGTCACAGAAAAAGCTCTAGAGTCTGCTATACAAGAACTTCGTCAAGGCAATCAAGTAACCTCTCAAAATGCAGAAGATAATTATAATTCTTTAGAAAAATATGCTAAAAACTTAAACCAACTTGCTGAAGAAGGAAAGTTGGACCCAGTTATAGGTAGAGATGAAGAAATACGAAGAATTCTCCAAATTCTTTCTCGAAGGACTAAGAATAACCCTATGCTTGTTGGTGAGCCTGGTACAGGTAAAACAGCTATTGCAGAAGGTTTGGCCCACAGGATTATTGCAGGAGATGTCCCAGAAAATCTCAAATCTAAAAAGATTTATAGTCTTGATATGGGAGCACTAATTGCAGGTGCAAAATATAAAGGAGAATTTGAAGAACGATTAAAATCAGTTATCAAAGAAGTGCAAGGAAGTGATGGAGATATTGTCTTATTTATAGACGAAATCCATACTCTTGTAGGCGCTGGAGGAGGTCAAGGCGCAATGGATGCCGCTAATATTTTAAAACCAGCCTTAGCTAGAGGCGAATTAAGAGCAATAGGCGCTACAACATTAGATGAATTTCAAAAATACTTTGAAAAAGATAAAGCCTTAGAAAGACGTTTTCAAAAGGTAATTGTGAATGAACCTGATACCGAAAGTGCTATTTCTATCCTAAGAGGGATTAAAGAGAAGTATGAAGCTCACCATAAAGTCCGGATTAAAGATGAGGCCATCATAGGGGCTGTGGAACTTTCTCAACGCTATATTACCAATAGATTTCTTCCTGATAAAGCTATCGATTTAATGGATGAGGCAGCTTCAAAATTAAGGATGGAAATAAATTCGAAGCCCGAAGAATTGGATGTACTGGATAGGAAAGTGATGCAGTTGGAAATAGAAATTGAGGCTATTAAGCGGGAAAAGGATGAAACTAAACTGAAATCGCTTAGAGCTGACTTAGCAGATCTTAAGGATGAACGCAATACGCTTCATGCCCGATGGAAAAATGAGAAAGATGTAGTTGATAATATCCAGAAATTAAAAACTGATATTGAAGATTTTAAACTTGAAGCAGAACGAGCAGAACGCGAAGGTGATTATGGCAAAGTAGCTGAATATAGGTACGGCAAAATAAAAGAAACTCAAGAAAAACTCGGTAAATTACAAGAACAGCTCGAGAGCCAGAAAACCAAAAACACTCTTATCAAAGAAGAGGTTGATTATGAAGATATTGCAGAAGTAGTTGCTAAATGGACAGGAATCCCAGTGACAAAAATGCTTCAATCTGATCGAGAAAAACTCTTAAAACTTGAAGATGAATTACACAAAAGGGTTGTTGGACAGGAAGAAGCCATACAAGCAGTCTCTGATGCCGTAAGGCGAAGTCGTGCCGGGCTTCAAGACCAAAATAGACCTATAGGTTCTTTCCTCTTCCTAGGGACTACTGGTGTGGGTAAAACGGAATTAGCTAAAGCGCTTGCGGAATACATGTTTGACAATGAAAGCTCGATGACACGAATAGATATGAGTGAATATCAAGAAAGACACTCCGTAAGTAGATTGGTTGGCGCACCTCCAGGATATGTCGGCTATGAAGAAGGTGGGCAGTTAACAGAAGCGGTAAGAAGAAAGCCTTATTCTGTTATACTTTTAGATGAAATTGAAAAAGCGCACCCCGATACGTTTAATATTTTATTACAAGTTTTAGACGAAGGTCGATTAACCGATAACAAGGGTCGACTCGCTGATTTCAAAAATAGTATTATAGTCATGACCTCTAACATTGGAAGTCATATTATCCAAGAAAAGTATGATACGACTAAAGATGTTGAAAGTGCAATGGAAAGTGCTAAAGTGGAAGTTTTAGGCTTATTGAAACAAAGTGTAAGACCAGAATTTCTAAATAGAATTGATGATGTGGTTATGTTCACTCCATTATCGAAAGACAACATCAAAGAAATTGTTGGATTACAGCTCAAGGGGCTTAAAAAAATGCTGATGAAACAAGGTATCACTATAGACGCCACGGAAGAAGCTATCGAGTATATAGCCAAGATTGGCTTTGATCCACAATATGGAGCAAGACCTGTTAAGAGAACGATCCAAAAAGAAGTCCTTAACATGCTATCTAAAGAGATTTTAGCTGAAAAAATTAAAACCGATAGCATTATACTTTTAGATCAATTTGATGACAAGCTGATTTTTAGAAACCAATAATAAATTCTAACTCAAACAAAAAGCCCGTTTTTACAAACGGGCTTTTTGCTTATTAGGAGTAGTCAAAATCAATCTATCCAAGTTTGATACATCCTATAATTGTCTGCTGTTCTTTCTATCATTTCTTTATTTTCTTTGGAAACATCTTTCAGCTTTTTAGCTGGAATACCAGCATAAATTGTGTTTTTTTCAACACGAGTTCCAGAGACAACAATGGCGCCTGCAGCTATGATACTTCCCGTTTCTACAACAACATGGTCCATCACTATAGCGCCCATACCTATCAATACCTTATCTTCTATGGTACAACCGTGAAGAATAGCCTTATGCCCTACAGAAACTTTATTCCCGATTTTTGTTGCTGCTTTTTGATAAGTACAGTGAATGATCACACCATCTTGTATATTAACTTCGTTTCCAATCTCAATAGAATTAACATCTCCTCGAATAACAGCATTGTACCAAATACTACAATCAGCTCCCATCTTAACATCTCCTAAAACAGTAGCATTCTCTGCCAAAAAACAAGACTCTGGGATAACTGGTAAAACTCCTTTAACGGATTGAATAAGTGCCATTTCTATTTGCTTAAGTACATTTTACGTCTTCCGTATAGTTCATAAAAAGTATCATCTTTTAAGCTATCAATAAATAGTATGCTTTCCCCGGTACTTTTCATCTCTGGTCCTAATTGCTTATTGACATTATGGAACTTATCAAACGAGAAAACTGGCTGCTTGATTGCATACCCTTCAAGCTGAGGATTAAAACTAAAATCCTTCACCTTTTTCTCTCCTAACATGATTTTAGTGGCATAATTCACATAAGGCTCTTTATAAGCTTTTGCTATAAATGGAACTGTCCTTGATGCTCTCGGGTTAGCTTCAATAATATATACATTATCATCCTTTATTGCAAACTGCACGTTGAGTAGACCCACTGTATTTAAAGCTAACGCAATCTTCTTGGTATGATCTTTTATTTGTTCTAATACCAGATCTCCAAGATTGAAAGGTGGTAATAATGCATTAGAATCTCCAGAGTGGATTCCACAAGGTTCTATATGCTCCATAATTCCTATGATATACACGTCTTCTCCGTCGCATATCGCATCTGCTTCAGCCTCTATAGCTCCATCCAAATAATGATCTAATAATAGTTTGTTGTTAGGGATTTTCCTTAATAAGTCTACCACATGAGTTTCTAGCTCTCTTTTATTAATCACAATTTTCATCCCTTGGCCTCCTAGAACATAGGAAGGTCTTACTAAAATAGGAAAATCGAGTTCTTCCGCTAAAGCCAAGGCTTCGTCTGCTGTTTCTGCTACCCCAAATTCTGGGTATGGAATATTATTTTGTTGTAGTAATTTAGAAAAACTTCCTCTGTCTTCGGCTAGATCTAGGGATTCAAAACTTGTTCCCAAAATCTTGACACCGTATCTGCTCAACTTTTCAGCCAGTTTTAAAGCTGTTTGTCCTCCTAGTTGAACTATGACCCCTTCAGGATTTTCGTGTTTGATGATGTCGTAAATGTGCTCCCAAAAAACAGGTTCGAAGTATAATTTATCTGCTGTATCAAAGTCAGTGGATACCGTTTCAGGATTACAATTAATCATAATCGTTTCATAACCACATTCCGCTGCTGCCATTACTCCATGAACACAGCAATAATCGAATTCGATTCCCTGCCCTATTCTATTAGGTCCAGACCCCAAGACAATAACTTTCTTTTTATCGGTTACCACACTTTCGTTGGCTAGAACTTTTTCTCCATTGGCATCAATAACATCTGCTTCGAAAGTGGAATAGTAATAAGGGGTTTGGGCTTCAAACTCTGCTGCACAAGTATCGACTAACTTATAAATTCTATTCACATTGAGCTCCTCCCGCTTGGTATACACCTCGCTTTCTAAACACTTCAACATGTGAGCGATTTGTCGGTCTGCAAAGCCTTTTTGCTTAGCTTCAAGCATTAATTCCTTAGTGATGCTTTTGATATCATACTTTGAAATTTCTTTTTCTAAACTATATAGCTCTTCGTATTGCTTAAGGAACCACATATCAATTTTGGTGATCTCATGAATGCGGCTTAGTGGGATTCCCAACTGAATAGCGTCATAAATCACAAACACCCTGTCCCAACTCGCATATTCTAGTTTGCTTAAAATTTGATTGTAATCCGTATAGCTTTTCCCATCGGCACCAAGTCCGTTTCTTTTTATTTCTAAAGATTGAGTGGCTTTATGCAAAGCTTCTTGGAAAGAGCGTCCAATCCCCATCACTTCTCCTACAGACTTCATTTGCAAGCCTAGGGTTCTATCTGATCCTTCAAATTTATCAAAATTCCAACGTGGTATTTTTACAATAACATAATCTAATGTAGGTTCAAAAAATGCAGATGTAGTTTGAGTGATTTGATTCTGAAGTTCGTTCAAATGGTAGCCTATAGCAAGTTTTGAAGCCACCTTTGCAATAGGATACCCAGTTGCTTTAGAGGCTAAGGCTGAGGATCTAGACACTCTCGGGTTTATCTCTATGGCAATAATCTTTTCTTTTTCATCTGGACTTACTGCAAATTGTACATTACACCCTCCAGCAAAATCACCAATGCTCCGCATCATTTTGATGGCCATATCTCTCATTTTTTGATAGGTCCTATCACTAAGAGTCATAGCTGGAGCAACAGTTATAGAGTCGCCAGTATGGATACCCATGGGATCCATATTTTCAATACTACAGATTATAGTTACATTATCATTGCGATCTCTAAGGAGTTCTAACTCGTATTCTTTCCAACCTATCAAGGCCTTATCAATAATGACTTCATGAATTGGAGAGGCTTCGAGCCCACGAGTAAGAAGCTCTTCAAAACTATCTTCTGAATAGACTATAGATGCTCCACTACCACCAAGGGTAAAGGAAGCACGAATTACAAGAGGAAATCCAAATTCTTGCGCTACCTCTTTTCCTTGAAGGAAAGACGTAACCGTTTTGGACGGAGCCACTCCTATTCCAATATGTTGCATTAATTTTCTGAATTTTTCTCTGTCCTCTGTGATATTGATCGCGTCAATATCTACTCCAATAATTTTAATACCAAAATCTTCCCATATACCTTTATCATCAGCTTCAATACATAAGTTTAAGGCCGTTTGTCCTCCCATAGTTGGAAGAACAGCATCAATATCTGGATGCACTTTTAGGATCTCTATAATGGACTTAGTCGTTAATGGCTTCAAATAGATATGATCTGCCATAGAAGGATCGGTCATAATCGTAGCAGGATTGCTATTGATTAAAATTGTTTTTATACCTTCTTCACGAAGAGATCTTAAGGATTGAGAACCTGCATAATCAAACTCACAGGCTTGACCTATAACAATAGGGCCTGAGCCTATGAGTAAGATGGTCTTGATGGAATTGTTTTTTGGCATAGTAAGGATTATAAAAAGTGAGACTATTGGGTATAAAAAAAGGCGTTGCTTAAAGCAACACCTTATATTGTGAATTTAATGATTCATTTCTTATCGTTTTCTAAGACTCATTTCGGAAGAAACGCTTAATTTTTTTCTTCCTTTTGCTCTTCTTCTTTTAAGGACTTTACGACCGTTTACAGAGGACATTCTCTCTCTAAAGCCGTGTTTATTCTTTCTTTTTTTATTGGAAGGTTGAAAAGTTCTTTTCATTTTTTATCTCTTTAAATCTATTATCTATTTTTGAAAACTGAGTGCAAATATACGTTTCCTTTTTATTTTTGCAAACCTAATAATAAAGTTTTTTTCAATTGTTTTTGCTAGATTTGCAATCAAAAATAAAACCATGTTTCATAAAAATTTCAAGCTTATCATTGCAGGCCTTCTTATCGCTTTTGGCATATTCCAAATTGTTGAGGGTTTTATTGGTAATGGTATTGCTCTTATTCTTTTTTCAGGAATATTTATCTTTCTTTATTTCAAAAACGAAATGATTTTGATGGCATTTTTAAGATTGAGGAAACAGGATTTTGAGGGGACTCGAAAATGGTTGGATAGGATTAAAAATCCTGAGACAGCTCTAACTCAAAAACAGCAAGGTTACTTCAATTATATTCATGGTCTACTACTTTCTCAAACTAATATGACAAAAGCTGAGAAATACTTCAAAAGAGCAATAAAGTTAGGCTTGTCCATGCAGCAGGATTTAGCTATGGCCAAATTAAATCTAGCCGGTATTGCTATGACTAAACGCAGAAAGCGAGAAGCACAACTGCTTTTAAAGGAAGCAAAATCACTCGACAAGCATGGAATGCTTAATGAGCAAATACAAATGATGAAGCAGCAAATGAAGCGCTTCTAATTTACCTACAATATTTTTTTCTAAAACTGGATGGCGAAATTCCTGAGTGTTTTACAAAGGCATTTGTAAAGCTAGAATTGGATGTATAACCTAAATCAAAAGCTATTTCTTTTATAGACTGATAGGTGTTCTTTAGTTTTGAGGAAGCCAATTTCATTTTCTCATCAAATATGTATTGGTAAGGCGTTTTCCCTACTTCCTTAGCAAATTCTCTTATAAAATGAAACTTACTCCAGCCTGAAACACGGATAAGCTCATCCGTTTTAATTTCTTGATTGATGTTAGTATCAATATATTCTAATGCTCTTTTAATAGGTTTAGAGTATTTACTATCTTCTTCAACTTCATGGTTACCAGTATCATCAAGAGAGGCTTTTTTGTTATACAAAGCCAATTCAATATTACTTATGATGTCGACATCCCTAAAGGGTTTAGAAAGATAGCCTACGGGCTTAGTCGTTTGAATGCGTTTAATGGTCTCCAAATCTGTATAGCCTGTGATATAAATAAATGGGATTTTTGACTTCGAATTTAAATACGAGCCTATTTGTATACCCTCGTATTTTTTACTCAAATCGATGTCTAACAAAATGAGTTCAGGTTTAAAAGTGTCTAAATTTTTAATACAACAATTGTAGCTCTCACAAATATTGGCATCAAAGCCGTTTTCATTAAGAATAGACTGGATTTCAAAAGAGACCAGTTTGTCGTCTTCTACTATTAGTATTTTTGTTTTCATAGGATTGGGAATGATAGTCTAACAAATTTCCTTTTATAATCGAATTTTCCTTTAAGTTGTTTCACCAACAAATCAAATATCTTAAACTCCTTTTCAAATAAGTTATAAAACTTTTCATGATTTTCAATACTAGAATAGGAAAACTTAAGGCTCAAGTTTTTTGTATTGTGACCAAATTCTAAAGACAAACGATCGTTGAGACTCATTCTAAAATCATTCATCTCCACCAGAATATAAGCCAGAATTAAAAGGTCATCTACCTCTACTTTTGAAAGCGAAGTGTCTATTAATTCGAAATCTATCTCGGAGGTAGAGCTTTTTAAATATTGAAGGAATTGCAATAAATAAGATTGCAGAGAAATAAAAGTATCAGTTGGTAAATCTTCTTCTTTATTGGACTTATAAAATAAATCATAAAGATAAGTAAGGGCAAAGATTCTATCTACGATTACTTTTCTATCGTCAAAATAGTTTCGGTTTGTAGCCGACTGTATGTTCATCAAACTCAATTGAGTTTGGAGATTGTTTTTAAACCGATGAAGTGTTTTGTCTAAAACTTCTCTAAGTTTTTCAGGATGCTCTTGTAGGTTATTTATCATAGAATGAATAACTTAATGTATTGGTTGTAACAAATATAAGATAATAAAAATTACTTATTAATAATAATTGCTAAATAGACAGAAAGATTGATTGAGGAGTTGGTAATTAATTTGCTTAAATTTAAAAATTAACAAATAATGAAGCATATTGATAAATTTTACCTTCTTTTTTATATTTTCATTATCAATTTTTTCTCAACCTACAGAAGAAAATGACAGTCTTCTATTTTCCCAAATGTTAGCATTACATCACGATGAGTTTCAGACAAAATCAGAGTTTAATTTTAATCACGGAAATCACAATTCTACCGATAATTATTTTGATTCTTTAGTCAGTCTTAAACTTAAGGGGACACTTCTAGATAACTTTAGAGTTTACAGTATCAACAATAAAATTAACCATCTATATGATTTGAAAAAACCTTCGTATCTCATGAGTTATTCGTCTTGGTGTGTGCCTAGTAATGGTGAAGTTGATGCCTTAAATCAACTCATAAGCACCCATGGAGATTGGATGGATTTTGTACTAATAATGTGGGATACGCGAAGCGATGCTATTCAGTTTTCTAAACAGTTTCACCCTAAAATTAAAGTCTTATATGTCAACGAATTATATAATACTGAAACCAAAACTATTAAAATGCTGAAGCACAAATTAGGAATTCCTATCTCTATAACCTTAGGTCGGGATAAGACCATTTTAAACATCAGAAAAAATAAACAGGTTCATCCTTCAGTAGACGTAAGAATAGCTACTAAAATTTGTCTAGAGGCTATAGAAAAAGATATTTTAGACTTAAAAAGCTATGAAAATCTATAGTTTATTTAACGAAAATCATTCTAAATCCAAGGACTACTAATACGACTCCAAAAATTCGTTTTAAGACCTTTTCATCTAAGCTTATGGCTAATTTTGACCCCAAATATCCGCCAATCACGAACATAAGTGCCATGACCAAAGCATATCTCCAATTTAAACTACCATCTTGGTAATAGTTGTAGGCTGCTGCTAGCGTTACCGGAACTGCTAAAACTGCAAGGCTCGTTCCTTGAGCTTGGTGTTGTGAAAATCCTAAAAGTAGGACCATAAGTGGAACCATCACTACTCCCCCACCAACACCGAGAATGCCACTTAAAAAGCCAGCAATTAGGCCAATAACCACCAAGGCTAAAATTATCAATAGACTCATACTAAAGGTTTTTATTTTAGAACTTCAATTTTGTAAACTTTCTTGGAATAATTATCCAAATGTTTATCTCTAAGCCAAGGATTATGAATTTTTAAGGTTTTATAATTCATATTAAACTGTTTAGCGAAATTTACGAAATCACTTACAGCGGTATCGACTTCTACCTTTTTTATAGGCTTCATTTCATAAAGATCCTTATCCTCATAATGAAAGCCAAAATCTTCAGCATTGGATAGAATATGCTTTAAAGCTACGATTCTAAAAACATACCTGGATGTTTCTGGATTGAGAAGTAGATCGAAATAATCGTCTACCTCTTGTCGTTTTAATTCTCTAGATATTCCTGCATTACCAGCATTGTAGGAGGCTGCGGCCAATGTCCAAGTTCCAAAACGCTCTTTAGAGTTGTTTAGGTATTGAGAAGCTACTTCAGTAGCTTTTTCAATATGGTAGCGTTCATCAACATTATTGTTGACTTCAAGACCGTAATCTTGTGCAGTCCCTTTCATGATTTGCCAAAATCCTGTAGCGCCTGCAGGAGAAACTACGTGTTCTAAACCGCTTTCCGCAACCGCTAAATATTTAAAGTCATCTGGAATTCCATTCTTCTTTAAAATAGGCTCAATAATAGGAAAGTACTTATGTGCCCTCTTTATCAAAAGCAGAGCATTGGACTGCCAGTAAGTATTGACTAACAACTCACGATCTAACCTTTCTTTGATATCTGGAATATCTAAAGGAATTTTTTCTCCTGCAAAATCAATTTGTTCCGGCAAGTCTATCGCAAAAACATTGTAATCATTTTCAAAACTTTTTTCTGGAGAAGTTTTAACGTCTTCATCGTAGTTAGCTATAAAACTGGTTATGGCAAAATAACCTCCAAGGGTTAAGGTGGCCACCCCTACTGTAAAAATCGATTTTGTAAAAAAGGTATCTAATTTCATGTTCTAGTTTATTTTTTGATGTTGTAAAATTCCTTCTGAAATTAATCCAGGTAGATTGGCATTAAACCATCTATATTTATTTAAGATCATAATATGTGTTCCACTTGGAATACGAATGCAATCACTGATATTCTTTATCGGAAAAACTAAATCTTCCTCTCCATGGATATGAATTATGTCTTCAATGGGTTGAACTTGCTCCCAACATAACATTTCTTTAATGGCCCATTCCAAATAATTTTTATCATTCACAGAAAGATATTGTTGATAAAGTTTTAAACGCTTTCTGATGGTACTACCTACAGGCAATTTTTCAATTTGGGTTATGTAATTTAATAAACCAGTAGGTAAAATTTTATAAACTCCACTGTATCTTGCGAGCTTCATTCGTGCTGGTAATTCTTGTTTTGTCTTTACGCTAGAAATAATAATCAATCGTTTCACCATCAAAAACCTGCTCATTTCCTGAACTAAAACTCCACCAAAAGAAACTCCTATCAAAACCACAGGCTTATCTTTTTCAATTGGTTCAACCATTCTATGAGCATAAGCTTTTAAACTTTCCTCTTTCTTAGGGATTTTCCAAGTCAGCCATAACATTTTAAACTCCTCAACTGGCAACTCAATTCTTTCAAAAACTGTTGGATTAGCAGCCATCCCTGGCATCATGTACACATTGATCACACTTGTTTAATTTGGGTAAGAGTTAATTACAAAAATAAGTTATAAATTTATTGTTTACCTTTGTAAATCGATAAATTATTAGATAAATCTTTACAGGATTTATGTAATTTTAGTTTTATGGATTTAACGATCCTTCATAAATCATTCAAGCATGAAAACAATAGAATTTGAGGTTATCAAAAATGATTTCCAAAGGCAGTATGAGGCTAAAATTGAAGGTGAAATATTAACAGCTGAATTTTCTGAACAAGAGCGCAAAATTTTTCTTACCAAATTAACTGTTCCAGACACTTATAAAGATTCCGAAGTTCAAGATCTTTTCATTTCAAAAATCCTCGATAGCTTTGAAGATACACGCTTTAAGGTGATGCCTACCTCTCCAGAAATCGCGAGGTTTTTCAGAAAAAACAGATTAAAATACAAAGATTTATTACCTGCTGGCATCACTATTTAGACTGTTCTGTCTTATGTCGAATAGGTGTATTCACTTAAGGTTTCAACAATACCTAAGCTAATGGTATTAAACCCAAAAATATCATTTTGTTTACTTAAATTCGCGCGTTGAAATCGCTATGGAAAAAAAAGAAGAGTTTATTGAAGTCCTTGGGGCTAGAGTTCATAATTTAAAAGACATCGATGTCAAAATACCTAGAAATAAGCTTGTGGTCATCACAGGCTTATCTGGTTCTGGGAAATCTTCATTGGCTTTCGATACCATCTATGCAGAAGGTCAACGCCGGTATATAGAAACCTTTTCGGCTTATGCTAGGCAATTCTTGGGTGGAATGGAACGTCCAGATGTTGATAAAATTGATGGCTTATCGCCTGTTATTGCTATTGAACAAAAAACGACGTCCAAAAGTCCTAGAAGTACCGTAGGAACCATCACAGAAATTTACGATTTTCTTAGACTTTTATATGCACGTGTTGGTACGGCCTACAGTTACAAGACTGGTGAAAAGATGGTAAGTTTTACCGATGAACAAATTCAAAACAATATAGTTGAAGGCTTTAAGAATAAGCGAGTAAATATTCTCGCTCCAGTTATACGGTCTCGTAAAGGTCATTACAGAGAACTATTTGAGCAGATTGCTAAACAAGGTTTTCTAAAAGTAAGAATCGATGGAGAGATAAAAGACATCGAGAAAGGCATGAAAGTGGATCGGTATAAAATTCACGATATTGAAGTTGTGGTGGATCGATTAAAAATCGATGATGAGATTAACTCCAACAAACGTTTGAGCGATAGCATTTCGACAGCGATGAAGCAAGGCAATAATGTGATGATGATTCTAGAGCACGACAAGGAAAAGCCTAAATTCTTTAGCCGTAATTTAATGTGTCCCACTTCTGGTATTTCTTACCCCAATCCAGAACCTAATAATTTTTCGTTCAACTCCCCAAAAGGTGCTTGTCCTAAATGCAATGGATTAGGTGAGGTTTTTGAAATTAATCTAGACCGCATCATTCCAGATACCAATCTCTCTATTAGAGATGGTGGTCTTGAGCCTCATGGCAAAGAGAAAAAAAACAACTGGGTTTTCAAACAGCTGAAAGCCATAGCAGAACACTTCAATTTTGATTTAAAAGATCCAATTGAAAACATACCTAAAGAAGCTTTGGATATTATCCTCCACGGAGGAAAAGCAAGATTCGAAAAATATAGCGAAACCTCTAAAGTCAGTAAATCATTCAGTTATAATTTTGAAGGTGTTGCCAAGTTTATTGAAGATACCTTCAATCAAAAAGAATCTTCGGCATCGCTGAAGCGTTGGTCCAAAAAATACATGGATAAAAAGCCATGTGAAACCTGTGAAGGAAGCAGGCTTCAAAAAGAATCTTTATACTACAAAATCGACGGTAAAAATATCGCAGATATTGTAAATATGGATATAGACGAATTGGTTGCCTTTTTTAAAGATTTACTATCTAGACTCGGTAATAGCGAGCAAAAAATAGCTGAAGAGATCATTAAAGAAATAAAAACTAGACTTTCGTTTTTGGAAGATGTTGGACTAAATTACCTTAACTTAAATAGAGGCTCCAAAACCCTTTCTGGAGGAGAAGCCCAAAGGATAAGACTTGCCACGCAAATAGGCTCTCAACTTGTGGGCGTTCTTTATATATTGGACGAACCTAGCATTGGCTTGCACCAGCGTGATAACGAAAAACTCATCAATTCTTTAGTCTCGCTTCGAGATGTAGGAAATTCTATAATTGTCGTAGAGCATGATAAAGATATGATAGAGCGTGCAGACCATGTCATTGATATTGGTCCTCATGCTGGCAAAAATGGCGGACAGATTATAAGCGAAGGCACTCCGAAAACAATTCTCACTCACAACACACTTACAGCAGATTACCTTTCTGGGAAAAAGAAAATTGAAGTTCCGGAAAAGAGAAGAAAAGGCAATGGAAAGCATCTTCACCTCATGAATGCGACCGGCAATAATCTTAAGGATATCTCTATTAAAATTCCTTTAGGAAAGCTTATTGTAGTGACAGGAGTATCTGGAAGTGGAAAATCTACACTTATCAATGATACTTTATATCCAGTGTTGAATAACCATTTTTTTAATGGTAAGATGGAGGCTTTACCGCATAAAACAGTGCGAGGCTTAAAACATCTAGATAAAGTTATTGATATTAACCAATCCCCTATTGGAAGAACACCACGCTCCAATCCTGCAACCTATACGGGTGTTTTTGGAGAAATACGAAATCTATTTGCTAAAACTCCAGAAGCCTTGATTCGAGGCTATAAGCCTGGGAGATTTAGTTTCAATGTTAAAGGTGGACGGTGTGAAACTTGTGGAGGCGCAGGCTTAAAAGTTATAGAAATGAACTTTTTGCCAGATGTATACGTGGAATGTGAAACATGTATGGGCAAACGGTTTAACAGAGAAACTTTGGAAATACGATTTAAGGGTAAATCCATAAGTGATATTCTGCAAATGACAATTGATGAAGCGACAGATTTCTTTGAGCCTATCCCAAAAATATATCGCAAACTGAAAACAATAAAAGACGTCGGTTTAGGCTATATCACATTAGGTCAACAGAGCACCACCTTATCTGGAGGAGAGGCACAACGTATAAAGCTAGCATCGGAACTTTCCAAAATCAGCACTGGAAATACGTTTTATATTTTGGACGAACCTACTACTGGACTTCACTTCGAAGATATTAAAGTCCTTATGGAGGTTTTACAAAAACTTGTAGATAAAGGAAATTCGGTATTGATTATTGAACATAATATGGATGTGATAAAACTTGCAGATTATATGTTTGATATCGGTTATGAGGGAGGAAAAAAGGGAGGACAACTCGTTGCAAAAGGAACTCCTGAACAAGTTGCTAAAGACAAAAAAAGCTATACAGCAGAATTTTTAAGAAAAGAACTCAACTAATACTTTAAAATGGTAGATAAGCAAAATAAAAATTGGAACGCAATAAAGACTAACGATAGTTGGGCTTTATTTAAAATCATGAGTGAATTCGTTTATGGATATGAACGAATGAGTCAAATAGGTCCATGTGTCTCTATATTTGGTTCCGCAAGGACAAAACCTAAGGATAAATATTATGAACTAACTGTGAAAGTAGCAAGTAAAATTGTAGAGCAGGGTTATGGGATTATTACAGGCGGCGGACCTGGTATAATGGAAGCAGGAAACAAAGGCGCTAACCTAGGAGGAGGAACATCGGTAGGGCTAAATATTGATTTACCTTTTGAACAGCATGACAATCCCTACATCGATGCAAATAAAAGTTTAGATTTTGATTATTTTTTCGTTAGAAAAGTCATGTTTGTAAAATACTCTCAAGGCTTCGTAGTAATGCCTGGAGGCTTTGGAACTCTTGATGAACTTTTTGAAGCGATTACATTGATACAAACAGGAAAAATTGATAAATTCCCTATCATATTAGTTGGTAAAGATTACTGGAGTGGACTTATGGACTGGATAAAATCGACTTTGGTTGAAAAATTTAAAACGGTTGGTGAGGAGGATTTAGACTTGATTAATCTTGTCGATACCGAGGATGAAGTCGTTGATATTTTGGATAAATTTTATAATGAATATGATTTGAGTCCAAATTTCTAAACGGTGGTGTTAAAATCCATTTGTTAGACAATTCTTAATTTAATTTTGCTATATCAGCCTTAAATTTGAAATTTACCTACACCTACTATCTAAAAAGGTATCCATTTTTGATAATTTAGGGCAAGAAGTCAATAATTTTAGCGATTTTGGACATACTTAATAAATTAGATGTTTCTATATTATCTATTAGTTTGTATTATTTAAAGATTGAACAAATGCCTCATACAGAAAAATTTATAATATCAAATTGAAAACTACTTACACCTTTCTCTTTCTAGGCCTTACTTCTCTTTTGAGCTTTTCTCAAAATAAAATTGTTTCTGATATTCAATCGTCTGAGGATTTAAAAACCTTCACCATCCAGCAAACGATCACGTATGAGAATACAAGCGGTAAAGCCATGGAGACCATTTACTTTTACAATTGGTTGAATGCGTTTTCCGATAAGGAAAGCCCGCTTGCTAAGCGCTACGCTCAAGATTATGTTCGTAGATTTCACTTTGCCTCTAGTCTTGAAAGAGGTGGTACACAAATTCACTCGTTATCTACGAATCTCGGAGAATCCCAATGGAGCTATGTTGAAGGGCAAGCCGATTTAATTGAGTTAAATTTAGACCAAGCTCTAGCCTCAAAAGCTTCTGTAGAGGTCAATTTCATTTATACCTTGACCATTCCAGATCAAAAATTTACAGGCTTTGGCTGGAATCAAAGGGAATTATTACTCAAAAATTGGCTAATTGTTCCTGCTGTTTATGAAAAAGACTGGATCTTGTATAGTCATAAAGACCTCAATGATTATCCTTCTCAAAAACTGGACTATAACATTACCATACAAATTCCAAATCAATACACCATTCGCTCCAATTTTGATCAAACCCAATCTACTGGAGATCTAACTGGTTTTCAGAAAATAAAACTCAAGGCCAAGCAAATGGTAGGTTCTCCTCTTTTTGTAAAACGTATTGATAATTTTAAGGTGATACAAACAGACCATGTAAAGATCTTCACCAATTTAAAAGATAGTGACTTGCGTCCAGAAATTGAAGCACTTATAACCGATAGAATTGTGTACTTTTTAGAGGAAAAATTAGGTGAATTTGGATTCGAGACTATGCTCATTACCGAAGAAGAATACAATCTTTCTCCTGTATATGGTCTTAACCAACTTCCTAGTTTTATCCGGCCTTTTCCGGATGGGTTTCAGTATGATATTAAGCTCTTGAAGGCTATAACGGATCAATACTTAAGAAGGTCTTTTTTAATTAATGTAAGAGAAAATCAATGGTTTCTAGACGCCATTTTAGTAAAAACCATGATGGATTATGTAGAAACCTATTATCCAGATGTAAAACTATTAGGAAGTTTTTCAAATTTCTTTGGAGTGAAGTGGTTTTACGCTTCCGACCTCATGTTCAATGATCGATATCAATTTATTCATGAAACTACCATAAGACAAAATTTTGGTCAAGCCGTCGATTTCCCGCAAGACAGTCTACTCAAGTTCAATCAAAAACTTTCGAACCCTTATAAAGGTGGTATAGGTTTCAAATACTTGGAAGATTATTTAGGTAAAGAAACAGTAAATGAAAGCTTAAATCTTTACTATGAAAAACATAAATTAAAATATTCAGATCCAGACGATTACTTCGATTTACTTTCTTCATTAACTGATAAAGATATCACTTGGTTCTCTGCCAATTATTTAGGAAGCAATAAGGATATTGATTTTAAAATAGATAAGATTACTAAAGTATCGGATTCTATTAAAGTAAGACTTTTAAATAAGACCAGAAATCCTATGCCTGTGGCCGTTTATCAACTTAAGGATAAGGAGGTGATTTCTAAAGATTGGGTAAATGCTTTTTATAACGATACTATAATTTATTTAAAAGATCTTGGAAGTGACCAATTGGCGGTAAATTATGAAGAAATAATTCCTGAATTTGATCAAAGAAATAATTTTAAAAGTAGGGGTAAAATATTAAATAAGCCATTCCAATTCAGGGTATTGGAAGACATTGAAGATCCAAAATACAACCAGTTATTTCTGATTCCAGAATTCACTTACAACTTGTATGATGGTTTAGCCTTTGGTCCCAAGCTATACAATACATCGCTGTTACCCAAACAATTGAGCTACAAAGTCACTCCGAAATATGGCCTAACCAGCAATGCTCTAGTAGGAGGAGCTTCTATAGATTACACCCAATTTTTTAAGGGAGAGGATTTATTTGCGGTTAGGTATGGACTCAATGGTTCTAGATTTTCTTACGATCAGGACTTGTTTTATAACCGATACTCGAGTTTTATAACCATGACCTATAGACCTCAGGATTTAAGAGATAACAGTAGACATAGTTTATCTGTAAGAACCGTAAATGTAGATCAGGATGAAAGTGAATTTATAGAAACCGAAGAACCCAACTACAACATATTTAATATTCGTTATAACTTTTCAAACAAAAATTTAGATCGGTTTTTGACCTCTTCTATCGATTACCAAATTGCTAAAAAATTCAGTAAAGTCTCTACAACCTTAAGTTTTAGAAAATTATATAATAATAACCGACAAATTAATTTTAGATTTTATGGAGGTTTGTTTTTATATAACGATACACGAAACTCCAACTACTTTAGCTTTGCTTTAGACAGACCTTCAGATTATTTGTTTGATTATAATTATTATGGACGAAGTGAAGAAAGTGGGCTATTCAGCCAGCAATTTATTATGGCAGAAGGCGGTTTCAAGTCTCAATTCGATCAGCGTTTTGCAGATGATTGGATAGTCTCTACCAATGTGAGTACAACTATTTGGAACTGGATATTTGTCTACGGAGATGCTGGCTTTTTTAAGAATAGTTTTAGCAATCCTCGCTTTGTATACGATTCTGGAATCCGACTTAATTTTGTTGAAGATTATTTCGAGCTTTATTTACCCGTCTATTCTAGCAATGGTTGGGAATTTAGAGATGAAAACTACGATCAGCGCATTCGATTCCTTGTTACCTTAGATTTATCCACACTTTTTAAACTCTTCACCAGAAAATGGTATTAAACAAAAAACTGCCTCAATCATAAGGCAGCTTTATTTGCGGTTAAAACTGAAATAATTATCCTATAAGTTTCAAAAATTCACTTCGTGTTTCTTGATTTTTAAATTCCCCCCTAAATCCTGAGGTTGTCGTTGCTGAATTCTGTTTTTGCACTCCTCGCATCATCATACACATGTGCTGAGCTTCGATAACAACTCCTACTCCTTTAGGCTGCAAGGTGTCGTTAATGCACTCCAAAATATCATGAGTTAAACGTTCCTGTACTTGTAGCCGTCTTGCAAACACGTCTATAATTCTAGGAATTTTACTTAAACCTACAATTTTCCCATTGGGAATATATCCCACATGAACTTTACCAAAAAAAGGCAACATATGATGTTCACACAAGGAATACAACTCAATATCTTTGATTAAGACCATATCGTCATAAGGTTCTTCAAACATAGCCCCAAGAAGTATTTCTTTTGGATCCATGTTATATCCCTGTGTCAAAAACTGCATAGCTTTAGCCGCTCTTTCTGGTGTTTTTACAATACCGTTTCTAGTTGTATCCTCTCCAATATTTTTTAAAATAGACTCATAACTGGATTTGATTTCATCAACGTAAGGTTGAGAATACTCTTCGTAGGTTTTGTAGGACATGGATTAGGATTTAAGTTGATGACTGAATTTGTTTCTCAACGTGGCCAATTTAGGTTCGATGATAAGCTGGCAGTATCGGTTTTCTGTATAGTTGTTATAGAAATTCTGATGTTCTTCTTCAGCCGAATAAAATTCGGATGCCTTAGAAATTTTGGTCACAATCTTATCCTTGAAAATTTCTTCTGAATCTAATTCAGATATAATAAACTTTGCATCTTCTCTTTGTGCTTCAGAATGGAAAAAAATCTCGCTTCTATACTGCTCACCTACATCGTAGCCTTGCCTGTTTAGCGTTGTTGGATCGTGAGTGGAGAAAAAGACATACAGCAAAGTTTTATAATCAACAACTTTTGGATCGTAAGTAATTTGGATGGCTTCTGCATGACCTGTTCTTCCCATAACGACTTCGCGATAGGGTGGATTTTTGATAACACCTCCAGTGAATCCAGATTTTACATCTTTCACTCCTTCCAATCTTTGAAAAACGGCTTCTGTACACCAGAAGCACCCATTCGCAAAAGTGGCTTTTTGTAAATTTTGATCTGACATAAATTTAATTTTGTTGAACAAAACTACATCAATATTAAACAACATATTTTCATTTAAGGAAAAATTAGTAGCTAACGAAATCTTTTTTAATTCAGATTTTATTCTGACTTTTGAATTTCAAATAAATTCCATGATAAAGGCCAAACATATCAGCAAACATTACGGGGAGCTGAAAGTCCTAAACGATATCAATTTACACATTCAGAAAAAAGAGATCATATCTATAGTTGGACCTTCAGGTGTGGGTAAAACTACTTTGTTACAAATTCTTGGTACTTTAGAAAATCCAGATAAATCACCGGATTCTTCTATTGAAATTAACGGTAAAAACATAAATGATCTCAATAAAAAGAGTTTAGCCCGATTCCGAAACGATAATATCGGTTTTATCTTTCAATTCCATCAGTTGTTACCAGAATTTACAGCTCTTGAGAACATTTGCATTCCTGCATTCATCCACAAAACCCCTAAAGCAGAAGCAGAAAAACGAGCTAAGGAACTCCTTGGCTTCTTAGAGCTAAAGCATAGAGCTTCACACAAGCCTAATGAGTTGAGCGGAGGTGAGCAACAAAGAGTAGCTGTAGCAAGAGCACTTATTAACAAGCCTTCCGTTATTTTTGCAGATGAACCTTCTGGAAATTTAGACACGGCCTCTGCAGAAAAATTGCATCATTTGTTTTTTAGACTAAGAGATGAGTTCGATCAAACTTTTGTAATTGTAACACACAACAAAGAATTGGCCAATATGGCCGATCGGAAGCTAGAAATGAAAGATGGCCAATTTGTCTAAATCAAAATTACTTCAGCTTAAGCCTTTTTTAGACGAGAAAGTAGAGTTATACAATCAGTTTAAGTTTATTGCAACAGATCCTATTTCCATTCCCCACAAGTTTCAAAAAAAGGAAGATATAGAAATTGTAGGCTTTCTTATTGCTACCATAGCGTGGGGAAATCGCAAAAGCATTTTAAAAAATGGAGAGCAATTGTGCCAAATACTGGAGTTTGCACCCTATGATTTTATTATGAATCATTCTCCAAAGGATCTCGATGCTTGTCTGGGCTTTGTGCACAGAACCTTTAACGCCAATGACCTAAAGTATTTTATGACAGCTTTAAAACACATCTATAACAATTATGGTGGTTTGGAGGGCGTTTTTTCTAAACAAGAAGGAACTTTACAGACCTCTATTCATAAGTTTAAACGTATTTTCTTTGAGTTGGAGCATCAGCCACGAACTGAAAAGCACGTGAGTGATCCTCTTAAAAATTCAGCTGCGAAACGCATTAATATGTATTTGCGATGGATGGTGAGGCAGGATAAAACTGGGGTAGACTTTGGTATTTGGAAGAGTATTTTACCTTCAGACCTCTCTTGTCCTTTAGATGTTCATTCTGGTAGAATAGCAAGAGAATTAGGGCTTTTAAAAAGAACTCAAAACGATGCCAAAGCAGTTCTTGAACTTGACCAAAACTTAAGAATATTAGATCCTAAAGATCCCGTAAAATATGATTTTGCGCTCTTTGGACTTGGTGCTTTTGAAAGTTTTTAAATCCAGTTAACAAAATCTATTTTTTGTATATTGCAGATTATTTTGAATATTTGTATATAACATTCTTAATGAAGACCAATCCAAAAACAGAATCTCAACGGCTACATGCTCTAAGGTCTTTAAATATCTTAGACACTCTACCGGAGCAAGAATACGACCAAATCACTAAGTTGGTAGCTTCTATATGCGATACCCCTATTGCTATGATTTCCTTAATAGATAAAGATAGACAGTGGTTTAAATCTAAAGTAGGAGCAGATTATTGTGAGACCGATAGAAAGTATTCCTTCTGTAATATAGCCATACAATCTGATGAAGAAATCATGGAAATTTTTGACGCTAGGGATGATCTTAGATTCAAAGAAAATCCGATGGTTTATGGAGATAAAAAGGTTATTTTCTATGCAGGTGTGCCGTTAAAAGACAAGAATGGGTTTGCTCTGGGGACGTTATGTGTGGTAGATCACCAACCAAGAACCTTATCTGCTAGACAAAAAGAAGCTCTCATGTTTTTGGCTAACCAAGTGACCAAGTTGTTCGAGCTTCAATCTATCAACGATGGCTTAAAAGAAACTCAGAAACAACTTAAAGAAAAAAATAATCAGCTCAAGAACTTTGCAGGAGTTGTATCTCACGATATGAAAATGCCACTTGCCAGCATGATTGTAACTATAGACGTGCTCAAGGCAAAATACAAAGATATTCTAGACAATACAGGCCTAGAGTATCTTAACAACCTCAAGAAGTCTTCTTTTCAGCTGAGTGACTATATCTCAAATATCTTAACCCATTATGAAAGTGATTCTATTACCAATAATGAAGAATCATTAAAAGAATTTGATGTTCACTCCCTCATAGAAGATATTGTGGAAATGCTAGATATTGGAGATGATTGTGATCTTAGTTTTCCAGAAGAAAGCATCGATGTTTATACCAACAGGGTTGCATTAGAGCAAATTCTGCTAAATTTGATTGGCAATAGCCTGAAGTACAATGATAAACCTAGAATTGAAATTGATATCGATTTCAAAAAGGAAACAGACGCCTATAGATTTTTTGTAAAAGACAATGGCATCGGTATTCCTAAAGACAAACAAAAAGAAATCTTCAATTTGTTTTCAACAGTTGCAGATAACGATAGAAAAGGAAATAAAGGAAACGGCATTGGTTTGTCAACCGTTAAAAAAATGATACACAATCTAGGTGGAAAGATTTCTGTAGAATCTACCGAAGGTGAGGGAACTACTTTTGAATTTACTATTGAACGTATCCATAATTAAAATACCCAATGATTTTTGAAAAGCCAGATGTCCTCTACTTTCTCTTTTTACTTATCATACCAATTTTAATTCATTTATTTCAATTAAGAAAATACAAAACTACCAAATTTAGCAATGTTGCTCTCCTAGAAAAAATTAAGTTACAATCTAGGAAAAGTTCAACCATCAAGAAATGGTTAGTCTTAATGACCAGACTTATGGGTCTGGTTTTTTTAATTTTAGCCTTTTCAAAACCCTATATACCCAACACAGAATCTGCTTTAAAAGACACTGAGGTCGCTATTTATGTGGATAACTCATTTTCCATGGAGTTGCCTGGAAATCAAGTCAGTTTATTGGAAGAGATCAAGCAAAATTTATGGAACCAACTCGGCGAACAACAGCAATTCTCATTATTTACGAACACCAACAGTTGGAAGCACATCACCAAAAGAGACATAAAAAATGATTTTTTCAACATTGAATATGCTCCCGGAAGCTTAGAGTTTCAAGCCATTCTGCTTAAGGCAGAGTCTATGTATAAAAGCCAGGAGACCAGTAAAAGTTTATTTATCATCACCGATGCGCTTAATTTTGAAGACACTCCAAATCTTAAAACCACCGAAACTATAGACCTCAATTTTATACTTAAAGAACCTAAGAGTCTCGAAAATTTTTATATCTCCTCGGCTAAGTTAGAAGAAGGAAATTCTAACTCTATACTACGTGTCGAAGTCAAATCCAGTCTAAGCACAGATAAAGACATTACGGTGTCGCTGTACGACGGACTTAACTTAATTGCCAAAGCAAGAGCTACTTTTAAGGATAAACTTACTTCCAATGTAAGTTTTGAATTGGGCGATACAGATTTTAAAAAAGGGCGGCTAGTGCTTGAGACCGACGGAATGTCTTATGATAATACCTTGTTTTTTAGCTTAAATCAAAATGATCCTATTCAAATTATCGCACTTAGTTCTAAAGAAAAAGAAAAAAGTTCTTTTCTCTCCTCGATTTATAAGTCGGATCGGTTTGACTTGAATGTCAGCACTATTACTAATTTTGACTATTCAAAAATCTCAAATACAGATCTTATTATTTTAAATGAGATTGAAAATTTCAGCCCTATTCTTAAAACTAATCTGGAGGAATTTTATAGAAACGGGGGAACTTTAGTTATCATCCCTAGTGAAAATGCTTCAAAAACTACTTATTCAAATTTTGTGATGAGACAGGCGATCTATGTCAATTCAAATTCCAATAAGCGTGATATTACAACTATCAGTTATAACCATCCTTTATTTGCTAGTGTCTTTTCAGAAAATATTCAAAATTTCGATTATCCTTCAACATTTAAAAGCCTAGAAATCAATCCTTCTTTATCCCCTATTTTAAAATATAGCAATGGTTCCTCTTTTCTTGCGGAACGAGATCGTCTTTATGTTTTTGCTTCATCTCTGGATACAAGATTTTCCAATTTTATAAACTCTCCGTTGGTAGTTCCTGTGTTTTACAATATTGCTTTACAAAGTAAATCCAACCCTCTCCTCTATTCTACCGTTGGCGATGCTGAAACTGTTACCGTAAAAACGACTCTGAGTCAAGATGAGATTTTACAGTTAGTCAGTTCAGAACAACAGGTAATTCCAAAACAAACTAAGCTTGGAAATACTGTACAAATCAATACCCAATACCAACCTGAAATCGCTGGTCATTATGAATTGAAACAGAAAGACTCCACGCTTCTTAACTTAAGCTTCAATTATAATAGAGAGGAAAGTAATTTACAACCCCTTGATTTTGGAACTCAAAACCTTGTCAAATTCAATACCATCCAAGAGGCGTTTAATTCTTACACAGAAGCAAGGAAAATCCTTGAGCTTTGGAAATGGATGCTTATTTTTGCCCTTGGATTTTTTCTTTTAGAACTATTAATCTTAAGATTTTTAAATTGATGCCTATGTCTTCCTTTCTCCTTAAGTCTGCAAAAATAATTGATTCTGAAAGTCCATTTCATCTTCAAACAAAAGACATCCTTATTGAAGAGGGGACTATCACTCAAATTGAAGATAAAATAGATTACGAAGGTAGGTGTGTTGATCTACCCAACTTGCATGTATCCAACGGTTTTTTTGATAGCTCTGTCAGTTTTGGAGAGCCTGGCTTTGAAGAACGTGAAACCTTGGCCAATGGAGTTAAAACAGCTAGACATTCTGGATTTACAAGCTTTTTACTCAATCCAAAATTGAATCCTATTACAGATAGTCATTCTGCAGTAAAATTTTTACAACAGCAAATCGACACTCAACTTATAGATATAATACCCTTAGGAGCATTAACTAAAGGTTTCGATGGAAAGCATCTAGCCGAGTTATACGACATGCAAATGGGAGGTGCTGTAGGCTTTTATGATTTCAAATTGCCAGTAGCAGATTCCAATTTATTCAAAATTGCTCTTCAATACGTAAAGAGTTTTGATGGTTTAATTTTTTCATATCCACAAGACAAATCTATAGCTGCCAATGCCCAAGTGAATGAAGATGAGTTCACCACTTATATAGGTTTAAAAGGAATGCCCAATCTAGCTGAAGAATTGCAGATTGCTAGGGATCTTTATATTTTGGACTATACAGGAGGTAGACTCCATATCCCAAATGTTTCAACACAAGGTGCTGTAAAACTGATTGAAATTGCCAAAGCAAAAGGATCGAACGTCTCCTGTAGCGTAGCTATTGCTCACCTTTACTTCAGCAGTGAAAAACTTGAGGGTTTTGATAGTAAATATAAAGTTTTACCTCCTTTAAGAACCCTAAAAGATCAAGAAGCCTTATTACAGGCTGTAAAAGATGGCATTATAGATATGGTAACTTGCGACCACGAACCCATGGATGTGGAACATAAAGACCTAGAATTCGAAAATGCTAGTTACGGGAGTATTGGTTTGGAATCCTCATTTTCAGTCTTAAATAAATTATTTGGGGTAGAAAAAGCTGCTGAATTGCTGTCTAAAACTAAAAGGACGTTTAAATTATCTACATCAAAAATTGAAGTTGGAGCACGTGCAGATTTAAGCTTATTCGAACCCCATTCAGAATACATTTTTAACCTACAACATATTTATTCTAAATCAAAAAATAGCATGTTCTTAGGAGAAACCCTTAAGGGTAAGGTCTACGGAAGTATCTATAACGACTCTATTTATGAAAAATAAACCTGAAAGAAGCGGAAAAACCGCAGCCATAGTTGCCTACTTTACCATTTTTGGAAGTATACTGGCTTTATTCCTTAACTCCGACGAGAATAAGCAAGAATTTGCCAGTTTCCACATACGACAAGCTTTGGGTATCAATTTTTTGATCATCTTATTTGGTGTGGTCGTCAATGGACTCTACGATAGTTTTAGTGATTTATCGAACATAATAGTTGGTTCTGCATTTTATCTTTCCTATTTTATTTTGTGGATTTATGGTTTTGTAGGAGCAGTTTCTGGAAAAGAAAACAAGGTCCCACTTATTGGAAATTTATGTCAACGTATTTTTAAAAAACTAACTTAAATGACTACAAAAGATTTATCTCTTACGCATTTGGTAAGACCCTCTAGCTTACCGGAAAATGCCCCCCTTATACTAATGCTGCACGGTTATGGCAGTGATGAGAAGGATTTGTTTTCCTTTGCGAACGAATTGCCAGAGGAATACATCGTTATATCTTTAAAGGCTCCTCATGCCATGCAACCTTCGGGAAACGCGTGGTATGCCATTAATTTTGATGCTCAAAAAGGAAAATTTAGCGATATCGAACAAGCTATTCTATCTAGAGAGCTGGTCAAAACATTTTTGGAAGAAGCGATTGAAGCTTATCCTATCGATAAAAACAAGGTTAGCCTTTTAGGGTTTAGTCAAGGTACTATTTTGAGCTTTGCCCTAGCGCTTTCCTATCCAGAAGTTATTAAAAATGTTATAGGCCTATCCGGCTATGTAGACACCAATATGATTGAAGCTGGCTATGAATCAAAAGATTTTAGTCATTTGAAGGTTTATAATTCTCACGGAAGTGTAGACCAGGTGATTCCTGTTGAGTGGGCTAGACAAAACAAGCCATTATTGGAGAAGCTGAATATAGATACGGTTTATGAGGAATATCCTGTAGGGCACGGAATTAATCCTCAAAACTTTCAGAGTTTGAAAAACTGGCTGAAAGCGCAACACTAAATAAAAATTTAAAATTTCATTATGCTCATAATTGGCATTGCCGGAGGGACAGGAAGCGGAAAAACCACAGTGGTAAATCAAATCATCAACGAGTTACAACACGATGAAGTGGATGTGATTTATCAAGACTCCTACTACAAAGACTTGTCTCATCTATCCATGGAAGAGAGAAAGAGAAATAACTTCGATCATCCCAAATCTATAGATTTTGATCTTTTGGTAGAACACCTCAAAGTTTTAAAGACAGGCGCTTCTATTCACCAGCCCGTTTATTCTTTTACAGAACATAACAGAACGGAGGAGACGCTTATTACAAAACCAAGGAAAGTGATGATTGTAGAAGGAATTCTCATCTTTACCCATCCCGATGTGAGGGAGATGTTCGACATTAAGATTTTTGTACATGCCGATAGCGACGAACGCCTAATGCGCCGTCTTAAAAGGGATATTAAAGATCGAGGTAGAGATTTAGATGAAGTTTTGAATCGTTATAAAACGACCTTAAAGCCAATGCATCAACAATTTATCGAACCAACTAAAGAATATGCCGATATTATTATTCCAAACAATCGCTTCAATACGGTAGCCATTGATATCGTTCAAACAATTATCAAAGAAAGACTCCTGTAATTTTAGTAAATTTAGCCTATGAAGTATAAAGACCTTAAGCGGAAACCTTGGTTTAAATTTATGAGCAACAAATATGTGTTGGTGCTCACCGTTTTTATGGTATGGATGCTATTTCTGGATAGCAACTCATGGTTAATTCATAGTGAACTCAATACAGAAATTGAAGAGATTGAAGATAATAGAGATTATTATATTCAAGAAATAAAACAGGACAAAAAGATTTTAAAAAAACTGGACGACAGTATTGAAATTGAGCGTTTTGCCCGGGAAACTTATTTTATGAAACGCCCTAACGAAGAAATTTATATTATAGAATACGAGGATAGCCTAAAAACTAAAAGCAATGAGTAAAAAATTATTTGATGACTTTGATCCTGTTTCGGCTAAAGCCTGGAAACAAAAAATACAAGTTGACCTTAAGGGTGCAGATTATAACGAAACACTCATCGAAAAAACAGGAGAAGGTATAGATGTTAAGCCATTTTACCACGCAGACGATCATGAAGATTCCTATGTTATAAACCCAGCTCAAGATTGGTTGGTGACCGAAAAACTCTACTTAGAAAATATAGAGATTACTATTGAAAATGCTAAGGATGTGATAGATCGAGGCGCAGAAAGCCTTTGGATTATTATTCCTGAAGCCGATGAAAAAAAACTGAAGTTTTTTAAAGCCTTAAAAGATTATAACATACCTCTTTATGTAGAATTTTTATTTTCTGATTTTGATTTCTTTCAGTCTGTAGATACTTTACTTCAAGATCAAGGTCAGACCGTTTTGGTCGGTTATGATCCGATAGGTCAATTGGCCTCCTCTGGAAATTGGTTTAAAAATCAAAAACAAGATTTTGAAGTCCTGATAAAAACGTTGGAATTAAAGAGTTTCTCTAATGCTATTCACATAGATGCGAGAGTGTATCAAAACGCTGGTGGACTTATTATCCAACAGCTGGCGTATACGTTGGCTCACCTCAATGAGTATTTGAATTTGCTACAGAATTCAAGTCAAAAAACAGAACCTATAGCAGTAAATGTCATTGTTTCTCAAGGCTCCAATTACTTTTTTGAAATTGCCAAATTGAAAGCTTTACGCTTATTGGTAGAGAGTCTTGCTCAGGAATTAGATATAAGCATAGAGCTTCATATTATCGCCGAGCCAACAAAACGCAATCAAACACTATACGACTACAATATGAACATGCTTCGCTCTACCACAGAATGCATGAGTGCCATTTTGGGTGGTGCCGATTGGGTCAACAACTTGGCTTATGACGAGATATTTCACAAACGCAATGAGTTTGGAGAACGTATTTCCAGAAACCAATTATTGATTTTGAAAAAGGAAAGTTACTTCGATAAGGTGTCCAACCCAGTTGATGGAACTTATTATATTGAGAGTTTAACCAAAGAATTAGCAGAAAAAGCCCTAGCCATTTTCAAAATCATTGAAGCAGGAAAAGGTTTTATTCAACAACTTTTTGAAGGCAAAATTCAGAAGAAAATTAAAGAAAGTGCAACTAAGGAAGAAGAAAAGCTCATATCTGGTGATTTTACTTTAGTGGGATTAAATAAATATCAGAACCCAGAAAATAAGATGGCTCAGGATTTAGAATTGTTTCCATTTTTGAAATACCATCAGCGGAAAACACTTATTGAGCCAATTTTAGAAAAACGCCTATCGGAATCTATAGAGAAAGAAAGATTAGACGACGAGAAAAAAAACGTTCAACCTTCAAAAGAAAATAAGTAGTATGGAACGTAAAGATATACAGCAAATGAGCTTATCCTCTGCAAAAGATCCTATATCGAAAAAGGAATCTAAATTTGAAACTGCAGAGCAAATCAACTTGAAGTCTACGTATACAGAAAAAGACCTTGATAAAGTAGAACATCTAAATTTTGTGGCAGGGATTCCTCCTTATTTGCGTGGACCTTACTCTACGATGTATGTTCGCAGACCTTGGACTATCCGTCAATATGCGGGATTTTCAACCGCAGAAGAAAGCAATGCTTTTTATAGAAGGAATTTGGCAGCAGGACAAAAAGGACTGTCTGTAGCTTTCGATTTGCCCACACACAGAGGTTATGATAGCGATCACGAGCGAGTAGTTGGTGATGTTGGCAAAGCGGGTGTAGCAATAGATACCATAGAAGATATGAAAGTCTTATTCGACCAAATACCTTTAGATAAGATGTCTGTGTCAATGACGATGAACGGAGCGGTTTTACCTGTGATGGCCTTTTATATTGCAGCAGCTGAAGAAACGGGTGTCAAACAAGAACAACTCTCTGGTACCATACAAAATGACATTCTAAAGGAGTTTATGGTAAGAAACACCTACATCTACCCTCCCACTCCTTCTATGAAAATTATTTCTGACATATTTGAGTTCACCTCCAAGAATATGCCCAAATTCAACAGCATTAGCATTTCTGGCTATCACATGCAAGAAGCAGGAGCTACGGCAGATATCGAGCTAGCTTACACCTTAGCAGATGGGGTGGAATATATCAAAAAAGGCTTAGATGCAGGGATGGATATCGACACCTTTGCACCCCGACTTTCTTTTTTTTGGGGAGTTGGGATGAACCATTTTATGGAAATTGCAAAAATGCGAGCGGCGAGAATGCTCTGGGCTAAATTGGTAAAGCGTTTTAACCCTAAAAATCCAAAATCGTTGGCCTTGAGAACTCACTCACAAACCAGCGGATGGACGTTAACGGAGCAAGATCCTTTCAATAATGTTGCTAGAACATGCATTGAAGCTACTGCTGCTGCCTTTGGGGGAACACAAAGTTTGCATACCAATGCATTGGATGAAGCTATTGCCTTACCTACAGACTTTTCTGCTAGAATCGCTAGAAATACTCAAATATACCTTCAAGAAGAAACAGGAATTACCAACACGGTAGATCCATGGGCAGGGAGCTATTATGTCGAAAAACTAACGCATGATGTGGCTCAACGGGCTTGGAAACTTATAGAAGAAGTAGAAGAGCTCGGCGGGATGACCAAGGCTATAGAAGAAGGTATACCCAAGTTGAGAATAGAGCAAGCTGCTGCAAAAAAACAAGCTAGAATTGATAGTGGTACCGATAAAATTATTGGAATAAATGCGTATCGCCTAAAGCAAGAAGATCCTATTGTGACTCTTGAGGTGGATAACCAGACGGTGAGAAAACAGCAGTTAGAAAAATTAGTAAAAATTAAAGCTTCACGGGATAACGATAAAGTCAAAAAATGTCTAGAAGAGTTGACTCGTATTGCAAAAGAGGAAAATGGAAATCTTTTAGAAGCCGCCGTTACCGCAGCAAAAGAAAGAGCTACCTTAGGAGAGATAAGTGATGCTTTGGAAGTAGTTTATGGAAGACATAAAGCCAAAATACAATCCTTTAGTGGTGTTTATAGCAAAGAAATGAAAACAGATAAATCCTTTCACAAGGCCAAAGCTTTGGCTGATGAGTTTGCAGAAAAGGAAGGTCGCCGACCTAGAATTATGATTGCAAAAATGGGACAAGATGGTCACGATAGAGGGGCAAAAGTGGTCGCTACTGGCTATGCTGATGTAGGCTTCGATGTTGATATTGGTCCATTATTCCAAACTCCTCAAGAAGCAGCAAGACAAGCAGTGGAAAATGACGTTCATATCTTAGGAGTATCTTCCCTAGCCGCAGGTCATAAAACCTTGGTTCCTGAAGTCATTGAAGAATTAAAGAAATTGGGACGTGAGGATATTATGGTGATCGTTGGTGGAGTGATACCTTCTGCAGATTACAAGTTTTTATTTGATGCTGGAGCCGTAGCTGTTTTTGGACCTGGAAGTCGAATTAGTGATGCTGCCATTCAAATCCTAGACATATTGAACGATAGCTTTTAAAAGTAGACTTAAGTTTTTTTAAAATACAATTCAGATAAACAGCTTAGTAAAGTTTTAGATTAGTCACACAAACAATACATTATTCATGGCCATTTTAGGAAATATCATTAAAGGAGTGATCAATTTGAGAAATTCTATTTCTTCGGAAGCGGATCACGTTCAGAATCAGAAAGAAATACTTGAGTTTTTATTAGAAAAAGCGAAGTCTACAGAGTTTGGGAAACACTATGAATTTGAAGAGCTACTCGCTTCTAAAGATCCCTATGAAAATTTCAAGGCAACCATCCCCTATTTTGATTATGATAAAATCCACAACGAATGGTGGTATAAGCTTCATAAAGGGGAAAAGGATATTACTTGGCCTGGACATCCCGATTATTTTGCCTTGAGTTCTGGCACTACGGGAAAAACAAGCAAGCGTATTCCCGTCACTGAAGATATGATTGAAGCCATAAGAAATGCAGGGATAAAACAAATACTAGCCATTGAAAACTTTGACTTACCCGCTGATTTTTTTGAAAAAGAAATCATGATGCTTGGAAGTTCAACGAACTTAGATCTGAATAATGATCATATTGAAGGCGAAATAAGTGGAATAAGCGCTAGCAGAATTCCTTTTTGGTTTCGTGGATTTTATAAGCCTGGTGAAGATATTTCCAAAATTGATGACTGGGATGACCGAGTTCAGAAAATTGCAGAGAATGCTAAATCTTGGGATATCGGTGCATTAAGCGGCATTCCCTCTTGGATGGAGTTAATGATGGAGAAGGTGATAGAGTATCATCAAGTCGAAAATATTCACGATATATGGCCAAACTTAAAGGTATATACCTCTGGAGGGGTTGCTTTTGGACCTTATCAAAAGAGTTTTAAACGCTTAACTGGAGAACCTGTTCATGTTATTGATACCTATTTAGCTTCAGAAGGCTTTATAGCTTTACAAACTCGACCTGAGACTAACTCAATGCAGCTACTCACAGATAATGGAATCTTTTTTGAGTTCGTTCCCTTTCACCCAGAGTACATCAGACCAGATGGATCCTTAAAACCAGATTCACCATGTATAAGTCTTGAGGATGTAGAGCTCGAACAAGATTATGTTCTTATCATCAGTACAGTGAGTGGAACTTGGAGATACACCATTGGAGATACTATTCAATTTACGGATGTTAAGAAAGCAGAAATACAGATTACAGGGCGAACCAAATTCTTTTTAAACACCGTAGGATCTCAACTATCGGTCAACAAAATGGACACCGCCATGAGAGAATTGGAGGACCAATTCGACATCGATATTTTAGAGTATACTATCTGCGCCAAGCGTGCAGAGGATGGAGAATTTTATCACTTTTGGTATTTAGGGGCTAACCATAAAGATCTTGATACGTCAACTATAGCTAAAGCACTTGATGATAGTTTAAAATCTGCCAATAAGAATTATGAAGTTGCAAGAACTAAAGCCCTTAACGGCGTTAAAGTTCATCTCATTGATCCCACTATTTTTCATGACTGGAGTGCAAGAAACAAAAAGAAAGGTGGACAAGTAAAAATGGAACGTGTCATGAATGAAGAAAAATTCTCTGAATGGGAGAATTTTGTAAAAAACCACTAATTCCAATTAGCGATCTTGAACTATTTGCATAATTTCTTCTGGGGATAAATAGTATTGCTTTATCCTCTTTTTATAATCTGGATCAATATCTGCATGATTTAAGATGAAATTTTTGGTTTTCAAAATATAATCTTCCATCCCTTGATTGACTGCAAAAGTATCTGCCGATCGCTCAGCATCTATGATATGATTCTCCAGATACAAGTATTTTATTCCAAACCAAACTAGATTGAACGTCCCTCTTTCTTGATAGTCCAAAATATGACCCAATTCATGGCCAATCCATCCCGTAATGATCTCTGAAGGTATATTGACTGTCTTAAATTCTTTACCAGATATTTTAAACTTTTCACTAATAAATATATAGTATTTACGCTTTTTCATTGGGGTAAGCAGACTTTTAAAATCAGGCTGAGCTTGCATCGTGGATTTTTTAATATCCGACTTAAATTTAAAAGTAATAGTTACATTTTCCAATTGAGGAAAATAGTCTAGAGCAAGCTCTATTTCTTTTTTAATAGAGTCTGGATAGGTATGATACTGATTAGCCTTCATAGAACAAATAGAGTTGAACATTAAAAAGATGATTAGAAATTGCGTTTTATTTTTTATCAAATTCACTTCAAAATTAAGCACTTATAAAAGCTAAGTAGTTCACTGATAATTCAATAAGTTTCATTTTTAATTATCTTTTTTCTTTTTAAGAATACCGCCCAAGATATCTTTCACTACATCCTTTACATCCTCTTGTTGGGTTTTTGTGGAGTCCTTTTGATTTTCATCGCCACCTAACAAATTATTAATTTCATCGCCAATTTTATCTTTAATGGCGTTAGTTGCTTTTTCTTTTTGAGCATCCACAATCTTAGAGGTTAGATCTTTAATAGCATTTTGCATATTTAACTGGATCTTTGGATTGGAAAAAGTTCCCGTTAATCCAACTGGAACATCAACATTCAATTGGCTAAGATCTGTATTGCTCAATTGAGCAAGCTGACCTCCTACTTCCTTTCCAAAATATTTTGCAGGAACATTGAAACTAAGATTGTAATTCATCGTGTTATCAAACGAGTGACTTCCTGAAACATCGACCTTTACATCGTCTAAGTTGAAATCAAAATCATCTGCATTAATTGCTCCATTTTTGAAATTTAGTTTAGCGACTAGATCCTTTACTTTCAGTTTATCGAAGTTTAACACCTCAAACTGACTGTTCAACTTAGAGATTAAAGGCATCTTACCTTCTTCTACCTCTGCACTTAAGATATTCGCGAGAGCACTTCCTGCTAATGAAGTATAAATGGGCATCAAATCTTTTGTGAGATTTCCATTTAGATTAATTGTTGTACTCGCTACCCCATTTAGGGCTTGTGCAATAGGTGCTAAACCTTTAATCAATTCCATTTGCTGAAAAGCTTCTATAATTTTGATGGTGTTTAAGCCCAATTTCATATCGAAATTAGGAACGCCTGAAGTCGTCACTTTCCCATCAAGATTTATGCTTCCTCCAAAAATATCGGCATTTACATTCTTAAGGATGGCACTTTCGTTTTTTAAGGCTAGACTCCCTTTAGCATTTTTTAAAGTTAAGTTGTCATAAATGACAGTTTTAGCATTGAAGTTTAAGACAATATCCAAAAAATCTGGAATTTTTATAGCTTCTACTCTGCCTTCAGATCCAGTACTGGCTGTTTCGGTAGCCGAATTTTCAGAATCTGATGTCTTATCACCAACTTCACTGTCTACCATAAAATCAGCAATATTAAAGTTGGTAGAAGTCGCATTAAAAGTTCCTTGAAGGGGTTTATCTGAAAATGCAAATCCCATAAGATTACTCAAATCTCCTTTCATCTGAAGGTCTGTAGAGCCTGCTGTCATTTCAAAACTATTCAATTGGATATCATTCGTTGTAAAGTTGACGGTGGCGACCTCAACATGAATCACTTCAGCTAAGTCTGGAGACTCATAATCAAACTTAGATAGCTTCATAGAACCCTGTGCCTTTACATTTTCGTAAGCTTCTCGTTCTATGGAGTTCATATCAAAATTAGTCGTTAGATCCGCATCTAAAATCCCACTTAGATCTTGCTCGATATCTACAGGATAGGCTTTTTTAAGATTTGCTAGATTCAATCTCCCTTTCATTTTGAGATCTACCAACATATTTGTGGTGAGGTTTTTAACCGATCCACTTCCTGCAAACCGGTCTTGATCTATTCTGAAGTCAACAGTGTTGAAATTGATAAAGGTATCTTCAACAAGTCCTGTTTCGTTTTGAATTCTGATGTCCAAAGAAATATCCTCAACTTTTTTAGCTAAATCTGGATATTGGAAAGAGGCATTATCACTAGAAGCAGAGATATCCAAAGTAGGGATATACGTTTCATCTACTTTACCCTTAATAATCCCATTCAATTGGAAATCACCAGTAGTTGTGACTCCATCAAGATTTGAAGCATAGGTTTCAGGAATTAGTGCTAGAAAATTTTTGAAATCTGAGGATGGCGTAGAGAATTGTATGTCGATATCATTATAATCATCGAAGGTTTGGACGTAGCCTTCAAATTTGAGCGGTAATTGATTCACAATAGCTTCATTTTCTAAAAATGAAAATTTCATGTTTTCCAAATCAATATTCAAGTCGGCATCCAGAACTAGAGAATTATTATTCAAATAGTTGGTTCCGTCAAAATCAAAAGAAACTTTGGAATCTGTCTGTGTTTTTAACGTAAAAACTGAAGCTTCAAAATTACCATCACCGCTATGGCTAAACTCATTTAGTCTCAAAAATATATTACCACTTTCGTCTAGATAATTTATTCGAGATGAATTGATTTCGTAGTGACTTAGATTCAATTGAAAGGGTTTACTCTCCGTTTTAGTAGCTGTGGTTTCTTGTTTAGCATCGGTCGATTTGGCGATATCGTAATTGGCATTCCCCAAGGAATCTACTTTTACATTGATAAAAGCTTCATTCAGATAGATTTCATCTATGCTTAAGCCTTCGTCTTTAAAAAGTTGCATAACGCCCATTGATATATTGAAATCCTTGGCATACACTAAAGTATCTCCTTCAAAAGGAGCTTGATTAATAAGACTCAAATCTTCGAAGCTTAGACTGGCATTAGGAAAATTTCTAAAGAGACTCAAATTGAGAGATGACCATTCCACTTGAGCATTAACATTATCATTGGCTGCTTTCTTTACCATTTTTTCAAGACTTCCTTTGAATAAAATGGGAGTCAGAAATAAACCAATAACCAGGATTAGAATTACAATGCCTATAATTTTGAATGCTTTTTTCATTATATGAATTTGAAGCTAAAATTAAACATTGCATTCTAAGATATCCTAAAAAAAGAATTAAAATTTAGAAGTGTTTAATCTTTCAAAGACTTTCAGAATCAGGTAATTCCTCACCTTGTTTTAGATTGAATTTCTTTCTAAAAAGATAGACAGACAGATATAAGAGTGGAGTATCTAGCAAAGCAATAAGCGCTTTGAACAAGAAACCACTGAGGAGCAGTCCACCGAATAAGGACCAATCCAATTCACCAAAAACACTTAAAAGAAAAATCACGGCGAAGGTATCTACAAATTGAGAACAGAAGGTGGAAAAATTATTTCTCAACCACAGATGCTTTCCTTTAGTCACCTTTTTCCAAAAGTGATAGACATAAATATCAACATATTGAGCAAGCAAATAAGCCATCATAGATGCACCTACAGCTATAGCGGTAGCGCCAAAAACATTACTAAACACTTCATCTCCAATTGGTGACCAAGGCACTGAGGGAACGGCATTAGCTAGTAGAATAATCAATAGAGAAAACACCGAAGCGAAAATTCCTAGGGTCACCACTTGATTGGCTTTCTTTTTTCCATAAATCTCACTTATAGTATCCGTAATAAGGAAAGTAATAGGATAAGGAAGTACTCCTACCGATATTTCAAATCTATAAATTCCGAAAAAATCCCAGTAAAAAAACTTCTGGAAGATAAGATTGGAAACCACTAAAGATGTAATGAAAAGAGCCGCAAGAATAAGATAAATGCGTCCTGCTGAAAGTTTTTGTAATGCTGTCAAATATATTGGATTTGATATTTACCTTTGCGACAAATTTAAGCTGCAAATAGATGCTAAAGCACAAAACAAGCAGTAGATTGTTAATTAATAAGTATTAAAATTTTCTTAAAAATTGAATCTTAAAACCACCACATATATTGCTTTAGGAAGCAACCGAGGCGATAAACTACATTGGCTCCGCAAAGCGATAGATCGTATATATGATCGCATCGGCGACGTCACAAAAGTTTCTAAAGTCTACAAAACACCAGCCCTAGGTTTTGAGGGAGATGATTTTTTGAATGCTGTTATAGAAGTTGAAACCAGATATTCTGCAGAAGATACTTTAGAAGAATTACTCAACATAGAAGTAGAACTTGGCAGAATACGCATAAAAGATAAAGGTTACCAAGCTAGAACTATAGACTTAGACATTATTTTTTATGACGACACAACTATCGAAACAGAAAGCTTAATAATTCCACATCCCAGACTAGCTGAACGAAAATTTGTACTTTATCCTTTGGCGGATATTGCCCCCGAGATAATACATCCCAAATTAGGTCGAAACATCACAGATTTGGTTAAATCTACATCAGATACTACTTCTGTAGAATTGATAACAGGTCAATTAGATACCAAAATATCTAAATTCAGGCAAGTTAGCTATCTAACCATAGAAGGAAACATTGGTTCAGGAAAGACGAGCTTAGCAGAAATGATTGCTGAAGACTTCAATGGAAAATTGATTTTGGAACGTTTTAAAGACAATCCCTTTTTACCAAAGTTCTATGAGGATCAGGCTCGATTTGCTTTTCCTTTGGAAATGTCATTTTTAGCAGATCGCCATCAACAACTGATGGATGATATATCTCAGTTGGATTTATTTTCAGATTTCGCCATTTCAGATTACAACCCCAATAAATCACTTATTTTCTCAAAGGTTACCTTACAAGAGGACGAATACGCACTCTACAAGAAAATCTTTACAATTATGTATAGCGATGTCCCGAAACCCGATGTATACGTATATCTCTATCAAAATACCGAGCGATTGCTTAAAAATATTCAAAAGAGAGGGAGAGATTATGAGCAAAATATAACTCCAGATTATTTGAGACGTATCCATGAAGGCTATTTGAATTTCTTCAACTCTCAAAATAAGATCGATGTAAAAATCATTGATATTTCGGACTTAGATTTCGTCGCTCGTCGAGAAGATTATTTATTTCTTTTAGAAAAAATCTCGGAAATCAATTCAAAACTTTCAAACCGATAGGTTCAGCAGAGAATCTGCGACTTCTGTTCCTCGATGCACAGCTCCATCCATATATCCTGAGGTTTGTTGTGCGGTTTCTGAAGCTGAAAAAAACAATCGATTATCAAATAAAGAGTCTCTGAGTTGAGGGTTTCCATTATTTTGATGTGGCACTAAGCTTTTCGCATTTTTCGGTATAGTATAAGGTTCATTACGCCAGTTTACATCTGCATAAGCTTTTAGTCGCCTTTCCTTTTCTGGAAAATAGCTTTCTAATAGACGAGTCACCTTTTCTTTTCTTTCTTCCGAATTTAAATTGGAATAGTTAGAATTTAAAAAGCCAACCAAAGCGTTTTGATCCCCTTCGATAGTGCTGTGATCGTACATTTCTTGGATAATTTGATGGGGGCTCATTAAAGTGCCAATAAACTGTTGACTTTTCCAAAAAGCATCTTCATAAGCCATGCTGAATTTAATGGAGTCTGACATCCAGGTATGAGTATTTTGTAGAAGCTGGTTGAAAGTCTCTGAAAGTTTAGGCTTAAACTCTATGCTATCTGAAATCACCTGAGTGGGAATACTTAACACGAGGTAATCTGCCTCAAAAACACTAGTGCTAGTGGAAACTTTTATAGACTCATCTACAGAAATTGAATCAACAACTTCATCAAAATGAATTTTAGCTCCTGAAGCTTCTGCCAAAGTCTCTATAAGATGAGAGGTTCCATGATTAAACTTATAGGTGGCTGTACCTTGGGAGGGGATTTGAAAACGTTCTATATTTCCCTTTGGCCTAAAATCATAAACTGCTTCGGCACCATTATCTTGCGTTTTAAAAGGAATGTTCAATTCTTTTATCAATTGAATTAAACTTGTATGCTGGGGACCAAACCAGGTTGCTCCCATTTCTAGTTGGCTATTTTCTTTTTCAAGAGTAAAAATACGACCGCCAAGTCTTGGTCTGGCCTCAAGAATTTCGACGTCAAAGTTGGAATTTCTCAAGGCATAAGCAGTCGATAAACCACTTAAGCCTGCACCTATGATTAATACTTTAGGCATTTATTTTTTTGGCAAAGGTCAGGATTTAAATCATTTTAATAGATCAAGGACTTATAAAGTAAAATTAAATTTGAAGGATTAAGCCTTGGGAGGTTCTCTATTAATTTCACATTTTTAAAACATAAAGGCATACATAAAAGTCTAATTTTGTGGAAATATAACATCGCTATGCCATTAGTATTAAAACAGGATATTATTGAAGAGATAAAAGCTGAGAAAGCTAAGGTCTGTAATATCTACATGATAAAAAGTAAAACTGGAGAATTCACAAAACAATTGTTTCTGACCTTATTCGATAAAAATACTGATGTTGCTTCAGGTATGGACGAATTGGAGGAGCAATTTAAAACCTTAGCAGATTTAGTTTGCTTCAAGGAAGAAGACCCGTGCCGGGAAATCTGGACCGACTTTATGAGTAAGCTCCCGGCTATTCTAAAAAAGTTGAATAAAGATGCTTGCTTTATTAAGGAAAATGATCCAGCAGCCAATTCACTTGAAGAAGTCTACTTGGCTTACCCTGGATTTTACGCCATAGCGATTTATAGGTTAAGTAATGCACTATTGGAATTTGGGCTACCCTTGGTTCCTAGATTAATGTCTGAATGTGCCCATACCCAAACCGGTACCGATATCAATCCTGGAGCTAAAATTGGGAATCCTTTTTTTATAGACCATGCCACAGGAGTAGTGATTGGTGAAACCTGTGTGATTGAAGATCGCGTAAAAGTTTATCAAGGGGTTACCCTAGGGGCTTTATTGGTAAGTAAAGAGATGAAAAATAAAAAGAGACACCCAACTATTAAAAGCGATGTAACCATATATGCCAATGCCACCATTTTAGGAGGAGATACCGTTGTAGGTGAAGGGTCTACGATAGGCGGTAACGTATGGTTAACCAAATCGGTTGCCGAAAATTCTAGAGTAACTCATAAGTCTATGGATAAAATCAACGAAAATAAAAAAGCATGAGTCGAAGTATATTAGAGTTAATTGGGAATACCCCACTAGTGGAAGCCAAAACCTTGGTCAAAAACCCAAACGTTAAACTATACCTTAAACTCGAAGGACAAAATCCTGGAGGGAGTGTGAAGGATAGAGCGGCCTACAACATGATAAAATCTGCTTTAGAACGCGGAGATATCGACAAGACTACGAAACTTATTGAACCCACTAGTGGAAATACGGGTATTGCATTGGCGATGGTTGCTAGTATTTTTGGGTTGGATATAGAATTGGTCATGCCCGAAAATGCAACAATAGAACGTGTGCAAACCATGAAAGCTTATGGGGCGAAAGTTACCCTTACAGATGGTGAGAAAGGCATAATGTATTCTAGAGATTATGCCGAAGAAAAGATGAAAACTGGTAATTACTATATGTTCAACCAGTTCGCTAACGAAGATAACTGGAAAGCTCACTACAAGTCAACAGGACCAGAAGTTTGGGAAGATACCAACCATAAAGTAACTCACTTTGTGTCTTCCATGGGAACCACAGGAACCATTATGGGGACTTCAAGATTTCTAAAAGAAAAAAATAAAGACATACAACTCATTGGTGTCCACCCTGCTGAAGGCGCAAAGATTTCTGGAATTCGAAAATGGCCAGATGAATACCTGCCAAAAATCTATGATCCTAATCGGGTAGATCATATTTATGAAGTCAGTGAAGAGGAGGCCAAAAAAATGGCGAGGTATCTTGCCGAAAAAGAAGGCATTTTCTCAGGAATGAGTTCGGGAGGAGCAACTGCTGCGGCTGTTAAACTCTGCGAAAGTTTAGATACTGGGGTTGTGGTTAGCATCATTTGCGATAGAGGAGATCGCTACCTATCTTCAGACCTGTTCGAATCCTAAGACTTACAGATTAATAAATGTTAAAATAATAAGACTTCTTTTGTTTTTATTTTAAAAAGTGATTAAAAAACTTAATTTCATCGTTTAAGAATAAAATCAATTATATGCCAAACGTATTTATAAGCGGAACTGGGGCTTATGTTCCTGAGAAAGTAGTTCCCAATTCCTTTTTTGAAAAGGTCGGATCTTCAGATGAGTGGATTTATTCAAAATTAGGAATAAAAGAAAGACGAATTGTAGATGGTGAGGCCACGAGCGACCTAGCTTATAAAGCTGGGCTGGAGGCTGTTAAAAATGCCAATCTTGAAGTAAAGGATATCGATTTAATTATCGTTGCCACTACCACCCCAGACCGTCAAGCACCGTCTTGCGCTTGTTTTGTTCAGGAAAAAATGAAAGCCTATAAGGCAGTTGCTTTTGATGTTGCTGCGGTATGTTCTGGAGCTTTGTTTACTATTTCTGTAGGCTATCAATTTGTAAAAAATAACGTTTATAACAACGTCCTAGTTATAGGCGCAGATACCTTTTCTAATATCATCGATTGGGATCGTCGAGATTCCGTATTTTTTGGAGATGGCGCTGGTGCTTTAGTATTAAGCAAAACCGATGAAGATAAAGGGTTTATCGACTTCAACTTACATTCTGATGGTCGTGGAAAAGAACACTTTACGGTTCTTGGTGGTGGCTCAGAAACTCCTGCCTCTAAAGAAACACTAGAAAAGGGTATGCATTATTTTCATATGAACGGTAAAGAGGTTTTCGATACGGCAACTAAGGTAGTTCCAGAATCTATCCAAGAGCTTCTTCAAAAAACCAATACCTCTATTGACGACGTTAGTTTTATGATCCCCCACCAACCTAGTATTGGTATTTTAAAAACGATTGCTAAAAAAATCGATATGCCTTTCGAGAAAGTCATGACCAACATGGATAGGTATGCTAATACCTCTGGAGCAACTATTCCCCTAGTTCTAGATGAAGTGCACAAGGCTAATCGCTTCAAAAAAGATGATTTACTTCTTTTTGCAGCCGTTGGAGCTGGTTGGACTTGGGGAACTGCATTATACAAATGGTAATTTAAAAAAAAAAATAAAATGCTTACAGGTAAAACCTATCTCATCACAGGAATCGCAGACGAACATTCCTTAGCCATGTACGTGGCTAAAAAGATAAAAGAAAACGGTGGACAAGTTATTTGCACTGGACTAGGCGTAAGTCAATTTCACAACAACCTATCCGACAAGGCTAAATCTTTTCTTGATCATACTTTTAAAGATTTTCAAGATAGTGTCCACCAAGAATTGGGAAAAGACACCATGACGGAAATTTTGGACGTTTCCTTAGAAGCGAGCATCCAAGAGTTTTGCGATAAACTAAAATCAAAAAACATTAAACTCGACGGGTTCCTTCATGCCATCGCTATGGATAAAACCATCAGAAACAAAGTCGTCAAGCCTTTGCTAGATGTCACTTTTCAAGAGTTTTGTGATGCTATGGAAGTCTCGGCCTACTCGTTAATAAGCCTAACCAGTCATTTGTTTAAAAATAATTTACTGAATGCCGACGCTTCAATCTGTTCGTTAAGTTATATCGCAGCTTCCAAAGTGACTTTCCACCCCTATCGAAATATCAGTATCGCTAAAGCTGCTTTAGAACGCATCACTGTGGAACTAGCCGATGAAATGGGTAGAAAAAATGGCACTCGTGTCAATTGCATAAGGTTTTCACCCTATATGGGAAGCAAAGCAGGAAATGCTACCCTAAATGAAAAAGATGTAGAATTTGCTCATCGCAAAAGCCCACTGGGAAATGCTTTGCCTGAAGATCTTGCTTTTGAAGTTTTAAATTTACTAAGACCGAAAGGGCGAACTACTGGCGAAATAAGACATGTCGATGGTGGCTATAATATTATGGGTTAAATAAACTTAATACTTATCAGCCCATAATCTTTAGTTAAGTCTTAATCAAGATCTCTTCACGATTAAACAAAGGATGTTATATTTCAAAAAAAGAATTTTATGTTTGGATTATTTAAAAAGAAAACCGATTTAGAAAAACTTCAAGATCAGTATAAAAAGCTTCAAAAAGAGGCTTTCGATTTATCTAAGAGCAATCGCCAAAAATCGGATGCTAAATTAAAAGAAGCAGATGATGTGGGTAAAAAAATAGACGCGTTAAAAGCAAAGTCTTAGCGCATCAACTTAACGAGTAATTCCTTCAACAGGTCCCCAGGTGGGATCTGGTTGGAATTAACTCCTTTACTTTTCATATCGACTTCCCGTATTAAGGCTATCGCCTGACTCGCCTTTTTCATAGAATACTTTTGGGCCGCAAAACTATAATCTTTTACAAAATAAGGATTGACGCCTAGAGCAGAACTCGCGGCATATTGCGATTTATCTTTAAGGGCATGGTATCTCAATAATTTACTAAAAAAGGAATTAAGTTGAGCTGTCGTTAATATGATTGGGTGGTTTTTAGGACTTTGAGAAAAGTAAGCCACTATACGTTGTGCTTTCACTTCATCTTTTATACCTATAGCCTTGGTCAATTCAAAATTATTGAAATCTTTACTTATTCCTATATTTTCTTCGATTAGCTCTGGTGTTATTTTTGCGCCTTTTGGGAGTATATCCTGGAGCTTTTCGAGTTCTTTATAAATATGAGACAAATTATTTCCTAAAAACTCAACCAGCATTTCAGAAGCTTTAGGAGCAATAGTATATCCAGAAGTGGAAAGTGTTTCGGAAATCCATTGAGGGACCTTATCGTCATACATGGGTTTAGTCTCAAAATAGACCGCAGACTTTTTAAGCAATTTGGTAATCTTTTGTCTCCCATCCATTTTTTTATACTTCACACAAAAGACCAAAATTGTGTTTTGCTGTGGATGCTCTACATAAGACGACAAAGTGTCGATATTTTTCAACAGAGATTGAGCCTCTCTAACAATAATAACTCGATGATCGGCCATCATAGGGTATTGTTTGGCTTGGCCTACAACATCGTTGATGGTCACATCTTTTCCGTAAAGAATGCTTTGGTTAAAGGCCTTTTCGTCCTCAGTAAGGACTGTGGCTTCAATTTTCTCAGCAATAAGGTCCACAAAAAAAGTTTCCTTTTCTCCCACTAAGAAATAAATGGGTGCAAACTTACGTTGATCGATATCAGAAATAATAGATTTAAAATCCTTCATGCTTGGTTGACTTCAATTTAATTCAATTTTGTTTCTTTGGTCTATGCAAAGATTGAACTTTCCAGACTATTCATTCAAAATCAAAAGTAAAGAAAATAAACCTTCTATATTTTCGATATTGAGGAAAAGATATTTGATCTTAACTCCAGAGGAATGGGTAAGACAACACTGCGTTCAGTTTTTGATTTCAGAAAAAAATTACTCTACCTCTCTCCTCAATGAAGAGCGAAAAATCAACCTAAATGGGATCTCCAAACGCTATGATATCGTTGCCTTTAAAACCGATGGAGACATAAAGCTTATTGTAGAATGCAAAGCCCCACATATTAAAATTGATCAAGACACTTTTGATCAAATTGCAAGGTATAATCTAGCCCTTAAAGCCGACTTATTGATGATTACCAATGGTATGAATCATTATTTTTGCAAGATGGACTACGAACGTCAAACTTATATTTTCTTGAAGGATCTTCCTTCGTTATAACTTCATATATGGATATTGCTGTTGTTGTTTTGAATTGGAATGGAAAGGCACTTCTCGAAACGTATTTAGCTTCGGTGCTCACCCATTCTGCAGAAGCCAAAGTCTACGTGGCCGATAATGCGTCTACAGATGGATCACTAGAGCTTTTAACTCAGCAGTTTCCCGAAGTTGTGGTTTTAAAAAACACGACCAATTTAGGCTTTGCAGGAGGATATAACCAGGCTTTAAATTATGTAGAAGAAGATATTTATGTCTTATTAAACAACGACGTCAAGGTGACTAAAGGTTGGCTGAGCCCGTTTTTAGAATTGTTTGCCTCCAATCCATCTATTGCTGCAATACAGCCCAAAATAAAATCCATACAACATCCAAAGAATTTTGATTATGCAGGAGCTGCCGGTGGGTTTATTGATGCGTTGGGTTATCCCTTTTGCAGAGGAAGAATTTTTGATTCCATTGAAGAAGACACGGGTCAGTATGATACTGAGATTGAGGTATTCTGGGCTAGTGGAGCTTGTTTAGCGATAAGAAAAGAGTGTTTTGAACTTGCGGATGGATTTGATGAAAGCTATTTTGCACACCAAGAAGAAATCGATTTGTGCTGGAGACTTAAAAACTTGGGGTTCTCCATTATGTATACCTATAAAAGTGAAGTTTTTCATCAAGGTGGAGGCACGCTTTCGAGCTCTAGTTCTTACAAAACCTTTTTAAATTTCAGAAACTCTTTAAGTTCCATCTTAAAAAATTCAGATAGAAACCCCTACCCTATTTTATTTGTTAGAATGCTCTTAGATGGGATCGCAGGACTTCGTTTTTTAACACAAGGAAAATTTTCACATTTTTTTGCTATCTTTAGAGCACATCTAAGTTTCTATTCGAAATTTAGAGATTTGATAGAAAAGCGCCAACAGCTCCCAAAAAAGAAACAAAATTTTCTTGTTAGGAGCATAGTTTGGCATAGTTTTGTATTAAACATCAAACAGTTTAGCAGGTTAAAAATGATTAATAAATAATTGTTAAGCCTACTATTTACTACTTAACAGACATTAAATTTGAATAACTTAATTAAAATTAAACCCATGAAAAAATTATTTGCTATCGCATTTGCAGGAGTCTTAATGACATCTTGTGTTTCTAACAAGAAATTTGCAGAAATGGAAGGTATGTTTGAGACCACTCAAGATGAGTTGAAAACTGCCGAAATGAAGCTTTCCGCTTGTGAAGACGAGAAAAAAAATATGATGAGTTCATATCAAAGTCAAATTAAAACACTGGAGAATACAAATTCAGCTTTATTGAACACCACTGGAGATTTTGCTACTATTTCTAAAAAAGGAGCAGAAAATCTAGAACGTTCTTTAGAAAGTATGAAGGAAAAAGATCTTCAAATTAAAACAATGAGAGATGCTATCAATAAAAAAGATAGCGTAACCTTAGCCTTAGTGACTAGTCTTAAAGGAGCTTTGGGTAACATCAATGATGAGGATATCCAAATCAATGTAGAAAAAGGTGTTGTTTTTGTTTCAATTTCTGACAAGTTATTGTTTGGAAGTGGACAATTTAAAGTGACCAACGAAGCTAAGAGAGTTTTGGGTAAAGTGGCCACTGTTGTTAACGATAAAAAAGACTTTGAGTTTATGGTAGAAGGTCATACTGATGATGATCCTATCTCAAGAACCAATATCGAGGACAACTGGGACTTAAGTACAAAACGTGCTACTGCAGTTGTAAGAATCTTACAAGACGAATACAACGTAGATCCTAAGAGAATGACGGCAGCTGGTCGCGGAGAGTATATTCCAGTCGCTAATAATGATACTGAAGCTGGACAAGCTAAAAACAGAAGAACACGTATTGTTATTCTTCCTAAACTAGATCAATTCTTCGGAATGATTGAAGATGGAATGAAAACTGCAAAATAAGTTTCTTTTAACCTATTTTAAAGCCTCACAGACGTGGGGCTTTTTTATTTTAAAAAAAGGAAAGTATAGTTGCGTAAAAGAAGATAATTTCTATATTTGCACTCGCAAAAATAAGGTCGCGTAGCTCAGTTGGATAGAGCATCTGCCTTCTAAGCAGACGGTCACAGGTTCGAATCCTGTCGCGATCACTTCCTAAATCCCAATCCCTTTATACATAAGGTTTTGGGATTTTTTTTACCTTCGTTTGTCCACATGTTCCCTCGAGGCTTCGGGGCTGTCGCGATCACTTCCTAAATCCCAATCCCTTTATACATAAGGTTTTTGGATTTTTTTATCTTCGTTTGTCCACAGGTTCCCCCGAGGCTTCGGGGCTGTCGCGATCACTTCCTAAATCCCAATCCCTTTATACACAAGGTTTTTGGATTTTTTTACCTTCGTTTGTCCACAGGTTCCCCCGAGGCTTCGGGGCTGTCGCGATCACTTCTAACAATCCTAAGCCTATCTTAATTGAAGGTTTAGGATTTTTTTACCTTCGTTTGTCCACACGTTCCCCCGAGGCTTCGGGGCTGTCGCGATCACTTTTAACAATCCTAAGCCTATCTTAATCGAAGGTTTTGGGATTTTTTTATTCTCATACGTGTAGCCCCACGTGTAGCCCTTGGATTTAGTTGACTTTCAAATAAACCCCAAGAACGAGCAGATTTGATCTCTATTCCATCGATAACTATTTCTACAAAAACAATCCCCTATTTAAATGACCTATCCCTTATTCTTTTCCTCTTGGATTTGAATTAAATGATATAGACAGCCTTATTGGTTGAGCTAATAGAGTGTTACACTATTTTTGGGAGAACCCATACCCCTAAACAAAAACATTTCTGTTGAGTGTGGAGTCAAATGAGGTAAAGGAATAAGATTAACCCCTATCAAGAAGGCTCTCCATTTTAAAAGATAGAATTCTTATTTTCTATTATTCTGCTTTCCTTTATTCTAAAAATCTCCAGCCTGCAACAAGTGCTTTCCCCATGTATTTAGGTAAAGCATTTTTAACTAAATCATCTGAAAATTCTCGTCCAGTCTCTTTTTTGTAAGTCGAGTTAATTAATCTTGTGCAAGAGCCTGTAGGATAGGTTTTATAGTCAATAGATTGCTTTTCACATTCACTAAGCACTGCAAATTCCATTCTGACTCTCATTTTTTTTGAGTCATTCCCCCCTTCGCATAAAACAACTCTATCAATATCTTGATTTTGGAGATGTATAGAGAAATTAGTTTGAAATTCAATGATGTCTTTTATGGAGCTGTCTGCTTTTGGAATTGATAATAGTTTTCCAAGGTTTATCACAGAATAGGTGCTTTGATCTCCATCTATAATCAACATCCCTGCTGAATTACTCATTATTTCTATTGATAATACTTTCATGTTTTGTGGTGTCAGGTTGTGTATTAGTTGAAACGAAAATATCTATTTCCGTTGATAATTAGCATTTACATTTAAAATAGCACATAATCGTTTAAGGCTATCTTTCGGAGATTCTATGTAGGCAATTTCAGTATAAATACAATTATTTTCATGATAGTAGTTATAAGTAGATTCAAACTTTTTAACAAGTTTTTCTTTCAATTCCGTCTCAATTTATTTTGAACATTCAATTATACTTCTTAAAATTCTCCGCCTGTTCAAAAATCTCTTTATAAACTTCATCTCTATCTACAGGTGGGTAACCATTTTCAGCTAATAGAATAATGAGGTCAACTTTCAGTTCTGCTTTGATGTCTGAGCGTTTACTCCAATCAGTAAATTTGGCCTTATCATCAACCACAGCTTTTACTTTTTGCGCTAGAAGAATGAGTTTATCCTCTGGATAAGTAAAGTCATATTTAGTGCAAAGTTCTTTTAAAATATCATAAAATGCTTTTTCTTCAAAATCAATACCTAGATCCTTAAAAGAGCCTCGTTCTTTTTTTATAGCATGATATAAATCTATAATCTCATCGGTAAAGTCTTCTAAAACTTCGCTCCTTAACACATCATCTTCATTACGTTCATTATAGCGTTCGACAAGTGCCTGCATTTTTTTTGAAAAATCTGTACCCTTAACTTTATTCACTTTTTTTAAATCGCCAATAGCTTTAGCAAGAAGTTGTTGCAAGAGCTTAATTTTTGTGTTAGGTAGTTTAATTTTTTCGAGTTTTGCTAAGTAAGAATCATCAAAAATGTCATATTCCTTACCATCTTCTTCTCCAAGTTTGAAAATTTCTTCAACGCCATCACTAGTTAGTGCGTTCTTAATCATTTCTTTTACTTTAGCATTCATCTGTGCTGTATCTGGTGCATCGCCCTTAGTAAGTTTAAAAACAATGGATCTTACCGCTAAATAAAAATGGATGTAATCTTTTTCGTCTTCAGAAATTTCACCACTACCCGAGCAAATATCATAAGCCGCCTTTAATCGCTTTACAATAAACATAAAACGCTTCTCTAAATCTTCTGTGAGTTGGACAAACTCTGCTGCTTTATTTAAAGTATTGAGTTGCTCCAAAGCATTACCAATGAAGTAGCCTTTAGCATCAAACGTATGAAATGTCTTATGTAATAAATCGAGATTATCTTTCACCACGATAATGGACTGTTCTATATCCTCGAAGTTTTGACCATCTGCTTTATTATATTGAGCTAAAGCTAAATTCATTTGCTTTTTAATACCAATATAATCGACAACTAGCCCCTTATTTTTGCCTTTAAATGTTCTATTAACACGTGATATAGTTTGTATAAGATTATGTTGTTGAATAGGCTTATCGATGTAAATAGTATCTAAAAATGGAACATCAAATCCTGTTAACCACATATCGACAAGAATGGCGATTTTGAAGTTAGACTTTTCACTTTTAAATTGCCTATCCAGTTCCTTTCGGTAGTCTTTAGTCCCTAGCGCCTCATACATGTCTTTAGGATCATCTTTGCCCCTGGTCATGATCATCTTAATTCGTTCTATTGGTTTTATCTCACGCTTCTCCTTATCTGTTAATTCAGCTCCTTCCTCTGCTATTTTAATTTCTGCCCATTCTGGACGTAAAGCAATCACATTTTGATAAAACTCGTAAGCAATTTGTCGACTACTACACACAAACATGGCTTTTCCTTTCACCGTAGCTCCCTCACTCACTCTACTTTCATAATGATTCACAAAGTCTTCTGCCGTGGCTTTTAAACGATCAGGATCGCCTAAAATACTGTTCATGTTTGTTGTCGCCTTTTTACTTTCTTCTATTTGATAGTCACTAGCACCTTCTTCGGCTACTTGATTATAATATTCTTCTATCTCATACAGTTTTTCATTTTTAAGAAGCACTTTAGCAGCTCGACCTTCGTATACAATACGAACAGTTATTTCATCTCTTACAGATTCCGTCATGGTATAGGCGTCTACAATATCACCAAACACATCTAAAGTAGCATCTATTGGTGTTCCAGTAAATCCAACGTAGGTTGCATTTGGTAACGAATCGTGCAGGTATTTTGCAAATCCATATGATTTTACTACACCTTTTTCTGTAACTCTTATTTTTTGATCTAAATTAACTTGACTCCTATGCGCTTCATCAGAAATACAAACCACATTAGTCCTATCGGTTAGCAACTGGGTATCCTCTGTAAATTTATGTATGGTGGTTAAAAATACACCACCACTTTGGCGGTCTTGTAGAAAAGTTCTTAACTCTGAACGGCTTTCTACACTCTTTATAAAATTATCACCTATAAAACCTTTGGCATTGGTAAACTGACCTGATAGCTGGTCATCTAAATCTGTTCTGTCTGTTATTAATACAATGGTTGGACTTGAAAAATGAATCGACTTCATCAACAAACGCGTTAAAAACAACATGGTAAAACTCTTACCACAACCTGTAGCTCCAAAATAGGTTCCACCCTTACCATCTCCCTCTGGCTTTTGATGGGCTATAATATTTTTATAAAGTTTATTAGCTGCATAATACTGTGGATAGCGTGCCAAAATCTTCTCATCCTTTTTAGAGGAATCTGGAACGTAAATAAAGTTTTTAATAATGTCTCTTAAACGATCCTGATGAAACATGCCATTGATTAAAGTAAACATTGAATCTATTCCATCCACCTCAGTTGTTGAGTTTTCTATTTTACGCCAAGCATAAAAAAACTCATACGAAGCAAAAAAAGAACCTGCTTTAGTATTAACACCATCACTAATAACACAAAATGCATTGTACTTAAATAACTCTGGAATGTCTCTTTTATATCGCACTGTTAATTGCTCAAATGCATTCCATATAGTTACATTTTCTTTAATAGAAGTTTTAAATTCAAATACCACCACTGGTAATCCATTGATATATAAAATACCATCTGGAATCCGTTTATGGGTCCCTTCAATTTCTAATTGATTGACGATCTTATAGGTGTTGTTATTTTTTTTGCTGTAGTCTATGAGGTATATCCAAATGTCTTTTTGGCTGCGATCTTCACGTTTAAATTTAAAACCGTTAGACAGTTTGGTCATCACCGCTTTGTTAGTTTCATATAAATCTGAAGCAGGTAAGATTTGTAATTCTCTTATAATTTGTTTTACCTCATTAATAGTGAGCTGTTCTTTTTGATAGTGATTGAGCAAAAACGATTGCAAGTCTTCTTTTATTAAAACGTCTTCTGGTGCTCTTTCAATGGCACTGCCAAAAATATGAGGAATATCCTTTTGTCCTAAAAGTTCTATAAATGCTTGTTCCAATTGTGCTTCGGTGAATTTCATTTATTAATTTTTAAATTCCATTCTACTTCTTTTAATCGGTCTCTTACGGTTAATAAGGTTTTTAAAACATCACTTTCTAAAGGTAATTCACCGTAAACCAAGTCTTTAAAAACGCTATTGTAAGTTCTTTTTAATTCTTCATTCCAGATGGTCTCTGCATGTTTAAACACTAAAGCATCCTTTGGATGATTTTCCAACCATTCATTACCAGATTTGAAGCTTATCACATCATCATTACCAACTGTTAACAGCATATTATCAAACGCTGGTGAATGCAAAAACGCATCAATATGAGATTGCTTCAAAAGTTGGTGAATATCGTAGGTGTGACGAATTTTATTTCTTAAATCATTAAAAACATCATTACCATAAGAAAACCTAACCAAACTCATTATTTTTTCACAAAGGGTTCTTTTTACATCCAATACATGTACTTCAAAAGGCTGCATGTTATACTTTTTTGCTAATTCGAGCTGATTATTAGTGGTCATCATCTGATAAATATAAGAACTAATTGTCCATTTATGGTAGGGTTCAAAACGGCCTAACCATGTGGCTTCAACAATAATTACATCTCTTACTTGACCAAAGTTTCCTTTAAATAACTTTGGGTAGTTAAAAGCTACTTTTCTAATCATTCCCAATTTGTTGGTAATGCCTTCAACTTCTATTTCTTCAATTTTATGAGCAACTATTTCCGTAATTTTTTTGAGCTTATTTTTTAATTTATTTCCAGCCTCATTTTCATGCTTCAAAACTACCAAATCAATATCTTCTGAAAAGCGCTCTATAAAACCAAAACATTTTGATAATGCCGTACCGCCTTTAAAAACCGTTTCCTTACCTATAACATCACTAAATATAGTATGTAATGCAAGCGTTATCCAATAATCTTTTTCTATATGTATTTCTGCTATACCCAACTGTTGTGCAGTAATTTTAACAGCATCTTCAAAAAGGTTCATGTCCTCGTGCAGTCTCATACTAAATTCCACTTTTTAGCTGTTGGCAGTTCCTTACTAATAACTGTTTTATACTCAGAAAAAGGGTTTAAACTTTCTTTAAGCTTCTCTATGAAGGCGTACATCTGTATATTTTCGAGTAATGCGCCTAATACTGCTCTTGCCCTTGGCGGATAAGCTAATGCATATTTTATAGTGTCTTCCAACTCTTTATCTGTCATATTTTTGAGCATACTACTTAATATAACAACCCCTGATTTTGGGTTTAAATCTGAAACCTTATTAATATCCTTAAGCGCATCTAAAAACTCTAATTTTTGATAATTTGTAGTGTTAACTTCTATGTAGCTCTTTACAGGCGTTGCGCTAATAGTTCCTGTTTGCACATAAATGCGTCTTCCTCTACTCGCTATTTTAATTTTAGAAGCTACTTGCCTGGTTAAACCCATTTTATTGTATAAGAATGCTCCTGTAATATAGGCTATACGCTTTTTCCCTTCAAAAAGGTAGGGTTTTAATAATTGGTATTCACTAGGTTTAAGCTCTCCAAATACCGTCTCTTCTGGCTTATAAAACTTGCCATTTGCTACTTTTTTTATAGTCCCTTTTCTCTGTAAACGCTCCAATGCTTTTGCTGCGGTTACATATTGGGCTTTGGTTATATTTAAATCTTTATAACCAAACGTTTTACCCAAAGGAAAGCGTTTTATTTGACGTGCTATGTTACCTGCTATATTCATTTACAACAAAGATATAAATTAATAATAAATGTCAAGTATTTTGAGCAAAAAACTTGACATTTCATAACTTACAATAGCTCATAATACTCTTTAATCTTATCTGCCATTAGCCTTCTTCTGGTTTTTAAAAAATCATCATAATCATTATGGGTTGCTGTATATAAAACTGCTGGAATATCATTAAACCGCAAATTGCTTTCTAAAGCCTGTCTTGAATCTATTGTACTTATGTTAAAAGTGCCTGCCTGTATTTCTTCCATTGTTTTTGCTAAATACTCTTTTGGTGGCATCTTACCTACTTTAATATTTGTGGCTTGTTCTGTGTACACAAAATTTGCTACTTGATTATATTGGCGTTGGATGAATCCATTATCACTTAAATACTTCTTCGGAAAAATATGATGAATATCTCCTCGCTGCTCGATTAAGCTACTAATCTTCATGCTTTTTGATAGAAAGGCTGTCGAATTTGCATTACACTGCGCAGCTAAATACACATTATAGGCATTATTATTGACGCTGGAACTTTCTAAATCTGAAACCAAACTAAAATCCCAGAATCCTTCTCCAAGATTGTTTTGTTCCATTTGCGCTAAATAAGCGGCTATTCCCTTTTCATTGATTTGTTTAATATCTTCATCTATCATTGATTCTGATGAACCAGAATATCTCCCAATCAATAATGACATAATTAACCAACGCTTTACATAATGCTGAACTTCGCTTTCTGCCATACCTTCTTTTCGTAATTTTAAATATAAGGCATATGAAAAATTAAGGCTATTCTTTGATGAAATGAGCTTGCTATTTATTAACCCTGTAGATTGTACCAACATAATAAAACGCTGATAGTTTGTTTGGTTCACAAAATCCATTAAACCTTCAGATAGTAGCGCATAACTTCTTTCAGCAATATCTTCTTGATAGGTTCTGGTTTCAAAGTTTCTACCAGACAATAAGGCTACCAAATCACTAAACTTACCTCTACTAAATTTATAGGTATAAGACACACGTAAAACATCAATATAGTTTGGAACGTACAAATCATCACTACCTGTTGCCATCCATTTTAAGGCCTTGTAATACTCATGATTAGCAAATTCCTTGTCGTTATCTACAATATGTTTATTACACCCTTTATCCACAATAAGCCTACAGAAGTAATCTACTAATTTTCGCATTCTGTTGCCGCCATGCTGCTCGTCTGCAGCAATTTTTGACATCACAAAATCGGCATTACTTAACACCACTCCTTTTTGATTAATACGAATAAATATTTCGGTAACCGTATCAATATCTAATGAATGATCTAATTCAATAATACCAACCTGTTTGTTTTTGATGCGTTTAAGGTTTTCTATTTTATCCTCAATCAAGTCCTCATCTGCATCAGGGTTTAACTGCATGTAGTTTCTAATGGCTTTAGTGATTGAAATCTCGTCATTAACAATAGGATTAATATTATTAATCCATTCACTACTTTTTTCAAGCGCTTTATTTAATACTTCAAAACGTTCTGTTAGCGGATTAAAAGCTACGCGAATATTAATCTCTTTATAATTCTTATTGAGTACGCGTTGACCAACTATAGCAGCCGTTAATGCTGTAATACGTTGTTGGCCATCTATTAGTACTTTTTTACCAGCCGATAGCTCACCGTTTTTAAGTTTGACATCTGGATTACGCCACGTAATAATATAGCCAACAGGATAGCCTTGATATAAGGAATCTATTAAATCTCTTACTTTAGCAGCTTTCCATACAAAAGGCCTTTGTATTTCTGGTATGGCAATATCGCCAGACTTTATCCAACTTAATAAAGTTTCTACTGGTTGTTGGTGTACGCTATATTTTGCCATGATATTTTTCTTATTTTTTTAACCAGTTTTTTAAAGACGTTAATTTTAAATTACCATTATTTAAAGGTGTTTTTACATAATAACCTTTACTAATAGTTAAACTGTTAGTATATTTTTGTTTACCGTTCTTATAGTCGATATAAGGATAAATTTTTGAATATTCAGATCCTTCATAAGATTGATTAGATTTTATTACTGGTAATAATGCTATATCCTCTATATACTTTTCTGCATCTCCCAATCCTAATTCCCAGTTGCACCATTTTGAATTAATAGCTTTTGCTGTAGCAATTAAAATGAATTTGTTAGACGTTTTTATCTTCTCTTTTAATTTTTGAGCTGTTTTGGCATTTGTATAAGAAGGCAAACTTTTATCCATCCAATCCACATAAGCATCAACACCTTCTTTTTTTTTTAAAAACGCAATAACATCATGTAGAACCTTAACTTCTTCGTGCTTATGTGACAAAAAAACCATTGGTCTGGTTTTATCTTTTAGATTACTTTCATTGAGATTAACGAAATCTTGACTTGAAAAAAGTTTTGTACTAGACCTATATTCTGAAAGTTGTGATTCTGAAATAAAACTCATAATTATTTTATTGTTTTTACAATGGTATACGCTTCATTATTTTCTCGAATCTCAATCGCCTTATCGATATAAAATTTATGATTCCCTTTAAAATTTTCCCATGTTTCAGTTTTAATAAATGAGCACTCACCTTCACTAATGAAAGACCCATTACATGCTCTAGTTGTTGGTTCCTTTATATTAAACATGTTTTCTTTTAAGACACCAAATAATTGCCCTGTAGTATGAGTAATACTATTACAAACTGTATTATGTGTATAATACCAATCATAACTACCTGTCTCATCTGGCAGTACAACTCCCAAAACAGCATTCATCCTGCTCGTTCTGTCTGACCTAGTTGTTTCCCTTAATGAATATGACACTTCCCAAGGTATCCATTGTTCTCTTTCTGTTTTAGAATTATCTTTCATTCCTTTAGAAAGCATAACAATCGTAACACTACTATTAAATATTTTATCCTTTAATGAGGTTCTAATTGTTTCCTGCTTAAATTCCTCAAGACTCTCTCCTTCCTTTTCTCCTAAATTAATATTATCCTTGCCTATAATTTCTTGTAATTTATCTACATAGTCCCTTACCCTTGTAAGTCTATCTTGAAAAAACAATTTACCACCTAGAGTAAGTAAATCTTTTTTATTCATTGATGACACTTGTGTGTCTTTATATTTATAAGACACAAATATTTTTCTTCCCATAACTTATATTTTATCCATTAATAATTTTTGAAATAAAGACATATAACCATAGTCCTTTAAAAATCTTTCATTTTTGAACTCTTCTTGCAGAAGATTATCGTAAACTATTTTTGTTGCTGCTCCTGTACTTGCAATTGGTAAAACCAATGCGTCTGGATGCAATTCCTTAAACAAGTTATATTCAACCTCAATACCATCCATACCTCCTATAAAAATAGCTGCTGAAAATGTGTTTTCTCTTAGCATTTTTTGTCTCATTAATTGAATGCTCGAATGAATATCGCCACCATTTTCTGTAAGTACAACGTTTTTAAACTTTTCATTCTCTGGTGGAAAATTATCTTCAAAAAATAAGGATTGATATAAAGTAACGTGATTTTGAATATTAAACTTTAATTTTGAATCAATTATATCTCGTTCCTCTTCTGAGAATTGTGATTCCCTATCTTCTCTTTGCAAATCATTTATGATAAAACGTTCCATTACATAATAAATTAATGGTGTAATTGAAGGATGTCCTCCCCAAATTATTCTATGATGTGGTAAAACAACTGAAGCTAAAGCAATCACAGCATCCCTAATAGCAATTATATCAGCTGTATCATAATATTTTGGATGTCTTTCTGGCAATGGTATACTTGCGGACAAGAAAATGTTTTTCATCTTATTAAAATATTGAAAACCAGTGGTTAAAGTTTTGTTTTTTTATAGTTCTAACTTCTAAATAATCATTTAGCCAATCTAGATGTTCCAACCAGTAATCTCTAATAGACATCTCATCGTAAATTAAATGTATAGAATCAATTTCGTTAGATTCAATTTTCTTTATTAGTTTTTGTGACTTATGACAGTTTATAGACTGAGGGATGCCAATTGTTGGAATATATACAATTCGTTTTCCTACAAAAGTTTCTTGAGTAATGTATCTACTATATTGAAGATTAACATCTAGATTGTTATTATGGGCTGCTTGAGTAAACTCAGTTATTAATGAATCTTGTCTAGCTGCAAGATTTCTAGCTCTAGTACTCTCAACAAGAGAAACCACTTCTTTAACTACTTCACTTCTTAGTCTACCTTTTGATATGTCTGAAAAAAGAGGTTTATCAAAATCGTTATTTTTTAATTTCATCGAATGAGCCAATTGTGCAAATCTTTCAAAGTCACAATCAGGCCATAGTAAATGAACTATACCTATTCTTTTTAAATGAGCTTTATCTAATTCTTGACTACACCATTCACTTTTAAGAAAGCCATTAGTGTTCAACATAAGTATAACATCACAATCGGTCATCCTATGCCATAATTCTTCTTGAAATTTAACTCCCTTATCCACTGAATGCGTATCTAGAAAAACATCAAAATTATTTTGCTCTAGAATTTCATATAATTGAATAGCAATGTTGCTTGATTCGTTCCTCTTATATGAAATAAATACTTTTCTCTCACTTCTGAGCAATTCAAACCCCTCAAGTATTAGATTACATATTTTCGATAGATTTTCTTCAAATATTAATCCATTTTGATTTGAAAGTGTTTCTGGCATTTCATCTGAAAAAGATTGCAAAAAAATTGGCAAAATAACATTGCAATCAAGTTTTTGATTTTCTAATATTTGCGAGGTCTTAGCATCTAAATTATCTTTATGCCCAGAATAAATAACATAGGCTGGTTCAGCACCTGTATATTCTTCTATATTATCTTTTGTAATAATTTTAAGTAAATCTTGGATTAATTTTAATTCATCAAATTTATTTATCAATTCAATTTTTAAACGATTAAATAAATCCTCATTTTCACCAAGTAAGATTAATTGATATTTATATTTCATAATTTTTAAACTACTACTGTTTTAGTTTCTTCTTTTGACATTTTGGAAAGAATCGTGCTTGCTAGCTCTATTAAAGAGAATTGTTGCCTGTCATTCTGTTTAACAATTCTCAACATTTTTGAAGTTAAGGCTTCAAAGTTTCCCAAAGTATTTGATGAAGGCAGTAATATCGTTATATCATTAAGCACCTTAGTTGTCATACTTGGAACTGCTAAACCCACATTTAACGAGTAATAATCAATTTTTTTCAAAAAGTGAAAAAGATAGTTTGTATAACTTTCATTATTTATAATTGTATAAAACATAGTATCGACAGACCAAAATGGTTCGTCAACAAAAAGAATATTATCTAGAGAGCCTTTTCTTGGAATCAAAATTGAAGGTTTTTCGTAAAGAGCTTTATCATAATATCCCATAATTCCACCAGAACCATATAACGGAATATCTCCACTCTTTAAATGTTTATAATCTTTACCATATTTAACCTCTAATAATTCACTTAATTTGGCATCTTCCCACCCCTCAGGAATCTCCTTATCCAATTCCTCATTATACACCATTTTCCCACCAGAAGATTTATAAGGTTTCCCTTCTTCATTAGGAAATTCAAAATCTACAAACCAATGTTTGTATAAAGTTTGTGCTGTTTCTTCTAGTTTTTGATTGAGCTGTTCGTTAAGTGCTATACGCTTGGTAATGGTATTGTATTCGTTGACGATTTTCTGTTGCTTTTCAATTGATGGGATTGGTAGTTCAAAATCTAAAAAATCGTCCCATTCTAAACTACCTCGTACACCACCAACAGCATGAAAAGTTGCCTGTCGATCAAATTCGCTTCTAGAAAACCACATCATTAAATATTCTGGAAGTAGTTTGTTTTCATCAATCACTCTAAAAACTGGATAGGCTTGTGAAATTATTGCTTCATCAAAATCTTGCAACAAGGCTATTGGCATTTTGCCATCTCGTCTTACCTGCATAATACTGCACGCAAATTGACCTTTTTTGATAATTTTATAATTACTCATGTCTGCACCAACGGTATTTGCCACAGAAGGAATAAACTGCTTAGAAATACTTAACCCTAAAAGCAGATCAACATTGAGTTCTTTATTGCGCTCATCAACAAGTTCTATATAATCGCCTATTCTTTTATAACTCGATTTCAAATCCTAAGTTTTTAAATACTTTTAATAGCTCTTGTTTTGATTGTTGTTCTTCTTTCAGTAAATCTGAAAATTCTTCTTTTAGACTTTCCATTTTCTCATCGAAGTTGATGTTTTCATCTCTATTTACAAACTCGATATACTTACTTGGCACCAAAGAATAGTCTTTCTTCTTAACTTCATCTAAATGGGCACTGTAGCAATATTCTGGGATGTTTTTATAAACAGATTTCTTCACTTCGTTCGCAATGGCGCTTTCATTTTGTTGCCAGCTGTGATAGGTTTCAGAAACAGTATCTACTTGCTCTTGGCTAAATTGAATATACTTTTTTTCAAAGGGTACACCAATCTGCCTTAAATCCATAAACAAGATTTCGTCTTTCCGATTACGGTAATTTCTAGAAACATCACCAATACGTCTTGTATTTTCTGCTTTATTTTTATTTAAAATCCATAAGGTCACACTTATATTTGTTGTGTAAAACATGTTTTGTGGCAAAATAACAATAGCTTCTACCAATCCATTATCAATCAATTTTTTACGAATTTTATATTCCTCACCTCCACCAGAAAGTGCTCCGTTGGCTAGTAAAAAACCAGCGACACCTTTGTCTGATAATTTAGATGCCATGGTGAGTATCCAACCGTAATTGGCATTGCTTGTTGGTGGCACTTCATAACCCATCCAACGTGGGTCGTCTATGAGTTCATTATCGGCTCGCCAGTCTTTTTGGTTAAATGGTGGGTTGGCCATAATATAATCGGCCTTTAAATCTTTGTGCTGGTCGTCTGCAAAGGTATTGGCTGCTTTTTCACCTAGATTACCAGAGATACCACGTATGGCAAGGTTCATTTTAGCCAGTTTATAAGTGGTATTAGTATATTCTTGTCCGTAGATAGAGATATTGCGTTTATCACCATGATGGCTTTCTATAAACTTAATAGACTGTACAAACATACCGCCAGAACCACAGGCAGGATCATAGATGATGCCCTCATAAGGCTCTATCATTTCGGCAATAAGGTTGACGATACTTTTTGGCGTGTAGAACTCTCCTTTCCCTTTTCCTTCTGCAATGGCAAACTTGGATAAGAAGTATTCGTAAACACGGCCTACAATATCCGTCGCTTTGTCTTTTTGGGTATCTATATTATTAATGGTATCTAAAAGTGCTGCAAGCTTGCTAATATCAAGTTGTAATCGTGAAAAATAATTGTCGGGCAATGCGCCTTTAAGCGATGGGTTGTTTTTTTCAATAGTGTGTAGCGCCGTATCTATCTTTAAGGCAATATCGTCTTGCTTTGCATTTTGTATGATATAAGACCAACGTGCTAAGGGTGGTAAGAAAAAGACGTTCTTCATATTGTAGAACTCTTTCATTTCTAGATACTTTTCTTTGCCTTCTGCGATGAGTTCTTCTTTACGAGCTTCAAACTTATCACTGGCAAACTTTAGGAATATTAAACCTAAGACCACGTGCTTGTATTCTGATGGCTCTACAGAACCTCTTAGTTTGTTGGCAGAATCCCAAAGTGATTCTTCTATTGATTTTTCTTTTTTGGTGGTTGCTTTTTCGGCCATTTATTTAAGGTACTTTTTAGGGAATTAAAATTTAAGCATGAATATAAATATATTATAGTAATATAAGAGGTTCTGGATAGTGCTCATTGCTAATTTTTAAAATCAAAAGGTTCTCTAGCGGCTTTTTGTAAGGCCTTTAGTCTCACCTTTGGTTATGAAGTTGAAAGTTTCTGTTTTGCCTGGATAGGTAAACAATAAAAAACTCAAAGAATCACAAATGTGAATCTTTGGGCCTAGAATACTAGTGTTTCAAATTAATGGAAAAAAGAGTTGTTTTTTACCACAGTTTTTTGTTTGGCAATGGCATTCTATTTTTTTCCAATTAGTTTGTCGTACCATTTTAGATTTTTGAATCTTTCAATTTCCTCTTTATTAAGTTGGTTTTCCTTGTTTTTTTTATTTAAATCAGATTCGCTTTTCTTTAGTTTGGTTTCAAGTCCGTTTGTTTTGATGAGCGAATCAGATAGTTTTTTCTCAACTTTTTTCAATGACTTTTTTAGTCGTTCAGATTCGTTTTCAAACTCGGCAGTTTTTTCTAAAAGCAGTCCAAGAGAAGAGTTCTGTTCTGATATTTTAGTTGACTTGATGTTTAGCTCTTTCGTTTGCAATTCAATGTTTTCTTTTGCTTCTGAAAGTTCATTGTTCGTCAATTCAAGTTGCTCCATAAGTAAAGAATCCTTTTGTTTAAAGTTTAAAAGACGTTTTCCCTGTACTTCAATGAATTTCTTGAAAATATCCGTGTCAATATCATTACGAAACTTTAAGGCTCTTTTGAAAATCTCAAATGCAGATTTGATTTTACCTTTTCCAAAATCTTCTCTTGATTTTTTGTAATAGAAATCCGCTTTGCCTGTATTAAGTTGTTCAGTTATTAATGTTCCAGGTGTTTCATTTTGAGCGAATTCAATAACTCTAGGGTCGGTTTTTATAGCATAACTGTTAAGTTGTGTTTTAAGCATTAAACCACTAAAGGAAGTACAACGACTTAAAGCAACATAAACTTGTCCTGGTGCAAATGCTCTTCCTAAATCGGCAATAACTTTTTCAAATGTTAAACCTTGGCTTTTATGAACTGTAATTGCCCAAGCCAAACGAATAGGGAACTGTTCAAATGTTCCTGCAATTTCTTCAATAATCTTTTTTTGTTCTTTATTGTATGAATACTGAATATTATTCCAAACTGCTCTTTCAACTTCAACTTCGGATTCATCATCAAATACTACTGTAATAGAAGCTTCTTCAAGTTCTTTTATTTTCCCAATTTTGCCATTGTAATAGCGTTTGTACTCGCCAGTATCATTTTTGAGAAACATTATTTGAGCACCAATTTTTAATTTTAAATAATGATCTGTTGGCTTATGTTTTTCTGGGAAAGTGCCCGTTACATTTGCTTCATAAGTAAATAATTCAGTTGTGAGTTGATTTAGTTTTGTAAGATTTGTTTCGTTTACTATATTATTGTGTGTTGCAAGAATTATATAATCACTTCCATTTCCTGAAAATGTCGGATTGTATTTTGCATTAAGAACACTAAAATCATTTGCATTTACTTGACTAATTCGAACCCTATTCAATAAGTCAATAAATTCCTGTTCGTTCTGCCTATAGATTTTCTTCAACTCAATATAAAGAGGCGTGTTCTGTTCTATGATTTTTGAACTAAAGAAAAAAGGAGTTTTGTAGAACTGGGATAGAATAGACCATTGTTCATTGTCCGCAATTGGTGGTAATTGAAAAGTATCTCCAATTAATATGACCTGAACACCACCAAAAGGCAAATAGGGTTTCTTGCGAAAAACTTTTAAAATTCTGTCAATTACATCCAACATATCTGCTCTTACCATTGAAATCTCGTCAATGATAAGCAGTTCCAAATTTTCAATTATTTCCTTCTTATCATCTCTGTATCTAAAAGTTGTATAAATTGTCTCACTGTTTTCTGTTCCCGTTGCTGTTGTTCTTAATCTTGAATCATCAGGAACGAAAGGTCCAAAAGGAATTTGAAAAAAGGAATTAATTGTAACTCCACCTGCATTTATTGCTGCAACTCCTGTTGGTGCAAGAATTACAGTGTTCTTATTTGTAGTGTCTTTAATGTATTTTAAAAAAGTTGTTTTACCCGTTCCTGCTTTTCCTGTTAGATAAACTAATTTGTCAGTATGTCGAACAAATTCAGAAGCGTTGTAAAATTCAACGTTTTCCTTGTCAAGTTCTATATTATCTACTGTTTCTGTCATTTCATTTTTTCAGCTTATGCCTAACGTCTCTATATATGGCTCGTAACGTGCAAATTATAAAATTACTTTCGGATTAAGCACTAGCAGTCCCGAAGCTTCGGGATTAAATTTTTCTTATTATCTTTTTTATCAATAAGCCTCCCGAATGGTCGGGATAAAAATTTGGCTGACTGGCAAATATACCTTTACTTCGACTAATCAACTATCGAGCTATGAGCTATATAAGTTGTTGTGTGTAGTGGTTTCCGCAATTAATTCGTTTTCGCATAAACATCAACGCTTATTGATTTTCCATTTTTTATTTCGCAGTCTTTCATTGTCCCTTCGTTTTTGAAATCAAGTTTAGACATTGCATTTTTACAGTTCAAATTATCGGTCTCAACAAATCCTTCAATTCGATTTAGTTTAAGGTTGTTAAATCCGTAATAAGAGATTAAAGGTAAAACTTCTTTCATAATTCCCTTGCCCCAAAAATTTGGAAGCAGCCACAGTCCAATTTCTGCCTTGTTTTCTTTGTGGTTAATATCATTTAGTCCCCCTGCTCCGTAAAAAGTTTGATTATCAAGCGAGCAAATCGCCCACCACATTTGTTTCTTTTCCGCAAACCAAATCATTTGTTCTTTTGTAGCCTCCAAACTGTCAAAATTAATTCCATAATGCTTAATTACGTTTGGATTTGAAAGTCCTTTAAAAATATTTTTAACGTCTAAATCCGTTATTTCACGCAATAGAATTCGGTCAGTTTTTATGGTTGGAAATTTGTTTTTCATTAACTATATTTTCAATTCAGCCGTTTTTTTTGCATTACACAGAACATGGGGATAACAAGACTAGTTGTGTTATCCATTTTACCAAGTAACCAATATAAGAACTTTTTATCGTCTTAAAAGTCTTAACACTAAGAACATGCTTTAATAAACGCTAAAATCTCGGAGGTAATTAATCTACCTCTCAAATCACACTATTAGACTACACTCTATTATAAATTTTGTTTTATACCTATTAATCCGCAAATCAAAGGCTAATTAATGTTCTCCAATGGCTTTACAATCAACTTGGATTGGAAAACCAACAGTGAGCCAACGGTTTTTCGTAAACGCTGGTCTCACCGTTGGTTATAAAATTGAAGGTTTTTAGTTCAGGAGTACACTCTATTATAAATGCCAGAGAACACGCTAGCAAGACTTTAAAATGTATTTTGATTTTTTATTTAAAAAATTTAAGTTTCAGATCAACGATATAAAAGTGAATGATAAAAAGTAGAAGTTTGTTAATATTTTATTTTTCAAAATACCAGACAGAGTTTAATTTACACTCCCGTATTTCATTAAAAAATTGGCTCTACAATAAGTCTGAAAATAATTTATTCACTTGCAATATAACCATGTATAGAGATGAATTGTAAAGGCTCTATCTTACTCTAATTTTAAAGTAAATCATAGCTTTTCATATCATCTTTGATGGTGTTCATGACAGCTTTAGCTAGTTTTCTTCTTAAAATAAGTTTATTTCCAATTCCTAAAAAAAGGCGTGTACTCCAATTGTAATCTGAAAAATTCATTATTATTTTTCCTACTCTTTTTCTTAAATCTCTATTAAATCTGTCAACATCCTTTTCTTTACGTTTGGGCCAAATATCTCTATTTTCAAAAATAGGCATGTACATTTTATCTCTTTTAGTGGTCAAAATTGGAATAATTTGTCTTTTCCCATTAGAGGAAGTGTGTTTTTGTGGGTCAATATCTTTATAGCCGTTTTTAAATATTGAATTTGTTGTATTAACATCAACAGTAAAATATTCTCTTAAGAACCGCTCGCAATTAGCTCTGCCCAAAAAGAAATCGTGTACTCTAAATTCTTTATGAATAAAACCTCCAAATCCACCCATAAAACCACATGCTATAGCTTTTTTGCCTTCAATCTTTTTATCGTTTTTATCGTAACGAACAGGTGCAATTTGATATTGACTCACATCTCCATCTTTAAATATTTTTTTAATCACTTCAGGCTTAGACCTCAAATGACCTAGCATTGCAGACAACATTCCTGTTAGACTAGATGTTATATCATCGGCTTCGATATTAAAACTAGTCATATAACTTGGAAAAGGGTCTATCATCAAGACTGTTCCCTTAAATTTGTCTTCCTCTGCATCAATCCCATTAATTAAATTTTTTAAACGTTCAAAGGGTTCGTTATTAATAATCCCACCATCTAGTATTAGAGCTTCATAAGGGTCTTTATCAAGTTCAAACCTCTCTAGCAGAGCTTTGTTCCAAGACAGCTGTTCAACATATTTTTTCTTTCTTGTAATTTTTCTAGATCTTAAGCCTACAGGAAATGCTCCAGTTGCCATCGCAGCGTCTAATGCCATATTTGTATTTACATTTTCGAAAAAGTCAAGTGGTATCCAGCCATCATTATCATATTGAGTCTCTATTTTATTTAATATAAAAGTAGCATAATCTGCATGATGTGATAAATGAAAATTGTTATCAGTAAGCGTTCCTTGAAAGTCAGAATTATATTTAAACCCCTCTACATTGGTCAGAGTTGTAAAAACCTTGATATGCTTTTCTATATATTTTCTTTCTATAAATTCTGAGGAATTCACCTTAAGAGATTTTTTTCCGACTTGTTCTATAAATTTTGAATTTAAAAGAGAATACACTTTAGCCTTTTCTATATCATCTGTTTTAAGTAATAATGAAAACATATCTTCTTGAAGTAAATCTACCCAAGAATTATAAAACTTATTTTTTGTCTGTTCTTTTAAAACATTCTTTGGGTCTGCTTCTTTCACATGTTCAATAGGATTATTTAGTGCCGACGCTGCAATAATTCCTGTCATTCCACCAGCTGAAGCACCACCAATGGCTTTAACGACAACTTGATGTGTAGGCACATCTTTTTCACCTCTTTTCTGTTCCCAAGTATCTAGAGCTTCAATGAGAAAGTCCATTACACCTGCGGTATAAGCTCCAGCGGAAACGGCTCCAGCCATACAAATTCCTAATTCAAATGGTTCATTTCTCATAATTATACGGGTTTTAATTTATACTGCTCATTGTCAAGTTTCTCAAGATTGCGCGGTAATTTGAACAATTTTTCAATATTTTATTTTTCACGCTTAAAAAAAAGAATGACTTTTTGAGTAAATCCTTCGACAGCATAATCTATCGAATCTATTAGCTCCCATGCATCTTTTCCCATTTCATTCAACTTATCCTCAAGCTCAGAGGTCTCCATTCTAATAATTTTTAGCCATTTTCCCCTTGGCTCAAATTCTGTTGTTTTGTATTCAAATTGTTTCATAAAAGTATTTTTTTCGTTTTATATGCTTACTGATGCCCCATGTATATGCGTTGTACGGGTTTTTGAAAACGTGAATTTCCTTTTTTATCTCAAATATCCTATCAAGATGAGAAGTTCAATTTAACTGTAAATTTCATTATTTCAAATTAAATTTATAATGCCGTATGAGTAAATTGAATTATACTACGATCTTGCTCAGCAGAGGTTTTTTAATTGATTGAAGTTAAAAAAAAATAGCATAGCCTTAGTTACGGTAATTATTTTTGATAAAAAACAAGCGAAAAAAGCCTGTGCCGAATTCGTTACGGTCAAACGATTAATTACGAGATTATAGGTTTAAATTGGCATAAAACCCCAACTAAAGGAAAATGATAAAAAACAACAGATTCTAACATTAACAAAAGGCAATCACCCTAAAAAAGATCTACTTCAGATAACCAACTGAATAAAAAGGGATGCAAAACACTCTAAAAACACCCTTTTACTCTTGTAAGATTCTTGCCAACTCCTCGTATTCCCCCTTATTTAAAAATACCGAATTAGTCAATTAAGTATATAACTTTGGCCTGTTGGCGAGCCATATGCTTAGTTATTCTTCACCGTTTTTTGTGCCCGAATGAGCCTTTTATCGGTTAAATATTTTCCAAAACAAAAGTCAATTTCGCACGTCTCTTTCCTACTTCATTAAATTGTTTAATCAGATTTACTGTAAAAGTAGTACCAGTTTTTTCGTCACTTACGAGATTAATATTCCCACCGTGAGCCTCAGCAACAATTTGTGTTAACGTCAAGCCCATTCCCCAACTAGCTGAAGCCGGTTTTTTATTCCTTTTTGCACTTCCCATAAACTTGAATATCTGCTCTTGTTTGGAGGGAGGAATAGGATTACCCCAATTATGGACTTTAATTGCAACCGCATCTTTTTCATCTTCTATTGAAATCGTAATTGGTTTATTGATAGAACCATACTTGACGGCATTACCGATTAGATTTTCAACCAACCTTTTAACTGCGGTTTTGTCAAAAATACCTATGATATTTTTTGCATTATATTCCAAATTTATTTCGCGAGTGTAAACCTCTTTACTCTCGGCATGAACAAATTTCATTTCTTTTAAAAGGTCTGAACTCTCAAAGGTTAGCAACATTCCTTCGCCAGATTTAACTGTAATTCCGTTCATAAGCCCTTCGATAAGGTTAATCGCTTTTTTCACGCTCCGCTGGGCTGCTATTCTCGATTTATCAGTCCATTCACCTGTTTTGTCCTGCTTCATCATTTCTAGCGACAACTGGGCGGCGGCAAGTGGGTTTCTTATATCGTGAGCGAGCGTACCAATTAATTTTTCCTGCATATCCTGTATGGAACGTGAAAATGAACCTACAGATTTTAGTATCGAGGTTTCGATAACATATTTGAGCAAATCCGAAACCTTTTCACTATAGCCATCGTGGGATATGAGGAATTCACTCAATGTGCGGTGAAAGATTATATATTCGTGTACAATCTGTTCAGCAGTATAATAGACTTTAGTTGATCGTTGCTTGCCGTGTTCTTCGCTGGTTTTAAGGATTTCCACATATTTTTCATCCTTATTAAAACCCTCCATTTTATCGTATCGTATCATTAATCTGGCGATATCGTTTATAAGATCAGGTAGCTGGTTATATAAAGCAATAGAGTCAGATTCCTTGCTGGCAAGTACTTCTTGCACAACTTGGTTCTGCCAAATTTTCATAATTTCTGCATTATTTTCTTGAAGGATTTTTGCTGTCTTTTCCATAATTCTGAAAAATTTTTTAACAAATTTACCTTTTAAATCGATATAATAATCTGTTAGTCAGTTTTTTATATAAAAAGTTGAATTATTAATTTTATGATCAAGTTTTTTTCAAATGTTGAAGAACATACGGGTAACAAAACAATTTGTGTAATCCATTTTATCAAATAACCAGTATAAAAACTTTTTATCGTCTTAAAAGGCTTAACACTAATAACATGCTTTATAAACGCTGAAATCTGGGGGTAATTAATCTACCTCTCAAATCACACTATTAAAGTACACTCTATTATAAATTTTGTTTTATAGCTGCTAATAGGCAAATCAATAGCCGATTAACTGCCTCCACTGGTTTTACAGTCACCTTAAATTGGAAAACAAAGGGTGAGACCAACGGGTTTACAAAAACCCGTTGGTCTCACCCTTTGTTATAAGGTTGAAAATTTCTGTTTTACCTAGATAGGTAGAAGTGAAATCAATTAAAAAAACTCAAAGAATCGGTTTTATGAATCCGTGAGCCTAAAATAATAGTGCCCCTAAATTAATGAAGAAAAGAGTTGTTTTTTATCTTAGTTCTTTGTTGTGCCCAGTAGACCTTTATTCGAAGCACCTTTCAAAAAATGCTATTAAAGGTGATGTTATAGTCGTTTCCCCTAAATTTCCGATGGCGTTATTAATACCATTGGGGTCATATTCGCTACCGTTGATTTGATATGTTTCAATATTATTGTTGTGCAATTCCTGTATAAACATATCTGCAATTTCAATTCTTGATGCTGAGCCACGTTTCGCAATAAAGAACATGGGATTATCCGTACTTGTTGAAACATTGAATAATGGTGATGCATCGATATTTTCTTGTTCGACAGTTCCAAATGCATTAATATATATTTGACTGCCCTCCATTACTTTTGAACGAACATTATAGCCTTCTGTGTCAATTGTGGTGACACCTTTGATATTAGAAAGACTGTAACCTGTTTGTTCAATGAATTTTTGGTTAGCTACCCGTAGAATCATTTTAGCATAACAGGTAAATTGAATAAAATGATCTTCAAAAGCTTAATGCAACCATAGCCTTTAGCGCTAATAATAAGATAAATATTTTGGTTACTCTGTTTAGTTTTTCATTATATTATTGTTTATTTCAGTATTTAACCCCCGTCATGTGTTCTGATATATCCCAAAGTTTTTTTGCATTCGCTTCGTTTTGAGCCATTTTGCTGGGTTTCACAATTACAGGATATCCTCTAACTTCAAAAAAGTTTTTTGGTCCGAAGTAGTCGCCAGTTGTAGCATTTAAATCTGTGGCTGCTCGGAGTGAAGGCAATGTTCCCATTTCTACTTTTTGACCTATTATGGGAGACAAGAGTTTCGCTATGCTTAAATGCCTACCCAAGTCCGTATTTGTCCCTCCAGGATGTGCAACAGTAAACATGGGTGCATTCCTATTGCCTCTATACTTCCTTGCGAGTTCATATGTGAAATATAAATTAGCCAATTTACTGTCTGAGTATGCTTTAGTGGTGCTGTACTTTCTAGATTCCCAATTGATGTCATCAAAATTTATGTCTCCAGATTTGTGTGCCAAGCTGCTAGTTGCTACTACTCGTGAATCTTTAGTGTCCAATAATAGCGGTATTAATAGACCTGTAAGTGCAAAATGACCAAAGTGATTTGTTCCCATCTGAATTTCGAAACCATCTTCTGTTTTAGAATAAGGACACATCATAATCCCCGCATTGTTGATTAAAACATCTAACTGATTGTAATCATTAGTAAATTCTTTAGCGAAGGTTCGAACAGACTTTAAGCTGCCCAAATCAAGATGTCTAATTTCTAATTGTGCATTTGGAAAATATTCACGAATTTCCATAACTACACCTTCTGCTTTTTGAGTGTTTCTAACAGCCAGTATTACTTTGGCGTTTTTACTAGCTAACACTTTAGTGGCTTGTTTACCTAAACCACTTGTAGCCCCAGTAATTACTATAACTTTATTGTTTTGATCCGGAATATCTTCGTTGGTCCAATTTGAATTTGTCATTTTTTGCGCTTGTTATAATTATGTCATATCATGAATTTACTTAAAAGTTTGTTTTTGTGTTTAACTATTTCTTAGAAGAATGGATACATTTTGCAAAAGTTTAGGTCTTTAATTTGTGCACAAGCTATAGGTAATACAACAAGTTGTGTTATCCCCATTTTATTGATAGTATAAATTTAGTGATTTTTTTATCCTAAAGATATTAACCTTATAAATAGGCTTTAATAAACGGTGAAATCTCGGAGGTAATTAATATACATCTCAAATTATACTATTAAGTATGCTCTATTATAAATGCTTTAAGAATAACCTCAAAACACATATTAAAATTCTGTTTTATAGCTACTTATGGGCAACTCAATAGCTAATTAATGGCATCCTACGGCATTATAGTCACTTGGGATCGGGAGGCCAACGGTTCACCAACAGCTTTTTTAAACCCATTGATCTCACCGTTGATTAGGACGTTGAAAGTTTCAGTTTTACCTAAATAGTTAGAAGGAAAACGCAACAACAAAGACTCATAGACTCACAAATGTGAATCTATGAGTCTAAAATAATAAGCCTCAAAATTAATAGAGAAAAGAGTTGTTTTTTACCTCAGCTCTTTCATTTGTAGCTAATTATAGAAGTATAATCATTCCAAATATAAAACTTGAAGAACCAAGATTAAATGAAAGGGAATTTGTTTCTTGACTTTGTATATCATCAACTTCTCCTGAAATATAATTATAACCAAAGCTACCAAAGTTGGCTTGAAGTAATATATTTTTGGTCAAACTAAGATTAATCCCTGGTCTAATTCCAACGAAAAATGATTCATTTCTAGATTCTCTTTCACTATTATCGCTATTCTCAAAAGTATTTTTACCGAAGGCGAATCTAGTCTCACCTTGTAAATGAAACGCTACTTTTTCACTAATTGGAAAAAATTTCTTTACAAATGGAGAAATCCCAAAAGAATTGGAGGTTGAAGTAGTTGTTCTTAGAATTTGTTGATTCTCATTCTCATCTTCTGACTTAGAGTAACCATAACCTAATCCTAAACCAAGAATCAAGTTTTTACTAATGGCATATCCAATTTTTGGTGAAACACTGAAGTTAAAAAACTTACTGTCTGAAGAAAAGGTTGGATTGAAAAAATCGTTATTTCTTGAATTTATTGAAAAATCTGCCTCTATACTCCAAGTTCCCTTTTCGATTGAAAATTGCTCTTTGTCATCTTGACCAGAAATAATACTTGTAAATAGAATTAGTAATAATGTAATTGATGTTTTCATGTTGATTAGTTTTAAAAATTATTATTTCGAAAAGGTACTTTAATATTTGTACCAAAAGATGTTGGAGCTTAATTTTTGTTTTTTAAATTAAAAGTAACCTTTGGATAACACCACAAATTATGTTATTCCCATTTTATTAATGGTATAAATTTAGTGATTCTTTTATCCTGAAAATCTCGAAATTAAAACATACTTTAATAAATGCTGAAATCTCGGAGACAATTACTTTACATCTGAATTCACACTATTAAAGTACACTCTATTAAAAATGCTAAAAGACAAAAAAAAACTCAAAGAATCACAAATGTGATTCTTTGAGTCTTGATTACTAGCATCTCAAAATTAATAGAGAAAAGTGTTGTTTTTATCTCAGTTCTTTTTTGGAGACTTGCTTTACTTCTTATAATTAATCACTGACTTTAAAATAATTTTATCATATGGTTCTTTAAACTCTTTGTACCAGTCAATTCATTCCGCTTTTCAGGAATTCTTTTTGTCAAATATTCATTATAGCATTCAATCAAGCAAGACACAGTAGAAATAAAAACATCCTGACAATGCTCAAAATCTCTAATTTGTATTATTTGAGCTTTATCCTTTCCAGCTTTTACAAAACCTTTTTGGATGTCTGTTACGTGTACGTTTTCAAAATATTCAATAATAGAAGAAAATAATATTCTAATATCATTCTCTTGTTTTATAATGTTTTCTTTAGCTATAGGATAGTTTTCGAGTAGAATATCATATTTTAAGTTAGGCAAATTTTGATATAAACGAGTCAGATTAATTTTTTTTTTACATAATTTAATATCTTGAATGGATTTGATAATCACCTTTTCATTAAATGAAATTATGTAATTATAAATATCGTTCTCAATTTTATCTTGTAAAGAATTATTTATCATTGCTGAATTTTTTAAATTTTAAAAGAAATAATAAAAAAATTGGACAAATTTTTCATTATCCAATTTTAAATATTTTACAGTGAAACTTAGTTGTATTAATTTTAGGAATTAGAATATATTTTACTTTGACTATGACATATGAAATTTCAAGCCATTTCTTATATTACTTCGTAAAAATTAATTATTCTTA
>NZ_APLF01000006.1 GCF_000355905.1 Psychroflexus gondwanensis ACAM 44
AACAAATAGAAAAGTGGAGTTCGTTCCGATAGATTCTGTGTTAATAATCAAGTGATATTTCAATTTATTTATTTAATATTGATATCTGAAGGCAACTATAAGTTAGCCTGCAAGGGTACCTCCGCATTCGTGTGGTGTACCCTTTTTTGATGATAGTCATTTTCTTAGGGATTCTGGTTTTTATCTATCACAAAAATAAGTTCAAGCATTTTTCTCTGCACAGCAATCAGCGCTTTCATTTTGATTCCACTTTTTGATACGAGTCTAACATATAAGTCTTTATGCGATTGGTTATATTTTACAGAGGATAGAGATGGAAGATGCATTGATTTTCTTAGATGCCTGTTGCCTCTCTTTGATATTCGAGGTTTACCTTTTATTGATGTTCCCGACTGTTTTTCCTTTACATCAAAGCCTGCGTAACTGGTCAGTTGCTTTTTGTTTCTAATGAGTTCGAATCCATTAGTCTCTGCCAGTACTGTTACAGCAGTCAGTTCTCCTACCCCAGGTATAGTACAAATATTATTTACTCTTTGCTTTAACTCTGGGTGACTTTTAAGTAATGTTGCTATGTCCAATTTGATTTCTTTTTCCTGTCGATTTAAGAATTTGATTCTATCTTCGATTCGAACAAGGCTCTTTTGATTAGGCATAGCTTCTGACTTTTCTGCGTGTCTCTGATTTTTCACCATAGCCCTTTCTTCAACAATCTGATCACGCTCTCTGGTCAACTGTTTTAATTCTCTGTAAATATCCTTAGGCCGAACCCAATTATCCAGTTTACGCTATAAACCAAACTGCGCAATGGCTTGAGAAGCTGTCTTATCTGTTACAGTTTTAATATCAAGAGACCTTGCATAGTTGCTGATCTTATTGGGAAGTATAACGCTTAAGTCAATGTTCATACTTTCTAATGCGTATGCCAATCTCTCGTGGTACACTCCGGTCGCTTCCATTACATATCGCATCTGAGCGGCATTCTCACAACAGGAGGATACCCATTCGATCATCGATTGAATCCCTTTGTCACTATTTACAAATACTTTGTATGCAAAGATTTCAATACTTAAGCTCTCCAACAGCCTACCTAATGACACCACTAATTCCTTTTGGGCAACATCAATACCCGCGACTTCTTTTAAAACCTTTTCCAATTGTTTCATTTTAAGTTAGTTAAATTAAATAATAAAGTGAAATATCTCTTCACGTCTTTTCTCCTAGTTGGATATTCTGGATACCAAATTACTCAGTGGCTCCTTACATTCTGTTCAGACTCCAAGAAATATAAGGGAATAAGGTCATTTCTATCGGTCGATATATCTTGAAGATTACCTAGCCATCGGTTGACTTTTATTCCCTTTCACTTATATTTACAAAGCTAATTTTTCATAGTAATACAAACATAGGAGCTATCGGAACTCCGCCCGTACTTAAAGAAAAGCTTCTCTTACCCGAGGAGCTTTTTTATTTCCAATATTTAGTTGCAAAAAGATGAGAGCTGAAGCTGATCTCGCTTTTCTAACGGGGAATTCTCAGCTGTTATTCCGACAGAGAAGCCCTTTGCTTTGACGAGGAATCTTTTGTCTTTACGACAAATCTTTAGTTTTTGGATAAAAAGATTCCTCAGTCGTTTGTCAGCACTTTCAGGATGGCAGGCAAGGAGTTAATTTGCCAAACGCAGTGGAGGAGCAAGTCTTGGAGTTTATGCCTAGAAAGGTGGAAGTTTTCGAGCTTTGATGAAGAGCTAGCCTTTTGAGTTCTCTTTTTTTGTGTAAGGTTTTAAAAATTTATTATCCCGCCGCACTAAATCTGTTTTTAAAATTTTGACAAAAAGACTTCTTTATCAGCTGATTTCATTTCTTTCTATACTTATGGTCAAGACGGACAAGAGATTGAAGATCTTCAGATTTCAATTGAGAATCGTGAATTGCTTTACGACTAACTGGCAAGAAAACAATTGGACTCCTTTTATTTGGAAACCTCCAATAGTCTTTATCTAATTGACAGGCTTTATAAGTTCGCAGAGCAATACAAAAACTTATTTTCTAATCCTGAAGACCGATATCTGCATACAAATATTAATTACCAAATCACACAAGGATTTAACTTATTCATTATGAGACTCAAAGTTTATTTTTTTCATAAAAAAAGCATAATTTATAAAAAAAAATTCTTACATTCAATTTTTAAATGATTTCGTTATGAAACTAATTTGTGTTTTGATGTGCTTGTGTTTTACTTTTAGTCAAGCTATCGCTGACCCAACGAATCCCAAAAAAATTAAAGTAGTCATCGACGCTGGACACGGTGGAAAAGATGGAGGTGCTCAACTCAATTCTATTTTAGAAAAGCAAATTGTTGCGGATGTTTCCTCACAACTTAAAGCTTTATGTTCTGATAAAAATATTGAAATTATTTTACTGAGAACTGAAGATGAGTTCATTTCCCTTCAGGATAGAGTGTCACGGATCAAAACCTTATCTCCAGACTTAGTTATTTCTTTACACGCTAATTATTCTCAAGACAGGGATCGAAATGGCGTAGAGGTTTTTGTAGCGAACAATGACTTTACAGTCAAGTCTTCCTATTTTGGGGCTAAGATTTTAGAATCCTTCAAAAAGAAAGACTTTCAGACATCAGCGCTTCAATCTGCAAATTTTTATTTATTAAAAAATGTAGACTGCCCTGCGGTGACGATTGAACTTGGCTTTCTATCCAATGCAGAGGATATGAAATATCTAAATTCAGAATTTGGCCAGAAATTCTTAGCCAAACAAATTGTTTCTTCTTTAAATTAATAGCCCTTAGGCCCAATACAAATAGAGTCATCATTCTTTTAGCGAAGTTTAAGTTTTAGTCTATTTTTGCAAGAAAATAAATCGATTGACTATAATAGAAACAGACGTTGCTATAATTGGTGGAGGTGCCGCAGGTTTCTTTGCTGCCATTAATAGTGCTGAATTAAATCCAGCGTTAAATATCATCATTTTAGAAAAAAGTAAGAATGTTCTGAATAAAGTCAAGATTTCTGGAGGAGGTCGTTGCAATGTGACCCATGCAGAATTTGACCCTAAAGAATTATCTAAAAATTATCCTCGAGGACATAAAGAATTGCTAGGTCCTTTTCATCAATTCATGACTGGGGATATGATGGCTTGGTTGGAGGAAAAGGGAGTGCGCTTAAAGATTGAAAGCGACAACAGAGTTTTTCCCACTTCAGATTCTTCCCAAACGATTATAGATTGCTTTCAAAAAGAAGTGGACACCTTTGGTATCGAAGTCAAAACGCAAACAGGAATAGATGAGATCAATCCAATCGAGAACCAAGATTACTTTTGGGAGCTAAAGAGTTCTCAAGCAATTTTTCATACAAAACAACTCATTATCGCTTCGGGGAGTAGTCCAAAAATGTGGAAACTCGTCCAAACTTTAGGGCATAAGATTATAGATCCTGTTCCCTCTTTATTCACATTTAATAGTAAAGATTCACGAATAGAGGGTTTGTCCGGAATAAGTGTAAATGCCGAGGTTGAAGTGTTTACAACCAAAGACAGGGGAATATCTAAACAGAAACTGAAAACATTACACTCTTCTGGTCCGCTTTTAATTACTCATTGGGGGATGAGTGGTCCCTGCATTTTAAAGCTCTCTTCAAGAGGTGCTAGAATATTTAACGAATTGAGCCATCAATTTCAATTGAAAGTAAATTGGCTTCCAGATCATAACGTAGAGTCTTTGAAATTTTATTTTGAAGACCTCAAAACCTTGCATCCCAAGCAACTTATTTATTCTGCCGTTATAGAGAGTTTGCCTAAGCGACTTTGGCAGAGTTTGCTAAAGTATATTAATATAGATAAAGATTTAAATTGGTCCGATATTAACAAAGCTCAGCTTCAAAGTCTTGCTGAAGTAGTGTGTAAAAGCGAATTGCACGTCAACGGAAAGAGTACATTTAAAGACGAGTTTGTCACTGCTGGAGGAGTAGACTTAAAAGAAATTGATTTTAAAACTTTTCGGAGCAAACTCCACGATCATCTCTTCTTTGCAGGAGAAGTTTTAAACATAGATGCTGTAACAGGAGGTTTCAATTTTCAAAGTGCTTGGACTAGCGCCTATATCTGTTCTCAAGAAGTGAGCAGATCATTAGACTGTTAAATTACTGTTTAGTCCAAATCAATTTTAGATATTTCAAGTTATATTGTAGGTTCAAACCATAAAAACCTAACATAATGAAAAAGAAAATTTTTATTTGTGGAGCTTTATCCATGACTTTATTAAGCACAAGTTGCTTAGGCTCGTTTAGTGCGTTTAATTCTTTAAGAGATTGGAACGACGGTGTCACCGACAATAAATTTCTGGACAATTTAATTTTTTGGGCTCTCAACATTGTACCTGTTTACGGATTATTCATCGCTGGGGATGTTTTATTCTTTAACGTTCTAGAATTCTGGACAGGAGATAATCCTATTGCTATGGCAAAAGGTGAAAAAGAAATACAATATGCTAAAGTTAATGGACAAGATGTAAAAATGACAGCCACTCAAAATCACTTTTCCATTGAAGTGCTTTCTGGAGAAAATAAAGGTGAAACTTTAGAAATGGTGTATACCCCAGAAAATAAATCTTGGAACTCAATAAATGAAGAGGGAGAGCTGATTAAATTAGCGTCTATGAAAGATGGATTCTATATGGTGCATACTCCAAATGGTGAAACAATACAAATAGATCCAAATGCTTCCAGAGAACAAAACTTAGCTTTGCTTCAAGGGAAAGTCGCAGAGTATGAAAGCTCAATGTGGGCCGAAGCTAAATAAAATTCAGTCCAATAAATTATTCTTTAAAGCTGGCTTCTTAGAAGTCAGCTTTTTTATTGATAAAAATTAACAAGTGTTAGTCTTGTTTAAGAAAGTTTTTAATTAAGTTGCTTTAGATATAATTATATAATAACATGAAACTAAAATTACTCCTATTCTTATTGGTATTCAGTTCGGTATCCTTAATGAGCGCTCAGTCTGAAATTGATATCGTAAAGAATTATTTAGAACAAAAGCAATCTGAGAATTTCTTGCTTACAGAAGATTTCTCTAATTTAATTGTCGCTTCACAACACTTTTCTAAAAGTACAAATGCTGATATTATTTATGTTCAGCAAACCTATTTTGGAATTCCTGTTCATAATGCAATAGGAAATTTTGCAATAAGAAATAGCTTGGTGAAATATGCTAAGCACGATTATGAGGTTGATTTAGCTTCAAGAATATCAACTCAAACCCCGGCACTAACTCCAGAACAAGCCGTAAATGCTGCTTCTACTCAATTAGGTATTGGTAATCCTACCAATATTTCAATTCTAGAGACTAAGTCTTCAAACAACTTAATTTTATCTAAATCTGGAGTTTCGATTGATGACATTCCTGTTCAGCTTGTTTATTACAAATCTGAAAGTGGCGTATTAAATTTAGCTTGGGATTTATCAATTCACATGATAGACGGTTCACATTGGTGGAGCGTTAGAGTGGATGCATCAAATGGTAGAATACTAGATAAAATGGATTGGATTGTCAATTGTAATTTCGACCATTCTACTATTGTGGGCAGAACATTCAGACCACCTTTCCAAATCCAAGAGACTACAGGTGCAAATCTTTTACAAGACGGCGCCGTTTACAATGTATATCCTTATCCTATTGAATCTCCTATTCACGGGGATAGAGCGATAGTAACAGACCCTTCAGACAGTGAGTTCTCACCCTTTGGATGGCATGATATAAATGGAGAAGTAGGACCAGATTTTACCATTACTAGGGGTAATAATGTATATGCTTATGAAGATAGAGGCGCTGCAAACGTTGCAGGATATTCGCCTGATGGTGGGGAAGATTTAAATTTTGATTTTCCTTTAGATTTCAATCAGCCTCCTCAACTTAATGAGGACGCAGCTATAACAAACTTATTTTACTGGAATAACATTATTCATGATATGTGGTCCTATTATGGATTTGATGAAGCTTCTGGAAATTTTCAACAAACGAACTACACGGGTCAAGCTTTTGGAAACGATTTCGTAAGAGCTGAAGCTCAGGATGGAGCAGGACTTAATAATGCTAATTTTGGGACACCGCCAGATGGGTCTAGACCAAGAATGCAAATGTTTTTATGGTCAGCTTCTGGACCGCCGGAGGCACCGCTTACAATAGAAACTCCAGAAAACCTTGCAGGGGATTATGACGGTATACCAGCCGGTTTTGGTCCCGCATTAACTTCAGAAGCGATCATAGCCAATTTTGCATTGGCTAAAGACGAGGAAATAGACCCAGATGAAAATGATATTTGTCAACCTATAACCAACCCTGATGAGTTAGATCAAAAAATTGTACTCATAAGAAGAGGGGATTGTACTTTCGTAAGTAAAATTTTAAAAGCTCAAGAAGCAGGTGCTTTAGCGGTTATCATGGTAAATAATGTTCCTGGAGCACCTATAACAATGGGTGGCGAAGGTGCAGGAGATATAGTGATTCCCTCTATAATGGTAAGTCAAGCCGACGGAGAGGCTATTATAGCCGCTTTAATTGCAGAAGAAAATGTCTCAGGCTTTTTGGTTAATAACGGACCATATCAGATAGACGGTGATTTTGACAATGGTATTATAGCACATGAGTATGGTCACGGTGTTTCTAACCGTTTAACCGCTGGAGCACAAAATGCAGGTTGTTTAGGCAACGATGAGCAAATGGGTGAAGGTTGGAGCGATTGGTTAGGTTTAATGATGACCATTTCAGCAGATGATATTGCTACCGAAGGAAGAGGAATTGGAACTTACGCAACCAATCAAGAAGTAACTGGTTCAGGAATCAGACCCTTTAGATACAGTACAGACTTTTCTGTTAACCCGTCTACTTACGATCTTACCAATAACCCAAGCTTGAGTAGACCTCATGGTATTGGTTTTGTTTGGGCTACGATGCTTTGGGATTTGAATTGGGCTTTAATTGATCAATATGGTTTTGATTCTGATTTATATAATGGAACTGGTGGTAATAATATAAATATGCAACTTGTTATCGACGGAATGAAATTACAAGGCTGTTCTCCTGGATTTATAGATGGTCGAGATGCCATTTTACAAGCTGATATTTTGGCTAATGACGGGGTTAATCAATGCTTAATTTGGGAAGTTTTTGCTAAAAGAGGTTTAGGATGGAGTGCTGAACAGGGAAGTTCTGGTAGTAGATCCGATCAAGTTGAGGCTTTTGATCTTCCACCAAGTGACGTATTAAACTGTGCGCTTTCTAACGATGGTTTTGAAACACAAACCTTTGGAATCTATCCAAATCCAGCTCAAGATTATTTCAACTTAAGTTTGACGAATACTGACCTTTCAAATTCTAAAGTTGATATCTACGACTTAAATGGTAAATTGATTCTATCAAAAATGTCAGATAGCAATCAACGTGTGGGTGTTGAGCAGCTGAATTCTGGAATGTATATTGTTTTAGTTGAATCTGGAAGTAAAACCTTTACTCAAAAACTTCTAGTTCAGTAATAGATTTTAAAAATTACAACTCTAAGACCAAAGTCAGAAGACTTTGGTCTTTTTGCTTTGTTTACATTTGCAAAAAATAGTTTTTCATGCTTAAAGTCAATGACCTGAGTTATTTCCACGAGAATGGTCAAGGTATTTCAGAAATCAACTTTGAATTGAAGACAGGCGATCACCTAGCTTTAATTGGAGAAAGTGGTTGTGGTAAGAGTACCCTTATTAAAGCCATTTACGGGCTTTTTGATTTAGATGAAGGTTCAATCCATTGGAAAAATGATCGAGTTTTAGGCCCGGCTCATAATTTGGTACCCGGGTTTCCAAGTTTCAAACATCTGTCACAAGAGTTCGATTTAATGCCGTTTACAACTTCAGAAGAGAATATTCAAAAATACTTATCGAGAGAAACTCCACAAGAAAATAAGAAAAGAAGCGATGAACTTGTTGCTCTTTTTGACCTAGAAGATGTCAAAGACCAGAAAGTAAAAACGCTGAGTGGTGGGCAAAAACAAAGAGTAGCAATTGCCCAGGTTTTGGCTAAACCACCAGGAGTTGTCTTGTTAGATGAGCCTTTTAGCCATATTGATCAATTTTTGAAACATCAATTGAGACGGCGTTTATTTCAATTTTTAAAGAAAGAAAAGATCATTTGTATTTTTGCGACCCATGATGCAGATGATGTCTTGCCATTTTCAGATTATACCATGGTTCTTAAAAACGGGAAACCCTTGGACTTTCGCCCGACAACTGAAGTGTATTCCAAGCCTAAGAACTTTTATTGCGCTTCGCTCTTTGGGGATGTGAACCTACTAGACCCAAAGGAGTTTGGACTTGATTCTAAGACACCAGAGATTATCATTTATCCTCATGAGATTGAAATTATCCAAGAAGGAGATTTTCAGGCTGAAGTAAAATCGAGGTATTTTAAAGGCTCAAATTATTTAGTAGAGATGAAGTATCAATCTAAAAGTATCTTTGCTATTTCTGAAGTGAATTTAGAAAAAGGATCAAAAGTTAACTTTCAATTTAGTCAAAAACGCATTTATAGTCGGCTTAATTGAAAATCCTTAAGACTCCACCGCTTTCTGTAATTCTATAGGCAAACAGTGGATATCTTAAATCCCCTTCAAGAGGTTGACCTGTCACTAGGCTATAACTATTGCCAGGATCGTTGCATCTTGAAGAGGCGTTTAGACCGTCGATGATAAGCCTTGAGCAATCTTCGGGTATTAAGTTTGGGTCTGCTGCATCCCAAGCCAAATAACTACTTCCTGAATTAACAACGATAAGTCCTAAATTACCTTGTCCCGGAATATAAACTGAATTACCACTAAATTTGAGATTGTTAAATTGAGGAAGACTTAAATTGACTTCGTAATTCACATTTATGTTGAGTAAATTGGGATTTCGTCTTTGGTTATCGTCACTTTCGCAACTTACTAAAAGAGTAAATCCTATCAAGAATAAGATAGCTTTCATATTAATTTTTAGTGCCTTATGGCTTTGATTGTTCAAAAATATTATATTTGTAGTATAGAATCTCGAAATATTCGGGATTCTTTTTTTGTTATATATAAACGTAGGAATTATGAGTAAAGTATCGTACTATACAGAAGAAGGATTGAAAAAGTTGAGAGCTGAGTTGGACCAACTTAGAGATGTTGAGCGTCCAAAAGCTTCACAAGATATTGCAGATGCTAGAGATAAAGGGGATCTAAGTGAAAATGCTGAATATGACGCTGCAAAAGAAGCTCAGGGCATGCTTGAAATGAGAATAGCAAAGCTTGAACAAGTTGTGTCTAATGCAAGGGTGATTGATGAGTCTCAATTGGATACTTCAAAGGTGTTGATTCATAGCAAAGTGAGGTTGAAAAATGTGAAGATGAATCAAGAAATGACCTATAAACTAGTGGCTCAAAGCGAAGCCGACTTAAAAGCGGGTAGAATTTCTGTTGACTCCCCAATTGGTAAAGGTTTACTTGGAAAAGAGGCGGGAGATATCGCTGAGATTGAAGTGCCAAATGGGAAGATTACTTTTGAAATTCTTGAGGTCTCAAGAGATTAATAAATAATAGGCTTATTCAAAAATAAGCTCACCTGTATAAAACGCCTCCACGTCAACTTGTGGAGGTTTTTTTGTGCTGATGAGATTACCGGATGAGCGAATTTCCCCTTCCAAACGCTGGATTGGAGTGACTACTGCATTTCTAAAAGACCGATGGAAAAAAGTAACAACTTCAGCTTCTAGTTGGCGAGCTAAAACAGTGCCCGAACCAGAAAACGTACCAAAGTTGAGGCGTTTAGTTTTCCCACTTAATTCAAAGTCCGATATTCCTGAGCCTGTTATGTTTACTAAAGCATTATCAACCTCAATGTTGAAGTTACCCAAGCTTAAGGCTTCAGTGTCATTGAAATCTTCAGATACCAACGAGAGCTCTTCAAACTCCAACGTATTTGTACTTATCACATCAAATTGAGAAGAATTTCTGACGTATTTCAGTCTTGAGCTTTTTAGCTTTATAACAATGGGCGCTTCAGAAAAACCAGTACTACAAAGTCCATCGACTTTGAATTCAAACTCATTACCGTTTTGAACAATTTCTAATTGATCTAAATGGTATTTCCCTCCGGTAATTTCCAAACTTTCCTCTGTACTAAAGGTGATTTCCAGGCTTATATTTTCTCTGATGGTAAGTTGTTCCAATCCAGAAATGTCTAAGACTCGCGTTTCAGTTTTACCACTTCCCCGAAGACAATCCTTTGTAGAATCTGCATCACAAGAATTGAGAAAGAAAGTAGAAATTAATATAGCGATATATTTTTTCATGTAAGCCTGTTGGTGTTATGCATTCATTTTAAATTCCAATGACGGGTTTTTATAAGCGTATTCCTATTCCATATTCTATAGCTTCTGCTTTTGAATAATGCGACTTGAGTAAAAGGGACATATAAAAATTCTCTGTAATATAGCGTCTTAAACCTACTTTTATATATTCTCTATCCAGGTAATCAACTGGATAATAAATATAGTAACCCACTTGAGAAAGTACACTCCATGGCCCTAAATAAAGTTCGTGACCTAAAAATAATCCAACTCTCCTCCAATCTTCGTCACCTTGGAAGTTATTTTCTTCTTGAAATGCGACTGCCCTATAGTTAATAAATGTTTTCACTGAAGGGGTGAAGAATGCATCTAATCCAAATCGTATTCCACTGCGGTGAGATAGTCTTTTATTTACGGAAGTAGTTAACGTTAGAAAAGCTTCATTGGGTTCTCCCCAAATTCCACTATCATTTGCTCCTGTTGCCACCAAAAAATCCCAGGACCATCGTTTTGAAACAGGTTCTAAAACAGTGGTTTTGTATTCCTTTTCAGTTTGATGGAAGTCGTAACTCAGTCCAACTTGTAAGCCATAGTTATTGGTGCTGGTATTTGGCGATTTAGTTTTCCCATTGGAGTAGTGAACAAGAAATGTCCCAAACTTAAAGTCAACGGGTGAATTGAAAATATTTTGAAAGCGATACTCTAAACCAAATAAAACAGAACCTGTAAACATAGAGCCATAAGCTGTATTTCTTGGGTTGGTCAAAGGATCGTATGAGTTGGGAATATAGCCTGCCCCAAGTCCAGCTTTCAGGCTGAGTTTTCTATGCCAAAAAAAGAATTTATACTCTCCATAAAGGCTGTAGACCTTACCGAGTTCTGGCGAACCCATGTCTTGGATGAGTAAAGAGGCCCCATAACTGGGGTAATTAAAGAGCTGTTGCCAATCTTTTTCTCCAAAGGTTTCCCGTTCCCAAGAAAGTAAGACACCTTGAGTTGGCCCCTGGATAAGATGCAAAATTTGTGGACTATGCCTCATGATTTTTCCGTACAAATAATCCACATGGAATATATCTGAGTTCTTTTTCTCTTGGGCAAAACCAATGGTTAAGAATACTAGGAAGCAAAAGGTTAAGCCAGACTTTGAATTCATTTATAAGATAACTGATTACCGCAAACTTAAACTTTTTTGATGAGGTGAACGGATCTGCGTTAGGGATTGAAATGAAAAGCGCGTAAAGCAGTTTTTGCAATAGCAGCCTGACACAATAGCGACCTTAGGAAGCTCATTGTGGAAGCTGCTGCTGTGCAATAAACTCTGCGCACTTGGAATGGAAAGCCCTATAAACGCCCTAAAACTCTTTTAAAATGGTTTGAAATAAAGCTATGAGATGAGGTTCTGCCTTATTAGCCGTGGCAATGATTTCTTCTATGTTGACGGGTTGTAAATCGTCTGGGTCACACTCGTCTGTCAAAACTGAAATGGCCGAAACAGGAAGCTTTAAGTGGTTAGCCACAATAACTTCGGGTACCGTGCTCATGCCCACTGCATCTGCTCCAATGAGACCAAGATACCTGTATTCTGCTCGGGTTTCTAATTGAGGTCCCACCACAGAAGCATATACGCCTTTATGCAAGGTGATATCTAAGGCTCTAGCTGCTTTTAGAAAGCCTGCATTCATATCTTTATCATATGGAGCTAGCATGTCTACAAAGCGTTCACCTAGCTTGGAAACGCCTTTAAAGGCTAATGGAGATCCTCCTTGAAGGTTAATATGGTCATCGATCAGCATCAATTCTCCCTTCTTAAAGGTTTTGTTGATGGCGCCAGCAGCATTGGAAACCAATAGCTTTTCTATTCCTAATTCTTTCATGATGCGGACGGGATACGTGATATCTTGTAAAGAGTAGCCCTCGTAAAAATGAAAGCGGCCTTGCATCACGACTACTTTTTTCCCGCTTAGCGTACCGTAAATGAATTTACCTTGGTGAAATTCTACTGTAGCAGTAGGAAAATGAGGGATATGGTTATAACTAATTTCGACTTCTATATCTATGTGTTCTACAAGTTTACCTAAGCCTGTGCCCAAAATGATTCCTACTTGTGGAGACTCGAAGCCCTTGTCTTTAAGGTAATTTACTGTTTTCTCTAATCTATTTTTCATTTATCATTGTATTTTTATTTCAAAAACTTATGGGGAATGAAGTGATGAAATTCTTTATGTTTTTTTAAATCATCAACGGTATCAATGTCGTTTTTTTCTTTGAGGAGTTGAAAAGATTTGCCCTTTAAATCTTGTAAGGTTTCTTTTAAAACTAGTTCTGTGCTCCAAGCCTTATTCTTAAAAGCTTCAGGGTAAATAGCAGACATGCCCATTAAATAATACCCGCCGTCTTCAGCTGGACCAAAGACTAAATCATGGGTTTCTAAAGCTTGGAAAGCATTATGAATATCGGAAACCTCAAGTTCTAACAAATCGCTCCCTACAATGCATACTTGTTTATAGCCTTTATGAAATCCCCAATCAAAGGCGGCTTTCATCTTTTCACCTAAGTGGCCTTGGGACTGAACTTGCTTTTGAAAATTGGCATCTTCCCATAAATCATTAGTTTGAAGGTCTTCTGAATAAAAGACAACACAATCTTCCTTACCCTTGCTTAGGACTTGAGCGGTATGTCGAATTAGAGCTTTGTAAACAACTAAAGCATTTTCATCACCAATACCAGCAGCTAGGCGAGTTTTACACTTGCCGAGTTCTGGATTCTTCGCAAAAACGATGACTAATCTATCCATTAATATACCTTTTGTCCTCGGTCTAGAAACTTCCCCCAAAACCTATCGTAGGCATGAATTTTCTGAGTCTTCTTGTTTTCGTGGTCATAAATTTGGTAGCCTTTATTGAACCATTCGAACATCCCCCCGTAAAGGTTATATATGTTTTTGTAACCTGCTTTTTTTAGCTTTTCACCAATTTTTTCGGACCGGACGCCAATAGAGCAATAGACCACAAGAGTGTCTTGGAGCTGGATTTGATCTTGAATAGAGCTCATTTCGAAGTTGTCGTAGCCTACAAAAATCGCATTTTGTAGATGACTTATTGCATATTCTGAAGGTTCTCTGGCATCTAAGAGTTTTACGTTTTTATTCGTCTTCAAAAGACTTGCTAATTCCTCTACTGATATGTAGTCAACTGTGTTGGAATTGTACTTGTCTATAGCTTCTTCTATAGAGTTCTGAGAAAGTCCAAAAAAGGGAACCCCTCCCAATATGCCAATTAAAATAAAAATTTTGTAATTCACCTCTCTGTTTTTTTTGTTTAAATCTTTAAATCAGTTTTTTTAAGATATTCCCTTTGTTACCAGAATTTCTCGTGCTTCATTCAATAAAGCCTTTCTCTCTTCAAGATCAAAGCTTAGTGGTAATTGTGCTAAACCAAGAATACGTCTTAAGATTTCTATAGCCATGAATTGTTTACAGAGTAAATCATCGATGGCATTCAAATCCTTATAAATTTTAAGTGCTTTTTCAACTAGGGCATCAGGTTGATTTGCCATTTTTAAATGAGCGAGAGTGACCCCTATTTCAAATTCCACATCTCCGAAAAAGCAGAATTCCGGATCAATAATTTTAATACCGTCCTCGGTCTTCAACCAACTCCCGGGGTAATAATCTCCGTGGAGTAAAGTTTTTCCATCCTCTAAATACCGATCGCCCAATTTTTTTACAGCATGTTTTAAAGACATGTCCTCTTTAAATGCTAGTCCAACCTCTTGTAAACCGGGAAGGATGTCGTCTAGATGTAGTCCATTGTCACTGAGATAGGGATAAATAAATATATGCTCATGATTGAGTTTGCGCATCTCTCTGTTGGGTAGCCTAGCTTTATTTGTTTTGGTGTTGATGGTTTTATGCAGCTTGGCAACAAAAGTCATTATTTCCTCAAGTTCAGCGACGTCTAGATGCATATTTTTTTGATATAAAAACGTATAATCTACACCATTTCCTAAATCTTCAAGATTTAAGACATGGTTTTTCTTATCGACGCCAATGAGTTTTGGCATCTTGTTTTTTATACTTTCTTTTTTAGAAATGAGTTGATAAAATTCTGCCTCTCGAAGCGCACGTTCAACAGGAGCTGCTACTTGGGGGTATTTCTCTACATACTCACGGCTTTGTTTTATGATAAAACTACGCTCCCTGGTTTTTACTCGAATTACGAAATTCATATTTCCTGCACCCGGAATTTCTATTGCTGTTATCTTTTCATTCAGTAGCAACCAAGCCTGTCCTTTAAGATAACTTTCAAGGCTAGTCTTATCTGCTGTTAACTGCTCTACTTTTTTCAAAATCTTTCTTTTTCAGTTTATTTTAAAAGGCTTTCCATCAATTTATGATGATAATTCTCAATGACATCATGGCAATAGGTCACTGGGAAACCTTCAGTTTGATCACAAATAAGATAGTGTTTAAAATGATGTTTAGGCGTGCTTAGTAACATGTCATTAGGATGAATTTCCAGGTGTGCCTTTAGGTCTTCTTTTATTAAATCTTCGGGTTCCATGAGGTAATGACTTGCCAACACATCGAATGGATTAAAACCCTTTTCACCACTATCTACCCATTGTTGCAACCAGGGCTGGGATTTTTCGGAAAGCCATTCACCAGCTGCATTACTATTTTTTAAATGGTTTAAATCCTTTTCAGTGATCCACACTTTATTTGAGATTTCAAATGGACAGAGAACGACTTTCACTCCGCTTTCAAATAAGACTCTAAAGGCATCATTATCCAGATCAAAATTAAGGTCAGGCGCATGCTCTATTTCAGTTTTTCCGATCTTAAAATAAGATGTTGGCTTCCGTCTCCCAGCAACAAGCACCACTTCTTTTATTTGTGATTTTAATTCCGGATAGAGCAAAAGCAGTGTGCTAATATTTGTAGCCGGTCCTATAGCGAGTATATGCAGGGGCGTTTTTTTTAAGCGTTCAGAAAGGGCTTCTACAGCTTCATTGGTTTCTACGTTATCAAGATTTAGTTTTGTTCCTGCACCCTTATAAACTGGAATGTTATAAGGCGCAAATTCATCAACCATAATTTGAGAAAGCCTGTTGGCATCCTCAATTTTTGTATTGCCAAAAACGGCACTTAAACCGGTGATCTTTATGTTTTCGGCTTTAAAAAGTTGTAAAACAGCATAGCCATCATCAACGTCACTATAGCCTCCGCCCTCATAGTTTCTCATTCCTACAGACAAATCGGTGTCTATCCATACTTTTTTCTTTTCCATGGCTTCTATTTTATGATTTGGAAAACTCATCAAGTTGTAGATTGCTCCAAAAATCAATTTCATCTGTTACTCCGGATTTGGCATCCTCATAAAACTCTTTTTTAGAGGTGTAAGCTTTGTAATTTCCATTTTCAATTTTGCCAATATCGTCCCCCATAATAATAGCCTCTTTCAAATCGTGAGTCACAAACAAAGCAGAAATAGACAGCTGTTTTGCCAAGTCTTTAAAGAGCTGTTGCATACCGTGTCTTGTTTCCACATCCAAAGCTCCAAAAGGCTCGTCCAAAAGCAATAATTTAGGCTCCACAACGATGGCTCTTCCAAAAGCTACTCTTTGTTTTTCACCCCCAGATAATTGGTTTGGGGATTTGTATTTCATATGTTCTAATCCAATGGTTCCTAACATCTGTATTACCCTTTCTTCAATTTCAGCTTTACCTTTTTTCTGTAGTCGTAAACCAAAGGCAATGTTTTCAAAAATATTTAAATGTGGAAATAGTAAGGACTCTTGATATAGGTATACGATATTTCTCTCTTGAGGTTTTATTGTCATTACCGGTTTTCCTTCTAGGGAAATATGTCCTTGGTCTGCATCCTCTAGGCCGGCAATTATTTTTAATAAGGTGGTTTTTCCACTTCCAGACTTACCGAGAATACTCAAGACGGTATTGGATTTTAAATTCAAATGAATGCCATTCAAAATCGTTTGACCTTGGAATGTTTTTGATAAATCGTCTATGTTCAAGAATTCACTCATAATCGGGACGCTTATTAGAAGTTTTGAAAATAAGTTTTTTGTTCGCTAACAAAAGTAAAACAGAAGGTAAAATCAATAAAAATCCAGCTAAGGCTGCCAAGAAGGGATTTGCTTCATTCACGTAAGAAAAAACGCTCACAGTAAGTGTTTTTACTTTTCCTGCTCCTATGAAATGCGTAAGGCCATATTCGAACCAAGAGATTAAAAAACATTGAAAAAAGCAGAGTAGAAGTGTCGATTTAGCTAAAGGCAAGAGGACACGTTTTAAAGTTTGAGTAGATGACCCACCTAAAGTGGAACTCAAGTTTTCTAAAGACTGAATTTGGGCAGTCCAAAAGGTCGAACAAATAATAATACCAAAGGGGAAACAGATTAAAAATTGAGCGATAATAACGCCTAAAAGCGAACCTGAGAGCCCCGTTTTTAAAAAGTAAAAATGAATGAGTACTGCAAAAATAATGGGAGAGAGCAGATAAGGTACATAAGCTAAAGATAGCCAAGTCGTTTTGTTATAAGAGTAGGCTATTTTTTTGGAAAAATAAAAGGCAGTCACTGTCGAAACTAAACCTACCGAAATTGACAAAAGCAATGACAATCCTAAACTTTTTGTAAGTTGAAAACTCGGGCTAAAAAGAGATTCCCATTGCGACGTTTGCCATAGATTGGGCAGGATATGTGGATAGAACCATTGTTTACCAAACGATAAAATTAAAAGGAATACAATAGGAAATAAAATGATGAAACCTACTATGCTTTGACCGATCTGTTTACGCATAAGCTTTCGTTTTTAGCTTTGCTAATCTTTGAAATCCAAAAAAGAGAAAGAGCAAGAACAAGACATAGACAATGGCCATAGCATATGCTTGTGGAATATCATCTAGGTTGAAGCGTTGGGCTTTATCTACAATAGCTACAGTTATCATTTTAGGGTTTTGGCGTCCCAACAACAATGGAATCTCATAACTACCGATTACAAAAATTAAAAATAAAAGCAGACTTGTCTTTGCCTTTTGAAGTAAGATAGGCAGTGTTATTTTTACTAAAACCTGCCGTTGACTCGCACCCAAACTTTTTGCGATGTGTTGAAATCTAGTCACATCTTCATTTTCAAAAATCCCTTTTAGTATTAGGCTCAAAAAGGGTGTGATGATAAAGGTGGAAGCAAGAATAATCCCTATTCCATACGCATCATTGACTAAGCTTGGGAAATCCTCAATTTCTGAAATGACACCTGTCTGGTAGAGGAGTCTAGACCAGAATCCTGTTTTAGAAAAACTTTGGAAAATGAAAAAGCCAACTACCGTCGCTGGGAAGGCTAATGGCAAATAAATGAGAGTACTTAATTTTCCTTTCCTAAGATCGTGATGCCAGTTGACGACCATCCAAAGCGCGATGACTAGGCTTATCCCAACACTTATAAGCCCAATACCAAAGCTGAACAAAAGGCTTTTCCAAAAGTTAAAATTCAAGAGAACATCGCTCCAGTGCTCTGTCGTAAAACCAGTATTGAGTAAGCCAATGACCCCAAAGCTATACAGTAAACCATAACCTAAACCTAACATCATAGGAAGCAACATCAAGATGAATAAGGCTGTTTTCCAGGATATTATTTGTTTAATGCTGATCATAAATTATCTAGTCAATAAGGTTTTTCTTGAAGTCTTCTGCTAAACGAATCATATATTCTGGCGCTAATTCTGGTAAAGCTTTCTTCTGAATATCCTCTCTAGGTGGAGCATAATGACGTTGAGCAATCGAATTGAATTTCTTTTGAAAAACAGAATCCAGTTTTGAGACTTGTAAAACGGTTCCATCCCCCCACACACTTGGTTTCATTTTCTCAAGCTGATTTTCTTCTGAAATTAATTCATTAACCACTAGCATAGCAGAAAGCTTTTTCTTTGAAAGCTTACTGATTCCTAAGTAATGAGAATTTTGAATACTGCCAAATTCAGGGACATAGGCTCTTGAGCTTTTCTTAAATAAACCTTCTTCTACCTTATTATCAACTTCAGCATCGTTATTGCTCATGGTAAATAACAATTCGCCATTGGCAAACAATTGATGCATCTGGGCCACATTTTCAGGAAAAACTTCACCCTGTCGCCATAAATAGGGTTTTAGTTGGTTGAGGTATATCCATAATTCGTCACTGTATTTCGCATATAAGTCTTCATTGAATTCGCCTTTTAATACTTCGGCCCCTCCAGCAATATCCATTAATAGAGCCTTCATAAACGTTAGCCCAGTAAAATGATTATTCCATGTAAATTTCCCTGGATGCTCTTTCACAAAGCTTAAGAGTTCTGCTCTAGTTTGTGGCGGCTGTTGAATTTTATCTTGATTGTAAATAAGTGTCATTTGTACATTTCCCCAAGGCATTTCGTAACCATCAATAGCTTGCTGGAAATCTTTACCAATAAAAGGATTTTCAAAATCGATATTACTAGCATTAGGAAGCTTACTCGTCCAAGGTCCAAACAAGGCGTCGATCTGTCGCAGTTGATAAAAGGTTTCGCCATTAATCCACATCAGATCAATTTCACTAGTGTTTGCACCAGCCTGTAGTTCTGCCATTAGCATTTGTACAATATAGTTACCCTGTCCATCTACAATCGTCAAATCGATATTGTGCTTTTTAAGTAATTTGGGTTTTATATATTCCTGCATGTAGACATTGATTTTTGGATCTCCTTTCCACATCATCATTGTCATTTCCTGAGCTTGTCCTTCTGCTTTAATATCTTTCCAAGTGTAATCATCCAAATTAAGTGGCTTTGTTTCCGAAGAGGATTGGCAAGAGATGAATAATAGGCTAGAGGCAAATAGTACAAGTAAATTCTTCATTATTTAAAAAAATTAGTTTTTCATGATTTTGTTTTAAAACAGATACCTAACCCCAAACTGAAATTGTCTAGGAGGCCCTGCATTTCTCTGCACGAATCTACCAGAAGAGGCTGGCCCTGCTTGTATTTGGTTACTTTGGGTTGCATTGTTGCTGTATCCACTTAGATTTTCAATGTTGAACACATTAAAGATATCAGCTCTTACTTCTAAGCGATGCGTCTCACCCATCAAAAATTGGTGTTGTATACCAATATCAAAATTAAAAGACCAAGGTAAACGATCGTTGTTTCTAGATTCGCCGGGAGAACGGTCACTGTTACCTACATAAGCATCTCCGAAAGCAGAGCCATCACCGTTTAAATCTGTAGTTCCAAAAATGCTTGCATCTGGAATTCTATTGATAGGTTGGCCGCTTTGAAGAAGTCCTGCCAAAGTCACCACAGAATTTTTCAATGGATAATAATTAAAAATACCATTTATATTATGGGTTCTGTCGTTAATGGAGGGTCCCCATTCACGTCCATAGTTATTAGCATCTTGTGCTCTAAAGTTGATGTCCTCTGTGTTGTTTTCTAGTCTGGACAATGTATAATTAAGACGGTAATCGTAATTATCGGTCCCTCTTGTTTTTTGAAGATTAAAACTAGCTGCCCAATATTCAGAACGGCCTTTAGATTCTGTCATCACCACATTTCTTGCGACACCAGAAACGGCCTCTCCGTTGATGATGCCCTGGCCATTGATGATAGGTATAGGTCGAGTTGCATCGGCCTCTTCTATAGATCGGATTTCCCCTGTTTGAAAGCCTGCCCCTATTGGAAACTCCTCTGCAGCATTCAAATTACGAAGACGAAATAAATTATGGCCTCGGTTATGAAATACATCGATAAAAAATAATTTATCATCTTCAAGTTGGGTTTGGTACCCTAAAGAAAATTGATGGCTGAATGGATTATCATATCCATTCGGATTTAAAATTCTACGCTCATTAGAAAAAACAGACTCTCGCTGGTCTTGCAGATCACTTGGACTAGGTCCTTGCAAATAGTCTACATCACTTAGATTGGCTGTAAGATTTCCATTAAAAGTGACACGATTTACATCTGTGTTTTGTGGCAATATACCTTGATTAATAAATTCTTGTATTTGCAATTGATAATCTGCTGAAGTCGTATTCTGCTGTAAAGCATCACTATGAATCGCATATGAGATTTTATCGTAAGCCATGCCATAACCTCCTCTAATTACCGAATTTTCTCCAATTTCATAATTGAAATTAATTCGCGGTGCAAGGTTATCTGTGTCACCAGAAGTCCCGCCGCCTTTAGACAAATCATCGTAGTCGTAACGTAATCCGTACACCAAATTCAGTTTAGGATTAACTAGCCATTGGTCTTCGAGATAAAAGCTATAAATATTTTGCGTGGTTCCAAAGGAGTTAGGGCGGAGTTCCACGCCATAATTGACCACATTTGCATTCGAAGGAATATCATTGATGTTTAAACCACTGCCAAGATCGCTATTGCGAATATTATCAATTTGATTTTGAGTAAGATCTACTAAATAATTCCCATCTGGATTACCGCCTCCAAATAACTCATGATCTCCAGAAATATATTGAAGACCAGCTTTTATAGTATGGTTATTTAAGTAATATTTCAATTTTTGTTGCAGCTGTAGGGTGTTTTCAATTTCATCAAAAATAAACCCAGAATTCCCTAAAACTCCAATGGTGAATTGTTGAGGATTGCGAAGAGTAACTTGAGGTCCAACGTTTTTAGGATTGGAGTAATTCCACCTAAAGCGGCTGTACTGGATGTTGGTTTCTCCATCGAGATTTCCAATTTGATAATTGTTTTTGAATGCCAGATTGATACTGTTTCTTTCTTGAGCAGCTCCCGCAGAGGGGAATATGACGCCACCGTCTAGACCACCTCCTTGGTTTTCAATCTCAATCCTACCCACATTTGCCCTAAGCGAACTTCTAAACTGATTGGACCAAAGGTGATCTATTTTTGCGGTGAAATAATTAAATGCATTGTTGCCACGAACAGTCTCGCTTACTCCAAGGTCTGGGACATTTAATAAATTGTCTTTTATATCGGTTGTGTGTTCGTAGTTGAAAAAGAAAAAGGTTTTGTCCTTAGCAATAGGCCCTCCAATAGCAAGGCCTGTTTGGTAACGTGCAAAACCATCCTTTACTTGATTTCCAGATAAATCGCGTTGAGCAAATTGACTAGAAGCATCCAAGCTCGGACCAGGGCGGGTGATAAAATAAGTTTCTCCTTTAAGCGTATTGGTTCCCGATTTGGTTGTGACATCTATGACGCCATTGCTGGTTAGTCCATATTCAGCAGAATAATTACTAGTGAGTACTGTAATATCTTTTACAGCTCCCACTGGAATATTGAAACGCATTCCACCAAGAAAACGTTCGTTATTATCCATTCCATCAATGGTGTAATTTGTGAATAAAGGGTTGGCACCATTGATGCTCACCGTAGGAGCTTCAGGGAAAAATCCAGTAGCTTGTGTCACATTGGGTAAGCGAAACAATATCCTTGTAATATCTCGACCTTCTACTGGAGTTTGCTCAATATCTTTGGCATCAATTTCAAAGGAAACTTCTGCATTTCGACGATTGATTTTCAGCTTGGTGTTGCTAGTGATGATGACTTCTTCTAGATTCTCAGCCTGACTTGATTTTTTATAAGCAAACATTTTAATCGCTGGACTTTCGTTAGAACGCAGATTAAATAGTTGACTCTTAGACGCTTCATAAGCCTCATTTCCTTCAAATAAAATTTGATAGCCGTTGACGGTCGGAACAGATCTAAAAGTTACTGCACCATTTGAATTTGTGGTTAGTGGTTTATCGATGCCTTGATCGAGATTTTTCAGAATTAATGTTGCATTTTCAACTGGAAGATTGGTTTCTAAATCCAGTAAATTAACTTTTATATTTTCTTGTGCATTTGCAAATAAACATGCCCAAAAAAATACAAATATTGTATATTTCATAAGTGTAATTATAGAGTTTAAATAAGGGTTGCTAGCCGGGAGTTAGGCAGATAAAGGGGAGCCCTTGTTGTAGTAAAGACTTGTGAGTTGCGTCTCTATAATAAATTGAAAAAGTGCAGAAGGATTATTCGATTTTCTTACTATTTTAAGTAGAATATACTTGAGTTGAAAATCAATAGATTTATTCTGAAGTAAGAAAAAAGCATCTTCATTACAATCTAAATCAATCAAGGTTTCGATGCAGGCGAATTGGATAGTGTTGTAAATTAATTCGCTAAGTATTTCAGGAAGTAGATCTTTGGTGTTCCATTTAAAATTCAAAAAAGATTTCTTTTCAAAAGCTTCTTTCCTAAGACCCCAAAGGTAAAAGCCACCATCTTTAGAGGGACCAAAGCACATGCTGTTATTCTCGAGAAGCTCTGAAGCCTTGAGAATATGATTTAATTTTAATCCTGGAGTATCGTTTCCTATAGAAATGACTTGTTGATACCCTTGATCAAAAATATGTTGAATAGCGTTCAAGTAGCGATTTTCAAAATCTTCGCCAACCTGCCGATTTTCATCTATCCAGAAGTAAGGAATTTCACTTTCTTTTACAAGCTCCAGTAAGTTTCTATGTTGAAAATTAAAAAATTCCTTACCATTTTTGATGCATTTCCGCTTTGCATCAAGAGGAGCAGAGTTTGCAAAAATTAATATGGCTGTTTTTGTTTTCAAAATAAATCTTGTTGTTCTTAAGCCAGAATCATATGTATTCTTTGCTTCAATTATAAATAGTTACGAAAATAAGTAAGCTAAGGTTTAGCAAGATTTATTTTCCAGGTCTAATAATAAGTGTATTGGGATGCTCAGACTTAACTTTCTCAAAAGCTCTATCCGCTTGAATTCTATTTCTATAATTACCAATCCAAACTTTATAATTTGGGGTTTGGTATAATATTCTCGATTCGATATTTAATTCTAAAGATTCAAATTCACTTTGAGTTTCTTTGGCCTTTTCAAGAGAACCAGAAAATATTTGGAGCTTATATGTACTCTTCAATTCATTGTTAGATTCTAAGGAATGCTTCTTGTTTAGCAGGTCTGAAACTGTCCTTAACTCAGAGGAGTTTAACTTACTTTGAGCTTCTATACTATTGAAGGTCAGAAACGAACAGATTAAAACAACATTTGCAAATGAATATTTAGTCATGAAATATAATTTTAAACAAAGGTACACTTTATAGCAAAGCAAGTGCTTTCATACCCTATTTAGAAAGATTATAAATTGCCATTTAACACATGTAGGTATTCCAGAAACGCTCATTTAGTGTTACTTTTGTAGACGATTTTTTTGATGCTCAATCCTACGTATTTATGGGCGTCACATTAAAATAGGTTAATAAATATTATATGAAAAAGACGATGGAACGCCCATTAAATTTGAGACACCTCTTCTTGGTGTTTCTTTTGCTTTTCACGCTCGCAACATTTGGTCAGGATGAAGTAGAGGCCGAATCTAATGCTGATGAAGCAAGCACTGAAGAAATTATTCCTGGTGCAGACTCTGCAAAAGGGAAAGAATTGTTCAACTCTCTTTGTGCAGCATGTCACAAACGTTATAAAAATGCAGTAGGGCCTCTATTACACGGGGTTACTGAGCGCAGAGACATGGACTGGTTGTACAAATGGATTAAAAACAGTCAAGAGTTAATAAAATCTGGAGATGCTCAAGCAGTTCAGTTGTATGAGGAGTGGAACAAAGTGGCCATGAACGCTTTCCCACAATTGGACAACCAAGATATAGACAACATTTTAGCTTATGTAGAAGAGCCTAAGCCAGAGCCTATAGTGGCAGAAACGCAAGTTGCTGCTGGAGCTGAAGGACAGGGTGGTTCTGGGATTTCTACTGAAATTGTCTTAGGGCTTCTTGCCGTTGTTCTTTTGATATTATCTGTGATACTAATTTTAGTCAACAAAACCTTAAACCGGTTTGCTGCAGCTAATGGAATTCCTGTTAAAGCAGACAAGCCAAAAGGTAAGCCGATTTGGGTTGCTTTTGCTGAAAATCAATTTTTGGTTTTAGTGTCTGTTGTTTTCTTGCTTCTGGCAGTTGCTTGGGGTGGTTATGGTTTCTTAATGCAGGTTGGTGTTGACCAAGGTTATGAACCCATACAGCCGATACATTATTCGCATAGAATACATGCAGGGGAAAATCAAATTGAGTGTAAGTATTGCCACTCTTCCGCTAGAGTATCTAAGCACTCGGGAATACCTTCGTTAAATGTGTGTATGAATTGTCATAAGCAAATAGCTGAAGTAGCACCTGAAACTGCTACTGAAGAGTATTCAAAAGAATTTTACGATAATGAGATTCAAAAATTATACGAAGCTACTGGCTGGGATACCTCTTCACAGTCTTATACTGGAGAGACCAAACCCGTTAAATGGGTCCGTATTCATAACTTACCAGATTTTGTTTACTTCAATCACTCTCAGCACGTAACCGTTGGTGGAATTGAATGTCAAACCTGTCACGGTCCTGTTGAAACATACGAGATTCAAAAACAATATGCTCCTTTAACCATGGGCTGGTGTATCAATTGTCACCGAGAAAGCAACATTAAGGTTGAAGGTAACGCGTACTACGAAAAAATACATGAAGAGCTTTCCGAAAAGTATGGTGTAGAAGAATTATCCGTCGCAGAAATGGGCGGTTTGGAATGTGGAAAGTGTCATTACTAATATTAATTTAGAAAAATTAGAATTCAATATGTCATCAGAAAAGAAATATTGGAAAAGTGCAGAACAGCTAGAGGAGAATAGTCCATTAGTTGAAGCTCTTGAACAAAATGAATTTGCAGATCATATTCCTGCAGATGAGTTTTTGGGTGATAAAGAAAAGCTTGAGGGTTCGCAAACTTCTAGAAGAGATTTCCTGAAGTATGTAGGATTTAGTACAGCAGCAGCTTCTTTAGCAGCTTGTGAGGGCCCTGTAGTTAAATCTATCCCTTACGTTGTTCAGCCTGAGCGTATAATCCCTGGTGTTGCAGACTTTTATGCTACAACAATTGCAGACGGGTTTGACTTCGCAAGTGTTCTTGTTAAGACCAGAGAAGGGCGACCAATAAAAATTGACAATAATACTGTATCCAACGGGCTTTCTGCTGGAAAAGCGAGGGTTCATGCTTCGGTCTTAGACTTGTATGATATCCAGCGTTTACAGAATCCTCAAATTGAAAATAGAGATGTAACATGGACGGAATTCTTTTCATCTTTAGAAACAGATTTGAAATCTAATGCTGAAAAGAAAACTTATCTATTAACGCAAACTTTCGCTTCTCCTTCAACAGATAAGCTTATAAAAGAGTTTCAAGAACAGTATCCTAACGTTGTTCGCGTTGTTTATGATACCGTTTCTGATGAGGCTGCTTTAGATGCTTTTGAAGCTAAATACGGTTATAGAGCTTTACCTAATTATGATTTTTCTAAATCAGAAATGATCGTTTCTGTTGGTGCTGATTTCTTAGGAGACTGGCAAGGTGGTGCTTTTGATTCTGGTTACAGCAAGAGTAGAGTGCCTAAAGATGGAAAAATGTCTCGCCACGTTCAATTTGAAGCAAATATGTCTCTTACCGGAGCCAATGCTGATAAGCGTGTGCCTGTTAAGCCTTCTTTGCAAAAGAAAATTGTTGTAGAGATATATAACCAAATCGTTGGTAAAGTTGCTTCAACAAATTTGAGTGATGCCTTACAAAACCATGTGAATAACGCTATAACTCAACTTAAATCGAAATCTTCCAAATCCATTTTTGTAACGGGATTACAATCTTTGGAAGCTCAAGCCATGGCTTTAGAAATCAATGAAACCTTGAGTAGTGAGGTTTTGAATATTGAAAACCCAAGGCTTATTCGTCAAGGTCAAAACTCTAAAATTAAAACTTTAATTTCGGAAGCGAAGGCTGGTAATGTTGGTGCTTTAATGATTGCCGGAGTCAACCCAGCTTACTCTCTTCCAAATGCAGATGAATTTATTGCTGCTTTGGGAAACATCAATACAACAGTTGGTTTTTCTATGAAGAAAGACGAAACGGCTTCACGTTGTAAATATATTGCTGCAACCCCTCATTACTTGGAGTCTTGGGGAGATGTGAGATTTACAAAAAAAGATTTCAGTTTAATACAACCTACAATTCAGCCGCTTTTCAATACTAAACAATTTGAAGATTGCTTATTGAAATTGACAGGTAATTCAAGCAAGTATTATGAATATGTAAAAACTAATTTCAAGTCTACTTTTGATGGAATTTCTTGGAATCAATCTTTACATGATGGTAGTTTCTCTTCTAATGTGGAACTTCCAAAAACTACAGAAACCTCTACAGTTGATTTTTCTTCAGGTGCCAGAAAGCTTATTTCTGAAAGTAATGCTGAAGGATTTGAATTAACTTTATACACTAAAACTTCACTCGGAGACGGTCGTCAAGCCAACAACCCTTGGTTGCAGGAAATGCCCGATCCCATCACGAGAACATCATGGGACAATTACGTGACCATGTCTAAGGCAGATGCTGAAGCTTTGGGTCTTACTAATACAAATGTTGCTAATGGTGCTTTAAACGGTAATTACGTCACTGTTTCACTAGGGGATAAGAAAATTTCAAAATTACCTGTTATCATCCAGCCAGGCCAAGCACCTGGATCTATTGGTATTGCTTTAGGTTACGGAAAGACAGAGTCTATCCAAGAAGAAATGCAGGTAGGTGTAAATGCTTTCCCACTTTACCAAGACTTTGATGTCAATCAAAATGTCACAGTAGATGCGGTGGATGGTATCCATGAGTTTGCTTGTGTCCAACTTCACCATACGATGATGGGCAGACGTGATATTGTAAAAGAAACTACTTTAGAAATTTTTAATACCAAAGACAGACACCATTGGAACGCCGTTCCAGAGGTTTCCTTGAACCACCAAGAGGTTAAGGTGACAAGCCCTGACGTGGATCTTTGGGAGGAATTTGACCGTTCTATAGGTCACCACTTTAATCTTTCAATAGATTTAAATGCGTGTACAGGCTGTGGAGCTTGTGTGATAGCTTGCCACAGTGAAAATAATGTTCCTGTAGTTGGTAAATCTGAAATACGTAAGAGTAGAGACATGCACTGGTTGAGAATTGACCGTTACTATTCTTCGGAAGAAACAATCGTGGAGGATTACGATAAGAAAAATAATATATCTGGATTATTTAGTGCTATAAATACTTATGGAGAACTCGAAGTTGCTTCAGAAGAAGATGTGCAAGTGATTTTTCAGCCTGTAATGTGTCAGCACTGTAATCATGCGCCTTGTGAAACGGTTTGTCCTGTTGCAGCTTCTGCCCACGGTCGCCAAGGTCAAAACCACATGACTTACAACAGATGCGTTGGAACTAGATACTGTGCTAATAACTGTCCTTATAAAGTAAGACGATTCAACTGGTTCTTATACAACCAAAATGATGAATTCGATTATCATATGAATAATGATTTAGGCCGTATGGTTCTAAACCCAGATGTAACTGTAAGGTCACGTGGAGTGATGGAAAAATGTTCTATGTGTATTCAAAAAACTCAAAAAACTATCCTAGATGCTAAACGCGACGGGAGAGTGATTGAGGACGGAGAATTCCATACGGCATGTTCTGCAGCTTGTGATAATGGTGCTATGCTTTTTGGAGATATTAATGACAAAGAAAGTGTAGTCTATAAGAAAGCACAAGACGATAGAATGTATCACCTCTTAGAGTACTTAGGAACTAAGCCTAATGTGATGTACCACACTAAAGTCAGAAACACAACAGAAGCATAATCAACTAACTAGGAATAAATTTATAATAAATTATGTCTCATTACGAATCGCCTATTAGAAAACCCTTAGTTACGGGGGATAAATCTTACCACGACGTTACACTCGATGTGGTAAGACCTGTAGAGGGAAAGGCAAATAAATCATGGTGGGTGGTTTTCTCTATAGCACTCATTGCCTTTTTATGGGGTTTAGGTTGTATTGTCTACACCGTATCCGAAGGGATTGGTACCTGGGGTCTTAACAAAACCATTGGTTGGGCCTGGGATATCACCAATTTTGTTTGGTGGGTAGGTATTGGCCATGCAGGAACATTAATTTCAGCAGTGCTTTTACTTTTCAGACAAAAATGGAGAATGGCTATTAACAGATCTGCTGAGGCCATGACTATTTTCTCAGTTATTCAAGCGGGTCTTTTCCCAATTATTCACATGGGTCGTCCATGGTTAGCTTATTGGGTTCTTCCTATTCCTAACCAATTTGGATCTCTGTGGGTCAACTTTAACTCTCCTCTTCTTTGGGATGTATTTGCTATATCAACTTATCTTTCCGTATCTCTAGTATTCTGGTGGACAGGTTTATTGCCTGATTTTGCCATGATTAGAGATCGAGCTGTAAAGCCTTTTCAGAAACATATCTACGGCATCTTATCTTTTGGGTGGAGTGGTAGAGCAAAAGACTGGCAAAGATTCGAAGAAGTGTCTTTAGTTCTTGCAGGTTTAGCAACTCCTTTGGTTCTTTCGGTTCACACTATTGTATCTTTTGACTTTGCTACATCGGTTATACCAGGTTGGCACACCACTATTTTCCCACCTTACTTTGTAGCTGGGGCTGTGTTTTCTGGTTTCGCAATGGTTAATACTCTTCTTATTATTATGAGAAAAGTGTCTAACCTAGAAAACTATATTACTATTCAACATATAGAATTGATGAACATAGTCATTATGATTACAGGTTCTATTGTTGGTGTCGCCTATATTACCGAGCTGTTTATGGCGTGGTATTCTGGTGTTGAATACGAACAATATGCTTTTCTTAATAGGGCGACTGGGCCTTACTGGTGGGCTTACTTGTTAATGATGACTTGCAACGTAGTCTCGCCTCAATTTATGTGGTTTCCAAAGTTAAGACGAAGTATTATGTTCTCATTTTTTATATCCATTGTCGTAAATATAGGAATGTGGTTTGAGCGTTTTGTCATTATTGTAACTTCACTACACCGAGATTATATGCCATCCGCTTGGACTATGTTCTCTCCAACGTTTGTGGATATTGGAATTTTTGTAGGAACGATTGGATTTTTCTTTGTGTTATTCTTATTGTATGCTAGAACATTTCCTGTGATTGCTCAAGCTGAGGTGAAATCCATCTTGAAAACCTCTGGGGAAAAGTATAAAAAGATAAGAGCTGAAAAAGGAGAGCATGCTAAACTTTATGATGAGCCAGTGCAAGAACCTTTACCAAATTTTACAGAACAGTTTAATTCTAAATCTAACTCATAATGGCATCGAAAGTTTTACATGCGATTTTTACAGATGATGATATTTTGATGCAGGCGGTAAAAGCATTGCGCGAAAAAAAATATAGCATTAACGAAGTTTTTTGTCCTTTCCCAGTTCATGGTTTGGATAAAGCTTTGGGATTACCTGGTACTCGTTTAGCCATTACCTCCTTTCTATACGGTTTGGTTGGTTTGGCAGTGTCTACTTGGATGATGAATTTCATTATGATAGAAGACTGGCCTCAAAACATAGGGGGTAAACCAAGCTTTAGTTATCTTCAGAATATGCCAGCCTTTGTGCCTATTATGTTCGAGATGACTGTGTTTTTCGCAGCGCATTTAATGGTGATTACCTTCTACTTGAGAAGTAAGTTGTGGCCATTCAAGAAAGCTGAAAATCCAGATGTAAGGACGACAGATGATAAATTTTTAATGGAGATCTCTGTCAATGAAAATAACGTTCAAGCCATTGCTGAAGTCTTGCACGAAAATGGAGCCTCAGAAATTAAATTAATAGATAATAAATAAGTTCATGAAAAGTTTATTTACCATATTACTTATAGCTTTTTGTATGATCGTTGTCTCTTGTTCAGACAAAAGAGAGCGTAACTATCAGTACTTTCCTGATATGTATGAATCTGTCCCTTATGATACCTATGGAGCTTATGATATATTTCAGGACGAGCAGGAGGCGAAAATACCTGAGGAAGGGAGTATATCTAGAGGGTTTACACCTTATGAATACGACGACGATCCAGACGGATACGCATTGGCTAAAGCTGAGCTGAAAAATGAAGTTCCTTATACTGAAGAAAATTTAGCTAAGGGTAAAGAGCTTTATGCTATATACTGTGCAACATGTCATGGTGATAATGGAAAAGGAAAGGGATATCTGGTAGAACGCGAAAAAATTCTTGGGGTGCCTAGTTATGACGACCAAGGTAGAGCTATTACAGAAGGAAGTGTTTACCACGTGATGTGGCATGGAATTAATACCATGGGTTCTTACGCATCTCAAATGGATAGCGAAGAACTTTGGCTTGTTGACCATTATGTTATGAAGCTTAAGGCTGAGTTGGAAGGTCAAGAACCAAGAGAATTTGAATCAGAGTCAGAATAAAAAATTAATTATAATACCAAGCTGAGATATTATGTATACAATGTCAAGTAAGTTAAAATTATTCTCTTTGGCCCTCATTATTGTTGGAGCCATAGGTTTAATTTACGGATTCATCGATGCCCCATCATCTGTTGAAGACGTCAAAGAAATGCTTCACGCAGAGGATGCTGCGCATAGCGGTGAAGTAGCTATGGGATCTAGTGGAGCTGACGAAGCAGCCCATGCAGATGAACATGCTGAGCATGTATTTCATCAACTGCAAAACAAACCTTGGGCAGCTATCTACGTTCCAGCTTTATTTATATTTTTAATTTCTCTTGGTGTTTTTGTATTCTATGCGCTTCAAAATGTTGCACAAGCAGGATGGTCCCCTGTCTTATTTAGAGTCATGGAGGGTATCACTTCATACTTAGTCCCTGGCGGAATTATAGTATACATAATTCTTTTATTATCGACTTTACACCTCAATCATTTATTCATTTGGATGGATCCTGAAGTTGTTGCAAACGATGTAATTATTCAAAATAAAACAGCCTATTTAAATACACCATTTTTCTTAATAAGAGCTGCTATCTATATGATCGGTTGGATTCTTTTCTCCAAATTGATTATCAAGAACTCGAGAAAACTTGATGATGAGTTTAGCCTTACTTTACATAAGCGTAATTTCAAATTATCCGCTATGTTCCTAGTCTTCTTTATTGTAACAGAGTCTATGATGTCGTGGGACTGGATTATGAGTATCGATACGCACTGGTTTAGTACTTTATTCGGATGGTTTGTTTTAGCAAGTATTTTGGTTTCCGCAGTGACTACTATTGCTCTGGTAACGATTTACCTGAAAGGGAAAGGCTATTTAGAGCATGTAAATAACAGTCATATCCACGATTTAGCTAAGTTTATGATGGGATTTTCTATATTCTGGGCTTATTTGTGGTTTTCTCAATTTTTATTGATCTGGTATGCCAACATACCAGAAGAAGTGACATATTACGTTTCAAGGCTTGAGGATTATCCCGTGTTATTCTTTGGAACCGTAATTATGAATTGGCTTCTCCCAATGTTGATTTTGATAAATTCTGATTTCAAGAGAGTCAATTGGATAGTTATTTTTGCAGGTATTATTATCTTAGTAGGTAACTATATGAACTTTTTTGTTCTTATTATGCCAGGCACAGTTGGTGAATCTTGGTTTATTGGTATTCCAGAAATAAGCTCCATTTTGTTGATTTCAGGTATATTTATTTTTACAGTATTTAGTGCGCTAGCAAAAGCACCTCTTACTGTAAAACACAGTGCTTTCCTCGAAGAAAGTAAACATTTTCAATACTAGAAACCTATTAAAAGAAAGATAGACGATGATCGCATTACTTATAATAATTGTTGCAGCCCTTTTAGGAATTACGATTTGGCAGATTTCAAAGATCTTCAAATTATCTCAGCCTATCGAAAGTGACGATTCACAAATTGCCACCAATAAAGACAATGAAAAGCAAGGAAAATTATTTTTAGTTTTCATTGTATTTCTTTATGGTCTTATGTTTTATTCCTTTTGGAGTCTAAGCAAATTTTACGTTCCAGCGGCGTCAGACCATGCTGAAGATTATGATCAATTATTTTTTATCTCTATTGGACTTATTATGTTTGTTCAGGTAATCATCCAATTTATACTTTACTGGTTTGCCTATAAATATAGAGGTCAAAAAGGAAGGAAAGCCCTTTTTTATGCCGATAATGATAAACTTGAATTTGTATGGACTATTATTCCCGTTATCACGTTATCTGCTCTTATTATTTACGGGTTATTTAGTTGGTCAGAAATCATGAATGTCGAAGAAACTGATGACACTCTTGTCGTTGAAATCTATGCTTATCAATTTGCCTGGAGAGCGAGATATTCTGGTGAAGATCGCACCCTTGGTGAGGCGAACGTAAGATTTATAGAAGGCATCAATCAATTGGGTGTAAGTGAAACTGATCCCTATGCCAAAGATGATATTATAACAACAGAACTACATTTACCAGTAAATCGACCTGTATTATTCAAATTTAGATCTCAGGACGTTTTACACTCAGCTTATTTTCCATTTTTCAGATCACAAATGAATGTTGTTCCGGGGATGACCACACAGTTTGGTTTCACACCTTCAATAACTTCTAAAGAAATCCGAAATAGCGATTATATGGTAGATAAAGTACGAAATATTAACGAAATTCGTGAAAACAATGACAATCTAGGGCCAGATGAAAAAAATTATGAGTTTGAGTATTACTTGTTGTGTAATAAGATTTGTGGAGTGTCCCACTATAATATGCAAATGAAAATTGTTGTTGAAACTGAGGAAGAATATCAAAAATGGATATCGGAGCAACAAACATTTGGTGAATTAACAGCAAAAAATTAATTATAAAAATAAATAAGAATATATGTCAGTAGCTGCACAACCACTAGCGAACGATCATGCACATGAGGAAGGACATCACGAGCCCACTTTCATAGAGAAGTACATATTTAGTACAGATCATAAAATGATCGCTAAACAATATTTAATTTCTGGCCTTATCATGGGCTTCATTGGTATAGCAATGTCTATGTTAATGAGACTACAACTGGCATGGCCAAATGAAACGTTTTGGATTTACGAAGTTTTACTTGGACGTTTTGGAGAAGATGGAGTAATGGATCCAAGTATCTATTTGGCTCTTTCTACAATCCACGGAACTATTATGGTTTTTTATGTCCTTACTGCAGGTTTAAGTGGTACGTTTAGTAATTTACTTATACCCTTGCAAATTGGGGCTAGAGATATGGCATCAGGATTTATGAACATGATATCCTATTGGTTGTTCTTTATTTCTTGTGTTGTTATTGTCTCCTCCTTTTTTGTAGAAGCTGGTCCTGCATCTGCTGGATGGACAGTCTACCCTCCACTTAGTGCATTACCACAAGCTATAGGTGGTTCAGGATTGGGGATGACACTTTGGTTAGTTGCTATCACTATATTTGTTGCTTCTTCTCTATTAGGATCACTTAATTACATCGTAACAGTTCTTAACTTAAGAACTCAAGGGATGACGATGACAAGATTGCCCTTAACGATTTGGGCGTTTTTTGTTACTGCAATTATTGGTGTGGTTTCATTCCCAGTTTTATTAGCTGCTGGTCTTCTTCTTTTGATGGATCGTAGCTTCGGGACTTCATTTTTCCTTAGTGATATTTATATACAAGGTGAAGTTTTGTCCTATCAAGGGGGATCTCCCGTCTTATATGAACACTTATTTTGGTTCTTAGGCCATCCCGAGGTCTATATTGTTTTACTACCTGCTTTAGGAATCGCTTCAGAAGTTATTGCGACCAATTCCAGAAAGCCAATTTTTGGTTACAGAGCGATGATTGCTTCCATTTTAGCTATTGCTTTCCTATCTACGGTGGTGTGGGGTCACCATATGTTCGTATCGGGTATGAATCCTTTCCTAGGTTCTGTCTTTACCTTTACAACCCTTTTAATTGCCATACCTTCAGGTGTAAAAGCCTTCAACTTTATTACAACCCTCTGGAAAGGTAATCTCCAATTAAATCCAGCTATGTTATTTGCTATTGGTTTAGTTTCCACCTTTATCACTGGTGGTCTTACAGGGATTATTTTAGGGGATAGTACATTGGATATAAATGTACATGACACGTATTTTGTTATTGCTCACTTTCATTTGGTGATGGGTATTTCAGCATTATATGGATTATTTGCTGGAGTTTATCATTGGTTTCCAAAAATGTTTGGTAGAATGATGAACAAAAATCTTGGTTATGTTCACTTCTGGATTACTGCTGTTGGAGCATATGGTATTTTCTTCCCAATGCACTTTATTGGTATGGCCGGATTACCAAGACGTTATTATAAATTTACCGAGTTTCCTTACTTTGACGATCTAGCTGATACTAATATTCTTATTTCCGTATTCGCATTCGTCACAGCAGGAGCCCAATTATTTTTTGTCTACAATTTTATTCACTCAATTTTCTACGGGAAGAAAGCAGAGCAAAATCCATGGAAGTCCAATACCTTAGAGTGGACTACCCCCGTTAAGCACATCCACGGTAACTGGCCTGGAGAAATTCCCCAAGTTCACAGATGGTCTTACGATTATAGTAAATTGAATAAAGAGGAAACAGATTATGTGATTCCTGGTCAAGATTTTGTACCTCAAAACGTACCCTTACAGGAGCATGAGGAAGAAATGGACGATTAATTATTCTTTAAAATAGAGAGAAGCCTCCAAGACAAATTTCTTGGAGGCTTTTTTATTTATCTTTGTAACATGAATGAAAATTTAGACGCTACTGGCAGCAATTTCGATAATCAAGACCAAGAGGTAGAACGAGCGTTGAGACCGCTTTCTTTTGATGATTTTGCCGGTCAATCTCATGTATTGGAGAACCTTCAAGTCTTTGTAAAAGCTGCTAACTTAAGAGGCGAAGCTTTAGATCATACTCTTTTTCATGGTCCTCCAGGTTTGGGTAAAACCACTTTAGCTCATATTCTTGCTAATGAACTTCAAACTGGAATCAAAATTACCTCAGGCCCAGTCATCGATAAACCAGGAGATTTAGCCGGTTTGCTAACTAATCTGGAACCTCGTGATGTTCTATTTATAGATGAAATTCATAGATTAAGCTCAGTAGTTGAGGAGTATCTATATTCTGCTATGGAAGACTTCAAAATCGATATTATGATTGAGTCTGGCCCTAATGCTAGAAGTGTTGAGATCAATCTGAATCCCTTTACATTAGTTGGAGCTACAACACGTTCAGGATTGCTTACAGCTCCAATGCGAGCAAGATTTGGGATTTCAAGTCGATTAGAATATTATTCTACGGAATTACTAAGCGGTATTATTTTGAGAAGTGCTTCCATCTTAGGGGTTTCGATAACCACTGATTCTGCAATCGAAATAGCTGGCAGGAGTCGGGGAACACCCAGAATCGCTAATGCTTTACTGAGACGAGTTCGAGATTTTGCTCAAATTAAAGGTAACGGCAAAATCGATATGGAAATTTCGAAGTATAGTCTCAAGGCTTTAAATGTAGATGCTTTTGGTTTGGATGATATGGATAATAAAATTCTATTGACCATAATTGATAAATTTAAAGGGGGCCCTGTTGGCTTAACTACATTAGCGACAGCAGTTAGCGAAAATGCTGAAACTATAGAGGAAGTTTACGAACCCTTCCTAATTCAAAAAGGTTTTATCAATCGTACTCCACGCGGAAGAGAAGTAACCGACTCCGCCTATAAACACCTTGGTAAACTTAGAGAAAGTAAACAAGGGGGATTATTCTAACAAAACACTTATGACATCTTTCACCCATTTTCCTGAGGTTCCTGTAATTGACTTTTTAAAACACGCGGGTAATATTCTAAAGAACCCATTGCCCTTTCATCAAAAGAACTTCGAAGCCTTAGGAGACACCTTTAGATTAAACCTAGGTTTAGGCAATTCAGTCGTTTTTTCTAGAGATCCTGAATTTGCCATCTATGCTTTAAGGGATAACCAAAAGAATTTTAAGAAAACCGATATCCAAACCAAAGATTTGGCCAAATATGTGGGTCACGGGCTATTGACTTCTGAGGGAGAAAATTGGAAAACCCAACGAAAATTGATTCAGCCAGCCTTCCACAAAAAAAATCTCTACTCGCTTTTGGAGGTCATGGTAGAAGCTATAGATAAAGAACTAGAACGAATAGAGGTCGACACTCCTATAGACATCTTTCCGATATTTAATGATCTTGCTTTTAAAGTAGTGGTAAAAAGTCTATTTAGTGATGCTATAAATGCTGAAGAAATTTCGCGATTACAACATATTACAGAGGAAACTCAAAAAATGCTGGTTAAGGAATTAAGGCAACCCTACAAAAAATGGTGGTTTGTTTTAAGCGGGGAATTAAAAAGAAACTTGAACTTAAGCCAAGAGGCTAGAGATTTGCTTATAGGTATTATTAAAAGACGACAAAATTCTGACTCTGAAAGTAAAGATTTACTGGACATGCTCATGGCTTTGACTTATGAGGATGGTTCTAAGATGGATCAAGAACAATTGATTGATGAGATTTTAATTCTATTTATTGCTGGCCACGAAACCACTTCCAACGCCTTGTCATTTACGATCCAACTAATAGGTCAAGAGGAACATGTTCAAGAAAAATTAGTTTCAGAAATAGATCAACTTGTGGACCATTCTTTCTTTGATATTCTGAAAGAAAGCAAGTATACTGACAATGTCATACAGGAATCCATGCGTCTTTTCCCACCAGTTTACTTTATAGACCGGCAGAATATTGAGCGAGACTCCTTCAAAGGATTTGAAATACCACCAGGAACCACTCTACTTTTTTCTGTACACCAAATTCATAGAAATGCTTCGAATTGGGAAAACCCGACTCAATTTAAGCCAGAACGGTTTCAGGCATCGAGAAGCGTAAGTAACTTTTATTTTCCTTTTGGAGCAGGACCCAGAAAATGTATAGGCAATAATTTTGCAATGTACGAAATCATGTTAACCATACATCGATTGCTAAAAACCTATAAGATCGAACAAGTCAATAAAGAGATTGAAATTCAACCTCTTATTAGCCTTAAGCCAAAAAATGCAATAGTCAAATTCTCTAAACGATAATCCTATTACTTCAAAACAGACTCATACTCAATTTTTAAAAGCTGAAGCTGAGCGGCTCGGTTTTTTATCCTGTGGCATCTCTAAGGCTGAATTTTTAGAAGAGGAGGCCCCGCGATTGGAGCAATGGCTAAAGCAAAATGCTCACGGGGAAATGAGGTATATGGAAAATCATTTTGATAAACGCTTAGATCCTACTAAGCTTGTTGAAGGATCTAAAAGTGTTATCTCTTTACTCTATAATTATTTTCCTGAGACAACACAAAAGGACGCTACTTACAAGGTTAGCAAATATGCTTACGGCAAAGATTATCATCACGTTATTAAAGCCAAGTTAAAAACGTTAATGGAAAGCCTTACTGAAGGGATTGGAGAGATTGGAGGAAGAGCTTTTGTAGATTCTGCGCCTGTTTTAGAAAAAGCTTGGGCTGCAAAAAGTGGTCTGGGTTGGGTCGGTAAACATTCTAATCTATTGACTAAACAAACAGGTTCCTTCTATTTCATTGCTGAATTGATTTTAGATATCGAACTGGAGTATGACACACCAGTGACCGATCACTGTGGTACCTGTACAAAATGTATAGATGCTTGCCCCACAGAGGCAATCTACGAACCCTATAAAGTGGATGGCAGTAAGTGTATTTCTTATTTTACGATAGAGTTAAAAGACAATATCCCCAAAGGCTACCAAGATAAATTTGAAGACTGGATGTTTGGCTGTGACATTTGTCAAGATGTTTGTCCATGGAATCGCTTTAGTAAGCCTCATAACGAACCCCTTTTTAATCCACATCCAGATTTACTGGAGTATGATAAAAAGGAATGGGAAGAGATCACCAAAGACGTTTTTAATGAAATCTTTAGGAAATCGGCCGTTAAGCGAACTAAATACGAGGGCCTTAAGAGGAATATGAACTATATTAAAACGAAGTGATTATTTTACAGAAGAATTTCTGATAATTAGTTTTGTAGAAATCTCAACTTCTTCTATGGATGATGTGAGGAGCTCTTTTTTCTGCTGAATTTGTTTGTGTAAAAGTTTAAAGGCCTTTTTCCCATTTTAAAACAAGGTTGGTGGATTGTAGAGAGACTAGTGTCACTACTTCTCTCATAAAACTTTATAAAAGGCAACGAGATTACAGATGCATTTATTAAAACACATTTAAAATATATAGCTTGAGTTAACTTAATTAGCTAGACACAAAAAAGTTACTCAAAATGCATTTAAGAAATACTATTATGACTTTACTTTTTTCTACTGAGAAAATGGTGTTAATGAAAATGCTAATTGATTTATTAAAAGGTATCACATTCAAGAAAAAATTTTGATAAAATAGAAGAAAATAAACTTCAAAATTCTCAAGTAAGCTAAAGGTAGACCTCGGAAAATCAACTATAAAATACCCTAGTAAATAATTGACTTTGACCTAAAATCTGTAATTTAGATGAATTCAAAAATTGATAACTCTTTGTTGAGTTATAACATAATTACCAGTTGACTAAAATTTATGAATGAGAAAGCATTAGGATTATTGAGAAAGGTCTCGACAGACAAAGGTTTTTTAGCAAGCTCATCTGATATTTCCAACTATAAGCGAATTTGGGCTAGAGATGGTGTTATTTGTACCTTAGCAGCCTTGTCCAGTGGAGATAAGCAGCTTATTGAGGTTGGTAAACATACCTTGCTTAACCTAGCAGAGCACCAACATGAGTTTGGAAATATACCTTCCAATATCGAATTTCAAGGCGATATTGTAAAATTAAGCTTTGGAGGATTAGCTCCACGTGTAGATACTCTAGCTTGGTTTATTATTGGTGTCTGTCAGTACAGTTATTCTCAAGATGACGCTTCGTTTTTTGATCGTCTTAAACCACATATGTTAAAAGCTTTTAGGTTAATGGAAACTTGGGAGTTCAATTTCAAGCATTTGATGTATGTTCCGCGAAGTGGAAATTGGGCAGACGAATACCCTACCCAAGGATTCACCCTATACGACCAAGTATTGAGGGTTTGGGCTTTACGTTCGTTTTTGTATCATGAACATCATGTGGATTTAGCTCAGAAACAAGAAGCTATTCTGAATCAAATTCAGATTAATTTCAAAAAGAGAGAAGACACATCTGAAGAGGTTTACCACCCTAAGGCTTATAGCAGTTTGAAAAAAACAAAGTACTGGGTGGCATCACTAGAACCGGCAGGTTACCAAACACAATTTGATGCCTTTGGTAATGCTTTAGCCCTATTATTAGGGATTGGAAGCGAAAAAGACCAAAAAGAGTTAATCAATTATTCTGAAGATTTAAGACAAGAAGTCAAGCTAAAATTATTACCAGCATTCTGGCCTGTTATCACTCCGGAAGATAAAGAATGGGAGCTTCTTCAAAACAATTGTGCTTATGAATTTAGGAATTATCCTTATCAATTTCATAATGGGGGGACGTGGCAAATGATAAACGGATTTTATGGTTTAGCACTTTTAAAAGCTAATTACAGAGATTCGGCAGAAACAGTTTTAAGGCTTATTAAAGATCTAAATGCTAAGAAAGATTGGAAGTTTTATGAAAACTTTGATTCCAAGACTGGAAATCCCAACGGAGTTCCTCTTTGTGCTTGGAGTGCTGCTGCCGAAATCATTTTGGAACAAAACTTAAAACATAATACCCTAATACTTTAGAAAATGTTGAATAACCAACTAGATATTATTTGTGTAGGAGAAGCCTTAGTCGATTTTATTGGCCATGAAATAGGGAGTATTAGCAAAACCGGCAATTATCAGCGACATCTGGGAGGGTCGCCTACTAATGTCTCTTTGAATTTAGCAAAATTAAAATTAAAAGTTGCCTTAGTAGCAACTTTAGGTAGAGATGGTTTGGGCGATTATATCTTAGAAGGACTCCAAGCTTCAAATATAGATGTTTCAAATGTTAGGACTTCAGTATTGAAGCCAACGAGTGTTATTTTTATTTCGAAGACAGATGCAACTCCAGAATTTATTCCCTACCGGGAAGCAGATCACGAAATTATTCTGAGTCAATTTAAAGATGTTTCTTTTTTGGGGCTAAGGGTGTTTCATACCACCTGCTTTGCTTTGAGTAAAAACCCAGCTAGAGAGACTATAATGAAAATGGCCGAAAAGGCATATAGGTTAAACTGTAAGTTGAGTATAGATATCAATTACTCTAATATAATTTGGCCAAACAAACAGGAAGCAATTTCAACTCTTGAAACGTTCTGCGCATTTAACCCCTTAATTAAAATTAGTGAAGATGATAAACGTCGTTTATTGGGCAACATTTCCGACGACACAATGTTTGAATACTTTCATAAATTAGGAGTTGATACTATTTGTTATACAAAGGGTAGCAAAGGTGTAAAACTGTCCGTAAAAGGAGAAGAAATAATACACATGGATGCTCTAAAAATTGAAAAAGTGGTTGATGCTACCGGAGCAGGAGATGCCTTTTGGTCCGGCTTTTTATATTCTTATATTAGGAATCATAATTATACCAATTGCTTGAAATTTGGATTGAAGTTAGCTTCTTTAAAGCTTCAATCTGAAGGGAGCTCTAGTTTTAATCCTAATATTGGTGAGGATTTCTTTCAGAATAACGCATAAGGTTTACCTTTGTTTTCTCAAATTAATGTCTAAAGTAAACATGCTTTAGTGCCAAACTACCATTATGAGTACACCGAGAAAGCGACGAGAGGCTTTAGTTTATCATGCTAAGCCAAGACCAGGAAAAATTGAAGTGGTTCCAACCAAAAAGCATTCTTCTCAAAGGGATTTAGGATTAGCATACTCCCCAGGAGTGGCAGAGCCTTGCCTAGAAATAGAAAAGGATAAACAAAACGCTTATAAATATACCAATAAAGGAAATCTAGTTGCCGTGATTTCTAACGGAACAGCCGTGCTAGGCCTAGGAGATATTGGAGCTGAAGCCTCAAAACCTGTCATGGAAGGTAAGGCGCTATTGTTTAAAATCTTCGCAGACATAGATGTATTCGATATTGAAGTGGATACCAAAAATATAGATGATTTTATAAATACCGTTAAGAATATTGCTCCAACCTTTGGTGGAATTAATCTAGAAGATATAAAAGCTCCAGAAGCTTTTGAAATCGAAGAACGTCTAAAGGCAGAACTTCCTATTCCCGTAATGCACGACGACCAACATGGAACTGCAATTATATCTGCTGCGGCACTTTTGAATGCGCTAGAACTAGCAGAAAAGAAAATTGAGGAGGTAAGAGTTGTTGTTTCTGGCGCAGGTTCTGCTGCTATTGCTTGCATAAAACTCTATGTGTTACTGGGCGTTCGGAAAGAAAATATTGTAATGTTCGATAGTAAAGGGGCTCTAAGCAAAGAGAGAGAAGATCTTTCAGATAAACAAATAGAATTCGCGACCTCAAGAACGATTAGGTCGTTAGGAGAGGCTTTAGAAAATGCTGATGTTTTTTTAGGTCTTTCAATAGGAGGTGTTTTAAAGCCAGAGATGCTTTCTTCAATGGCAAAGGATCCTATTGTGTTTGCTATGGCAAATCCAGACCCTGAGATTGACTATGACTTGGCTTTAGAAACCAGAAAAGATGTTATCATGGCAACGGGGAGAACAGATTTTCCCAACCAAGTAAACAATGTTCTTGGCTTTCCTTATATATTTAGAGGAGCTTTAGATGTCCGGGCTACCAAAATTAACGAGGAAATGAAGATGGCTGCTGTAAAAGCCTTAGCCAGACTTGCGAAAGAGCCAGTGCCTGAACAAGTTAATATCGCTTATGCGGAAACGCGTCTTAACTTTGGAAGAGACTACATTATTCCAAAGCCCTTCGATCCTAGATTAATCGCAGAAATCCCACCAGCAGTTGCAAAAGCAGCTATAGAATCTGGGGTTGCTCAAAACCCAATTACAGATTGGGAGGCTTATAAAGAAGAGCTTCTTGAGCGAATGGGTAGTGAGGATAAAATCACTAGATTACTCATTAATCGGGCAAAACAAAACCCTAAAAGAATTGTTTATGCAGAGGCCGATCATCTAGACGTTTTAAAAGCTGCACAACAGGTTTACGACGAAAAGATTGCGATGCCTATTCTACTTGGTCGTAGAGATGTGATACTCGAACTGATGAGCGAAATTGAATTTGAAGGCGAGGACATCATTATTATCGATCCAAAATCTGATGAGGAAGAGAAAAAAAGGAATGAATATGCAGAAGCTCTTTGGGAGAAGAGGAGTAGAAAAGGAGTGACTTTATACGATGCTAAAAAGATTATAAGAGAGCGAAACTATTTTGCTGCTATGATGGTAGAAAAAGGAGATGCAGATGCTATGCTTTCTGGATACTCAAGAGCTTATCCTTCTGTATTAAAACCTATCCTGGAACTCATCGGTAAAGAAAGTGGTGTCACCAACGTAGCTGCGACAAACTTGATGAACTCTAAGCGAGGGCCTATTTTTATTAGTGATACGTCTATCAACATAAATCCAGATGCTACAGTCTTAGCGAAAATTGCTCAAATGACAGCCAAAACGGTGAAGATGTTTGGCATAGAACCTGTAATTGCGATGACGTCCTACTCAAACTTTGGCTCGTCCAAAAATCCAAACGCGGTCAAAGTAAAAGAAGCTGTAGATTATTTACATAAGAATTTTCCTGAAATCGCTGTAGATGGAGAGTTGCAAGTTGACTTTGCTTTAAATAAAAAGATGAGAGCAGATAAATTCCCATTTTCTAAATTGAACGGTAAAAAAGTAAATACTCTAATCTATCCAAATTTGGATTCGGCAAATGGGACTTATAAACTAATGAAAGAGTTAAATAGCGCAGGCTCTATAGGGCCTATATTAATGGGATTGAACAAGCCTGCCCATGTCTTTCAATTGGGAGCTAGTGTCGATGAGATGGTAAATATGTCTGCCGTTGCTGTTGTCGATGCTCAGCAAAAAAGTAAACGGAAACTATAGAAGTTGTTGGTTTTCATTGATTTATACACGTAGAAGATTGCTCAATATCTTAACTTAATTTTATTACATTTGGTTCCTAAAATTAAGTTAAGATGATTACTCAGCTTAGAGGTAGATTGCTAGAAAAAAATCCAACACACATTGTGGTAGATTGTAATGGTATAGGGTATGAAGTAAACATTTCACTTCATACCTTTTCTCGTTTAAAAGGGGAAGAACAGATAACCATTTACACCCATTTACAAGTCAAAGAAGACTCACATACCTTGTACGGGTTTATGGAAAAAGCAGAACGCTTAGTTTTCCGTCAACTGCTTTCAGTCTCTGGGATTGGCGCTAATACTGCTAGAATGATGTTATCTTCATTAACGCCAGAGCAGGTGGTAGAAGCCATTTCCACTGAAGATACGGATACCATACAGAGCGTGAAAGGTATTGGTAAAAAAACAGCTCAGAGAGTCATTTTAGATCTTAAAGATAAAATACGATCTTCTGAAGAATACTCAGAAATTGTAAATTCTCCTTCAAATTCCAATAAAGAAGAAGCTCTTTCTGCATTGGAGACATTGGGTTATACCAGAAAACAATCTGGTAAAATTATTTCAAAAATTTGTAATAATAATCCCGATGCTAACGTTGAAGATATAATAAAGCTAGCCTTAAAAAATCTGTAAAACTTTTGAACCAAAAAAGATTGCCTCTTAACATAAATTTTAAATCTTATTTTTTTCTTATATTTCTAGTATTTTTTTCTTTAGAAATTTATGCTCAAGATGAACAGGATTCTATACCTCAAGGTCCAACTTATGGGACCATTTCTATGCCTAATCCTTCTAGCATAGTTTCTAAATATGAATATGATCCCTATTTGGATAGGTATATTTATACTGAAAAAATCGGCTCTGTTAACACCAAATTCCCTTTGGTTTTGACACCTGAAGAATTTGAAGCATTAGTTCTAGAGGAACAGATGAAATCCTATTTTAAACAAAAATCTGATGCAGCTTTAGGCAAAGGAGATGAAGAAAATCAAAAAAATTTAATTCCAATTTTTTATGTCAACAATTCCTTTTTTCAATCTGTATTTGGAGGAAATCAGATAGAAGTTAATCCTAGAGGGTCTGTTGCTGTAGATATGGGGATCTTGTATAGTAAGCAGGATAACCCAGCACTGTCCCCAAGAAACCAGAGTAACCTCACTTTCGATTTTGACCAGCGAATAAGCATGAGCCTTCAAGCTTCGGTAGGGACACGACTACAGGTAAATGCTGAATATGATACTGAATCAACATTTGATTTTCAGAATCAAGTGAAAATGGATTATACTCCTACAGAAGACGACATTATTCAAAAAATTGAGGTTGGTAATGTCAATATGCCCTTAAACAGTACGCTTATCCAAGGGTCACAAAGTTTGTTTGGGGTAAAAACACAATTGCAATTTGGAAAAACAACCATTACTGGAGTCTTCTCAGAATTGAATTCAGAACGACAAAGCGTCAATATTCAAGGTGGAGCAACGGTAAGAGAATTTGATAAATTCGCTTTGGATTATGATGAAAATAGGCACTTCTTTTTATCTCAGTTTTTTAGAGACCAATATGATGAGGCTCTGCAAAATTATCCTTTTATCAATAGCAGAATACAAATTACTAGGGTTCAGGTTTGGATCACCAATAGAACTAATAATACAGCGACCATTTCAGATTCTAGAAATATTGTGGCTCTCCAAGATTTGGGTGAAAGTGAGCCAGATAAAATAGGGCTTTTCTTCGATAATATAGGAAACCCCATAGCTCCGCCAATTCCAAACTTTTTATTAAATCCCAATGCAAGACCTGATAATGCTAACAACGCTTTTAATCCAGAAGGAATAAATGGCGGAGCTAACTCTATTTTGAACAATCAAATAAGAGATATAGCAACAATCCAACAAGGTTTTGGGGCTGCCGACCCTTTTGTTTCAGAAGGACGAGATTATGCCATTCTGGAAAATGCTAGAGAACTACAGCCTAATGAGTTTTTTCTAAACACACAACTCGGCTATATTTCTTTAAACCAACGTTTAAATAATGACGAGATTTTAGGGGTTGCTTTTGAATATACTACAACCGATGGGAGAGTGTTTAGAGTTGGAGAATTTGCAAACGGAGGACCTCCTGGGACAGAGACTCAAGAGAATCCAGAAGAACAAGGGGAGCAAATAGCGCTTAATCAAAACTTAATTGTTAAACTTCTTAAGAGCCCAGTTACGATTGTACAAGAACCTATCTGGGACTTGATGATGAAAAATTTCTACAGTCTTGGGGCGAATGGGCTTGAGCAGGACGGTTTTAGATTTAATATTTTATACGCAGATCCACAGCCTGTCAATTTTATCACCCAAGCTCCTGGAAGTACAACTCCGTTGCCCGATGATGTGGATGAAACCAATCTTTTGCAAGTCTTAGACCTTGATAGGTTAAACCTCAATACCGATCCTGTGAACGGTGGCGATGGCTTTTTTGATTTTGTTCCTGGAATCACCATAGATCCTGAGAATGGAATTATCAAGTTTACCAAAGTGGAACCTTTTGGTGAATATCTTTTTAATAAATTGGATTTGACTCCAGAAACTGGTCCAGAGAACTACGATAATCCTGAAACCTATAATGAGAATCAAACTAAATATGTTTTCAACTCTCTATATTCTACAACAAAGATCCAAGCTCAACAAGACGGAGCAGAACAGAACAAATTTCAATTAGCAGGTCGGTATAAAGCGTCTAGCACAGGAGGCATCCCAATAGGAGCATTTAACGTTCCAAGAGGTTCTGTATCTGTTACTGCAGGAGGGCGGACTCTACAAGAAGGAATCGATTATACGGTTGATTATGAGTTAGGCCGAGTAAATATTCTAGATGAGGCTTTATTAGCTTCAGATACACCCATACAAGTATCTACAGAAAATAATGCGCTTTTCGGAAGACAAACCAAACGGTTTGCCGGGATAGATGTTCAACATAGATTTAGCGAAGAATTATTGCTAGGAGGTACGTATTTAAATTTAAACGAAAGACCAATTACCCAAAAGGCAGATTACGGGACAGAACCTATAAATAATAGTATTTACGGAGTCAATTTCAATTATAATACAACTGTTCCCTTTTTTACTAGGTTGGTTAACAAACTGCCTAATATTGATACAGATGTGGAGTCCAATTTTTCTTTGAGAGGAGAGTTTGCTTACTTAAGGCCTGGAACTCCTAAAGCAAGTGATTTTGAGGGGGAAGCCACTAGTTATGTGGATGACTTTGAGGGTTCGCAAACGAGTATCTCAGTTATTGATCCCTTGTCCTGGAAACTAGCGAGTGTTCCCGTAGGATATCGAGGGCCAAATGATGCTAATGGTACATTTGATAGCAATGACGACTTAAGTATTAATGATTATAGGGCTAAATTAAACTGGTATACCATAGATCCTATTTTTTATAGCTCTCAAAGACCAGCAGATGTCACCGATCAAGATCTTTCACAATACTATTCTAGGAGAGTTCTTGTGAACGAAATATTTCCTAATGTAGATATTGTTCCAGGTCAGATACAAACCTTATTTCCTTTGGACCTGGTATATAGACCAAGCGAAAGAGGGATGTACAATTATAACCCTGCTTCTTCAAATGATAATATTCTTTCCAATCCAGAGCAAAACTTTGGAGGTATTATGAGGGGCTTGCAAACGACCGATTTTGAGCAGTCCAATGTAGAGTTTGTTGAATTTTGGGTCATGGACCCTTTTATTTATCCTGAAAATGCCGGAAATAACGGAGGTAAAGTTGTTCTTAATTTTGGAAGTATTACAGAAGATGTCTCAAAAGATGGAAGGAAACAATTTGAAAATGGTCTTCCAGAAGATGGGGGGAATTCGAATACGTTATCAACCAATTTTTCGAAAGTTCCTAGTAACCAGTCTTTAGTCTATGCTTTTGATACGGAAGGTCAAGAGCGAATTAATCAAGATGTAGGGTATGACGGTCTGCTCAATAGCGATGAAGCACTAAAGTTTCCTGCATTTGCCAATTTCGAAGATCCTTCAAATGACGATTACCAGTACTATCTTGACGGCGACGGAGATCTTTTAAACCGATACAGAAACTTTAATGGAATGGAGGGGAATAGCCCTGTAGAGGTTACTGAAAACAATAGAGGTAATTCTGCATTCCCAGATGTGGAAGACATCAACTTGGATAATACTATGAATACTATTGACAGTTACTACGAATATGAGGTTCCTGTCTTTCCTAATATGAGTGTGGAGAATAATACAAGTTCTGTTTCTGGGATCAATTCAGACTATATCACCGACGTTAAAGAGGTGATCACAACACTTCAAAACGGACAGGAAATAGAGGCGAGATGGATACAATTTAGAGTTCCTCTTAGGACGAGTGAAGAATTTGCTGTTGGAGGGATAAGTGATTTACGATCTATTCGATTTATGAGAATGTTTATGACTGATTTCAGCCAAGAAACCATTCTGAGATTTGGAACTTTAGAGTTGATAAGAGGAGATTACTTCACATACGATTTACCCGTACTTCCAGACGGCCAAAATCCTAATACGGGCAATACTCAATTTAATGTAGAAGCAGTAAGTGAGGAAATTACGTCCAATTATGTGACTCCCCCTGGTGTTTTAAGAGAAGAGTTGGTCAATAATAACGTGGCTATCCGAGAGGATGAAAAATCACTTTCCTTACGAGTGAAAAATCTGGAAGCGGAGGATTCTAGAGCCGTTTTCAAAAATTATCAAATTGACATGCGTCAATATGATAACCTAGAAATGTATCTCCACGCAGAGGCGCTACCACCACCAGAGAATCAGCTTCAAGATGGCCAATTAACCGCCTTTATAAGGATGGGGATTGACTTTACAAATAATTACTACCAGATAGAGATTCCGCTTAAAGTTACAGATCCTCAAGATTTTTCTCCTCGGGGGATATGGCCTTTAGAAAATGATCTCAACTTACCTCTAGATTTACTTCAACAAATTAAATCTACCGTTCTTGGTGATGATAACTTAAGTAATTTGGAACTCAATTATTTCGATGAATCTTTAAATCCTGTCGATGGCTCTTTCAATGAGGGATTAAAAGTTGGAATTATTGGTAATCCCAGCTTTGGAAATATACGGGTCATGATGTTGGGGTTAAAAAACTCGAGCAATCAAAATGTGTCAGGGGAAGTCTGGTTTAATGAGATGAGACTTACAGGACTTAAAAACGAAGGCGGCTGGGCTGCAGTCTTAAATCTAGATACAAATTTTGCAGATTTTGCAAATGTATCTGCAAGTGGTCGAAGAAGTACCATAGGCTTTGGGGCTATAGAACAAGGACCCAACCAAAGGAGTAGGGAGGATATCCAGCAATACGACCTAGTGACTGGCCTTAACCTTGGCCAAGTCTTGCCTGAAAATTGGGGGGTAAAAATACCACTAACCTATAATAGAGGTGAAGAGTTGATCACTCCTCAATTTGATCCCGTTTACGGAGATCTTGAACTAGAAACCTTACTCGATAATACAGCAGATGAAGCAGACAGAGCAGAATTTGCAGAACAGGCAGAAACCTATACGAAGCGACAGGGGATAAGTGTGATCGGTTTACGAAAAGACAGGACCAATCAAGAAAAAACACCAATGCCTTATGACATCGAAAACTTTACAGTATCCGCAAGTTACAATCAAACTGATTATAGGGATTTTGAAATCAGAGAATCCTTAGACCAGAATGTGGATGCTGCCCTAACTTATGGATTTAATTTTCAGCCTTTGGAAGTTAAGCCCCTAGAGAAAATAGGCCTTTTTGAGAGTCCTTATTTTGCCATCTTCAAAGATTTTAATATTAATTTGCTCCCTAACAGTATTACTGCTGGTGCAAACATAAATAGGCAATACAACGAATTGAGATTTAGAGAATTTAACCTTCCTCCAGGAAGTTTAGGAACTCCAAAATTATTTCAAAGAAATTATTTTTTCGATTGGCAATATGCTATTGATTATAATTTGACGAAGTCATTAAATTTCAATTTCAATGCCTCTACCAACAGGATTGTGAGAAATTACATCGATGAAAATAACGTTCAAGATAATAGCATAGGTGTTTTTGATGATTTCTTTGATATCGGAATTCCAAACAGACATTACCAACAACTTCAGCTTAATTATACCTTACCCTTTAATAAAATCCCTTTTCTTAAATTTATTCAAACCCAATATTCTTATACTGGAGATTTCTTATGGACTAAAGGATCTGAGATTTTAAGGAATCTAGAAGGTATTCCAGATCTAGGAAATTCAGTTCAAAACTCTGCAAGACATCAGATCAATTCCAATTTGAACATGTCTAGCTTTTATAATTACCTTGGCTTAACTAAAAAAAGAGCTCAAAATCCATCTCAAATCAAACGAAATGTAAGTCGGAGAAGAGGTACTGAAAATTTAGGGCAAGACCCTCAAAATCAAAATAACCAAGAAAACGCTCCAACGGAACTTAGTGTAGGGGATAAAGCATTAAATACTGTCATAGGTCTAGTGACAGTCTTGGACCGAGTACAGGTGAATTATTCTGATACAAAAGGGATTTTCTTACCTGGCTATACCAATAATATTGGTTTTGGAGGAACCCTAAAACCTACTGCGGGATTTACCTTTGGAAGCCAAAACGACATTCGTCGAGAGGCTGCGAGAAAAGGATGGTTAACGATGTATCAAGATTTCAACGAACAATATATACGAACAGATAATCAACTATTGGATGTACAGGCGGGACTGAAAGTATTGCCCGGGATGACAATAGATTTGATTGCCAATAGAATGTATTCTGATACGTATACAGAAAATTTCAGAGTAGACCCTGAGACCATGGCGTATAATTCTATTATTCCAAACACTTATGGGAATTTCAATATTTCGACCAATATGATTCGTACTTCTTTTAATACGAGTACCAAAGAATTTTCTGAGAATTTTGAAACCTTTAGGGAAAATCGGTTTATCGTTGCCAACAGACTTGCAGAACAAGCTGGGGTAAATATAAACGATCCTAATAATATAGACGAAAATGGATATCCAATTGGTTTTGGAAGAACAAGCCAAGCCGTTCTATTACCATCCTTCCTTTCTGCATATACAGGATCCGATCCCCAAGGAGAAGATTTGAGTCCTTTTAGAGATATCCCTATTCCTGGATGGAATATAAAATACACTGGGTTGATGAGGTTAAGTTGGTTCCGTGAAACATTTAATCGCTTCTCTATTCAACATGGCTATAGATCTTCTTATACTGTCAATCAATTTCAAACCGATTTAGAATTTAATAGAAGAGATCCTTTTGGAGATTTCAATACCGATCAAAATGGAAACTTTAGAACAGAACTTTTTATCTCTAATGTGAATTTGATAGAAGAATTTAGCCCTTTGGTTAAATTGGATTTTGAAATGAAAAATTCAGTGAGTATTCTCGCTGAAATTAGAAGAGATAGAGCTTTATCTTTGAGTTTCAATAACAATCTTTTAACTGAAATGAAGGGAGATGAGTATATCGTAGGACTTGGGTATAGAGTTAAAGACCTTACTGTTGTTACTCAATTTGAAGGAAATACAAGGGTTTTAAGTAGTGATTTGAACTTAAAAGCAGACCTCTCTTTACGAAGAAATGAAACAATTATTAGAAATTTGGATGTGCTGAGTAACCGTGTAACCTCGGGTCAAGACATTTGGTCCATAAATTTTGTAGCCGATTATGCATTTACTAAAAATTTAACCGCTTTATTTTTCTACGATCACGTATTTTCGCAAAATGCAATCTCAACGATATTTCCACAAACAACCATTAGAACAGGATTTACATTGAGATATAATTTTGGAAACTAAAACAACTTAACAATGAACACACCCGATAACCTAAAGTACACCAAAGATCACGAGTGGATCAAAATTGATGGAGATACTGCTACTATTGGAATTACAGATTTTGCACAAAGTGAACTAGGAGACATTGTGTATGTAGAAGTCGAAACTGTTGGAGAAACCTTAGATAAAGATGAGGTTTTTGGAACTGTAGAAGCTGTTAAAACTGTATCTGATTTGTATCTACCCTTAACTGGTAAAATCATCAAATTTAATGAAGACCTAGAAGATGAACCAGAAATGGTTAATGAGGAGCCTTACGAAAAAGGCTGGATGATTAAAATGGAAATAGCAGATCACGACGAAGTTAAAGAACTCATGGATGCGAAAGCTTATAAAGCTCATACTGACTAGTCAATTACTATTGCCTGCTGCTATTTTATGTACGGCAAGTATTTTAATTCTTTCTATTTCAGATATAAGTAGCCTTCCCAAACTACAAATAAGTTATGAGGATAAATTGTATCATTTTATAGCTTACTTTGTTTTAAATTCGATTTGGCTACTTGCTTTGTTGCAAAAAGGTGGAGATCAGTTAAAAAAGCATTTGTTGATTTCTCTTGGTATTATTGCTTTTGGTATCATTATTGAAATAATTCAAGAAAGTGTTACAGACTACAGAGTTTTTGATATATTCGATATTTTAGCGAATAGTATAGCTGTAGGGGTAAGTTTTTTCTGCTTTATGCTAGTTAAAAAAAGTTTTTTGAAAATATAAAATCAAATTCAAAGTAAATTTTATTTTTTTTATACTTTAGTAATCTATTTAAAAATACAATATGGAACCAAAAAAGAATCCGAAAAAAGATCTGACTAAAAGAAGCTTTCTGTTTTTTCAGATTGGACTTGTAGTAGTTCTCGCTATTACTTTAACCATGATCGAGTGGAAAACTTATGATAACGATGCTATAGATACTGGTATTGTAAATCTTGACATGTTAGATGAGGAAGACGTGCCAATTACAGAAATCCAAAAGACCCCACCACCACCACCACCACCGCCACCTGCACCAGAAGTTATTGAGGTGGTTGAAGATGACGAAGATGTAGAGGAGGTGGTTATAGAATCTACTGAAACCGATCAAAACGAAGTTGTAGAAGTTGAAGAAGTAGAAGAAGTCGAAGAAGAAATTGGAGATGTTCCTTTTGCTGTTATTGAAAGCGTTCCAATTTTTCCTGGATGTGAAGGCCTTAATACCAATGACGAGCGTAAAAACTGTATGAGTCAAAAGATTAGCAAGTTTGTTAATAAAAACTTTGACACTGGCTTAGCTGCAGATCTTGGATTAAGTGGAATAAATAGGGTATACGTTCAGTTTAAAATCGATAAAAAAGGTAACATTGTGAATGTTGCCGCTCGAGCTCCTCACCCAAGATTACAATCTGAAGGTGAACGAGTCATCAAAAAACTGCCTAAAATGAAACCAGGTCAGCAACGTGGACAAAACGTAGGGGTATTATATTCTTTACCTATAACTTTTAAAGTGCAAGATTAAATTTAATTTAAATACAATTCAATAAATCCCGAATTCAACATTCGGGATTTTTTTTATTATTACTTTTAGATCAAATTTATAAACCTATCCAATCCACTATTAATGAAATACTTCCCGTTCCTGTTTCTGTTTATTGGCTTCTCTACGTTTGGCCAAAGTTTTGTTTCACAAACAGAAAGTTACCCCACATTTCCAGAATGTAAGGATACCCTAAAAACAGACCAAGAATCTTGCTTCAAAACTCAGTTGAAATCCCTTATTTTCAAATATTATAAAGAGCCAGAAGTCGTTGCCAAGGAAAACTATAACGGGATAGCAACAGTTATTTTTGAAGTTGATAAAGATGGAGGTTTTCAAGTTTTGTATGTCAACTCAGATTATGAAGAACTCAATATAGAACTCGAGCGAGTTTTCGAAGACTTACCTTCTATCACTCCAGCGACTTATAATGGGAAGCCCACTTATGTCCAGTTTAGAATGCCGATTCAAATTCCCTTATCTCCAGCAATTCCTGTTGATACAACAGCTGAAAAGGAAAACCCTTTAGAGAGTTACCAAAAGGAATTAGAGGATCTTACCATTAAAGATTTTACTTACCCACAATATGAGAGCGGTCTAAATATTCCTTTGTCCCATGAAGTTTATAACCGCTTTACAACTCGAATGGATAAAATCGGGACCAATGCCCATACCGCGTCTAAACCTTATCGCTATACTGAAGTTCAACCGTATTACGATTTTAAGGAAGAGAATGAGGCCTTGTTTTACGATAAAAAAACATGGTTCGGTAAGAAATTATTCAATGAAAATACATTTCAAATTCAAGGGGAAGACTACTGGTTCACTTTCGACATTGCAGCATACCTCCAAGTAGGAAGAGATTTTGAAGAATCGTTGACTACTTACAACAATACCAGAGCAGGTATTTTTCAGGGTGGTTTAGGGAAGCGGCTCAACTTCTACACAGTAATTTATGAAAGTCAAGGTAAGTTTGCTGGCTATTACAATGATTTAGCAAACGAACTCGGCAGAGAAGGTTCCAGCCAAGTCCTTATTCCTGGACGAGGAATAGGCGAGCCTTATAGAGATGGTTTCGACTATCCAGTTGTGGAGGGCTATTTGACCTATGAAGCTTCAGACTTTTTAGATATTCAATTTGGAAGAGGGAATAATTTTATTGGAGATGGTTATAGATCCCTTTTCATGAGTGATAATGCGAGTCCAAACGCCTATGTAAAGATGAATACAAGCTTTTGGAAATTTAAGTATACCAACACATGGTCGTCTTTAAGAAACCCAAATACGCTCACCGATGGGGGTGCTTTTCTCACCAAATATATGGCAACACATTATTTAAGCTACAATGTGAATAAGAGACTTAATATTGGCCTCTTCGAATCCGTTTTATTTGAAAGTGAGCCTAACCGAGGTTTCGATTGGAACTTTATCAATCCAATACTATTCTACAATATGGTAGAATATACAACTGGCTCTAGATCTGGTAAATCCCTTATCGGTTTAAGTTATAAGTACAAATGGACAGATCAAATCAATACTTACGGACAGTGGTTAATCGATGAGTTTTCTTTAGACGATGTTACCGCGGGTAATAATAGTTGGAAAAATAAATTTGGATTTCAATTGGGAGTAAAGTATGCGGATGCTTTTAAGGTGGATAAACTTTTTTTCCAATTAGAATATAACCAAGTGAGACCTTATACCTATTCGCACAATACTTTAAATCTTCATTATACAAACGATAATCAGTCCATGGCTCACCTTTGGGGAGCGAATTTTAGAGAACTTCTCCTTATCTCAAGATACAAGAAAGACAGATGGTATGGCCATGCCAAATTTATCTTTGGAGAACGTGGTTTCGAAACCAATGCGGATAGCGACCCCTTTTACGGTTCAGATTTACTTGGAGATGAACGGCTAAGAATTGGTGATGACGGTATCGAGATAGGTCAAGGCAATAAGGCAAACTCTTATTACGGGGAGTTGGAAGTAGGATTTATAATGAACCCAACTACAAACCTAAAGGTCTATCTGAATCTAATTCACCGGAAGTTTGATATTGCTCAAGATAATGCTATAAACTTCGATAGAAATACGACTTGGGTGAACTTGGGCTTTAGGACAGATATATTTAACTGGTATTACGATTATTGACCCAATACTTAGTAAACATTAACGAACGTCTGCTTCCTAAAAAAAACTTTTTAGCCGTATCTTTGCAAAAAGTTTCGAATATTGTCAGATTCTATTGCATATACTCAAGTTTCTTCCTGGATACATGATTTTAAAGAGCTCACCAAGGTTAGATTAGCCCTTAGTGTTGTATTCTCTTCAATTGCTGGTTATCTATTAGGGATAGATACTTTTAATATGGGTCATCTCGTATTATTAGCGCTAGGAGGCTATGCCATGGTAGGGGCTTCCAATGCCTTTAATCAAATCATAGAAAAAAACTTAGATGCGAAGATGAAAAGGACCAAAAATCGTCCTCTACCATCGGGTACAATGACCACTAGTACAGCCTTTGCTATTGCGACTCTGCTTACCCTAATTGGATTGTCTTTTCTTTTTATTATCAATCCTATAACGGCCATGTTTGGGGCTATATCTATTTTTCTTTACGTGAGTGTTTATACTCCATTGAAAACGATTACTCCACTTTCTGTTTTTGTAGGAGCGTTTCCGGGAGCTATTCCGTTTATGTTGGGATGGGTAGCTGCAACGGGCTCTTTTGGGATTGAAGCGGGGACACTATTTATGATTCAGTTTTTCTGGCAATTCCCCCATTTTTGGGCTTTAGGTTGGTGGCTGTATGATGATTATAAGGAAGGAGGCTTTTTTATGCTACCTACTGGTAAAAGAGACAAAGGCACAGCAATACAAATTATCCTTTACACCATATGGACCCTTATTGTTTCGATAATACCAGCGCTAGGTGTTACAGGAGATTTAAAGCTTTCCATAGTTTCTGCCGTTTTAGTGTTTATACTAGGCTTGATTATGCTTTTTTATGCGATCAAGCTTTTTCAAAAACGAGAGACTAAATACGCCAGACAGCTTATGCTGGCCAGCGTGTTTTACATTACTTTAATACAAATAATTTACGTATCAGATAAATATATCAGAATATGGTTTTAGACGAAAAACACAAACGTGCAAGGATGATGATGATGTGGTTTGGCATCATAAGTATGTCGATGATGTTTGCAGGATTAACAAGTGCCTACGTTGTGAGTAAAAACAGGCCAGATTGGCTTACAGAATATGAATTACCAGACGTTTTTATTTGGAGTACGCTGGTTATATTTTTAAGTAGTATTACATTTCATTTAACCAAAAAATTTACTTCTGAAGGTGATATAGGAAAGGCTAATACTATGATAATTTTCACTTTTATCTTAGGAGTTCTTTTCGTGGTGATGCAGTTTGTTGGATTTAATGAGATCGTAGAGGCAGGGTATTATTTTACGGGAAGTGCCAGTAGTATTACAATGTCTTTCGTTTACGTATTAGTCTTAGCTCACGTCGTCCATGTCTTGGCAGGTCTTATCGTTTTGCTAGTCGTAATTTATAATCATTTTAAAAAGAAATATTCTAAAGGAAATATGCTAGGGTTACGCTTAGGTGTTACCTTCTGGCACTTTGTAGACGGGCTATGGCTTTACCTCTTTTTGTTTTTATATTTCTTGAGATAATAAGAAATTTGTCTATTTTTGTAAGACATTAATATTTGATTTTTATGGAAGCTACTACCGTTGCAAAAACAGGTACAGAAGGACAAGCTTGGGGAGGAGGTGAAGAAAAACCCCTAAAGGCCAGTTACGGAAAATTAATGATGTGGTTTTTTATCACTTCAGATGCTCTTACCTTTTCAGGGTTTCTAGCAGCTTATGGTTTTTCAAGATTTAAGTTTATTGAAGAATGGCCAATAGCTGATGAAGTGTTTAATCACTTTCCATTTTTACATGGCGTAGATGCACCTATGTATTATGTTGCATTAATGACGTTTATTTTGATATTCTCATCTGTCACAATGGTTCTTGCCGTAGATGCTGGCCATGAGATGAAAAAAGATAAAGTAGTGACCTACATGGCATTAACCATTCTAGGGGGTGTCATTTTTTTAGGATCCCAAGCATGGGAATGGAAAAACTTTATTCAAGGTGAATATGGAGCGGTCGAAACCAGAAGCGGAAAGATCATTCAGTTTGTAGATGCAGACGGAGATCGTATTGCTTTAGGTGAATTTTCTACGGCTTCACCTAAAGATAGAACGCAGCATTTAGAGAAAAATGGCATTTGGTATAAAGCTGAAGATTCTTTCAATCCTTTAGCTTTAGAAGATGTAAAGAGGGGATTTGAGGCTAATGAGACTCTTCGGGTTAGAACCATGCAAATCACAGACGAAGGAGAAAAAGAAATTTTAACTAGAGAAGAATCTTTATTGAAATTAAATACTACTGGTGTAGGTGTTATAGAAGGGGCTAATCTTAGTCAAAATGAGTATGGAGCACCGCTATTTGGTGGTTTTTTCTTCTTTATTACAGGATTCCACGGCTTTCACGTCTTGTCTGGTGTACTTATTCTTATAATCGTTTTCTTTAACGTTTTGGTGGGTACTTACGAGAAAAGGGGAAGTTATGAAATGGTAGAAAAAGTTGGTCTTTACTGGCACTTTGTAGATTTAGTTTGGGTATTTGTATTCACATTCTTCTACTTGGTTTAATTAATAATACATTGAATTTATAATATAATGGCACACGATACAACACACGCAAAGCACGCGGGAGCAAAAAAACGCATATGGCAAGTCTTTATCATTTTGTCCATACTAACTATAGTAGAAGTGGTTTTAGGAATTTTAAAACCAGATTTTCTGGTACATAACGATTTGGTTTCCTTATCTCTACTCAATTGGATTTTTATTGTGCTTACTATTGTGAAAGCCTATTATATCGTTTGGGCATTTATGCACATGGAACATGAAGCGGCAAGTTTGAGAAGAGTCGTCGTCTGGACTGGTGTATTTTTAATTAGTTATTTGATAGCTATACTATTGATAGAGGGGACATATGTTCAAGAAATCTATACCGAGGGATATATTACTTGGGATTTCTAAAAAAAGAAGGTTAAATATAATTCAAAAGGCGGTTTACTAAAACCGCCTTTTTTATTTTTGTAAATAATTTTATCACATGAAAAAATACGCAGTTCTCATTGTTTTATTTGTTCTTCCTCTAGTGGCGTACTTATTTTTCTCTAGCGGGATCAATAGTTTTGGCAAACTCCCCGTCCTTAAAGAGAAACTTTCATTTTTGAATGAGTTTGAAACTGACGAAATCACCTTCGACAATAAGATTACAATCTTGACTTTCTTCGGGAACGACTTCGAAGTGAAAAAGGTACATGCTTTCAATATGAAAGAGAAAATCTATGACCGTTACCACAAGTTTGATGATTTTCAAGTCGTTACGCTAACGGCAACAAATTCAGAAGAGAAAATTGAGAACTTTAGAAGTGAAATCAATAAAACTTCAGATGCTACAGAATGGTTTTTTCTTAAACTACCAGATGCCCAAATTAAAAAGGTGTTCGAAAGTTTGGAATCTGATCTAAAACTCGACGATAAGTTTTCATCAACCTATGCTTTTATTATTGATAAGAAAATGAGCTTAAGAGGGAGAAGTGACGATGAAGATGAAGGCACAAAATACGCCTACGACTTAAGTAACATAAAAGAAGTAAGCGATAAAATGAATGATGATGTCAAAATCATTCTTGCAGAATATCGATTTGCTTTAAAAGAGAATAATGCGCAAAGAGAAAAAAGACCATGAAAAAATACTCCTACGTAGGAATATCACTTGTCATTTTAGTGTTTGGAATTTGGGTGGTTAGTGAATATCTAGCCCGTAATTCCAAGGAAAGTTTATCCTACATAGAAATAGAAGGCGAACGTAAAAAAGTACCTGAATTCAACTTTGTGAATCAGAATAATAAACCCATTACCAACGAGGATTATCTCGGTAAAGTTTATGTGGTGGAGTTCTTTTTTGCTACATGTCCAACCATTTGCCCTATCATGAATGAAAATTTATTGGAGGTACAAGATCAGTTTTATGGTAACATGAATTTTGGAATAGCTTCATTTACTATAAACCCCGAGAACGACACTCCCGAAGTTTTGAAAAAGCATGCAGAAGAGCTTGGTGTAAAGCATCCCCATTGGAATTTCTTGACCGGCGATAAAGATAAAATTTATGAACTTGCCAATAAGGGATTCAATATTTATGTTCGCGAAGATGAGAAAGCAGAGGGCGGGTTTGAGCATTCTGGTTTCTTTGCTTTGATTGACCAAGAAGGATACATCCGAAGCAGAACAGATGAAGCTGGAAATCCTATTATCTTTTACCAAGGTTCGGTTCCTATCGATAATAAAAGTGGTGAAGGGCATGAAACCCAGCAAATTGATATTTTGATGGAGGACATTCAAATTCTTTTGAAATGAAAGCAAGCTTAACCAAATCCGATAAAACGATGGTGCCAATCATTATTGGTCTTTCCATCGTTGTTCCTGTAGTGGTCATTATACTTATGAACCTACCAACCCGCTATAACCTTCTTGGTTTGGATGTAGGGACATTTCCTTTTTTTCATGCAGTTATCAATGGACTTACAGCCATATTGCTTTTTCTTGGCTATAGATTTATAAAACAAAAGAAAAAAGTAGAGCATAAAACCGTGATGATCACAGCTTTTGGTTTGTCGGCACTTTTTCTAGTTAGTTACGTCATTTCTAAGATTAGTAACGATCCAGTTCCTTTCGGGGGTGAAGGTTTTTTAAAGTACCTTTATTTTTTTATTCTTATTACACATATTGCCTTATCTGGAATAATCATCCCTTTGGTTCTCTTTACGATGTATAGGGGCTTGACGGGTGAATATGATAAGCACAAAAAAATTGCAAGATGGACCTTTCCTATTTGGATGTATGTTGCTATAACAGGGGTTTTAGTCTACTTATTTATGTTACCCTATTACTAAAATAACGATCATGATGAAAGCAAAAAGAATTTTACTTACAGTGGCATTGGTTATGTTTTTTGTCTTTGAGGCCAGTTCACAATGTTCTATGTGTAGAGCCGTATTGGAGTCTGAGGCAGATCAAGGTTCTGCACAAGCCATCAACGATGGGATAGTTTACCTAATGGCTTTTCCTTATATTTTGGTAGGCGGAGTGCTCTATGCTGTTTACAGAACTTTCAAAAACAAAAAAACTCAACAAAATTCATAAAATGAAAAAAGTATTCTATCTATCCACTTGTGATACCTGCAATCGCATTTTAGGTAAGTTGTCCTTACCGGAGGATATAAAGTTACAAGACCTTAAGAAAAATAATATTTCTGAAGAGGACTTAGAATACCTTTTTAAGTTCACAAGATCTTATGAACTCCTTCTTAATAAGAGAGCTCAAAAATATAAAGAAGAGGGATTAAAAGATGAGAACCTCTCGGAGGAAGAAATAAAAACTTACATTTTATCCCATTATACTTTTTTAAAGCGACCTATATTTATTTATGATGAAAAGATATTCATAGGAAATGATAAGCACACCGTAGATGCTTTGAAGTCTTTATTTCATGAGTAAACGAGTTCTAGCACTTATTGCTGCCTTAGTTGCAACCTCTATATTCGGTATCAATCATACGTTGGCTAAAGGCTTAATGCCAGATTATGTTCAGCCTCTAGGGTTTATAGTGATAAGAGTATTAGGGGCTGGTATTCTATTCTGGATCGTGAGTCTTTTTATCAAAAATGAAAAAATTAAAAAGGAGCATTGGCCAAGACTGCTGTTGAGCGCTCTTTTTGGTATGGTTCTCAATATGTTGTTTTTCTTCAAGGGCTTGAGTTTATCCACTCCAATTAATAGCTCTGTAATTGTAACCATCACTCCCATCTTGGTATTTGTATTGTCTGCCCTGTTGATTAGAGAAAAAATAACCTGGCTTAAGGGCTCCGGAGCTGTAATTGGTCTGTTTGGAGGACTTACTTTAATTCTATTTGGCGTACAACAACAAGTCGACGCTCCCAATATTCCGCTGGGTAACGCTATGATTTTTATCAATGCTATGTCTTATGGTATGTTTTTAATTGTTGCCAAGCCTTTAACCAAAACCTATCACCCCGTTACACTTATGCGTTGGTTGTTTTTAACTGCCATCATCATAAACTTGCCCATTGGCTGGACAGAGTTTGTAAGTGTAGAGTGGCAAGCCTTGCCTTTTTCTGCTATTTGGCGAATCGGATTTGTGATCGTAGGGACTACTTTTTTAACTTACCTGTTGAACATCTTTGCACTCAAATACTTGTCTGCTTCTACTATTGGAGTATTTGTATACTTACAGCCTGTTATTGCTATAGCCTTTGCCATTATTTCTGGAGCAGATGAACTTAATGGGTTAAAAATTATTTCTGCTATACTCGTTTTCCTAGGGGTTTTTATGGTAACCAAAAATCCATCACGGAAAAGAGCCAAAGCTTAATATATCTTCATCTTTCTAGGTGTTTGCATCAATTACTGACGGAGTAAAAAATCAATCACTAACTATGCAGTAAACACTTTTCAAATGCTCGAGAAGACACTCAGGCATAGTTTAATTGAAATTTAACCAACTTTTTTCAAAATAAACTTAGCGATCCAAACTTTTGAATCTGGGCTAAATCTTCTTGATCTTTACCGAGAACATAGTTGATTTATATGTTGAACATCAATTTAAAGGTAAATTGGTATTGGAGAAATATTTAGTTTTAAAATGCTTGTTTATAATCTGAAGGATAAAAAAAAAGACCACCTTCTCAGGTGGTCTTTAAAATATGCTAAGTTTTTTTACTTAGGCATTACTACACTATCAATGGCATGAATCACTCCATTAGAAGCAGCAACATCTGTAATGACAACAGTAGACTTTCCACCATTTGCATCAGTTAAAATTACTTTTCCATCTTCTAGGCTTAAGTCAATCTTTCCACCTTGTACAGTGTCTACTGTAAATTTACCATCATTCTCAGTAATTGCACTTATTAGTGCAGCAGCCTCAAACTTTCCAGAAACTACGTGGTAGGTTAGTACACTTGCTAATTTTTCTTTGCTTTCTGGCTTTAATAAGCTTTCTACGGTACCTTCTGGTAACTTATTGAAAGCATCATTCGTTGGTGCTAACACCGTAAATGGACCTTCACTACTCAAGGTATCAACTAAATCTGCAGCCTTTACTGCTGCAACTAGTGTTGTAAAAGCATCATTACCAGCAGCTACTCCTACAATGTTTGGAGTGTCATTTTTTGAATTTTCCATAATTTATATATTTATTTAATTGTATACAAATCTACTTTAATCCCTCACTAGTTTAAGTTAATGAATAGCACTATGAGCAAAGTATTAGCATTGGCTTTAGATTATGGTTTGTAGGGTATAGGGTTACATAACTTAAGTATTTGTAAGTACCGTAAATGTTAGCTTTTTACCTAAACTAAAAGTCTATCTGTTATTCGGTCTTAGGCAAACTGAATTTATTTTGAGGTAAAAAAAGATTTTACAGTGTTAACATCTATAAAATATTGCAAACGGAGGGAGACGGTGTGCTGTATATCCTGTTGAAATAAATTGCTAAACGTAGTTTTAAAATTATTCTCAGCTTCAGAAGTATTGCTAAACAATTGATTCCTATAGAGAGCGGTTAAAAAGCTTCCGGGCGCAAATTCCCAAGAATAATTCAAATCTAAATTCCAAGTGCTAAAACTGATATCAGGATTGGTATTTAAGGCGGTTTTAGGTAAATTTTCATTTTCAGAAAGCCTTCCGTTTGTATTGAGACTATACATGAACTCATCGTACAGCACAGTGTCCCAATAATGTCTCAGCTGCAAGTTGAGACCGTGGAAGGAATTAAAATTATAATTCGCGGTGATGCTGTTAATTAAAATCCTCCGATCCCGCTCTCCAAAAATAGGCTCTTGACCTAAAAAACTAGCAAAGCCTCTGTCATTTAGTCGTTTATCGAAGGTGAAGCTATACACCATAAAAAAGTAGTCGTTGAATCTTACACGAGGCTCAAGGTTTAGGTTGTAAGCGTAAGAATCTCTCCCTTTTTCAAAAAATGTATTTGTATTCGCTCTTATGTCTATGGCGAAAGTGCGATTGTAGTTAGTCGAAAGGAAACCGCCAAAACTTGTCAGATTTTCATAAATAAAAAATCGATTGTCGACGCGAGGTTCAAAATAATCAAACTGGCGGCCTGGTTCCATACCAATATTAAAGCCATAAGTGTCTAGTTTGGGAGATGTGGCAAAGAAATCGGTTGACAACTCTAGGCCAGTATAGGTGTTGGGGGAAGCCAGCTGTTTATAGACAGAAGCGAAGGTGAGTCTATAAGTTTGAAAGTTGGAGGTTGGCTCAAAAATGCGATAAGAAGCTTCACCACTAATATTATTAAAATTATTCCTGAGTAAAAGTCCTAGATCGTTAATGTCATACTTTTTATCTGCAAAATCGTGTCTTAGCGATAATTGGTGCTGATCGCTGATTTTGGCAATTTCTAAAGCAGAGCTAAAACCGGTTTGGTTATCGGTTTGGAGGTTGAGGTGACTCATTTTGAATTCACCCGCAACTTTGAAGGTGTTTTTATTATTGATAAGATCAAACAAAGCTCCCGTGACGTTTGCATTTCTGAAATCTCCAGAACGGGTCACATTGGTGTTGATTAAGCTTACCGAAGAATTCCTGTTGAATTGCTGGTCAACTACTAAAATATTATAGTTCGTCAATGGCTCTATAACCTGCTCTCTGGTTTGGTTTTGAAGAGTGTCTAATGCTGTAGCCTTAGTTGACTCTGTTATGGCATTAAAAACACCTATACCCAGACCATTTTTAAGACGGCCAGACATTTTAATAGCGTTCAGTAAATCAACTTCATTTGGTTCGTTTCCTACGACTTCATTTTCTCCAAGATTTAGAGTTCCTGAAGGTTCATTTCCTACTCGTCTTGAAAAAAACAAATTTCCTTTGGTGAATAAGTCAATGCCTTCAGTAAAAAATTGACGTTGTTCTGCAAAGGTTTGCTCAAATGGGCCTATGTTAAGGACAACATCATCAAACCTAGCTTGACTAAAATCTGGAATAAGGGTAGCATCTAGAGTAAGATTGTCGGTGATGCCATATTTTAAATCTAGGCCGAGTTTAAAATCTGTGGAAGTTTGCCCTCCAACCGTATTTACAATTCCTGTTGTGAAAGGGTACAAGTTCAATCGCAAAGGAGGCTGAAGATTATTTATACCAACGAGTTGTCCGTGGTACAAACCCTCATAGCCTGTGGTCCTGTCTATAGGATTCCAGGCATATTCCGCTCGCTCTCTTCTAAAATAACGTCGAAATTGCACCCCCCAGGTTTGAATGTCGGTTTTAGGGAACCTTAGGGTTCTATAAGGGATTTTCATTTCCAACTGCCATCCCTGACTTGTTTTTTGAACGGCACTTTCCCATACAGCGTTCCAACCAAAATCCTGCCCTATACTCGGTGAAGACAAAGCATCGGCTTGGGTGCCAGAACTGAAGACGATAAATTGAGTGTCATTTTGAGCATCGTTATTAGGGTTAAGAACCAGAGTAAAATAATCTGTTTGCCCAAACTCATCCCTTATGGTATTTTGACTCATGATTTTACTGGGATCATCATAGAGTTTAGCCGAAATAAATATAGCTTGGTCGCTATAAAATAATTTAACTTCTGTTCTCCGATCTGGAGTTGCAGGAAGTCTTACGTTAGGTGTAAATTGAACGAAGTCACTAGCAACTTCTAAAGACTGCCAAACCCCATCAGATAAATTACCATCTATAACAGGAGCCTTGTCTTGTCTTGTAATTTGATATTGCTTTTTGGTTTGAGAAAAAGTTAGACTAACCGCACACACAAAAAATAAACACAGCCATCGAGTACTCATAAAACCAAAAAAAAATTAAAAGTTCAAACCTATAGGTCTTTGACTTAATCTGTCAAGGGAAGTAAAAAACTTTTTCAAGTTTATTATTAATCGTAATATTGCAATATATAGATATAAGAAATGGGAATTACACGCACAGAATTATTTACAAGCAAACAAAACGAATTTGCACAGATTGCAAAAGTATTTGGCCACCCAGCACGTTTGGCAATTTTGGAAGTCCTACTAAAAAGCAACACTTGCATTTGTGGAGACTTGGTAGAAGAATTGGGTCTAGCTCAATCTACTATAAGCCAACATCTAAAAGAGCTTAAAACGGCTAACATTATTAAAGGCAATATCGAAGGGACATCAGTTTGTTATTGTATTAATGAAGAAAAGTGGTTTGAATTGAAGGCCAACTTCAATGAACTTTTTGATCGTTACCCCAATCCAAAAGACTGTTGTTAAAGATAAATTTATTCCTTCTATTGATTTATGTTGATACTATTTACCGAGGTATAAAAATTTTTCATGGAAAGAACACAAAGAATAACAAACGAAGAACCCAAAGAAAGAGTAGTCATTAAAAAAAATAGCAAATAAAGAAATGGATAAACCTCTTAGAAAAGAATTACTGAAAGTGCTTGGCGCCCTTTGAGTGACATATAAGATTGAAATAAATAATAAAAGCAGTAAAACATGACACTTAAACACGTAAAAGAACATTTAGCTAAAGTTGAGGCTTTGAAGTTTCAATTACCAGACGGAAGCATAGTTCCAGCTCATTTTCATGTTACAGAAGTAGGACAAGTCACCAAAGACTTTATTGATTGTGGCGGTACATTACGACATGAAAAAGTAGTTAATTTCCAGCTGTGGAATGCCGATGATATCGACCACAGACTACAACCCAAAAAGTTAAAAAACATTATTCAGCTTTCAGAAAAAAAACTTTTTATAGACGATAGGTTGGAAGTTGAAGTGGAATACCAAGGCGACACCATAGGAAAATACCATTTAGATTTTAAAGAGGGGAACTTTCAACTCGTAAAAACACTTACAGATTGCTTAGCAAAAGATAAATGCGGAATTCCTGAACCTGAGTTTTTAGAACAAAATTCTGATTGTTCACCAGAATCTGAGTGTTGTTAATGCATTATTTAAAAAACCAATGATTCTAATTTGATGGGAAAGTTTGAAAAATACTTAAGCCTATGGGTGGCTTTAGCTATAATCCTAGGAATTTCTGTAGGCCGTTTTTTTGGAGATTCTATAGAGTTCCTTAGTGAAATTGAAATAGCAAAAGTCAATATTCCTGTGGCTATTTTGGTGTGGATGATGATCTATCCTATTATGGTTCAAATTGACTTTTCATCTTTAAAAAACCTTACTAAAAACAGTAAAGGTATTGCCTTAACTTTAGTCATTAATTGGTTGGTAAAACCTTTTACGATGGCCTTTTTTGCCTGGTTATTTCTCGACCAAATTTTTCAGGCCTATTTATCTCCAGAAGACGCACAGCAATATATCGCTGGAGCGATTATCCTTGGAGCAGCCCCATGCACGGCTATGGTATTTGTCTGGTCTTATTTAACCAAGGGAGATGCTAATTATACACTGGTGCAAGTTTCACTCAACGATATAATATTGCTTATCCTTTTTATACCTATCGTAAAGCTTCTTTTAGGAGTCACCAATATTGAAATCCCTTACGATACTTTGATTTATTCAATGCTTATTTTTGTTGTGATTCCTCTTTCTGCGGGTTATCTATCCAATAAATACTTGATAAAAAAAAAGGGTTTGGAGTGGTTTAATTCGGTTTTTTTAGCAAAGCTGAAGCCTGTCTCCATGCTTGCACTTATGACTACTTTAGTCCTTTTATTCGCCTTCCAAGGGGATAAAATTGTCAATAATCCTTTTGATATTTTATTGATCGCAGTCCCCCTTACTATCCAGACTTATTTCATTTTTTTTATAACCTGGTTTTTAGGGAAATATTTAAAACTGAAGCATAATGTGTGTGCGCCATCGGCAATGATAGGCGCTAGTAATTTTTTTGAACTCGCTGTCGCTGTTGCCATTTCACTATTTGGTCTTAATTCTGGAGCTTCTTTAGCTACTGTTGTAGGAGTGCTTATAGAAGTTCCAATTATGCTGTCTTTAGTCGCTTTAGCTAATAAATGGAAGTATTAAACTTTAGATATATCCTTAACTAACACCATTTCTGATGTTACCGAAAATTGAAAGCCTGTGTCGAAAATTTGAAAGTGAACGCGATTCAATCTCAGAAGAAAGAAAATTAATACTAAAAAGCATCGCAAAAGCTTTGGATATTGAACTTAGAAATAAAGGAAAAGCGGACCTTATTTATATCTGTACCCACAACTCAAGGAGAAGCCATTTTGGTCAAATTTGGGCAAGTGTTACATCAGAATTTTACGGAGTCTCATCACGCATCAACTCCTTTTCTGGTGGAGGCGAAGTCACCGCCCTTCATCCCAATTCTATTGAAACTCTGGAAAGCTTAGGCTTTGAAGTTTTGTCCAAGTCAAAAGGTGAAAATCTTCAGTATGAAGTAAAATTTGGCGATGAATCATCAACTTTTTGCTATTCTAAACTTTACGATGATATAAGAAATCCTCAAAAAAACTTCATGGCTATAATGACCTGCTCTCAAGCCGACGAGAATTGTCCCTTTATTCCTGGTGCCACTTTTAGAACTTCAACTCCATATGGAGATCCAAAGATTTATGATCACACCAAACTTGAAAAAGAAAAATATCTCGAATGTGCTTTGGAAATTGGTAGAGAAGTATGTTTTATGATGTTTTGTATAGCATCAAAAAAAGACAATGCTTAAAACTGATAAACTAGTTAGCACCAAAAGTGCACTTATCCAGTAGAAGTTGATTATGATGAATTGTTTGAATACAGTCTTTATTCTACTTTGATTGTAAAATTTTCGCATAGACTTATACAAGTAGAATACATATACAAGTAACCAAACCCATGAACTTATAAAGCTGATTATGGTACCAAAAAAAAGTAAAATCAGGAATACAGTTTGTTGATTGTAATTGAATATGAGATGGTGCGTGTAGGGTATTTTCCTCCGTATATATAATAAAGAACTGAATACAGTAAAAATAGGAATAAAGAAAAACAGAAAAAAGGGCAGCTTTGGAAGTAGAAAATTCAGGAATCCTATTGGGCTTTCTTTCAGTCTAGCATAACCAAATAAAAAGTTGAATTTTAATTGGTTCATTACAGTTTCTTCTATTTCTAAGGAGTTTACTGCTTCAGCATAGTTAGTTCTAGGATTGGTCTTAATAAAATCTGCAATCTTATAAGCAGGCGAGTTTTCCTCAAAGTCAAACTCATAATTGAAGTTTTCATCATTTTCAATTTGTTCAACTTCAGAAGTACTCTTAAATTCTTTCAAACTGTCACTGTTCATCCAGCTTATGGCTAAAAAGAAAATAATAGCAGTGCTTATAAAAAATCTAAATGGATTGACATACTTTATTCGTTTTCCTTGAATATATTCTTTGCTGAGTTTCCCTGGACGGAACACTAAAGCGCTTATGGTTTTTCTAAAACGAGAGTCGTAAGAAATTAAACCAGCGAAGAACTCCACTAAAAGCTCTTTTAAATTTAAAGGTTTTGATGAATTTTTTTGACCGCAATACGAGCAAAAGCGGTCGGATATATCCAGATGGTGTTCGCAGTTTAAACAAGATTCTGTTCTGTTTAAAAAGCGCCTTGGCCTAGGTTTAAATTTTATTCTGAGTTTCATTTATAAGAAAAAACTGCTGCAAATTACATTATTTATTCTTTCGCTGTTTGTAGAGGGCTAATTTTATTTAACATTTTGCTAACATCAAAAAACGCATTATTAAGACCAAGTTGATAGTTTTACTATTAGATTTGCGATCTCAATCAATGGTTATGCATAATTTACTACCTAATCTAAAAATTGACATTAATTCTAGTCTTTATTTAAAAGACCCTGAGAGCTCGCCTTTGGGTAGAAATATTGTTAAGACAAGTATAGACTTAATTGACATTCACGGCATAGAGGAGTTTAATTTTAAAAAATTGGCTCTTGAAATTGGCTCTACAGAAAGTTCAGTGTATAGATATTTTGAAAATAAACACAAACTTTTGCTTTATTTGTCAACGTTGTACTGGGGAATTTTAGAAATTGAGTTTGTATTACAAACCACAAACATGAAACCTGGAATAGATAAACTTATGAAAGCTGTAGACATTTTGTTTAGTATTCCAGAATCTCAACACAGTTCTTACAAACTAGATGGAAAAAAATTGAGGCACATTTTAAATTCAGAATTTGTAAAAGTCTATCATAATAAACAAGTTGATGAGCAAAATAAGGCAGGATATTTCAGCATCTATAAGCGCTTAGCCTCTAGGATTTCAACTATTATTTTAGAAGTAAACCCAGACTATCTTTATCGAAATAGTCTATCTTCACTAGTGATGGAAGGGTCTTTAAATCAATATTTCTTGTCTGAACATTTTGAAAATTTAACCGATTGTCATTCTAAGGCAAATTTGTATTTATTTTACAAGGATTTATTGACAAATACTCTAAAACGCTAAATCTATGACAGAAGAAACTAAATTACCTTGGATAAGGCTTTTGCGTTTGTTAAAACTCGAACGCAGTCCTGTATTCAAAATATTTTTCTATGCCATATTTGCTGGATTTGTAGAGTTAGGACTTCCATTAGGAATACAGGCGATCGTTAACATTATTATAGGTGGTGAATTTAATGCCTCGGTTATAGTCCTTACACTCGTAGTTCTCTTTACAGTGGGTTTTGCAGGAGTGTTGAGGTATATGCAGATGAGAATTGGTGAAGATTTGCAGCAGCGTATATTTGCACGTTCTTCTTTTGAGCTCATTTATCGGTTTCCAAAGATGAAATATTCAGAATTACAAAACGAGTATCCCCCAGAGCTTGCCAACCGCTTTTTTGATGTAATGAACATCCAAAAGGCCTTACCAAAGTTAGTTATCGATTTTTCTGGAGCACTAATACAGATTTTATTTGGTTTGATTTTGCTTTCCTTTTACCATCCATTTTTTATTTTCTTTGGTTTTTTAATTTTATTTCTTTTCTATATTGTTTTCAAATTATCTTTAAATGAAGGTGTAAAAGAAGCCCTTATAGAATCTAAATACAAGTACCAAGTAGCGCATTGGATACAAGAAGTCTCACGAAGCTTGGAAGGCTTTAAGGTCTCGGAGAGTTTCTCTTATTCTTCTTCACGAAATGATGAGACCAGTTATAAGTACCTTCAAGCTAGAGAACGTCATTTTAGAGTACTCAGGTTCCAGTTCTTCAAAATGATTGCATTCAAAATTATTGTAGCAGCAGCGTTATTGATAGTTGGGGGCTTACTCGTTATAAACCAACAAATGAATATTGGTCAATTTGTCGCTGCAGAGATTATTATTCTTTTGATGATTAATTCTGTAGAAAAGCTTATCCTTGGATTAGAGAGTGTTTATGATTTGTTAGCTGGACTAGAGAAATTTGGTAGAATAACAGATATTCCACTGGAACGTCAGGATGGTGAAAAACCACTTAGGAGAGATCAAGATCTAATTTTTGAATACAAGGACGTCAATCTTTATCTGCAAGGCAAGCACATCTTGAAGGATATAAACGTGGTTATAAGGCCAAATGACCTTATCTTGGTTCAAGGAACACCAGGTTCTGGCAAGACGACACTTCTTAGAACTCTAGTAGGACTAATTGAAGAAATAGAAGGAAGTATTTTTGTCAACGACGTCAATTTAAAGAATATAGATATAACTCATTTCAGGGATTTTGCCGGGCATTTTTTCCCAAATAATAGGACGTTCCAGGGTACAATTCTTGAAAATATAACTCTTAATAATCCAGAGATCTCTATGGAATTTGTTCAGCTTTTGGTAGAAAGACTCCAGCTTAAAGATTTTGTAAAAGCACAAGACAAAGGACTGCAAACGGTCATATATTCTGAGGGAAGACAGTTGCCATACACAGTCAATAAAAAGATTATGATTGCTAGGGCTTTAGCCTCCAAGCCAAAATTATTGGTGCTAAAGGATCCAACTGAAGACTTTCTGGATGAAGAAGAAAGTAAAGTTATAGACTTTATTACAGATCCAGAGATGCCTTGGGCCGTAGTGGTAGTGAGTCAAAGTGACAAATGGAAAAGCAAGTGCAATCGCTTCTTCTTTATGGATAATGGCGTAATGTCTATAAAAGAATAGTTATGCTAGACGTATCAAAAGAAAAACTGAATGAAAAAGTAGATTTATCTCAATTTAAATCTATGCTTTTTACATTCAATAAAGATAGATTTCTAACCTTCAACAAGATCATGTCTGTTTTTGGAATCGTGTTTCTAGTTGTTCTGTTTTTACCTTGGACACAAAACGTTCAGGGTAATGGGTTTGTAACTACGCTAGAGCCCAACCAAAGACCACAATCTATCGAGTCTGCCATATCTGGTCGAGTTGAAGAGTGGTATGTGAGCGAGGGTCAAATTGTTAATAAAGGCGATACAATTTTGCATATCTCTGAAGTCACTGATAAGTTTTTTGACCCTAACTTATTAATGAGAACAGAGTCGCAAATAACGGCTAAAAATTTCTCTTTGGATTCTTATACTAGTAAAGTGAACGCTCTGAACTTTCAAATTGAAGCGCTTAAAGAAGAACGAAAGCTTAAGCTAGAGCAATCTTTAAACACTCTTGAGCAAGCTCGGCTCCAAGTACAAAGTGATAGCATAGACTTGGAAGCTGTAAAAATACAGCTTATCATTGCAGAACGCCAATTTGAACGTACTGAAACGCTTGAGGATGAAGGCTTAAAAGCTGTTACCGATGTTGAAGCCAAGAAACTTCAGCTCCAAAATAGCCAAGCCAAAGTTATTTCTCAAAAGAATAAATTGCTTTCCAGTAAAAACCAAGAGATAAACGCCAAAATAGAAATATCTAGTATTAAAGCTAGTTATCAAGAAAAAATTTCTAAGGCTGATAGTGAAAAATTCACAGCTTTATCTGGACAATATGATACAGAAGCCCTAATGTTTACGTTAGAAAATGAATTCACCAACTATCAAGTTCGTTCGGGTATGCTTTATATTACGGCTCCTCAAGATGGTTTTATCAATAGAGCCATACAAAAGGGTATTGGGGAAACCTTTAGTGCTGGGACTAAAATTGTAAGTATTATGCCCATCAATATTGAAATGGCTGTCGAGACCTTCGTTAATCCTATAGATTTACCTTTATTGCACCCTGGTGAGAATTTGAGAATCATTTTTGACGGGTGGCCTGCCATTTTCTTTTCAGGTTGGCCCAATCTTTCTTACGGAACCTATGGGGGTGAGGTCGTCGCGGTAGAACGAACCATCAGCGACAATGGTAAATTTCGGGTGCTCATAAAACAAAACCCAGATGAACAGAAATGGCCGGAGGTTATAAGAGCAGGTTCTGGAGCAAGAACCATTGCCCTTCTCAACAACGTCCCTATTTGGTATGAAATGTGGAGACAAATAAATGGATTCCCTCCAGATTATTATCAACCACAAGAGTCTAATAATAATAGCAACAAGAGTCAAAATACCGGAAAATGATACGCCTTTATCCTATCTTATTCTTGTTTTTATTCCATAATGCTTTTGCTCAAGAAGAAAATCTAACCAATACTTTGAGCCTCAATGAATTTTTGGCCTACGTTAAAGAGTACCATCCCCTCTCCAAACTCGCTAATTTTGAAATTTCAGCAGCCCAAGCTGAGTTGCTCAAATCTCGAGGTGCTTTCGATCCTAAGGTTGAGATCGATTGGCAGAACAAAGAATTTAAAGGGAGCGAATATTACGACATCCTGAACTCAACCTTTAAGATTCCAACTTGGTTTGGAGTAGAAGTAAAGGCTGGTTTTGAACAAAATGAAGGACAATTCCTCAATCCTCAAAATAATGTGCCACAAGACGGTCTTTACAGTGCAGGTATTTCTGTACCCTTAGGTCAGGGCTTATTTATCAACCAGCGGATGGCAGATTTAAGACAGTCCAAAATTTTGCAAGATTTGAGTCAAGCTCAACGAGATATACTTCTCAACAGGTTGCTCTATGATGCTGTATTATCTTACTTAGACTGGTATTTAGCTAATAGAGAAGTTCGCCTTTTCAATGATTTTGTAGAGCGTGCTCAGGTAAGGTTTGAAGGCATAAAGCAAAGTGCCTTAGAGGGTGACATTCCAACAATAGATACTCTGGAAGCTGGTATTATTGTTCAAAATAGAAAGTTGAGTTTGGAACAAGCTAATCTAAAATTGATCAAGAGTCGATTGACGTTATCCAACTTTCTTTGGTTCGAAAATAATGTGCCTTTGGAACTTAACCCTCTTGTGGATCCAGAAGAGTTGACGGCAGGAAGTATAGATCCTGTTTTAGGGACAAATTTGCTTCAGCTCGAAGATTTTGTGCTGGAAGATCACCCTAAAATAAGGGCGTTGGATTTTAAAATTGATCAGCTCCGAGTGAATCAAAACCTGAAAGCAGAAATGCTAAAGCCACAATTGGACTTAGAGTATAATTTCATCAACGAACGAGTTAATCAAGTTGATAATTTAAATTTTAATGCTAGCGAATATAAGGCAGGGGTATATTTCAGACTGCCTTTGTTTTTGAGGAAAGAACGAGGAGATTTGAAACTTGCCAAAATCAAAGTTAATGAAGCGGAATTGGATCTTGATTTTGAGACTTTGCAACTTCAAAACAAAATACAAGCTTCAAGAAGTGAAATCCTTTCTTATAATGCTCAGTTAATAATTTTTAAATCCATTGTTCAAGACAATTCAGATTTATTGAGAGCAGAAGAAAGAAAGTTCTCGTTTGGCGAAAGCTCTGTTTTCCTTATAAATTTCAGAGAGGTAGGTCTTATCGATGCAAGAGTAAAGGAAATTAAAGCCTTTGAATTACTTCTTAAATCAAAGGCAGACCTCTTCAATGTGCTAATCAATGATGCTAATCTCAACTAGTTGTTTTGAAGCTCCATCAAGCGTTTCACATATTTTCCAATCACATCAAATTCTAAGTTAACGACGTCGCCTTTCTTCAAATTTTTGAAATTGGTATGCTCATAAGTAAAGGGGATAATAGCCACACTAAATTCGTTTAATTTTGAATTAACGACCGTCAAACTCACTCCATTAATAGTAATAGACCCTTTTTCAATGGTTACGTTCATCAATTTAGGATCGTAGGAGAATGTATATTCCCAGCTTCCGTTTTTGGTTTCAGCACGTTGGCAAACGGCTGTCTGGTCCACATGGCCTTGAACAATATGGCCGTCTAGATGAGCATTCATTTTCATGCCTCTTTCTAGATTGATATAATGCCCAACCTCAAGATGGTTTAGGTTGCTTTTATTGAGCGTCTCCTCTATAGCAGTGACTTTATACTTATTGTCTTCAATATCCACCACGGTAAGACATACACCGTTATGAGCAACGCTTTGGTCAATTTTAAGCTCTTTGGCAAAGTTTGCTTGTATAGTATAATCTATATTCCCTTTAGAAACCTCTATTTTAGAGATTTTACCTACTTCCTCTATTATTCCTGTAAACATTGTTGTAGATTATTTCGTTACCTTTGTTTGGTACAAAAATAGTTGAATTTTATGAGAACTAAGTCAAATGTAAGGGTAGGAATTAGCATAGGAGACATGAACGGCATTGGGCCAGAGGTCATATTAAAATCTCTACAAGATCCAAGAGTTTTGGAGCTTTTTACGCCTGTTATTTTTGCCAACTCAAAGATGATGTCCTTTTTTGGGAACCAATTTAAAGTAAAGCTACAATTCAATGGCATTACCGATGCTAGTGAAGCTATTGAAGGAAAAATAAATGTAGTGAATGTTTGGAAAGAAAATGTAAAAATAAACTTTGGAGAAGAAGATAAAACAATTGGTGGCTATGCTATTCAATCTCTAAAAGCTGCAACTCAAGCTTTGATTAAAAAAGATATTGATACGTTGGTGACTGCTCCAATTCATAAAAACAGCATTCAATCTGATGAATTTAACTTTCCAGGACATACAGATTACTTAGCTCAAGAATTGAAAGGCGACAGCTTAATGTTTATGGTGTCCGATACTATTAAAGTAGGACTGCTTACCGATCACGTGCCTGTCAAAGATGTTTCTAGTAAAATAACTGAAGAACTTATTGAAAAAAAGGTAAATGCCATTCACGATTCCTTGAAAAAAGATTTCAATATTCGTGAGCCTAAAATTGCTGTGCTTGGGATTAATCCTCATTCTGGTGATGGAGGAGTGATTGGTAAAGAAGATGATGAGGTGATAAAACCAGCCATCAAAAAATTTATAGAAGAGGGTAAGTTTGTGTTTGGTCCTTATGCAGCCGATAGCTTTTTTGGAAGTAAAAACAACGCTAATTTCGATGCGGTTATCGCAGCCTACCATGACCAAGGTTTGATCCCTTTCAAAACCTTGTCTTTTGGCAATGGTGTTAACTTTACTGCAGGCCTGAATAGAATAAGAACATCGCCAGATCACGGGACAGCTTTTGATATTGCAGGAAAAGGTATAGCCGAGGGAAGTTCTTTTACACAAGCTATTTTTATGTCTATTTCTATTTTTAAAAACAGAATGGAATATTTGAAATTGAACAAAAATCCCTTAGAAAAACAAACTCAAAAATCATTTTAGTTATTTCTAGAGAGTATTATTAATTTTAATATATTTGCAGACTCAAAACTGATGTTGTATGAGGAAGTTTAAGGCTTACGCCATACCTTTTGTAGGATTGAAAGTTGGACAGCACAGATTTGATTATAAAATTGATAATTCGTTCTTTGAGCTTTTTGACTTTCAGGAATTTAATAATGCAGACGTTACTGTTCATTTAGAACTCACCAAAAAAGCGAATATGCTTGAACTTGAGTTTGAATTTTCAGGACACATCAATGTAAATTGTGATCTCACTTTAGAGCCTTACGATCAACAGATAAGTAATCACTTATCCTTAGTGGTGAAGTTTGGAGACGATTACAACAATGATAATGAAGAGCTGTTAATCTTACCTCATAGCGATCACGAAGTAGAAACCCAGCAGTATATTTACGAAGGAATTATACTTGGTCTTCCTGTGAAAAGAGTACATCCTGGGGTAGAAGACGGCAGCATTGAGTCGGAAATCCTTGAAAAGTTAAATGAATTACAGCCAGAACAGAATACTAAAGAAGAGGATACAGATCCTCGTTGGGATAAATTAAAAGAATTACTAAACGAATAATACATTTGAGCAATGGCACATCCAAAGAGAAAAATCTCGAAGACAAGAAGAGATAAGAGAAGAACACACATTAAGGCTAAGATGCCACAAATCGCTACAGATACTACCACTGGTGAAGCGCATTTGTTTCACAGAGCACACTGGCATGAAGGTAAAATGTACTACAGAGGTCAAGTTTTGATCGACAATACTGAAGATGCAGAAGTTGTAGAATAACACATCTTTTTATTATAGAATTTACTCCTTTATTAACTTAAAGGAGTTTTTTTGTTGGTATAGTAATTTTAACTAACTTTAAATCAAATCTTTATATTATGAAACAACTCTCCACTCTTATTATTTTATTTTTTCTAAGTTCTCATCTCTCATTTGCTCAGGTTACCTCCGTACCTGATGAAAACTTTGAACAAGCCTTGATCGATCTAGCTATAGATACTGATGGAGTTATCAATGGGCAGGTTTTGACTGCGGATATTGAAAATATTATCGAACTGAATTTTAGTGAATTAAATGCAACTTATTCTATAGACGAATTCACTGGTATTGAAGATTTTACTCAGCTTGAAATTTTTAAGCTTACTGATCGGGTTTCAATTAATTTTTTTGGTGATGAGACTAAATCGAATTTTTTAAATGAAAATATAAATCTAAAAGAAATCTACATAACGAATGATTCTGCAGATGCTGCAGATATAAACATAGAAAGTTTAGATATAAGCAATCTTGAAAATTTAGAATATATCGATTTGAGTAATGTTGATATAAAATCTATTTTTTTGAATAATCCTGAATATGATTATGAAAATGTTACACTAGAGCTTTTTTTTGAAGGGTTTCCTAGATCTGAAAATGATTGGAATGTTTGTGTTGGTGTTAACGACCCTGCAGCGGCGAGTTCCGGTAGTTTTCCTTACAATACTTGGACTATTTTAGATGGTGGACCAAGAACTTATAATTTCTCATCAACTTGTAACTTAAATATAGATGATTTTGAAAGTTTAAATTCAATTTCTGTTTATCCTAATCCAGTTAGTAACACACTCAATTTTAATAACCCCAATCAAATTGAACTTGACCAAGCCCAAGTGTATAGTATGGAAGGCAGATTGGTTAAGTCTTTTCTTAATCTAAAAGAAAACATCGATCTGGAGGGCTTAGTTTCAGGTGTATATTTTGTAACTATCAAAAACAAACAGCAAGAGGCTTTGAGCTTTAAAGTCATAAAGCAGTAAATACTGTTTTTAAACACCTCTACAAAAAAAACGCCACTCGAAAGAGTGGCGTTTTAAGGTTTTGAAAAAAAAATGCTATATGATTAGATCAAACGTACATCTGTAGCGTTCATTCCTTTTTTTCCTTCTTCTTCTGCGTACTCAACTTCGTCTCCTTCATTAAGAGATTCACCGTTAAGTCCTGTGACGTGTACAAAAATATCTTCTCCTGTTTCGTCGTTTGTAATGAATCCATAACCTTTAGACTCATTGAAAAATTTTACTTTACCTTGCATAATAATAAATAATAATTAATAATATAACACAAAAGTAATTAAAATTTATCTTTCATGTGTTTTAAATTGAATTATTTTTCACTTTAATTAAGTCATTTTCAACAAATTATAGGTCTGTTTATTCATTGGATTTATCCTTTCTATTATCTTCTTTAGATTTATCTGAAAGTTTAGTAATCCTATCCATGTTTTCCTTAGTTAACGTGTAATCTTGTAGACGTTTCCCTTTCCACCGGTGTGCCAGGAAGAGAGGCATCAATATAAAAGCGCTAGCGAGTACACTTATTCCTATAATCCGTTCACCTACAATTTCACTTTCATAGAGTTTGAAGTAGGACCCAAGTAAGAATCCGGCTAGGATTAAAAGAAAAACCAATTTGATAAGTGCTCTCATAGTAATGTATTAGACTGTAACTTCTATTAATTTTTGTCGGTAGGCCGTTAGCAACTTAGATTTTGAAATAAATCCAACGTATTTCTTATCCCTCACCACGGGGAGATTCCATGCTCCTGTATCTTGAAATTTTTTCATAATATCTCTCATTTTGCATTCATTCAAATCTATGATATCTGGAGCGTTTTGCATAAGGTCACTTACCTTCACTTCTTCGTAAAGAGTTTTATCAAACATGATGGTTCGTATGTCATCCAAAAGGATGATCCCTTGAAATATGTAATCCTTATCTACAACAGGAAAGATATTTCGTTTGGATTTCACTACACCTTCACTCACTATTTGCCCAAGATTCATTTCATCGTTTAAGACTTCAAAATTATCCTCCACAACTTGTTGGATATCCATTAGGGTTAATACTGCTTGGTCTTTGTTGTGGGTAACTAAATCCCCACGTTCAGCCAGTTCCATGGTATAGACAGAATTTGGTTGAAATTGACTAGTGATCACATACGAAATAGCAGCGGTAATCATAAGAGGAATAAATAAGCTATAGCCACTTGTAATTTCAGCAATTAAAAATATAGCGGTCAGTGGGGCATGCATAACTCCTGCCATCAAGCCGGCCATTCCTACCAAAGTAAATTGACTTACAGACAACGGTGTTTTAGTTATACTTAGAGCATTAATAATTAAGGCGTAAGAATGACCAATCATACTACCTATAAATAAAACTGGTGCAAAAATGCCTCCAATTCCTCCTGCTGCAATTGTTACTGAGGTGGCAATCATTTTGAAAATTACCAAAACCAACAAAAAAAGAATAACCATCCAAGTTACGTTCAAGTCTTGAAAGAATCTATTTGATGCCAAAAAAGCGTGGTCACCTGCAAGGAGTTCGTTTACAGTTTCATAGCCTTCACCATAAACTTGAGGAACAAAAAATAAGATACCACTCAAAATAACTCCACCAATCACTATTCTATTGAATTTATATTTTATAGTATTAAAAGTTTTAAAGGTATAGATATATACTTTAGTAAAAATGATAGAGGAAATGGCTGTAAAAATCCCCAAGGCAATATAAAAGGGAACCTCACTTACTTCAAAAGCATTTTCTAGTTGTGTATGAAGAATGATATCAGTACCAAAGAAAAAATAAGAAGTAAGAATAGAGGAGACAGAAGCTACTAGAAGAGGAATCATAGAGGCTAAGGTTAGATCCAAACTAAAAATCTCGATGGCGAAAATAATACCAGCTATAGGCGCTTGAAAAATAGAGGACATGGCACCTGCGGCGGCACAACCAATGAGTAAGGTTCTTGAGGTTTGAGTAAGACTAAGGTATTTTGAGAGGCTAGTGCTTAAGGCTGCACTAGAAACTACGGTTGGTGCTTCAAGCCCGGCAGATCCACCAAATCCAAGAGTAATAGGCGCCGTAATAATAGAAGCGTAATTCTGAAATCGCCTCATAAAGCCTTTACGCCTTGATATAGAATATAAGGTTGTCGAAATCCCTTGTCCTATGTCTTTTTTGAGAATAAATTTTGAAAATAAATAAACAATGATTAATCCAAAGAGCGGAAAAATAAAATAATATGCATTATGGTAGTTGGAAATGTAGCCGCCGCCTAACAAGGTTTGTATTGAAAAGGTGAGGTGTTTGATAAGAACAGCAACAAGACCAGAAAGTAGTCCCACAGCACTGCTTACAAGAATAAGCAGTCTCTGTTTAGACAAAAAAGAACTAAGCCATGAAGTGACTTGAGTTCCTTTTTCTTTTAAGTTAAACTTCCTCTTAAACATATCTATATTTTGAACTTAGAAGTCCTTTGATGATAAAACATTAGCGTCGTATAAATTTATTTCAAAGCTTTCGAAACGTTCTTAATTATCGACTATTTTAAAAAATAAATCTAAAAATGCCTTTCATTAAAATTATTATAATTTTCTAATAACACAAATCATTTAAAACTAATTATCAATGACTTAGAGATAAAGCTACACCCTTAGTGTCTCCAGTAGAAGTGATCTATACCTTAGTTCAACTTTGACTAATCACACAACTAGCTTCTTAGCTTTAAGTCTAGTTCTTTGAGCTGTTTTTCATCAATAGGAGCCGGTGCATCAATCATAATATCCCTTCCAGAATTGTTTTTGGGAAAAGCTATAAAGTCTCTAATGCTTTCCTGTCCTCCAAGAATCGCTACTAGTCTGTCCAAGCCAAAGGCAATACCACCGTGAGGGGGTGCCCCGTAAGTAAAGGCTTTCATCAAAAACCCAAACTGAGCTTCTGCTTCTTCTTTAGTAAACCCAAGATAATCAAACATCATGGATTGTGTTTTTTGATCGTGAATTCTTATGGACCCTCCACCAATCTCATTTCCATTTAAAACCAGATCATAGGCGTTAGCCTTTACTGCTCCAGGGTCTGTGGCTAGCAGTTCCAGTTGTCCTTCTTTTGGAGAGGTGAACGGGTGGTGCATAGCATGAAAGCGCTGCGTATCTTCGTCCCATTCTAACAAAGGAAAATCGACAACCCATAATGGCGCAAATTCATTGGGTTTTCTTAGACCCAATCGCTTACCCATTTCCATTCGTAATGCGCTTAGTTGTCCACGGGTCGCATTAGCTTTACCAGAAAGAACGCAGATAAGATCTCCAGGTTGAGCTCCTGTTTTTTCTGCCCAGGCTTTTAAATCAGATGTATCATAAAACTTATCGACAGAGGATTTTAAACTCCCATCCTCATTGTATTTGACGTAAACCATTCCTTTTGCACCAACTTGTGGGCGCTTCATCCACTCGATGAGCTTGTCGATGTCTTTTCTGGAATAGCTTGCAGCTCCTGGAATAGCAATACCCACGACGAGTTCAGCGTCATTAAAGACCTTAAAGTCTTTATGTTGAGCAACACCGTTAAGCTCGCCAAACTTCATCCCAAACCTGATGTCTGGCTTATCATTGCCGTAGGTTTGCATGGCTTCATCGTAAGTCATACGAGGAAAATCCTTGATCTCTACACCTTTTATTTCCTTAAGTAAATGCTTAGTTAGCCCTTCAAACGTATTGAGAATATCTTCCTGCTCAACAAAAGTCATTTCGCAGTCGATTTGTGTAAATTCTGGCTGTCGGTCTGCGCGTAAATCCTCATCCCGGAAACACTTTACAATTTGAAAATACTTATCCAATCCTCCGACCATAAGGAGTTGTTTGAAGGTTTGGGGAGACTGGGGTAGGGCATAAAACTGTCCAGCATTCATCCGGCTAGGGACCACAAAATCCCTTGCGCCTTCTGGGGTCGATTTGATGAGGTATGGAGTTTCAACCTCAATGAAATCTTTTTGTGACAAGTAATTTCTCACAGCCATCGAGACTTTACTTCTGAAGATAAGCTTATTCTTTACGGGGTTTCTTCGGATATCTAGATAGCGATATTTCATTCTCAAATCCTCTCCACCATCAGTTTCATCTTCAATTGTGAATGGAGGGGTTTCAGAAATATTCAGAATAATGAGTTTTTCGACTAACACTTCAATATCTCCAGTAGGGATGGATTTATTTTTAGACTCCCTTTCTATAACAGTTCCTTCTACCTGTATCACAAACTCACGGCCTAATTCTCTAGCTTTTTCCATGATGTCTTTAGATGTACGATCAGTATCAAAAACCAATTGAGTAAGGCCATATCGGTCTCTCAAGTCTACCCAAATGATAAATCCTTTATCTCTTATCTTTTGTACCCAGCCAGATAAAATAACTTTTTTATTTAAGGACTTTATGTTTAACTCGCTGTTATTGTGATCTCTATACATGTTTTGTGGTTTATGACAGGATTTGCAAAAATAACAAGTTAACGGTCTTAATGAAGAGGATGTTACGGAAATTTTTAGGCTTACTTAAAGACTAGAAACTTGATTTATTTTCATATTGAATCGCCCTATGCACAGCTTATTTAAGAGGCTTTGTAAAATTAATGTTAACCAAATGTGTTTTAAATGTAAATTATATGTATATTAGATTTTAAATAAAAAGAGATATGAAAGCATTTAGCACCCTTGTAATGGTTTTTTTAATGAGTTTTACACTTTTTGCTCAAACTGATAAAAACCTGGTGAAGACAGAAAAAGTTGGAGATTTACAGAAAGTAACTATGTTCTATGAAAGTGGAGAATTACATCAAGTAGGATATATCAAAAATGATAAACTCCATGGTGAGTGGGAATCTTTCGATAGAGAAGGAAATAATCTTGCCAAAGCAAATTATGAAAACGGTAATAAAGTTGGACAATGGATGTTTTGGAATGATGGCAAACTTTCAATCGTAGATTATAATGAAAATAGAATCGTACAAGTGAAAACCTTTGTTGAAGAAGGAAGCCAAGTGGTAAGTAACTAGAACATAAATTTTAATTATACAAAGTGTCTAATGTAAATTAGACACTTTTTTTATGCTTAAAACAATAGGTTAAGTGATCATTAACCATTCCAGAAGCTTGCATAAATGCATATATAGTAGTGGGTCCTAAAAACTTAAATCCTCGTTTTCTTAAGTCTCCCGAGATGTTTTGACTCATTTCAGTTTGCGAGGGAACTTGGTTTAATTTTGAAAATGAATTTAAAATAGGTTCTTTACTCACATACCCCCAAATGTATTTTGAAAACGAGTCGTATTCCTCTTGAATCTTAATAAATCCCTTAGCATTGGTAATACTAGCTTCAATTTTACCTCGATGTCTCACAATCTCTTCATTGTTGAGTAACCTGGAAACGTCCTTTTGGGTGTACTTAGAAATTTTGTGATAATCAAATTCATCAAAGGCCTCTCGGAACTGCTCTCGCTTTTTTAAAATAGTCAACCAATTTAAGCCAGCTTGAAAACTTTCCAGTAAAAGCAATTCATACAAGTGTTGATCTTCATAAACAGGATCTCCCCACTCTTCATCATGATACTTTTCATAAATATCTTGACCTATACACCACTCACACCTTACCTTTGTCATTGTAAAAATTTACCTTTGTTATTGTAATAATTTTAAAGTATTTCTACTGTTTAAAAAAACATATATGTCAGAACAAATTCAACTTGAAAGTATAAAAAAACACTTAGATAAAACGCTTACTTATTCAGAATATAAAAAACTTGTAGGTGATTTATTAAAAGAGAATAAGTCTACAGGATTCACTCAAAATGAAACCTATCTTAAGTATTCTAAATTAGGCTTTAGCCGAATGAACCGTTGGGAAAAAACCTCAAAATTAACAGCAGAGCAAATTGAAACTATCCAGAAGGTTACTAAAAAGCAAACCTGGTTAGTCATTACAGAAGGCTGGTGTGGAGATGCAGCTCCCGTTATCCCAATAATGAATAAAATAGCAGATATAAATCCGCTCATCACCTTCAAGCTGATTTTAAGAGACGAAAATGATGAACTTATGAGCCAGTTTTTGACCAATGGCGGTAAGTCTATACCGAAGCTGCTTTCTTTTAATACGGAAGAGAATGACCTTTTATTTACTTGGGGACCAAGAACAAAGGAGGCTACCGATTTGGTGGCTAAAGAAAAAGCCGAATTTGGAAAATTGAGAGACGAATTTAAAGTTACTCTTCAGAAATTGTACAACCAAGACAAAGGGAAAGCTATTGCAGAGGATCTTGTGAATTGCCTGAAACAATCAAATTAGTCTTTTAGGAGTTCTTCAAAATCTTCAATGCTTAGGGCTTCTGTAACTTTATAATCTCCAATTTGAGTTCGACGTAATTCAGAGAGATAAGCTCCAGAATTTAAAGCTTTACCAAAGTCATAGGCCAAACTACGAATGTAAGTGCCTTTGCTGCATTGGACTTCAAAGTTGAGTTTAGGGAAGTTGTTTTGAGTAATGTCGAAGCTATCAATATGAACTTGACGTTTTGGGATATCGACGCTTTCTCCTTTTCTGGCGTATTCATATAAGCGTTTACCCTCTTTTTTTAAGGCTGAAAAAATAGGGGGGCGTTGCATGATGTCTCCTCTAAATTGAGGCAAGGTGTTTTGGATAAGATCAGCGGTGATATGAGAGGTTTCAAAAGTCTTATCCACTTCTGTCTCCATATCGTAGGAAGGAGTCGTACCGCCTAGGGTAAATTCGCCAGTATAAATTTTGGTTTGCCCCATCAAAGATTCGATGGTTTTTGTAGCCTTACCCGTACACAAAATTACTAAGCCTGTGGCCAAGGGATCCAAGGTTCCAGCATGTCCGACTTTTATTTTTTTAAGCTCAAATTTTTGCTTAATCAGCCATCTCACTTTATTCACCACTTGGAAAGAGGTCCAATGCAAAGGTTTGTCGAAAAGCAAAACCTGTCCGTCTTTAATTCCGTCTAAAGTCAAATTATCCATTCATTTGAGTAAAAATAATTGAACCAACACCAACTACAAAACAGTAAATGGCAAAGTATCTCAATTTACTGCGTTTCACGATCGAAATCATCCAGGTGCAGGCCAATAATCCAGAAATAAAAGCTGCTACAAATCCTACCCCATAGCTCACCATATTGGCGTCGGCTATAGAAATATCGCCACTAGTTATGTCTTTCAAAATCTTTCCAAAGATAAGGGGAACTACCATTAAAAAAGAAAATCTTGCCGCCTTGGACTTTTCATTCCCAAGAAGGACAGAAGTAGCAATAGTCGCCCCACTTCTCGAGATTCCAGGTAAAATGGCAATAGCTTGTGCCACACCAATCACAAAGGAATTTGTATAGGAAACTGGTTTTAGAATAGCCTTGGATTTATCGGTTAGCCAAAGTAGCAAGGAGGTCACGATGAGCATAAATCCTACCAAAATTATGTTTTCACCAAAGAGCATTTCCATTTGAGATTCAAAAAAATAACCAACAAGGGCGGCAGGAATCATCGAGATGATAATCTTTAAAGAAAAGCGAGTTTCCTCATTCCATTGGAACGAAAATAGACCTTTGAAGATCTCAACAATATCTTTTCTGAAAATGACGATAGTGCTCAATGCCGTTGCAAAATGAAGAATTACGGTAAGCAGTAAAGATTCTTTTGGGAGACTATCATTCCCTAGAATCGCTTTGCCTAACTCCAAATGGCCACTAGACGATACAGGTAAAAATTCTGTTAGTCCTTGGATAATACCAAGGATACTCGCATCCCATACATCCATTATTTAGCAGACTTTGGCTTGAGTAGAATAGCGTATACCTCGATAGCAAAGCCAATAAGGACTACAGTAGGGGCAAGGCGAATTCGTCTCCAGCTAAAAATTTCTGGATTAAACACATTGGGGTCATCACTACCACCGCCAGCCATCAGGATAAACCCAATAGCAATCACTGCTAATCCAATAATCATGAATTTATAATTCTCTTTTTCGAAAATGAATTTTTCACTTTCTTTAGCCTCTTTCTTACGTTTGCTCTCTCCCATATTAATAGTACAATTCGTCAGTTTTTAAATTTAAAAATCGCTGAGTCGCAAAAAAGGTACTTAACCAAGAAATTAAGATCCCCATAATTAAAACGCCAACAAAAATCGCAGCCAGCAGAATTTCATCACTAATTAGGTTTAACTCAGGAAAACTTTTATTCAGATAATACAACACGACTCCCATTCCTATTAACGAAATAGTAGACCCTATTAAACCTAGTTTTATACTCCTCAAGATAAACGGTCGTCGAATAAAGTGCTTTGTAGCTCCCACCATTTGCATGGTTTTAATAGTAAATCGCTTAGCATAAACCGATAAACGTATAGAACTGTTGATTAATAGAACAGCAATAAAGGTGAGTAAACCACTCACTATTAAAATCCAGAAACTCAATCGCTTAATGTTATCATTCAACAGAGCAATGAGCGGCTTATCATAAACAATTTCGTCTACAAATTCTTTATCCCCTAAACCTCTAGAAATCTCTGCAATCTGCGTTTCGGAAACATAATCTGCATTAAAATAAACATCGATAGAATTTTGTAAAGGGTTATACCCCAGAAACTCCATGAAATCTTCTCCAATCTCCTCGCTATAGGCTTTTGCTGCCTCTTCTTTGGAGACGAACTCGATGGTTTTAGTATATTCTGCCAAGGCCAAAGACTTCTGCATTTGGTCAATTTCAACCTCCTTGGCGGTGTCTTTTAAGTAGACCGTTAAGGCGATTTGCTCCTTGAAATTATCTGCTACTTTTTTGGTATTCAAGACCAAAAGCGCCAGCAAACCCACCAAAAATAAAACTAAAGCAATACTAATCACCACCGAAAAGTAGGAGGTAATTAATCGTCGTTTTTGGTATTTTTCAAAGGAAGAAGCCACTCAATAAATTTTGGTAAAAATATAAAACTATAAGATGATAACGGCTATCCCTCAGATTAATTTTATGGGCGCTTTATCCCGCTATTCGTTTCAACTCCGCAGGCTTTGCTTTAGGTCTTGAGCTTATAGCGGCTTTTCCTTTGGTCAAGCGCTATGCGCTCGACCTATAGCGCCTAGCCTTTGCGGGGTTTCCTCTCCTATCGAGAGCGCAAAAAAGCTTAATATCAAACTTTAAAATTAAAAAGCACTGAATGTAAATTTGGACTATTTTAGCAACAACTAACTAATTTAAATAACAATGAAATCATTTATCATTCTCGCATTCGTATTATCCTTCACAATTTCTTTTTCTCAAAACAGTGAAAGCTCTGTAAAAGTAGATTCAATTACCAAAAATAATTATGAAAAAATCCATGAACTTAGACTGGGTGCTATCAAGTTTCTTGCTGGTGGATTTTTAGATGTGAGCTACGAGTATATCAATTCCCAGACTTCTGGTTATGGGGTTTCCCTTCTTGCAAATTTTGAAAATTCCATTGATTATGAAAAATTTGGACTTAACCCATACTACCGTTTTTACTTTGGTAATAATCCAGAATTTAAAGGTCGTGGCTTCTTCGTTGAGGTATTTTCATATTTTCACATCGGAGAGGAAGACGACTTTTACGTTAATCAACAAGGAAATGGAGTTGTAGAAGACGATACATTTTTTGATGTAGCCCCTGGATTTGCTGTTGGTTCTAAATGGATAAATTCAAGTGGATTCGTATTTCAACTCAAATTGGGTGTAGGAAGAAATCTCTTAGGAAATAACCCCAATGAATTCCTAGCTACAGGCGACTTCTACATCGGCTATAGATTTTAAGTCTTCTAAAAATCAACTCACGCTTCAACTTTTGAGTTTTAATTCCAATCTCGGTGAGGAGTTAAAGCCATATATATTAGTTTTGCCACTTCGAAATAAGTAACTTATTATGGCATACGATTTTAAAGCAATAGAAACCAAATGGCAAAAGCGTTGGGCGAAAGACCAAACCTTTAAAGCGAAACAACCCCAGGAGTTTGAGGGAGATCCTAAACCTCCATTTTACGTGTTGGATATGTTTCCTTATCCGTCTGGAGCAGGACTTCATGTTGGCCATCCATTAGGGTATATTGCCAGCGACATTTATGCCCGCTACAAAAGACATAAGGGGTTTAATGTGTTGCACCCACAAGGCTATGATTCTTTTGGGCTACCTGCAGAGCAGTATGCCATCCAAACTGGTCAACATCCATCATCAACAACTGAAATCAATATTGAAGGGTGTTTAGATAATAAAGGGAAAATATTAGAAAAATATGTAGAAGATAATGGCAAGATTAAGAATTCAGCTCTTATCGATAAATCTAAGGAAACGCTTGTTGATGAAGAGAATTATCAAGACAATATAATTAAAGGGTATCGTAAACAACTCGATAAAATCGGATTTTCTTTCGATTGGAGTCGGGAAGTCCGCACCAGTAATCCGGATTATTATAAATGGACACAGTGGATTTTTATTCAACTCTTTGAAAGCTGGTATGATGCCAAAGCTCAAAAATCCAAGTCCATACCAGAATTAGTCCACATTTTCGAAAAAGAAGGAAATACAAACGTGGACGCAGTGGCAAATGAAAACACAACTTCATTTTCTGCTTTAGAATGGTCAGGTTTTACCGATGACCAAAAAGAAGAACTGCTACTCAATTACCGTTTAACTTATCTTGCCGAAACAGAAGTTAATTGGTGTCCAGCCCTAGGAACGGTCTTGGCCAATGATGAAATTGTGAACGGGGTTTCAGAACGTGGAGGACATCCTGTGTCCAGAAAAAAGATGAAGCAGTGGAGTATGCGTATTTCTGCGTTTGCAGATCGGCTACTTAGTGGACTTGAAGATTTAGACTGGAGCGAAAGTCTTAAAGAAACCCAACGCAACTGGATTGGAAAATCGGTGGGAGCACAGCTAGAATTCCCCATCCTGTCCTTCCCCAAAGGGGAAGAGAACACTAAGCCAGGCTACATTACAGGTGGAAATAATGCTCACACCCTTATTGAAAAAGCAAAAGAAAATAGAAATCAACCAACTGAGGCTGAAAAAACACTTTGGATACAACTTCGAGGTAAAAAGTTATCGGGATATAAGTTTAGACAGCAACATTTAATCGGAGATTATATTGCAGACTTTGTCTGTTTATCAAAATCTTTGGTCGTTGAAGTCGATGGTGGATATCATAATGAAACCAAAGCCTATGATGAGGAACGAACACAATTTCTAAATAAAAAAGGCTTTGAAGTTATTCGATTTAAAAACGAAGAAGTCATTGGAAACCTAGATGAGGTTTTAGAACAAATCAATACCAAACTCGACCAATTACCTAAGTACAGCAAAATTGCGAAGCAATTTGAGACGAACGAATTGAGTTTCAATAAAAAATCTGATTCTTACGCGAAGAGGAATGAGAAACCCCTCTCCTTGGGAGAGGGGAAAGGGGAGAGGATTTCAGCCTTCACCACTCGACCAGATACCATTTATGGCGTCTCTTTTATCACCTTAGCTCCTGAGCATGATTTGGTGTCGAAAATTACTACTCCTGAGCAAAAAGAAGAAGTAGACGCTTATGTAAAAGCTTCAGCAAAGCGAAGCGAGAGAGAACGTATGGCAGATGTTAAAACCATTTCTGGTGTTTTTACAGGGGCTTATGCCGAGCATCCTCTTACTAAAGAACCTCTTCCAATTTGGATTGGAGATTATGTATTAGCGAGTTATGGCACAGGTGCTGTTATGGCCGTCCCTTGTGGTGACCAAAGGGATCATGACTTTGCTCAACATTTTGGAATTCCTATTCCCAACGTGTTTGAAGGCATCGATATTTCTAAAGAAGCTTATGTCGATAAATCTAATGCGACCAAAATTGCCAACTCCGACTTCCTGAATGGTTTAGGCGTTTTGGAAGCGATCCCCAAAGCGATTGAAGCTCTGGCTGAAATGGGTCAAGGGGCTAAAAAGATAAATTATAGACTAAGAGATGCCGTCTTTTCTAGACAGCGGTATTGGGGAGAGCCATTTCCGGTTTATTATATCAATGGCTTACCGAAAATGATAGAGAGCAAATACTTGCCTTTAGAATTACCTGAGGTTGAAAAGTACCTTCCTACAGAAGATGGGGCTCCACCTTTGGGAAGAGCACAAGAGTGGGCTTGGGATGCCGAGCAGCATCAAGTGGTTTCAAACGCCAAGATAGACCATAAAACAGTATTTCCATTGGAATTGAACACCATGCCTGGATGGGCAGGTAGTTCTTGGTACTTGTTCCGCTATATGGAAACCGAAAACCGCGATCAACATATCGCTTCCAAAGAGAATTTAGATTATTGGAATAACGTTGACTTGTATATTGGTGGGAGCGAGCACGCCACTGGACACTTGTTATACTCTAGATTCTGGACCAAATTCCTCAACGATAAAGGAGTCCTTCCGGTTGATGAACCCTTTAAAAAATTGATTAACCAAGGCATGATCTTGGGGGAGAGTGCATTTGTAAATACTTTTACTATTGTTTTTACAGTCGATGATAAAGGGAATGACAATAATTTGAAAGAGCAACCTGAGGCATTAAAGGTTCTTTTTAGTAATGATTTAGGTGATTTAAATATCAAAAAAAGAGAATATATAGAATCAGACTATATTTTAAATGAAATAGAAAAAATCACACAAAAAGCACAAGAGATTTGTGATGTTGAAAATAAAAAACATAGTGATAAAAATGGGCAGATTGGTTATATGGGCTTAACCAATGTAAAGAGACGTGTTGATGTTTCTTTAGTCAATACTTCAAACGAATTGAATCCAGAAGGTTTTAAAACATCTCCTTTTGGAAAAGAATTTAAAGATGCAGAAGTGATTTATAATGAATCGGGGAAACTTTTAGTGAGTAGGGAAGTCGAAAAAATGTCGAAATCTAAATTCAATGTGGTTAATCCAGATGATATCTGTGAAGACTTTGGAGCCGACAGTTTGAGACTTTACGAAATGTTTTTAGGACCACTAGAACAAGCCAAGCCTTGGAGTACTGCTGGATTGTCTGGGGTACATAATTTCTTAAAAAAACTTTGGAAATTGTATTCCATCTCTAAATCCCCCCAAGAGGAAGGCCAGAATTTTGTCGTTTCCGATGAACCTGCTTCGAAGGAGTCCTTAAAAACTCTGCATAAGACCATCAAGAAAGTCACTCAAGATATCGAAGAGTTTAGCTTTAATACATCGGTATCAACCTTTATGATTTGTGTGAATGAACTCACCCAGCAAAAATGCAACTCAAGAGACGTCTTAGAACCTCTAACCGTATTGATTTCACCATATGCTCCTCATATCGCTGAAGAGTTATGGGAACTTTTGGGCAACGCCACTAGTATTGCTGAAGTGGATTATCCTGTTTTTGAAGAACACTACTTGAAAGAAGACTCCAAAACATACCCTATTTCTTTTAATGGAAAGATGAGGTTTACACTAGACTTGTCTTTGGATTTAAGCAAAGATGAGATCGAAAAAATAGTAATGGCCGATGAGCGTACACAAAAACAACTGGACGGGCGCACTCCTAAAAAAGTGATTATCGTGCCTGGTAAGATTGTTAATATTGTGGGGTAGGTATCGCCCTAAAATCTATATATTTTGTCATTCTGGACAAGTTCGACTTTTATAACAAGTCGGATGGTTTCAGAATCTAATTTTTCTTTATCTAAAATTGAATTGAGAACCTGAAACAAGCCTGCCTGCCTGAGGAGTCTTACAGGAAGGTTCAGGTTGACAAAATATGATCAATTAAGATAGAATTCAGATACCCCGATGGCTAGGCCTCGGGGTATTTTAATTTAATGCGCTTCCAGCCAATTTTGTCCTGTACCCATTTCAACGTCCAGAGGGACATCCAGTTTAAAGGCGTTTTCCATTTTGTCTTTCACCAGGGATCTTAAGGCATCGATTTCGTCTTTGTGAGCATCAAAAATCAATTCATCATGAACTTGTAGAAGCATTTTGGATTTGAAATTCTGTTCTTCTAAAGCTTCATAAATGTTTATCATCGCGACCTTTATAATGTCTGCTGCGCTTCCTTGGACTGGGGCATTTACCGCGTTGCGTTCTGCTGCACTGCGCACTACATGGTTTCTAGCATTGATGTCTTTGAGGTATCGCCGTCTGCCCATCACTGTTTTGACATAACCATGTTCCTTTGCGAATTCCACTTGCTCATCCATATAGTCTCTCAACTTGGGATAGGTTTTATAGTAAGTCTCTATCAGCTCCTTAGATTCGCTTCTAGTTAAGTCAGTTTGATTGCTCAATCCAAAAGCAGACACTCCATATATAATTCCAAAGTTGACAGTTTTAGCATTGCTTCTCTGCGCTCTGGTCACTTCATCTATATCCACACCAAATACTCTTGCCGCAGTTGAGGCGTGAATATCTTCTCCATTTTTAAAAGCGTTCATCATCGTTTCTTCCTGACTCAAGGCCGCTATAATTCTAAGTTCTATTTGGGAATAATCGGCAGCGAGTAATACATAATTTTCATCTTTGGGGACAAAGGCTTTTCTCACCTCTCGTCCACGTTCAGTACGGATGGGGATATTTTGAAGGTTAGGATTATTGGAACTCAAACGACCAGTTGCCGCTACAGTTTGCATAAACTCGGTATGGACGCGTTTGGTTCTTGGGTGAATTTGTTTTGGTAAAGCATCTACATAGGTGCTTTTGAGCTTAGAGAGTTGTCTCCATTCTAAGACCTCTCGCACTATTTTATGATCTTTTGCATAATTAGACAAGACCTCTTCTGCAGTAGAGTATTGACCAGATTTGGTTTTTTTAGGTTTTTTGGCAAGTTCCAATTTGCCAAATAGAATCTCACCCAATTGTTTTGGGGATCCTATATTAAATTCTTCATCTGCTTCTACATATACAGATTTCTCCAAGCGTAAAATATCTTCATCTAGCTTTTCCGAAATGTTTTCTAAAGCTGATTTATCGAGGTTGATCCCTTCAATTTCCATAGCTGCCAAGACCCGTAATAAGGGAATCTCCATATCTTTAAATAAAGGCTCGTTGGAGGCTTCTTTTAATTCCTTTTCAAAGTAAGTTTTGAGTTGGAAGGTAATGTCGGCATCTTCTACAGCATATTGGGTCTGGTCTTCCAAATCTACCGTCCGCATAGTCTTTTGGCTTTTCCCTTTTTTACCGATGAGATCTTCAATAGGTTGTGGAGAGTAGTTGAGGTAAGTTTCTGCCAAGATATTCATATTGTGCCGCATATCTGGGTTGATGATATAATGCGCGAGCATCGTATCAAACAAGGGTCCTTTTACTTTAAGCTTATAATTGGCCAATACCTTGATATCGTACTTTAAGTTTTGACCTATCTTTTCGATTTCTGTTGACTCAAAAAAGGGTCTCAATTTTTCTGCTAATTCTTGTGCCTCGTTTTGATCCTCCGGAAAGGCCACATAATAGCCTCTATGGTTCTCCCAAGAAAAAGCAATTCCCACTAATTCGGCATCTAGAGTTTTTAAACTGGTAGTTTCTGTATCAAAACACACCGAGTTTTGCCTCATTAGTTTTTCTATAAAGAGCTTTAAGGAGAGATCTCCTTTGATATACTGATAATGGTGGTCGGTAGTTTTTAAAGTTTTATAACCATCAAAATTGCTAGGATCAATATTGGATGCATCGGTATCGTTACCAAAAAGTGAAAATTGTCCAGCTCCAGCAGTTTGAGTAGAACTTGATGCGTTTTGTGAGGTATCTAGCGTGGCCGCTTCCCCTTTGTTGTACATTTTTACAAACTGGTCTGTCAATCTTCTAAATTCTAACTCTTTAAAGATGTCTAAGACTTTTTCAACATTTGGAGGAGAAACTTCATATTTGGTCTCGTCGAAAGTGACGTCACAGTCGGTAATGATGGTAGCCAGTTTTTTGGATAAACGCCCTAGCTCGGCATTGTCCTCTATTTTCTCTTTCATTTTTCCCTTCAGCTGATCTGTGTTTTCCAGGAGTGCTTCCATGGAACCAAATTGCTGTAGAAATTTCTTAGCGGTCTTTTCACCCACTCCAGGTAATCCTGGGATATTATCCGCAGCATCTCCCATCATACCAAGAAAATCGATGACTTGCTCTGGACGTTCTACCCCAAATCTTTTCTGAACTTCGGGGATGCCCCATTTTTCAACTCCGTTGCCCATTCTTGCCGGGCGTTGCATAAATATATTTTCGGTAACCAGTTGAGCAAAATCTTTATCTGGAGTGACCATATGGACTTCATAGTCTTGCTTTTCTGCCTGTTTAGCGAGTGTTCCAATTATATCATCGGCTTCCATACCCGAGATTTCTACGACAGGAATTTCCATAGCGTGGAGAATATCCTGTATAATGGGAATAGAGTCTTTAATGACGGTTGGGGTTTCGTCTCTATTGGCTTTGTAGTCTTCGTACATTTCTTTTCGCTCTTTGCTTCCGTCTTTATCGAAGCAAACTGCCAAATGATCTGGGTTTTCTCGCTTTATGACGTCAAAAAGGGAATTCATAAATCCCATAATGGCCGAAGTATCCTGTCCTTTGGAGTTGATTCTTGGGTTTTTGATGAGGGCATAATACCCGCGGAAAATCATCGCATATGCATCAACAAGGAAAAGTCGTTTTTTGGAAGCCATAAAGTGAATTTTTATTTAATGTAAATTTAGTTGAAATTATGGCTTAGCCAAAATTGAACTTGGTGTTTGTTTTAACCTTATTCCTTATTTAGCTGTCGGGGACCTGTCCCCTCGACAAATGATGGGCTTTTGTCTTCGTTACTAAGATTTGTTGGCCCTGCTTCTATATTTCTAATTGCATTAAAAAGATAAATAGAAGCACTAGTTTTATAATGTTATTTCTGAAAAGAGTTTATAAAATTAGGGCTGGTAGCGCTGATATCTTGAGGACTTAAATTAACATCTCGACTGAGCATTCTTGTTTTTCGTTGAAGGTTTTTGAATTTACGTTTAAAGCTGTTTCTCGATACTTTTTTCTTTCCTATTCAGTCCAGAAAAAAACTTGAAACGACAATAACTAGATACTTTTTAGCTCTATTGTATCGAGATGTTTCTTGTTATATGAAGCGTTCTCGATACAATTTCAATGATTTTTTTAAGCAAAAATTCATTGAAACCACTCGAACTGACATTTCTAAGTTGCTATTATCGTCAGGTTTTAAACTTATAAAAAGCTATCACTAAGTTGTTTTGTCTCATTGAGTATTCCGACTTTTTCGTTGGGATGTTTCGAGATGTTTCTTGTTATATGAAGCGTTCTCGATACAATTTCAATGGATTTTTTTAAGCAAAAATTCATTGAAACCACTCGAACTGACATTTTTGATATGCTATTATCGTCAGGTTTTTAAACCTATAAAAAAGCTAACACTAAGTTGTTTTGTCTCATTGAGTATTCCGACTTTTTCGTTAGGATGTTTCGAGATGTTTCTTGTTATATGAAGCGTTCTCGATACAATTTCAATGGATTTTTTTAAGCAAAAATTCATTGAAACCACTCGAACTGACATTTTTCATATGCTGTTATCGTCACGTTTTTAAACTTATAAACCCCTTTTTTTATTAGTCTCTAAGTGACAACGTCAAATTTAAAGTTTCAACAAATCCTTCAGTGGAACACGACAACCGACATCCGCATTAATTTAAGAGAATGTGACAGTGGTCTTCTGAATAATTAACCTTGCAGGATTAAATTCAGAATAAACGCCTCTAAAACTTTGTTTAAATAGGAGACTAGAAGAACCGCTAAAACTATATTTGCAAAAAAAAGATGCGGTGGATTATCCCTATTGTTATCCTTCTTGCCATTGAGGTCTATGCCTTTCAAGCCTTTAAAACCCTGTTTAAATTTTGGTGGGTCCTAGGGATTTATGTGGGCATTACCGCTGTTGTTCTGGGGTTTTTGATTTATTCCTTCTATGAGCCAACCCCGAATGGGTCACTTACCGGCTTTCGAGCTTATATGGGTGGCATTTTCTTAAGTTTACTTTTACTGAAGTTGAGTGTGGTGTTCTGGATGTTTGGTGAAGATATTATTCGTTTACTCGTTTATGCTTACCGTAAATTATTTACGACATCTACAGAGAATCTGCCTTCTCGACGAAAATTTATAAGCACTATTGCTCTTGGACTTGGAGCTATCCCCTTCCTTTCACTATTGTATGGGATGTATAAGGGAAAGTATAATTATAAAGTGTTGGCCTACGAGCTAGAATTTGATAATCTTCCTGAAGCTTTTGACGGCTATACCATTACCCAACTGAGTGATATCCACAGCGGAAGTTTTGATAATACGGAAAAAATTGAATATGCGATTAACCTAGTAAATGAACAAGAGTCGGATGTGATTTTATTTACTGGCGACTTGGTTAATAATTTAGCGGATGAAATGACGCCTTGGACCCCTCTTTTTAGTCAATTGAAAGCGAAAGATGGTATCTTTTCTATATTGGGAAACCACGATTATGGAGATTATTATAATTTTGAGAGTCAAACTGAAAAGCAACAAAATTTTGAAGATCTTGTGAATGTCCATTCTGAATTGGGTTGGGATTTGCTAAGAAACGAACGTAGAGAGCTGGTAAGAGGGGATAGTAAATTGCACTTGATTGGCGTTGAAAATTGGGGGAAAGGAGGTTTTAAAAAAGCAGGAGATTTTGAAAAAGCAGCTGATGGGGTAGAGGCTTCCGACTTTAAAATTTTGATGAGCCATGATCCTTCTCATTGGGATGAAGTCATTAAACACCATGATAAAGACGTTCAACTTACATTGAGTGGCCATACCCATGGAATGCAATTTGGGATTGAAATTCCAGGTTGGATCAAGTGGAGTCCTGCTCAATATAGGTACGAGCAATGGGCTGGATTATATAAAAATGCCAAGCGTTTTATCAACGTCAATCGTGGGTTTGGCTTCTTAGCTTACCCAGGTAGAGTTGGGATCTGGCCAGAAGTGACAGTCATTAAATTGAAACGAAAAGCGAATATTGTGGTATAAAAAGTAGTCTCAAAATTTAAGTTATCGTATTCTCCTTAATCTTAGGGAATTTCAAGGTTTATTAAATGACATATTATTAATCATTTAATAGACCTTGAAATTAATCTGACTGTTTGATACACTCAGGAACATTTAGCATAACACTTTAATTGGATTTGAGACCGCTCTGTTTTAAAAAAACGTTTCTGTTATTTAGAATTAATCATCCAATGGATACCATATTGATCAGAAACTCTACCGTAATAAGCTCCCCAACTGGTTTTTTGAAAGTTGGTGTGGATTTTTCCAGTTTGAGATAGCTTTTCAAATAGTGCTTTCGCCTTTTTGTCATCTTCCATATCGATACTCATCTGGATGTTGGTACCAACTGTAATAGGAGTGTCTGGTGAGGCGTCGTATCCCATAATATGAAAACCACTGCCTTTCAATTCAGCATGCTGTAGTTTGTTTCTATAATTTTCTGGAATATCAATTTTTTGATCTTCATAGGTTTGTCTATTGATGATTTCACCACCAAAAAGCGATTGATAGTAATTTAAAGCTTCTTGACATTGACCTTTAAATGATAAATATGATTGAATTTTCATGATACTTTTTTTAAGATTTTCTACAAATTAAGAGTTTACTGCTAGCTTTATTTTAAATCTATCCTAAAATTTAAGTACCTAGAAAATCTTGACCTCAATTATGCTGCTTGTTTAGTTTCTTCAATCCAAGAGTCCACGTGTCGTTCTAAAAGTTCTAAAGGTAAAGCTCCACTTCCTAAGATGATATCATGGAATTGGCGGATATCGAATTGGTCGCCAAGTTGAGTTTCTGCCCGTTGTCTTAACTCTTGAATTTTTAGCATGCCGATTTTATAGCCTGTAGCTTGCCCTGGCATCACCATATAGCGTTGTACTTCCGCTTTTATGGCATTATCTGAGATGGAAGAATTATCTTTAAAATATTGAATGGCCTCGGCTTCTTTCCAACCTTTGGAATGCAGGCCAGTATCCACAACCAACCTTATCGCTCTCCAAATTTCATTGACTAGTCGTCCAAAATCGTAATAGGGGTTTTCATATCCTCCCATCTCTTTAGCAAGTTTTTCAGAATATAAAGCCCAGCCTTCTACGTAAGCATTGTAGCCCAATTGTGTTCTAAAGGTTGGAACGGTTTCTAGTTCTTGCGCAATGGAGATTTGCATATGATGACCTGGATTTCCTTCGTGATAGGCTACGCCTTCCATCGTGGTTTTAGGCATAGACGTCATGTCCGAAAGGTGAACATAATAAGTGCCAGATCTGGATCCGTCTGGAGTTCCCGCGTTGTAATGTTGTGGGGCACCATCTTGCTCTCTAAAAGCTTCTACGCGTTTTACTTGTAAACTGGCTTTTGGTAAAATACCAAAATAATCTGGTAGCTTTTTGGTGAGTTCATCGATATATTGTTTAGCCTCATCAAGATAGGCTTGACGGCCTTCGTCTGTGTTTGGAAAATAAAACTGGTCATCCTCATTTACAAACTTAAAGAACTCTTGTAAGTCACCTTCAAAACCAACTTCGTTTTTGATGTTAAGCATTTCCTTTTGGATTCTCTCTACCTCCTCCAGGCCTATGTTATGGATTTCATCTGCTGTAAGTGAGGTTGTGGTAGATGTTTTAAGTTTATAGTCATAAAAAGCTTTTCCGTTGGGATGCCGACTCACTCCGGTAGGGGTTTCTAAAGCATTTGGGATCTCGTTTTCTGTCCAAGCGATGAGATTGTTATAGGCAGGTTGAAATACTTTAAGCAGCATTTCTCTTGAAGCTGTCCTTAACTCCTTAGCCTGTTGATCATCTATTTTATTTTGAGCTAAAAGACTATCGGTTTTCCTTAGCATATCATCATATAAAGGGGAGTTAACTTCTGAGTCTTGAAAAGGCTGCCCTGTAACAATAGCTTTGCTCTGCTTTAAAACAGTTTTTAGAGCAAACCTGGGTGGAAGAATATCTTTGGAAGCTTGAGATTTTGCTCTATCGACCAGTTGGTTGATTGCTCTTCCTACACCTTGAATTCTATTAACATAAGCTTGCATATCTTCTAAGCTATCTACTTTATGAAAGTTGATAAGCATACTAGGAAGTCGTGTATGTAGTCCTGTCATTTGGTCGAAGACGTACTCTAAATCTTGATACTCTAGGCCTTCTTGAAGAAGTTCATTTTGGTAAAGCCAAATATCATAAGACATTTGGTCCTGCTCATTCAGAGATTGATACTCGAAATTTTTCTTGAGTTCGTCAACACTTTTCTGCATCCACCTTGCATTTTCGATTTGAGCGTCGAGGCTTAAATCATCAATCTGATCATATTTATCCTTTATCCCTAGAGACGTTAGCCTTAATGGACTTTTCTGAAGAGACTCTTCGTATTTTTCTTCAAACCAAGCGTTGAGGTCCTCGTTTGGAGTTTTTTCTTTTTCTGGAGCCTTTTCACAGGAATATCCTACAATAAGGAGCAGGACTAATACGTGTTTTACTTTTAAAAATGCCATAGGAGTAAGGGTTTATAAATGTTGTCTTAGCTTAAATGAAAATGTGTTTAAAATAGTGGATTAATTATGATTTAAAACAGGTTTTATAAAATGTTATGAGTGGGTAAGTTAATATAAAAACGTGTAGGGAGCTTTTTGTTGAAATGGGAAATTAAACACAGCTATAGATTTCATTTTTTATACTTGTTGAAGTTGTTTGCAGATTTTTTCAAACTAAAATTAATTTAGTTTATAACGTATTCCTAAAAACCCCCTCACAAATAAGTCATCGAGATCAAATTCATAAATGGGATTAAACTCGATATTAAAAGATAGGTCTTTCAGGTTTTCAAAGGGTTTAATGCCAATACCAATTGGAATAACAACGCCATTAATGTTATTTAAGATGGCACCAGCACCCAAGTAAACCTCATAACTTGTCTTAGTCACAAAATTATGATTGATCACAATTTCAGGGGTGATATTACCAATAGAAGTACCTGAATAAATTCTAAGATCTGTCCAAAACCTCTCATTGATATTATAACCGATAGCAAATTTTGAGTTTGAACTATTGGTGTAAAATGAAGCTGTAATCTGCGAATATGTCTTAGTAGGAGTTAAAGTGCAGAAGATTTGAAATAAAGACGGAAGGATGAGTTTCATAAGTGTTTTAGCTAATTCAATTAAATATCAATTTAAATGTATTAATTCCTTCGAATATATCGTGAATTCAATTAATAGACATTTGTTAAATATGTCTAAAATTTTTAGAATTAATTAACTCTTAACAACATTAAAAAATAACTTAGAGCAATATAAATGAATAATTGCGCAATTATTTTTAACTTAATTAAATTAAAAATTTATGAAATTACAAAGATTATTTATCGTTCCAGCGGTCTTCGGATTGCTTTTAGGATCATGTGAAGCTGAAAAAGTTACAAGCGAAGAGGTTTTGGATACCAACCAAATTGATGATTCTGAAAGAATTATTTTAGGAGTCAATACCTCCGAGACTCCCACCAATTTAGACCAATCTACCTTAGACTTAATTTCTAAAAACCATTTGAGTGCATTGGGAGCCCAACGTGAAGAAATGGTTCTTCCTGGTGGTGAGAAGCGCGAGGTGATTCGAGTTGAAGGCGATATCGTGATGTCCCTAGAGGAACTTAAAGGATTGAATTTCCAGGGTTATGAGGATATACATAATAAACAATATAGTACCAATGCCTTAGTAAGTCCTCAAACTATAACTGTGATTGGTTATACGGGTGGAAGTCAGGCCTTAACTTCTAGTGAGAGAACTGCTTTGCAGTGGGCTATTGCAAATTACAACCGACTGAATTTGAATATCAATTTCAATCTTACTTTTGGAACCAACTTTCAAAATAAAGATATGGTCGTCTATAACAATACGGTGAATAACCCAAGTGGTGCTGGAGGGTCAGCAGGTTTTCCTAGTAATGGAAATCCCAACAAATTTGTTCAGATTTACGGGTTGAGTAACTACAACACCAACGTTATTGAGCACGTTTTGACTCATGAAATTGGTCATTCTGTAGGCTTTAGACACACCGATTACTTTAGTCGCCAGAGTTGTGGTCAAAATACCAATGAAGGAACCGCTGGTGTAGGGGCAAACTATATTCCAGGAACCCCATCAGGATTTGACCCAACGTCTATCATGTTAGCTTGTTTTAGCAATAATGAAGATGGAGAGTTTAATTCTAACGATGTAACTGCCTTGAATTTCCTATACTAAGAAAAAGAGTATAGTTATTTTGAATTTAAGCCTCTATACGACATTATAAATTTAATTTGGTATTAAAACCGTCTCCAGAGTAGAGACGGTTTTTTTATGGGTAATCATCACGTATAAATTTGGGTACATTCTTTAGGATAAATTTCAGTAAGTTGGTGTTAGATTTTCTCATAATTTAGACTTGGACCATCACACTGGTTCCACGTACTTGATAAGACATCATTTGAGCTAAAAAACAGATTTTCTTTTAAATCAGATTGGCAAGAGCCTATGATCTCACTTTCTTCTCCGTAGGTAAGTTCCAAACTTCTTGGGTCTTCATTGAAACTGTAAGTTCCTGTAAGCCCTTCAACGCTCCCCTCAGTTTCTCTGCTTTTTAAAAAGTTGCCATCTTCAAAAAAACGATAGGACTCTTGCCATTCCATATCCGAGCCTGTTGTTTCTGAATCTGGAATACTTCCCGACATCTGGACGAGCTTCCAATCTCCTTCTAATGTAGCTTTAGTGACAGTATCATCTTCGTTGCTACATGAGCATAAAATTGCAACAATAATTAAGGATGAAAATTTGATTTTCATAACTATTTGGTTTGTTAAGAAGACGCATTATATGTGGATCGGTTGCGTTGAATCATAGTTATCCTTTGCTAAATTTATGCTTTCCCATGAGCTGGCTCATTCATTGTTTTAGTAAGATCTATTCATTTTTTATTTAATGAGCTTCTCGTGAAGAAGGAAGTTTTATTTTATTAAGGCTAAAGGTCATCGATGAGATATCAGCGCCCACTTCGTGAATTCTGGAATTTGTGAAATAAAGATAGTCCTCATAAATACTAAAAGTATCTGCCCAACGGATCTGTTCCCCTTCTGCAAGTGTATAAATGTTGCCTTTTGGTGTTCTATATTGAATTTTATGGTGTTCTAAATCTGCAAAATACAGATTTCCTTCGCCATCGAAAATCATCCCATCGGGGGCGGCTGTTTTAGTTTCAAAGGTGACCTGATCTTCAATTGGTTTGTCGTCTTCGGCTTTTAACGCATCTGTACTTATAGAATACAGGCGATACCCAGTGAGGGCATGGTAAAATAGGCGTTCATTTTCAGTATCTAGTGCAATGCCATCAGAATGTATGGTGTTCTCCCATTTCTTTTCACCAAAAGTTAGATAGGATTGTTCTGCGGTGGTAGAGCTATGTTCGTTCAGCACTCTTCTGGTTTTTCCAGAATCAATATCTACAATGACCAATCCAGGATGCCCAGAATCTGTTAGGTAGATTCTATTCTTCTTCTTATCTACTCTAAGATCGTTGATATAAGAATCTTTATGATAGCTAGCCTCTTCTAATGTATATGTTTTAGACAAAGTAGCTGTGGCTAAATCGAAAACGAAAATACGCGGAGCATCCATTACGTTCTGAAACAATTGACTTCTGGTATCCAAAACATATAACTTGTCCTCAAAAGCCAACACAGATTGCACTCCAATAAATTTGTTTTCTGCAATGGGCTCGCCAATTTCCCAAGAATTCCATGATTCATTAGGATAGCTTTCAGGGTCAGAATTAGGAATTATTTCCACCACTGAATTATTGACCCCTTTTCTCCACCTTGGAAAATTCACAAAAAGGCGTCCTTTATCGGTAGAAGTTACTCCTGTGACTTGCTGGCCTTTAAAACTTTCAACTTCTGTGATAGCACTAGAATCATTTTTTTCATCAGTTTTATTGCCCTTTTTCTGTCCATTTTTGCAAGACAGAAGTAGAAAAATAACTAAAAGGCTTAGTATTTTTATTTTCATCTTTAATTTTTTTAATATTCAAATATTTCAAAAGATACAGAAGCTTAAGTAAACTAAAAAGATATCAGCATAAAAGCTGATCCTTAGCTTGTTAATTTTTTTAAAAAATAGGGTGATGCGTTTTACATTACTCTACTTTCGTTAAACAGTGTAATTTTAAAAAACGCATCATGAAATCAATTCTCTTTAAGTTTAGTGGTCTAGTCTTCATTGCTTTATTGCCATTTTCGCCTAATGTAAATGCTCAGGAGTTTCAGGGGCAAGCGATTTATTCTTCTAAAGCTAAGATGGAGCTAGGAAGTTTTGGAGCTAGAATGAGCGAAGGTCAAAAAAAGCAAATTCAAGCCCGTTTAAAAAACAGATTGGAAAAGACATATACTTTAAATTTTAATAAGGAGGAATCTGTATTTAATGAAGACGAGAAAATAGATGCGATTTCTGGCGCTACAGATTCTTGGGGTGATAATTTTTCGAGAGGTGAGCAATACAAAAATGTAAAAGAAAAGGCCCTAATTCAAAGTCAAGAATTTTATGGTAAGAAATTTTTAGTGAAAGATAAGTTAGCAGCTATTGAATGGAAGATGGGGGCTGAGTCTAAATTGATAGGACAATATATGTGTTTTAAAGCAACGGCTTCCGTACCAACCGATGAATTGGAGTGGTACAATTTTTCTTGGGGCGACATAAGTGAAACAAATACTGAGGCTAAAACTGATTCAACGGCTGTTGAAACTGAAGAATTAGAGATCAAAACAACTGAGGTAGAAGCTTGGTACACACTTCAAATTCCTGTAAGCCATGGCCCTGGAGAATACTGGGGACTTCCTGGTCTTATTTTAGAGGTAAGTACGGGAAATACAGTTATGCTGTGTTCTAAAATCGTCATAAATCCAGAAGAGGAGATCGAGATTGAAGCTCCGGATAAAGGTAAAGAGATCACGAAAAATGATTATCAAGCAACCATTCAAGAGAAAATGCTTGAGATGAGAAACAATAGAGGCCGACCAAGAAGTTGATCCACATTAAATTCATAACTAGAACTCAACTTACACCTCACACAAACTCATGAAAAAAATAATTTGTGTTGCTTTACTTTTGGCAACCACTTTCACTTTTGCCCAAGTTAAATTGCAAGGTGTCGTTAGAGATAGCTTACAAACCCCTTTGGAGTTAGCTAATGTCGTAGCGATAAATCAAGCAACGAGTGGTTTGGAATCTTATGGTATTACCGATGCTAATGGTAATTTTAAATTGCAGCTTGGTAAAAATGGCAGCTATAAAATACAAGTGAGTTATATTGGTATGAAGACTTTTGAAGAGGTTTTGACCACTGTTGAAAGCGATATTACAAAAGACTACACCCTTCAAATAGATGACGCTTTAGATGAAGTGGAGATCAGTTACGAAATGCCTGTGACCATTAGAGGAGATACTCTTATTTACAATGCGGATTCATTTAGCGATGGTACCGAACGAAAGTTGGAAGATATTCTCGAAAATTTACCTGGGGTCGAGATTAATGAAAATGGCCAGATCGAAGTAGAAGGGAAAGTGGTGAATAAGCTGATGGTAAATGGCAAAGATTTTTTTGATGGGGATACCAAATTAGCTATAAAAAACATTCCTTCTAATGCTGTCGATAAGATTCAAGTCTTGAGAAACTATTCTGAAGTGGGCCAGCTAAGTGGGGTGAGAAATAACCAAGATAATGTGGCGATGAATATCAAATTGAAAGAAGGAAAGGAGAGCTTTTGGTTTGGTAATGTAACTGCAGCGGTAGGAACATCTCCAGAGGATGAGTTGTATTTGGTTCAGCCCAAATTATTCTATTACAGTCCCAAGTACAGCCTTAATTTTATAGGAGACATAAATAATACGGGGGAAGCAGCTCTAACGCGAAGAGATATTAGAGGTTTTGGCGGAGGTTTTAGGGCGCCAAGTAGTAGTAGTGGAACTAGTATAAATCTTGGAGATAACAGCCTTAACTTCTTAACCAATCAAGATAACGCCTTGAAAATAGAAAATAAATTGGCCACCGGTAACTTTAGTTATTCTCCAAAGCAGTCTCTAGACTTAAGTGGATTTCTTATTTACAATACCAGTCGTATTCTTTCCAGAGAAAACAGTTTTGTCCAATATACCAATTCAGATCTAGGTATTCCCGATGAACGGACAGAGCAATCTAGTGAAGAACGTTCTAACCAAGGTTTATTAAAACTTAGCGCCTCTTATAAGCCAAACTTCAATAACCAATTAGACTACGATGTTTTGGCGCGTGTTTCTGAGGATTCTCAAGACCAAAACATACTTTCTTCAGTCATAGGAAATACAACCCAAGTGGATGAGGTTAATCCTTACAGTATCAATCAAAATTTAAATTATTACTACACGCTCAATGAAAATAATATTTTTGCTTTGGAGGCTCAGCATTTGATAAAAGATGAAGATCCATTTTACAATGCTCGTTTAGGTAATGACCCAAATGGCGAAGACCCTTTCGATACCACAGCAGAAGCCATAGGTCTGGATACCTCACTGGAAAACTATAATTTGACGCAAGACAGGCGTATCAAGTCCAATCAATTGGATGCTAAATTGGACTACTACAATATCCTCAATACGAAAAGCAATATCAATTTTACATTGGGGACTATCTTAAGTCGTCAAGACTTTAATTCTGATATCTTTCAATTTCTTGATGATGGGTCTCAATTTGCACCCACACCAACTTTTAATAATGGGCGGGCTACTAACGATATACAGTATAATTTTAGCGATATATATTTAGGAGTGCATTATCGGGTGAAAGTTGGCAAATTCACTTTTACTCCTGGCTTTTCTGTTCATGCTTATGGAAACAAGAATACCCAATTTGGAGTGACTTACGAGGATAATTTCTTCAGGTTTTTACCAGATTTTGAAACTCGAATTCAGTTTAAGAAAAGTGAGTCTTTGACTCTGAAGTACGATATGCGTAATCAATTTACGGATGTGACAAGATTGGCTGAAGGCCTAGTGTTAAATAGCTTCAATAGTATTCAATTTGGGGAGCCTGAACTCCAAAATGCCCTGTCCAATAACATAAGTTTATTGTATAGTAGTTTCAACCTTTTCAACTATACCAATGTGTTTGCCAGAGCAGCATATTCCAGTAATATCGATCAAATACGAAGCTTAACAAATTTTGAGAATGTTATCCGAACCAGTACTTTCTTCAATTCTAGTTTTGCAGATGAAAACGTGAGTGTCTTTGGGCGTGTTCAGCGAACTTTTGGGAAGATAAGAGCAACAATCAATACGAGTTTTAACTATAGTAAAATCAACCAGTTTATCCAAGGTTTGCAATCCCTTAATGAAGGCTTCACTCAAACTTATACCCCTGGTATTCGTACCAACTTTAAGGTAGCTCCAAATGTGAGTTTTAATTACCGCTACAGCGTCACTAACAATAACCAAGGAAGCCGAGAGACCAAGTTTATAACAAATGCACCTTCCATAGACTTTGACGCCTATATCTGGAAAAAGGTGACTTTCCGGACAAATTATTCTTATACCAACCAAGACCTTGGTAATGGTGAATCGCAGTCCTTCCAAAACTGGGATGCTAGCCTTTCTTACAGAAAAGATAGAGATGCTAAATGGGAATACGAAATCAAGGCAACTAATCTTTTAGACATCGATTCTCAGGTCAGGAACAGCGCAAATAATATTTCTGTATTCAGTTCAGAAACCTTTATTCAGCCTAGATTTGTTACGTTTAGGTTTGTGTATACCTTGTAATAGCTCAATGAATTGGTTATCTCATTTTTTACTTGTGTTTTGTTACTGTTGAGGTGTGGTCCATTCAAAGTCTTTTTCCAGTGTTGAAAAAATATAACAAATCCTTAGTTTGTGAACTATTCTTATAAATTATGGGTGACCGTTTAATGTTTTTGATAAATAAATTGCGGTTTTGCTGAGTTCGTTTTTGGCAACTTCGTTTGGAGTGCCTTCTGCTACCACTTTTCCGCCTTCTTTTCCTGCTCCAGGACCTATGTCGATAACCCAATCACTCCCAGCCACTACCTGCATATCGTGCTCAACTACAATTACAGTATTGCCAGCATCCACCAATCTCGCCAATTGGAGTTGTAATTTTTCTACATCTGTTGGGTGTAAGCCCGTAGTGGGTTCGTCTAAAATATAGAGCGTGTTCCCGCGGCTTAGTCGCTGGAGCTCCGTAGCAAGTTTAATACGCTGTGCTTCTCCGCCGGAAAGCTCAGTTGCTGGCTGGCCCAAACGTAAATAACCCAAACCTACTTCCTGCAACACCTTGAGGGGGCGACTTACTCGGTCTTCTTTTTCAAAAAACAAGGCTGCTTTATCTACGGTCATGTCAAGAACTTGGTTGATATTTTTTTCGTGATATGTAACTTCCAAGGTTTCGGGATTATACCGCGCACCTTCACAAACAGGACAGGGTGCATAGACACTTGGTAAAAATAGCAGTTCAACCATCACAAAACCCTCACCATCACAATTGGGACACCGACCTTTACCCACATTAAATGAAAAGCGACCGGCATTATAGTGGCGTGCTTTTGCTAATTTTGTCGAGGCAAATAATTTCCGTACAACATCAAACAAGCCAGTATAGGTGGCCAGATTAGAGCGCGGTGTCCTCCCAATGGGTTTCTGATTGACCACCACCATACGTTTAATATCTTCAGAACCCGCGGTGATTTCTCCCCCTAGCGTTTCTACGGTGTCTTTTTGTAAGGCCTCTTCGTCTTCTTCCTTAAAAAGGATCTTTCCTAATTTTGCGGACATTAATTCAACTAATACTTGGCTAACTAAGCTGCTTTTACCTGAGCCTGAAACTCCAGTGACACTCGTTAGCACTCCTAAAGGAAAAGATACTCCAAGATCTGTTAAATTATTTCTGGTTACTCCACTTAATTTTAACCAGCCACAAGGCTTTCGGGGGATGGTCTTTTTAAAAGGCAGATCATTAAAAAGATGTTCTCTGGTTTTGGACAGTTTACTGTCTTTTAAACCGGCCGGTGGCCCGCTGTATAAAATTTCACCACCACCTTCGCCAGCATCTGGACCTACATCAACAATCCAGTCGGCATGGCGAATCACATCTAACTCATGTTCAACGACAAACAGTGAATTACCAGAAGCTTTTAATCTATCTAAAGTTTTTAGTAAAGCTTCGGTGTCGGCGGGGTGCAATCCTGCAGAAGGTTCGTCTAATACATACACCACCCCAAACAAATTACTACGCACTTGGGTCGCTAGTCTTAACCGCTGATGTTCCCCAGGGGAAAGAGAAGGTGTGCTGCGCTCCAAGGATAAATAACCCAAGCCCAATTCCAATAAAACAATTACTCTCGCCACTAGATCTTCGGCGATTCTTTGAGCTACCATTGCTTTTTCCTGATGCTGTTTGGTTAATTTAAGCAAAGCAGGCGCCGTGCCATCACCATAAGGAGCAAAAATAGAAAGTAATTTCTCTAGGGGTAATCTCGAAATGTCGGCAATATCATAACCAGCAAAAGTCACAGAGAGCGATTCGCGACGTAAACGTTTACCCTTACAGGAGGGGCATTCGCTGCTTATCATGTATTGCGACACCCGTTTTTTCATCAAAGTACTTTGCGTATTTGCAAAAGTGTGCAGAACATGTCTTTTCGCACCCTTATACGTGCCTTTATAACTAGGTTCAGTTTTATTTTTGATGGCAAGTTTTACTTCATCTAGGCTTAAGTCACGATATACGGGTACCTGTGGACGTTCGTTTGTAAATAAGATCCAGTCGCGGTCTTTTTTGGGAAGATCTTTCCAAGGGATATCCACATCGTAGCCGAGAGTGGTCAAAATGTCGCGAAGGTTTTTACCTTGCCAAGCTGGGGGCCATGCCGCTATGGCTTTTTCTCTTATCGTTAAGGAATCATCGGGGACCATGCTTTTTTCAGTGACTTGGTGAATTTTACCCAATCCATGGCATTTAGGGCAAACTCCTTCTGGTGTGTTGGTTGAAAATGAATCGGCATATAAAAGAGACTGTCCTTCAGGATAATCACCAGCACGGGAATATAACATGCGTAACAAGTTAGACAATGTAGTCACGGAGCCAACCGAGGATCGCGTAGTGCCTGAACCTCGTTGCTGCTGAAGAGCAACGGCTGGGGGTAGACCTTCGATCTTGTCGACTTCTGGGATAGGCATTTGATGGAAAAGACGCCGAGCGTAGGGCGATACAGATTCAAGATACCTCCGCTCAGCTTCGGCATACAAAGTACCAAATGCAAGCGATGACTTACCTGATCCTGAAACCCCGGTAAATACGACCAATGCATCGCGGGGGATATCTAAAGTTACATTTTTAAGATTATGTTGTCGTGCTCCATGTATGCCTACGAAGCCCTGTTTTTGTGTCTTATTTTCATCCGGTTGTCCCATGTGAAAGTTTGTTCAAAAAATATACCAAGACCCTACTTATAGCATTTAAGTTTAGAAGTCATATATTCTAATGGTTAAGGGTCTTATTGTCACGGAGACAAACACTTTATCGGCTAAGCATAGAGCCGAATTATTAAATTTTTATCAATAATCCAAATTTAAAAATTTGATGATCTTAGTAAACACACCTAAGCTTTTAAATACAGCACTTTCGGCCAATTTGTTATAGCCATTGTTGTGTTTTCGTTCTTATTCTAGTTGCTTTTTCAGTTTATCAGGATTTTGTCTTGTGTCGAAAAGAGTGATGATTTCAATTTCTTCTTTAGCAAAATTTACTCGGTAGAAAAACGTCGTTTGTTTTGTGACCACGCATTTGTAGATTCCCCCAAATTACATCGATTTTCGACAGCTTTCAGGATACTCTAAAATCTGTTCAATTTTTGCGGTCAATTTTTCTAAAAAATCCTTTTTAACCTTATAACTCCATTCCTGCAATAAATATTCGGTGAGTCTTTTGAGTTTGTATTCGGCAAGCTCCGAAATGAAAACCTCCACTAAGAAATTTTTTTAAGAACCTCCTTATAAGAAGTTCGTTTTCCTTTATCTAACTGCTCAATTCCTTTTTTGATTTCCGCTTGTTCAGTTGTGGTCAATTCTTTCCAAAAGTCCGATTTTTCATTAGTTATGAAATCCGCTATTCTTTTGATAAAGTTGTCATTGTTTATATTCAATATCAGTTTGACAAGTTCTATTTTCGATGTATTATTGTCCATTTTTATAACTTTATTTCAAATTCACATTTCTAGAACAATTTTGTGAATGAAGCATAGCATCCAAATAAACCCTATTTAAATCTTCAGTATAGAATATATCTCTATTATAGGGTATTGATTTTGAATGGTTTAAATGTTATTTATTTTAGAACTGCATCTAAAAGTGAATAAAATTAGGTTTTGAGATTAAATACTCGCTATTTTATAGCCTTAGAAACAAATTACTAGTAGCTAAGAGATATAGACATTTCCAAAACTCCGCCATCATATAAAAATACAGCGTCAGAAAAAGAAGGAGCACTTAAAGTAACCTCTGCACCGCTGGAAAAACCATAACCTTCCTTTGGTATTCCAAACATATTAGAGTCAAGTTTACCATTGTAGTTTTCATCATGGATCACGGCAATGGCATATTTTCCTGGTAGAATATCTGAAAACTCAAAACTCGCATCTTCTCCTTCGATTTGTGTGATCATAATTTTGGAGGCGAATTTCATAAATTTATCAGGAAAACCTTCCCCAGATTCAAAAATTGCACAGGCGACAACCCCAGTACTATTACTTATATTCTTAATTTTTACATTAATGGAGGGGCATTCTGTTTGTGCAAAACCATTGGATGGTAACCAAAGTAAGCATAAAGCCAGTAAAAAAAATAGCTTTGAAAATCTGCGGGAAATCAGGGGCCATATCAGAAAACATTTGATTTCGTTGAAAAGCTTAAAAAGCATATTATTTAGCATATCACTTTATTTTGATTAGACCAGTTAAACTACTGATATTAATTTAGAAATACAACCCGCTAAGGAGAAATAATAAGCCTTTTTATAAATTATAATGTTTATTTATTGCCGTCCCTTTTTCAGAAGTACTTACAGCTAAAGTCGATTATTGTCCAACGTCAAGTGCTATTAAATTTTAATATCGGGCCTTTTTTTTAAACATCTTCAATTTCGGTAGTTTCGTTCTTATTCTCAGAGGGTATATTTTCATTCTTAAGATATTTATCTAAAAACTTTAGAATTCTACTATAAGACTCTATTTGATTTTCCTTTTTAACAAAACCATGACCTTCATCTTCAAATAAAACATATTCCACGGGGACACCATTTTCTCTAACACCAGCAACAATCTCATCACTTTCTACTTGTAATACCCTAGGATCCTGAGCGCCTTGTAAAACGATTAATGGCTTAGTGACTTTATCGGTATGAAATAAAGGAGAGATGCGTTTTAATCTGATAGAGTCTGCTGTAAAAGGGTCTCCTAATTCTAGGTATAATGATTTTCTTTGAGATTCCCAATAGGGTGGGATACTCTTTAATGTTCTTATCCAATTGGTCACCCCAAAAAGATTTACGCCCACATCAAACTCTTCTGGAGTGTAAGTTAATGCTGCCATGGTCATGTATCCACCATAAGAACCTCCAATGATGCCTATTTTGTCGCCGTCAATTTCAGTTTGCGATGCCAACCAATTTTTACCCTCTACACAATCTTGTAAATCTTTTTCACCGTGGTTGAGGTCATCCATTTGGTAAAATGTTTTTCCGTAACCACTACTCCCACGATTATTAACCGCTAAAACGGCATACCCATGATTCACCATATATTGAATAAGAGAACTAAACCCTTGTCGTGATTGTCCGCCAGGACCACCATGAACCCAAACCATAGCTGGCACTTTGTTTTCTGAAGATGCTTGATGTGGCAAGTAATAGATAGCCGGAATCTCAACACCATCAAAGGATTTGAAACGAATTACTTTTGCGGTTACTAAATCTTCAACATCTATAGCCTCGTTAAGAACATCAGTTAATTTATATTGTTCTTTCGTTTCTAGGTTATAGGTATATAAATCTGAAGGGGAATTAGACCCACCAGCATACATACGCATCCATTTTTCATCATCGCTAAAACCAACGCTTGTGATACTCTTGTCTTTAAAATCTGGCAAATCAATAGGCTTCATTGTTTTGGAATCTAAAACTTGAATTGCATTTTTACCATCTTCATTTACATAAATAACCATGTATTTTCCCTCGGACGTAAAACCACTACCCATGATATCCCAAGATTTTTCCAGGACTTTTTTCTTCTCTTTAGTAGCCAAATTATAAGACATTAAATAGGAGAATTCTCCACCATCGTCGGTTGTGTAATAGAATTCAGAATTATCATTCGAGAAATCTTGAGACGAGTTCTTACTTTGATTTTCATTGATTTTAATCATTTCTTCAGTCTTTACATCATAAAGAAATAAATCGCTATCATTTGTATTTAAAGATTTGGCGAGTGCAAAATAATTTTCATCACTAGACATTCCTGAAAAACTGAGTCCACTATCATCTTGGTAAATCAGTTCTGAAGAAAAATCATCGATAGACATTTTATAAACATCAAAATAACTTGGATTCCTTTTATTAGAGCCAAAATACAGATATTGGTCATCGTCTGACCAGCCATAAAAGGTAGATTTTGCCCCTTTTTCTGGGGTGATATCTTTTATATTTCCTTCCAAATCCCTTACGAAAAGATGATCTATTTCGTCCCCATTACCATCGGCACTTAAAAGCATTCTATTGTCATTTGGGAAATAAGATTCTGCAAAAATCGAAGTGCTATCCGAGGTTGTAATCGCCGTCATTTCTCCTCCTGTAGTAGGAACAGTGTACACGTTATAAATCCCAGAGCGGTTACTGGAAATGAGTAAGCTACTGTTATCCGATGAAAAACTTCCACCACCTATAGCTTCGTTATCCATAAATTGTTCAATAGTATATTGCTTGATTTCGCGATTGACCTTCGCTTCGTCTGTTTTATCTTCTTTACAAGAAAACAGGAGTATTAATAAGCCTAATCCTAGAAATGTTGTTTTCATACCAATAGTCTTTAATTCTAAATTAAATATACACCATTAAAAATTAATATCTGATATGCTGTTTTTTTAGGAAATATTATAGCTAACTCTAATACATATTAAAGGAAACTTGTAAGCCTTTCAGCTAGTAGGCAGGTACAACTAAGCTTCTAGCTCAATGGTATAGTAAAGCTTCGTCATAAGTTATTAAGACAGGTCTTTGCAATTAAGCACGACATCTCTTTTAAAGTCTTTATTAACTATGATTAAGACAAAGTTGAGTCGCCAATAGTTTCAATATTTGAAATCAAATAAAAGTTCAACTCATCAAAAACTATAGGTTTTTTAAATCTCTCATCTACAATGATGTTCCTTTCAAATGCTGAACTTGTTTAAAGGAGTTGTTCAATGGTTGTTAATTAGATTTTTAGAAGAGCTTTGTCAAAATCAGCAATAATATCTTCTATGTTTTCTATTCCTAACGCGCAGCGTATTAAGGTTTCAGGAATACCCAACTGTTTCCGTTCTTCTTCTGTGGCTTCGACATGGCTTGTCACTTTCGGTGGACCTATTAATGTACTTACTGATCCAAGACTTGCTGCTAAATGTGCTAGTTCTAAACTATTCAAGAATAATTTAACGTTCTCAAAATCTCCTTTAATAGAAAATGAAAATACGCCTCCAAATCCTGTCATTTGACTTGATGCAATTTTGTGTCCTGGATGTGATTTTAGTCCTGGATAAAAAACCTGTTCAATTTTTTCATGTTTTTCGAGATGCTGAGCTAACTTCATGGCATTTTCATTTTGTCGCAAAACCCTTAATTCCAGAGTTTGAATTCCCCTCAATAACATGTAGGCCGTATTTGCGTGTAAGCTCGCGCCATTGATTTCCCTGTAATGAAATAATTGTTGAATCAAATCTTTATTACCACAGGCGACTCCTCCCATTGCATCGGAATGACCTCCCAGATATTTTGTAGCGCTATGCAAAACAATATCAGCACCAAGCTCTAAAGGCTGTTGATTGATTGGCGTAGCAAAAGTATTGTCTACAACAACCATTGCCCCTACTTCGTGAGCAGACTTAATGAGCCTTTTTAAATCCAGTATTTTTAAAGTTGGATTCGTAGGAGTTTCTAGGTAAAGCATTTTACAGCCTTTTTTTACTTCTGCCTCAATTTCTTCATGATTTGTGGTTTCACAAAGAGTTACTTCAATTCCGTTTTTAGGAAGAAATTCTAAAAACACAATACTAGTACCTCCATAGGTGTCTTTAACAGAGACTACTCTATCGCCCTGAGCTAAAAAAGTAGATAAAGTGTTGCTAATAGCGGCCATTCCCGTTGAAAAGCTAGTAGCAGCTTCTGCATTTTCAAGAATTCTTACTTTTTCTTCGAAAACTGCTACGGTTGGATTGGTGTTTCTACTATAGATATGTCCTTCTTTTTTTCCAATGGCCACATCAAACCAATCATCCACATTGTCATATCCAAATGTTACACTATTTACGATTGGTACTTGGGTTGCTCCTTGATAAAACAATTCGCTTTGTCCTCCCCATACTGCTTTCGTTCCTTGTTTCTTACTGTTCATCTTACTGTTTTTCATATTTATATTTTTGATGGGTTAATATTTCTTCAATTATTCCTTTAAACATGTTCATTCCCGTTTCTATTATTTCATCAGGGAAGTCGTAGTTGGCTTGATGAAGCGCTGGGGATTGTAACCCGGCTCCAACGCCAAACATAGCTGCCTTATATTTTTCTGAAAACCAGCCAAAATCTTCTCCAAATTTAAAAGGTATACTTTTATTAATGATATTATACTTGTATGTTTTTGCTACATCTGTAATAACTTGGTTACAGAACCCGTCATTAAAAACGGCGGGAAAATAATCAAACCATTTTAATGTATGGGGTAATTTGTATTTTAGACAAACTTCAAACAGAATTTTGTCAACGTCCTTTTTTAGTTCTTCCATTTTCTCTATACCTTTGGTTCTTAAGGTGTAGTGAATCTCGCCAAATCCAGCAGAAATACCATAAGATTTTACGCCCATGCTAGAATAAATAGGCACACATAATCTGAAATCTTCTTTTGCAGCATCATTATTATTTAAGGTATCAAATTTCTGTATAAGTTCAGCAATGCACAATGCGGGATTCACACCTTGTTCGGGTTCAGCAGAATGCGACTCCTTGCCTTTTAGTTCGATAGCAAAACTCTGCACAGTAGAAGAAAAATTACCGTTTAGGGTTACAATAGAATGAAGTGGCTGACGCGGAATATTATGCAATGCAAATATGTAATCTGGATTTAACTCAATAAATCTTTTATCGTTTAAAACACTAGGCGCACCAGTACCTGTTTCTTCAGCAGGTTGAAAAAGCAATATCACTTTCCCATTTTTAAAATTCTGTTCTTTTAACCAGAAGACCAGTCCAGCCACGATGGCCATATGACCATCGTGGCCACATTTGTGGGATATGCCATCCATAATAGAACGGTGTTCAAAATCATTTACTTCTTCTATTGGAAGTGCATCCAATTCGCAGCGAATGACAATAGTGGGACCGTTATTTGAAAATTCATGAATAACTGCCAATCCATTTCTTCCAATATTTTCTATTATTTTAGCGGTATAATATTTTTCTATAAATTTTTTAACTCGTTCAGCCGTTTCGGTCTCATGACCCGACAACTCAGGATGTCTGTGTAATTCTTTTCTGAGTAATTTTATGTTTTCGAGAATCATCTATTTATTTTTTTAGCCGGATACATTTCTTAGGTGTATATGTAGGGTTCTAGAAGCGTTAAATATGTAGTCAATTTATTTCATTATTTAAAACTGTAGACTTTACTCTAGAGGCGACCTTTTCCTAATCCATTGCCAAGTAACCTTCCCCAAAGTCTAAGCTTTTAAGAATTTTTAAAGCTCATGCTTTAGATTATTTTTATAAATCAGTTTCATAAACAAACCTTAATCCTTCGTAAGCAAAGTCCTTATGGATAGAAGTTAGTATTACATCAGTTTTTATGGTAAAGACAAGTTCATTTTAAAAGGTAAGTTAGTTAAAAAATCAAAACGCTAAGAATTCTCAAAACTTTTAAAAAATGATTTTTTTGATTTTGATCAAGGTAGACTTCACCTCTATACACACATAGTCCTGCCATTGTTCAAGATACTTTAGAGTTGCGTATCATTAAAACATCAAAAAAACCGCTAAGTCTATTGTTTTTTAAAAGACAAACTCTTTGCAGAAAGCCTAAAGGTTTAAATCTTCTGAAGAATAATTGAATATATTTATAACTTCACGAAGGCTTTATCAAAGTATATGAAAAACATTTGTCTTTTGCTGCTAATTCTCCCTTTTTTGCTGTTTTCACAAGCAAAACCTCAAAAGCAGATGAGGGGTATAGTAATGTATAAAGATTCTATTATTCAAGATGTGACGGTTATAAATAAAAACTTAGGGAAATTTTCAAGACCTAATTCTAATGGTTTTTTCAAGGTAAGCGCAACTAAAGGGGATACCTTACTTTTTTCTCATCTTTCCTTTAGCACCTTCAGTAAAAAAATAACTTATGAACTTTTGGAACAAGACACGTTAAGGATTCAAGTTCCAGATATGAGCAATCGCTTAGAGGAAGTTCAAGTTAACGCCTATCCCAATATCAATGTAGTTTCCGTGGGGATTATAGACGAAAAACCAATCCGACTTACCAAGAATCAAAGGCGGTTAAAAACAGCAGGTGACTTTAAGCCTATTCACCTTCTATCCATTTTAGGGGGATCATTGCCTTTAGACCCGATCATCAACAAGATCTCTGGCAGAACTAAAAAATTGAAAAAATTGGTCAAGTTCGACCAAGACGAAAAGATTTTTGACTTTATAGTCTACACTTATGAAGAGTATATCAAGGGAGGCTTAGGGATTTTAGAAGAAGAGTTTACTAGGTTTGTTTATGTCCTCGCAAGCGATCCGTTTATCCAAAGCTCAATAGAAGAAGGTTATAGCTCACAGCTTAAATTTTTTATTCAAAATGCAGCGATTCCCTTTAAATCGACTACCGCCGAAGTTGATATGCCAAAAGAAGATTGATTCTTTCTTATAGTTAAATCAGCTCGGCTTTATCTAGGTGATATATAAACAACTGGCGTTGATCCAGGGTAGAATCCCACTCCTGTATATAGAAATCCAAAAACTGCTATCGCATTTTTCTTGTTTTTATTTATTGTGCTTGGTCCTTAAAAGCAAAAATTTGATATTCGAATTTTAGGCTGCAGCGTATTATTTTTAAGTTACAAAGTCAGTAAGACCTTTATTTATTTTGAGTTAATTTGAAGTTTAGTAAAATGTTTACTCATCCAAATTCTTTTTAAAAGACTTATTTATGAGTTCTATAGTTTTGAGGGATTTCGAATCTAACCCATTGTTCAATCTTGCCATTTTTTTGACAAGCTTATCTATTAATTTGAAGTATTTTAAGCAAAATATAGGGATATTTAGTTCTAAGTACTGGATTTACATTGGTATATTCTTGTTTCAGATAAAGAAATATCATAAACTTAGATTAAATATTATCTGAACAAAATATTGATTTACTAAATAAAATTCAAACACAATTATGAGCAAACTAACGAACAAATTTACTTACGGATATTATATTATGACAGCCTTAAAGGAGGCAGATGATCTTAAAACTCGCGAAAATGATTACATAGCCGCTGGAACAGTAAACTGGGTTTCCCAAGTTTCCTTTTCACCTGAGATTATTTCTGTAGCGATTGGGAAAAAAAGTGATTTGAACGAAACTATTCACTATAGTGAGCACTTTACTATTCATTTACTATCGAAAGACCACAAAGAGTATGTGAAAAAATTTGGTGCAAAATCTACCATAGAGGACGGAAAAATTAACGGAGTGCCCTTCAAAAAACAAAACGAACAAGTTATCCTAGAAGATACTCTTGGGCATCTCACCTGCAAGGTTGTAAAAAGTTTAAATATGGGCGATCACACGGTCTATTTTGGGGAAGTCATTACTGAAGAAATCCATAAAGACAAAGAAGCTTTGTGCACTATGGAACTCCCATCAGAATACACGAAAGACAAAGCAGACATTTAATTTGATTTTAACTTTGTTGACATCAGTAAACTCAGTATCCTTAAAATTATGGATGTATGAGATTTGAAATCATTGTATGCCGGCTTAAAACATCGGTATATTGTTGAAAAATGTATTTGAGTTATTTTCTATCTGTGACTTTAGGTCGACACCAGTTTCTATAGTAATCTAAACCTTTTGCTGCTTCTTGTGCTCAAGCGGTTAGGTTTAAGTACTTATTTATAGCAACTGAAAATCGTAACCAAGTCTGATTTTAAGCTAAAAAAACTCTGGATTAACTAGCGTTGATCCAGATTAGAATCCCGTTTACTCGATAACAAATTATCTGTCAAATCGTGAGCTAGGAGTTTGCGCCTGAAAGTTATCGATCTTTAGGTTACTTGATTTCGATCTCCATCTGATTCATTTTTAAGGCTTACCCGTTTAGAAAATTTAAAGGAAGGAATCGCATAACATTTATTATTTACACTAGTGAACCTCATCATAGTTTATTACAGGAACTAATGGCTATTTCGCTGTTACTCGAAGAAGTCTATATATTGAAAGATACCCTCTCAATATAATCCTGTTCTCTTTACAGTAAAGAGAACAGGATTATTCAGATTTTTCATTGTATTAAATACAAATAGAGCGGAAGTCCTATAGTAATGTTAAGCGGGAAAGTTATCGCTAGAGCCATGGGTAAATAAAGACTTGGGTTTGCTTTAGGAGCTGCAATTCTCATAGCTGCTGGAACAGCAATATAAGAAGCACTTGCCGCTAGAATAGCGAGTAATAAGCGATCCCCTGTTTCTTGTATTACATAAACCGATAATAAAGCAACGGCACAACCATTTATAAGTGGGACTACGATTGCAAAGACTAAGGCAAACCAACCTTTCTTAATAAGAACACCTATTTTTTTACCACTAGTAATCCCCATATCTAATAAGAATACAGCTAGAAAACCTTTGAATAAATCTGTTGTGAAAGGCCTTATGCCAGCGGCTTGAGCATCACTTGCTATGTAACCAATAATTAGACTTCCTAGGATAAGAACAACACTACCGTTGGTGACAGCATGTTTTACAAGACCCCATATCTTGCCAGCAGATCGCTCTTCCCCTTTAGAACACAAGCTCATTAAAAGCACTCCTACAATAATAGAAGGGGCTTCCATGATCGCCATTACAGCAACCATGTGCCCACCGAATGGAATTCCTTCCATTTCTAAAAAACTTATTGCAGTAACAAAGGTCACCGCACTTACAGATCCATAAGCAGCTGCTATTGCCCCCGCATTCTCAACAGAAAATTTGAGTCTTAGAATGAAAAAAGTATATAAAGGAATTAGTATTGCCAAAGCGATTCCAATGAAAACAGCCCAATAAATATCGGCCGTAAATTCACTATGTGATAGCTCTTGACCGCCTTTAAAACCTATGGCAAACAATAAATAAAGCGAAATAAACTTTGATGAACTTTCAGGAATTTCAAGATCACTCTTGACTTGAGAAGCAAGTATTCCCAAAATAAAAAAAAGCAATGCTGGATTCGACAGGTTATCTGTCAAAAGATGAAGATCCATAGTGATTTGTTAAAGAACTAAATTAATCTATGGTTTCTATGTCTAGAATACCATTGATTTTAATTTTTTTACCCATTATTTTTGCTTCTTTACAAATTGCTTTGAATTCTTTTTTTTCCTTGGTTAACTCATTTACACGGCTATCATCATAACCAGTATCACTATTTAAATTTTCTTCACACATAGATAGTTTATGTAGCTTAAGAAAATTGATCCTCTCTCTGATAAGGCTACTTATAACGTCCGATGCTTCTGACGCTATAAATACTCCATCTACTAACTGAACTTTACGGAGCCCTTTTTTACTTATTGACATCCTAATAATTGTTTTTAATAGTCTTAAGATGAGGCAGTATGGCTATGGCAGCGATTAAAAAAACTATAAAAAACGACATTATTAAATAAGAGGACATGGAGTGTTTCTCTATGACGCTAATACTAATAACAACCAGATAAGCCATACTTAATAAAGCTTTACCTCCATATCTCATTACTCGATAAACACGATCTAATTTAACACCTTGTAAAAGATGAAATGATCGCTCTGTTGGCGTCGAGTGTTTATTAGATCTTCTAGTTTTAAATTGCTGTAACATGATTTATAAGATAAAATATACGCCACAAAGATGCATAGTTCAATTCATTAATTTTAATTTATATTTGTAATGAAATACATAAGCAAACGTTATGCATTATAGCAGCTTCAAATATTTCTTCAAATAGTAGAAAAACGAAGTCTTGAAAAAACATCTGAAGCATTGATTTCCAATCAGCCATCTGTTTTATCCAACTCAAAAAATTTGAAGATCAGTTTCTCTTTTAACTGAAGTTATAGGAAGGCAGCTTTAAGGCTCGTTATTTCTAAAAAAAACAAATTTGATTAAAAATGTTTTCTCATATTTATTTGATTAATCAAGTCTGATCAAATAAAAAGGAGCAACTTAAAAAACCGCTCCTTTTGCCCTTTTGTTTAAAAATCACGAGTAAGGCAACCAATACAAAAAATATACTTCTTTAAATTCGACCGAAATAACAGCCCTAATTTCTTAAATCGAACAGAAATCGAACAACTCCTACCGAATTTGTCTTTTTTTCCTGATCAAAGTAGAGTTTTAAGCTAGTTTAAAATGGATTAACTAGCGTTGATCCAGAATTGAATCCCGCTTCTGCAAATAGAAATCCAAAAACTGCTATCGCATTTTTTGTCTTTATTTGTTTCAGTAAATTTTTAAGCAAGTTTAAAA
>NZ_APLF01000007.1 GCF_000355905.1 Psychroflexus gondwanensis ACAM 44
CAGAATATTTAATATATTTTTGGTTTTATGTATCGCAGCTTTTTCTATAAGCTGTGATACTGACCCAATATTGTCAGAAGCTAATGTGGTAAGTTTTGAAGAAACTTCAAAATCTTTAGCTATAGACGTTGGTTCTTCTGTAAAAGGATTTACCCTAACATTATCAGGTTTAAATATCCCAGCAATGGTTATAATAATTGGTGGTTCTCAAGAAGGTTTAGTAAATTTTACAATAAATTATAATGATAAGCTTAGTACAATTCTTATTATATTAAGCGGGATTTTTTAATTTGTAAGTTCAAGAAATAAGTACAAAACTATAATCAATTGAACCTCCCTGAAAGGTATCAAATCCAAGCCTTACTGGAAACAGAAATTAGTAAAAGTGAAATCGCTAAAATTCTAGGAATTGTCCCCTGTACAATTTATAGAGAACTGGGCCGGAACATCGCTAAGTGAGGAAGGACAACTGGAAAGCATGTAGCATCAAATGCTTAAAGACGTGCAGATACCAAGAATAAGGTTAAGCAAATAATGTTCGTAAAGCCTCTAAAAGAGCTATTACTGGTTTATTGCGCTATGAGAAGCGGAGCACAGAACTTATCAGTAAGCGCTTAGAACTTGATGACGAAGATTCCGTGAGTCACGAAACAATATATCGGTGGAAATGGAATGTCAAGAAAAGTAAGAAGAAAACAGATTTAAGAAAAGTCTCTGAAAAACGAATTAAAGAAGTTGAAAGATTACTAAATTACAGATCAATTATAAAATTTAATTATTTAACCCAATTCAAGTCCTAAAAAAATAAATGTTTTGCACTTATGGGTTGAACTCAGCATTTAAAAAATTATGAAAAAAATATTAATATTTATTTGTTGTTTAACTTCTTTGGTTGTTTTTCCACAACAGAAACTAGAAGAATTAATAAATGAAACTGAAAAAATTACAAATGAAAGAAATCAAAGGATTTTAGACTATAAAAAATCAACCCCAGAAACTATTCTAACAAATGAAAAAAGATTGTTATGGGATATAATGAATGGCAAGCCTATCTACATAGAAAATTTCAATCTAAACTCAGAAAATGCATTGCGAACAAACTACCTAAAAAGAGGTTTATATGGTTTGGATTTAAAAGGCGATGGCTTAAGTATTGGAATATGGGAGGTAGGGGGTATTCCAGAGGTAATGCATCCAGAATTTATGGATGATAATTCGAATACTAGAATCATAAATAAAGATGGCAGCATTTCTGAAACATTTCATGCTACCCATGTAGCAGGAACACTTATAGCTAAGGGGAATGATCCAACAGCTGAAGGGATGGCAACTGGTGCTGTTTTAAATGCTTACGATGCGACAGATGACAAAATAGAGGTAATAACTGCTTTAGGTAAAAATGAAATTATAGTATCTAATCATTCTTATGGTTTTCCTGTAAAAAATTTAGAAGGAAATGAATGGTTTATGGGCGCCTATAGCCAAGAGGCTAAAAGCTGGGACGATATTATAAATTTATTTCCATATTATACTCCTGTATTTGCAGCTGGTAACGATGGGAATACTTTATATGATGGTGGTTTTTTTATAGGATATGATAAACTTACTGGAAGTACTAATTCTAAAAATACACTTGTAGTGTCAAATGCTAATATAATAGATATAGAACGTAGAACTGGTGTATTTAGCAATGCAACTATAAATTCTGGAAGTTCACAAGGTCCAACTGATGATGGGCGAATTAAACCTGACATTACAGGCCTTGGAAGTAGAATATATTCAACAGCACTTAACGAAGGATATGGTACTGCTACTGGAACTTCCATGGCTTCGCCAAATGTTGCTGGCTCAGCCTTGTTGTTACAAGAATTACATCGTAATCTATATGGACAATTTATGCTTTCCTCTACTCTCAAAGGTCTTATTTCTGTAACTGCAGATGATGCAGGCTCCACAGGTCCAGATCCTAATTTTGGATGGGGAATTATGAATTCAAAAAGAGCCTCTGAAGCGATAATAAATAATTATAGTGATGACATTATAGAAGAAAAAACATTAAATCAAGATCAAACTCAAACTATCCGAGTCCAAAATAATAGTGGCAAAATAATGAAAGTTGCGATCGCATGGAACGATCCTGCAGGGGTCGCTATTGAAGAGATTTATAATGACACTACTCCTGTTCTCGTAAACGATTTAGATGTAAGAATAAAAAATCTTAACAATGATCAAATTTATTTCCCTTGGCTTTTAGATATTAACAATCCTTCTACTCCAGCTCTAAAAGGAGACAATATCGTAGATAATATTGAAATTATAGAAATAGATCAACAAGGCTTATTTGATATTACAATATCTCACAAAAATGATTTATCTCAAGAAAAACAAATTTATAGCATTATTGTTTTAAACGGTAAAGAACAAAATTTATCTAACTCAAATTTTGAATCAAATTCTATCATTTTTTGGCCTAATCCAGTTAAAAACAATCTTAACATTACCACCAAAGATTTTAGATTTAATGATGATATCAGTGTTTCTATTTATGACATGACGGGTAGAGAAATCTTAAGCCTAAGTGATTTCAACAATCCCAATGCTCTAAATATTGATGTAAGCACACTTTCAAATGGTGTATATATTGTAAACTTGACTGATGGTCAACACTCTATCCAAAGTAGAATCATTAAAGAATAAGTCACTAAATCATAGGATTACTAAAGGGATTGACATAATTTTGTCAATCCCTTTTAATTTATAGTTATGGAAGAATCTAACATCATTTTTGGAATACATAGTATTGTTGAAGCCTTAAGGCAAGACAAAGACATCGAAAAGATTATCTTATTACGAGATTCTGACAATCCTAAGCTTAAGGAAATTGAAGGTCTAGCAAAGCAGAACACCATAAAAGTCTCCTACGTTCCCATTCAAAAATTTAGAAAGTACGAACAATTTAATCACCAAGGGGCTATTGCACATACTTCAAAAATAAGTTACAGTGATTTTGAGACAACTGTTGAAAAGGTTTTAGAAGCCAAAGAGAAACCTTTATTCTTACTGTTAGATGGTATTACCGATGTAAGAAACTTAGGAGCTATTTTAAGAACGGCAGAATGTACTGGTGTAGATGCCGTCATTCTACCCAAGAGCGGGAGCGCTCAAGTAAACAACGAAACCATAAAAACATCTGCTGGAGCAGCTTACAGTATCTCGATATGCAAAGTAGACCATCTTAAGGATGCTTTGTTCTATTTAAAATCATCTGGTGTTGAAATTGTTGCGGTGACAGAAAAAACAAATACCTCCGTTTATGAATTGGAACTCAATAAGCCACTAGCTCTACTTATGGGTGGTGAAGGAGAAGGCATCCAACCTAGCATACTAAAATTAGTTGATCAAAAGGGGAAACTTCCTATGTTAGGCAGTATCGAATCTTTAAACGTTTCTGTGGCCTGTGGTGTGGTCTTATACGAATGCCTAAGGCAACAAAACGTCACTGCTGCCAAATAAATCAATCTTTATCATCAGCCTTATATTTAACTTCAACTTCATCTGCGGTTGTAGATTGTGAGAAACTTGGATCTTCATGATCTGGATCTAAAGGTCTGAAGTTGCCGTTTTCATCAAACTGTTTCATAAATTCATCTTCTGAATTCGATTTCTTTTTCGGCTTATGTAAAGGGGGCAAATCCTGAAAATGAGTAGATTTCAGAAAGAAACTCAAAAGCAATCCAGAAATAAATCCGGATAAATGCCCTTCCCAAGAAATTCCTGGCTCGCCAGGCATAGTGCCCCAAACTAAACTCCCGTATAAAAAGACCACGATAAGGGCTAGGGCAACGAGCCTATAATTTCTGGAGCCTATACCTTTAAAAAACAAAAAAGATGCTAAAAAATAAACTACACCACTAGCTCCTATATGAAATGAAGGCCTTGCAATAATCCAGGTTAACAGTCCTGAGCTTAGCAAGCCGAAAAGCAAAGCCTTCCAGGCAATATCTTTGTAGAAGTAAAATAAACTAGCTAATAAAACTAAAAGTGGAATTGAATTTTTATAGAGGTGATCTATCCCACTATGTATAAATGGGGAAGCAAAAATTCCGAATAAACCTCTCACCTGTCTTGGGTATACCCCAAAGGATGTAAAATTAAATCTGAATCTAATTTCAATCCAATAAACTATCCATATAGAGAATACAATGAGAAGCGGCCATAGAATGGCAGGGGCTAAGGAGGATTTGTGATGTTGGTCTATAGGATTTATACTCTTCATAGTTCAAAAGTATTAAAAAGCGACTATTAAATAGAGGTCTGTTAAGAATTCATTTAAATAAAACAGGCTGAAAAGAAATCCTTAATTTTGAATTATGAAAGCACCCTTAGCCGAAAGATTACGACCAAAACAACTCTCCGATTACCTAAGCCAAACTCACCTTATTGGCGAAAAGGGGACTATTTCTCAAATGATTAAACGAGATTTAATACCGTCAATTATCCTTTGGGGACCACCAGGCATTGGTAAAACCACCTTGGCAAACTTGATTTCTAAAGAGACCAAGAGAAGCTTTTTTACTTTGTCTGCTATAAGCAGTGGCGTAAAGGACGTGAGAGAAGTCATCCAAAAAGCCAAACAAGATCAGGGTCTATTTGAACAAAAGAATCCAATTTTATTTATAGATGAGATCCACAGATTTAGCAAATCTCAACAAGATTCACTTTTGGGGGCTGTAGAAAAAGGCTGGATTACCCTTATAGGAGCTACTACAGAAAATCCAAGTTTTGAAGTCATTCCAGCACTACTTTCCCGCTGCCAAGTTTATGTCCTTAACGAATTTTCTAAGGAGGACTTAATTCTGCTTTTAAATAGAGCCAAATCTGAAGACGACTATCTTTCCAAAAAAAATATCACTTTAAAAGAAACGACTTCTCTACTTCGATTAAGCGGAGGTGATGCCAGAAAACTTCTGAATATGTTTGAGCTGGTCGTTAATTCTGTAGATGATGAGAATATCATTATTACAAATGATCTCGTTGAAGAAAAAATTCAACAGAAAACGGCTAGATACGATAAAGCTGGGGAGCAACATTATGATATCATATCGGCTTTTATAAAATCGATAAGGGGAAGCGATCCCAATGCAGCCGTATACTGGCTAGCAAGAATGATAGAAGGTGGTGAAGACGTCAAGTTTATTGCTAGAAGACTTATCATTTTATCAAGCGAAGACATTGGGAATGCAAATCCCACTGCTCTTATTATGGCTAATAACACCTTCCAAGCTGTGAATACAATTGGTTTTCCAGAAGCTAGGATAATTTTAAGTCAATGTGTGATTTACTTAGCGACTTCACCAAAAAGCAACGCCTCTTACCAAGCCATAAACGAAGCACAAGCCCTCGTAAAACAAACTGGAGACCTTTCTGTACCGCTTTCCATAAGAAACGCCCCCACCAAATTGATGAAAGACCTAGGCTATGGGAATGAATACAAATATGCCCACAACTATGAAAACAATTTTGTTCAAGCTGAATTTATGCCCGAAGACCTAACCGATAAAGTTTTGTTTAAACCTGGCAAAAACAAAAGGGAAGATCAATTAAGACAATTTTTAAAACAAAAGTGGACTGGTAAATATGACTACTAGTCGATTTTCTTGAACGTTACTTTTTGAATTCCATTCAAGTCTCGATCCATATATTCAACTAAAAGATTTCCTTCAGCATCAAAATAACCAGCTCCGTTTATAGTTTTTGAATTAAAAACAAAGGAACCCTTATCTGCTTTTTTAAGCTGAGCATAATTTATCTTACCTTGGTTGGATAAAAGATCATATCCACCTGAAGAATTAGAAACCAGCCAATAGGATTCCCCGCCAAATTTATAAATAGACTTATTTGGGTACTTCTCCTCTAGGTTTGAATGTGAACTTTCCGAAATATCATCTGCATCATTAGCCGAATCTTTAAATGTATTTAAAGACTCATCATAGGTATAACTTGCTGTGGAAAAGGACTCAAAAGCATTTCTTAAGGCATCTTTATATGATTTTTCAAAATCTTTTATCCTGCTTACCCCTACACTGGTTTTATAAACAGTATTTCCTGAACAATCACTAAGTAAGACTTTAACTTTAGTAGTTAGGAAACCCCCTTCATCAATTACATCTGCTCTTAATGATTTGCAGGGGTCTAATCTTAAAGCTAATGGCTTTTCTTCTTTATCCATATACACTATAAAGCCTTCCTCTTGGAATAAGACTCGGGCAAGAATATTAAGCCTATATTGGTTGGGCTCTGATTGAAAACTAAACTGCATGGGGACGATTACATATTCATAAGCATTTAAGCTTTTCGTTTGTCCAAAACTAAATTGAAGTGATAATGCGAAAATGAAAATTAGTATATATTTCATACTAAAAAAAGGTTTTGAGTTCGTTTAAATTTTGAATTTGGAGACCTTTATAGTTAGCGTCATATCCAAAAAATATGGCTTCTATCCCTATAGCCTTTGCTCCTTCTACATCCGCTTCAAGACTATCGCCTATCATGATACTCTGGGAGTGCTTTGTTTTTGCAAGGTCTAAGGCATAATCAAAAATAATCCTGTTTGGCTTCTTGACTCCTGCGTCTTCCGAGGTGGTTATTGTCTTAAAGTAAGGAGACAATTTTGAATTCCCTAGCTTCTTATGTTGCACATCGTAAAAGCCATTGGTAATGATATGAAGTTTATATTTGGCAGATAAATAGTCCAGCACTTCAAATGTATTCGGAAACAAATGATTGTAGTTTGGCAAATGTTCAATATAAGCTAGAGATAAATCATCGATGAGCTGATCGGATGCTGAGTACTTAAGCGTATTAAAAACTTCGCTCAAGCGATGAAATCTCAGGTTTTTTTGCTCGATCTTACCTTCCCTAAAAAGCTTCCAATACTTTTTATTCACAGGTAAGTAAACCTGCAGAAAATCGTTCAGCGGTAAATCAACCTTATAGCTTTTAAAAATTGTCTCAAAAGTAAGTTCTGAGTTTTTGTCAAAATCCCAAAGAGTGTGGTCTAGGTCAAAAAAAATATCGGTTATCTCTTTCATTGTTTCATTTCTTTCATGAGTGCAAATATGGCATTTTTTGAATAGCGATCTGCAAAATCTGAATTTTCAAATATAAAATTCATTTGTCCGTCTACTGATTTTATAGTGGATCTTAATTCTTTTAGTTCTTCAATTTTATCATAGATATCTATGCCTTTTAAAACTCTAGAATTTAAAATATAAGGCTGTATAACCAGTCCAGACACTTGCTCCAAATTCAAGTCATAAAACTGGAAAGCGGTGCAAGTCCCCGCTCGAAAGCCTATATTTTTTTGATAGCCCATAGAAAAATCTTTCTCGACTTCCAACTTGTTGAAATTGAGATAGGCATCCGGAAAATTAAGATGGTAATTCTTTATAAGCGTTTTCACCAAGCTTCTGTTTACGATGCTCTCCCAACGTTTTATTTCCTTCTTGAGAATTTTAAAGTCGTGGAGTGCTTCAAACCCTGGCAAAAGTCCTAAGTCTCCATAATCTCCCATAGATTTAATAAGCTTATGATAGATTCTTTTATTGTAACTAATACTTTTGCTGTATCTGGAGTAGTTGCTCAATTGAAAATAAAAATCGAGCTTCAATTTGTTCTCCTTTGCAAAACCTATAAGTTCATCATAAATATCATTAGGATCTGACTGAAGCCTCAACATAGTTTTAAATCGATCAAAAAGAGATTTGATCTGGAGTTGAAGAATATCCCTAAAAGAAGCCCCTACAAATCTTACAAACCCATTGTGCCTATGTTCAAAAGCTTTGGACACTGCTATTAAAAAATGACTGTTGAATCTTCGCTTTGGAAAAGTAATGCTAGGGAACTTAGCCTCCAATATTTTTTTTAGCTTATAAGCCCAAACATCTACCACTGGCTGTTTTAAAAAATCATGTTGGTGGGCCAAGCTTTCTTCAATAGGATAAGAATCTACGTCATTTTTCACATGCGGCTGATACTCTTCATATCTGGTAATCAAATAGAATGCAGCTGAAAAAATATCAAAAGGAATTTCACTTTCTGAAGAGACTCGAAAAAAGCACGGGACATCTTCCCAACGATCCATGCTGAAGTTAAGATCATTAATCCCTTGCTCATCCAACAAGCCAAACTTTTGGATAAAAATTTCATTACCCAATTTTTTCTTAGCGTAAGAAAATTTTACGCCCTCGAAAGCAATGAAATCTTCAACTTTTGTGCAGAACTTGACTTTAAACCCCAGTATCCTTCCACACATTTGTCTAAAGATATAGTTGATTCTTGGGGTTTGTTTTGGAATGTAAACTAATATTTCCATAAATTAAAGTATACCTTCATCTGCGAAGCTAAAATAAGTTTTTTCTGTTACAATAATATGGTCCAAAATCTTTATGTCCAGGAGGTCACCAGCATTTTTCAATTTTTGGGTAATGGTTTTATCCGCTTGGCTAGGTTGCAAGGTGCCAGAGGGATGATTATGTACCAAAATGAGAGCTGTAGAACCATGAGCTAAAGCACTTTTATAAACCAAACGAGTGTCTACCATAGTAGAGGTAATTCCGCCTTTGCTTAAAGGATATTTATAAATAATTTTATTTGAATTGTTCAACATTAGTATCCAAAACTGCTCGTGGTCCAAGTCCCCTAAAAAAGGATGCATTATTGTAAATACATCCTTACTTGTAGAAATTTTATTAAGCTCTTGGACAGACTCCGCTCCTCTCCTACTCCCCAGCTCAAGTGCTGCGATAATACTTATCGCTTTGGCTTCACCAATTCCTTTAAAATCTTGGAGTTGCTTCAAGTTCAATTTAGCGAGTTTTTGTAAACTATTTTCGGAGGTATGTAAAATCCGCTTACAGAGCTCAACAGCACTTTCTTCCCTATTACCAGAGCCAATCAAGATAGCCAAAAGCTCTGCATCACTTAAACTGGATTTCCCTTTATGAATTAATTTTTCTCTTGGTCTATCGCTTTCGGACCAATTCTTTATGCTAAAAGATTTTGAAGAGGGTTTCATACTATTGCTTGTTTAGATAAAGATAATCAAATGAGAAAAACCCTAAGCTCAACAATTCACAAGTCATAAATAATTGACTCGGAACTAAAATTCAGCTTAAAAACAGTGTAATTTTGACATTTTAACTTCTGAACTATGAGCTATTTACCAAGTCATTTTACATCCAAAAATTGGGAATCTGTAAAAGCCTTTATCGAATTATTTCCGCTAGCTACCCTAATCAGTCTTCATAACCAAGAAATTTTTACGTCACACATCCCTTTTATTATTGACAATGATAAATTAGTAGGACATATTAACAAGGAGAATCCCCAATTTGAACATCTCCATAAATCTAAAGTAGAACTTATCTTTCATGCGGGTGATGCCTACATTTCTCCTTCAGAATTTAAAACCGACGAGCTTCCTACTTTTAATTATGCTAAAGTCCATTTAAAAGGAAAAGCCAATTTTATAGAAGAACCCAAAATGGTAGAGAGTTTAATAGCCATGACCAACCAATTGGATTTTAACTTTAAGCTTAAACCGACTCATCCAAAACTACCAATGTTGAAGCATTTTATACAAGGTCTTGAAGTGTCTATAGAGGAGTTCCATGGCAGGTTCAAAATGAGCCAAGACAAATCTGAATCTCATTTTAATACAGCCAAAACGCTGCTCCAACAAAGTCAGGAAGAACGCTTAAATCTGTTTTTAAACAGCTTAAGTCAGTCAGATTATTGAATCCAATTTTTGATTTCTTCAAAATCCAATCCCCCATAATTCCCGCTGCTCATCAGCAACAAAACGTGGTCTAGATAAGACTTTGACTTCAAAAACTCTTTAAAAGCTTCAGGATTGGTAAATATTTTCAGGTCTGTTCTTCCAAAAGCTTCAAAGATTTGTTCCTTGGTAATAGCTTCAAGCTGTTTAATTTCTAAGGCTTTAGGAGAGTAAAACACCACAGCTTCATCTGCAGCATTCAAAGCTTCGTTATACTCTTTCAAAAACTCTGAATTTAAGCTACTATAGGTATGAAGCTCTAAACAAGCTAAAACCACCTTCGAAGAAAATTGTGCTTTCACCGCTTTTGTCGTGGCCGATACTTTGGAGGGAGAATGCGCATAATCCTTAAAAACGATAGCTGTATTGGATTCTGCTATTTTTTCCAGCCTTTTGGAGGCCCCTTTAAAGCTAGTGATCGCTTCGTAGAAATCATCTTGATCTACCCCCATATGTTGACAAATCCATTTTGCCCCTGCTATATTTTGCAAATTATGCTTTCCAAAAACTTCCACTGGCAAAGGGCCTTCTGGAGTTTCCAAATAGGTTACCCCATCATCTATAGTGTGTTCTGGAGTAGAATAGGCATGCTTCCGAGTAGGTTTTTTAGCATTTAGAGCTAGTTGAGTGAGGATATCATCTTCCTCATTGTAAACCAAAGTACTTCCATTGGTCATGGAATCAAGAAATAATTCAAACTGTTCTACGTAATTTTCGAAGGTAGGAAAGACGTTGATATGGTCCCAGGCAATACCGCTTAGCAAAGCAATATTGGGTTGATATAGATGAAACTTTGGACGTCTATCTAGTGCTGAACTCAAATATTCATCCCCTTCCAATAAGATAAAATCATTCTCTTCTGTAAGGTGAACCATTGTATCAAAGCCTTCCAATTGTGCTCCAACCATAAAATCTACTTCTTTATCGTGATAATGCATCACGTGTAGAATCATAGCGGTAATGGTAGTCTTACCGTGAGAACCTCCTATCACTACCCTAGTTTTTTGTTTAGAATGTTCAAAAAGATATTCTGGATAAGAATAAATTTTAAGACCTAATTCTGTAGCTTTTAGAAGTTCTGGGTTGTCTGCTTTGGCGTGCATACCAAGAATAACAGCGTCTATATCTGATGTCAATTTTTCTGGAAACCAACCAAACTCCTCTGGCAATAAACCCTTAGCTTTTAGCCTAGATTTGGAAGGCTCAAAGATTTCATCATCGCTACCTGTGACTCGGTCTCCCTTTTCATGTAAGGCGATTGCAAGATTGTGCATGGCGCTCCCTCCTATTGCTATAAAATGTAAATGCATTGTTGAAAATTTTAAATTAAAGATAATAGATTAAAAAAAAGAGCTAAAAAAGTTTAGATCTAATTTTCGTTGATATCCTGCCTTATTTCAGTTTAGACTTCAGCTGGTTAAGTTTTCTTTTATCTTTTGAATTTGACTCGTCTAAGTTTAAAGCCTCTAAAATAACTAAAGCTTTTCCCTTATTTTTATTTAATGTTATGGCTAATTCAGCATAGTCTGAAGCCAATTCTAATGAGTTTAATTTAGTAGCAGCTTTTTCCAAAGCCTCAAATCGTTTTATAGTTTGATTTGAGCGTTTATAAAGTTCTGCTAATTCCCTATACGTCGTTTCAGATTGACCCAGTTCTATGGCTTCTTTGTAAAAGCTTTCTGCTTTGTCAAAATTTTCTAGGTCTCTTTCGATAAACCCATTAGCCAAAGCACCATCAACAGGGCTAATCGACTTTAACTGTGAAGCATATTCTCTAGACGTATCTTCACTACCTCCTAAAATTCCTGGGATTTCCAGATAAATTTGAAGTAGAGCCCATCTGGATTCTATATGCTTTGGGTCTAACTGGATTGCTTTTTTGAGATGAAATTTTACATCGTCCAGTAAGCTCATTGCTTTAAAAGGATTGGCATTTTTAGCAACCAAACCTAGAGCTCCTCCATATCTAAAGTTATATTCAGCATCTTCAGGATAATCTTCTACTAGTGTTTTAGAAACCTCAGCACTTTTTTTCCAATTGTCTAGCTTAGCGTAGGACTGTCCCAAATAATCTCTTGCCATCTTATCTAACGGCTCTTCTTCAAGAACATCTGAAAAATAACTAATCGCTCGATTATAATTTTGATTATTAAAAGCTGTTGTTCCTTTTTCAAACTGAGTTTGAGCCATAAACAGCATTGGCCATAGAAATAGTATTAAGGTTTTCATTTTATAAAACTATTAGATTTTGGAGACAAAGTCTTTCAATTGTAAGAATATTAATAAAAAAACCAAGCCAAAAAGGCTTGGTTTGTATTAAAACACTAGTGCACAACTAGTATCTGTAATATTCAGGTTTATATGGACCTTTAACTTCTACACCGATATAATCAGCTTGATCGGTTTCCAACTCTGTAAGTTCAACTCCTAGGCGTTCTAAATGGAGTTTCGCTACTTTTTCATCCAAGTGTTTTGGAAGCATGTAGACTTCATTTTTGTACTGGTCTGTATTTTGCCATAACTCCATTTGAGCAAGAGTTTGGTTAGTAAAGGAGTTACTCATCACAAAACTTGGGTGGCCTGTTGCGCATCCCAAATTCACAAGACGGCCTTCAGCTAATAAAATAATGTCTTTACCATTAATGGTATACTTATCGACCTGTGGTTTAATTTCCACACGGGTATCACCGTGATTTTTTTTCAACCAAGCTACGTCAATTTCATTATCAAAATGACCAATATTACAAACTACTGTTTTGTCTTTAAAAGCTTCGAAATGCTTAGCTCTAATGATGTCCTTATTACCTGTTGTTGTAATAATAATATCTGCCGTTGGAGCTACAGTTTCCAATTTCTTGACTTCAAAACCGTCCATAGCCGCTTGCAAAGCACAAATAGGGTCTATTTCTGTAATTGTAACTATAGAACCGGCTCCTTTAAAAGAAGCTGCGGTACCTTTACCAACATCACCATACCCACAAACAATAACACGTTTTCCAGCAAGCATAAGGTCTGTTGCTCTTCGTATAGCATCTACAGCACTTTCTCTACATCCGTATTTGTTATCAAATTTAGATTTGGTTACACTATCGTTTACATTGATAGCTGGCATAGGTAAGGTTCCGTTTTTCACTCTCTCATATAGCCTATGAACCCCAGTAGTTGTTTCTTCAGATAAACCTTTTATAGCATCTGCAAGTTCTGGATAGTCATCAAGAACCATGTTGGTTAGATCACCACCATCATCCAAAATCATGTTTAAGGGTTGTTTATCCTCCCCAAAAAACAAAGTCTGCTCGATACACCAGTTGAACTCTTCTTCCGTCATTCCTTTCCAAGCATAAACAGCAACTCCAGCTTCTGCAATGGCCGCTGCCGCATGGTCTTGAGTGGAAAATATATTACAAGAACTCCACGTTACCTCAGCACCAAGCTCAACGAGAGTTTCAATTAACACAGCAGTTTGGATGGTCATGTGTAAGCAACCAGCTATGCGAGCGCCCTTCAAAGGTTTTTGTTTTCCAAACTCTTCTCTCAACGCCATTAACCCTGGCATTTCTGATTCTGCTAACTCTATTTCGCGTCGTCCCCAATCTGCCAAAGAAATATCTTTAACTTTATAAGGAGTATAAGGTAATGTTTTAGTACTCATAATTAATTTTATTATATTTTTGAACACAAAATTAAGGAAACCCTTTATAACTTTATGCCGATTTACAAAAGAATAACAGTAGATGAAGATACTACCGCTCTCATCTGGAAGATAGAAGAATCTTTAAAAAGTCTGGAAGAGGGTGTTGAGCTGACGGATTATTGCAGAGAGCGATACGACGGCATGAAATCTCAGATCCATAAAAAAGGATTCATGAGCATCAGGCATTTGCTAAAGGAGTTTGGATATTCTGATTTTGATTTAGACTACGACATTAAGGGCAAACCTCATCTTAAGGATGGTTACAAAATCTCTATTACTCACTCTTTTGAGTTTACCGCAGTTATCGTATCAAATAAAAAAGTTGGAATTGATATCGAAAAACAACGCGACAAAATAAAACTCATCGCACCAAAGTTCACTCCTATTGAAGAATATGAAGCTCTAGGAGATACTGAAGATCTCGTTAGAAAATTGACTATCGTTTGGGGAGCAAAGGAATCCCTTTATAAGCTTTACGGAAAAAAAGGATTGCTTTTTTTACATGATATCTTTGTGAACGATTTTGAAATTTCAGCTAAAAAAACCACCGCTAAGGTAACGTCAAATAATCAAATCACTTTTTATAACTTAAATTTTCTTGAGTTCGAAAATTTCACTTGTGTTTATGCTATTGCCAATGATTAATCCTTCTTCACATCCTATTTACTCTAGTATTTTACAGAGCATTCAAAATGGTAATCGCTTATTTAGCATTTTAATAGATCCCGATAAGTTTAATCTATCTCAAACTCAAGGGTTTTTAGACCGAATGCCAAGCGATACGGATTTTATTTTAGTGGGAGGAAGTCAGGTAAAACATCAACAAACAGAGGTAGTGGTGAAACAGCTCAAATCCTTTACCAGATTGCCTATAATTCTTTTTCCTGGAGATGTGAATCAACTAACAGACTCTGCAGATGGCCTTTTGTTTTTGAGTTTACTTTCAGGTCAAAATCCTGAATACTTAATCAATCAACAGGTTAAGTCTATTTCAAAATTAAAGAACTCTACTTTAGAGATTATCCCTACAGGATATATTTTGATAGATGGCGGCAAAACGACTTCTGTTTTGGAAATTAGTCAAACCAAAGCTATTCCTCAGAACCAAATTTCAACTGTCGTGCATACGGCTTTAGCTGGCCAATTTTCTGGCAAACTGCTTATTTACCTTGAAGCTGGAAGTGGTGCAAAAACACCAGTATCTGCAGAAATAATTTCAGAAGTCAAGAAAGCCATTACTATTCCTCTTATTGTTGGTGGAGGAATTAAAAATGACTTTCAAAAACAATCTGCTTATGAGGCTGGAGCCGATATGGTTGTTATGGGCAATAGTTTTGAACTCAACTCCTCTAGTTGAGTTGATCTGGGTTATAGCCTATAAATTCTTTTTCGGTCTCTTCGAACTTAATATCATAATCCTCTAATGATTTTAATATGGGGTTGTATATTTCTGGATAGATAGGCCTCAACACACCAGGCTTTTTAATTTCGCCATTTAGAATTTTGAGGGCAGCAATACCAACAGGAAGTCCTACTGTTTTAGCCATAGCCGTATAAGTTTGGTCTTCGCCGATACTTACCATTGTAGAATCGATCTGCTTTCTTTCCCCATCTAGCTCAAATCCAAATTTGTGATACATCACAATCATATCTTTATCTTCTGGCTTCAAAGTCCACTTATCTTCAAGAATTTTTTGAAGAGCTTGAGCTGGAGTTGCATTTTTTAGTCCAATAATTTTCTCTGAATTAAAAATATCCAATTCTACAAGTTTATCCCAAATGAGATCATCTTGGTCAATTTTTAAGCTCAACCTTAGCTTGAGTTCAACTGAATCTGTAGGCGAATAGGGCAAGAATGAATTCACAAAAGACCTATAACTCATGCTCTCTGTATCCTGCATCACGTAGGTATCGTCTGTCAATCCTAGTTGAACAAATACGTTCCAGGCTTTGCTAAAACCAATGCGCCTTAGAGTTCCTCTATAGATAGTAGGAATATTCTCCAATCCATAAATACTTCTGTAGGCTAAAGAGTTTCGATTAGCTAGGCCTTCGAAACGGCCATATTTTGGGATGCTTAAAAATTCGGTTCTACGAAAAAGGCGTTGGTAAGGAATATATTTATATTGACCTGCTTGCATAAATTCTGCGGCGGCCCCTTGCCCTGCCACAACAACGTTTCTGGGATTCCAAGTGAATTTATAATTCCAAAGGTTATCATCGCTTTCTGGAGCAACGAGTCCCCCTGTAAAAGATTCAAAAAGCAACATTTTACCTCCTTGAGCCCTTATTCTATCAATCACTTGCATAGCACTCATATGGTCGATCCCTGGGTCCACCCCTATCTCATTCATGAAGGTGAGGCCTTTTTCTTTAACCTCTTTATCCAAGGCTTCCATCTCTTTAGAGACATAAGACGCTGTAACCATGTTTTTATTAAACTTCACACAGTCTTTTGCAACTTCTATATGGAATCTGGCAGGTAGCATAGAAATGACAATATCTGCATTTTGTATAGCTTCTTGTCTATTGGCTTTATCAAAAATGTCTAGTTGTATAGCCTTTGCATTGGGATGATCTGCTGCTAGGCTTCTAGCGTTATCAATAGAAATATCTCCTATTATTAATTGAAGGTCTTCTTGAGTGGAAGCCTTTAGTAAAAACCTGACGAGTGATGATGTGGATTTTCCTGCACCTATGATTAAAATTGATCTCATATTCAAAAATGGATTTTAATGATTAATTTTGTGTAAAAATTGAAATTACATAATATAATAGGGATACAAGAATGAAGCAAAGAAAAAAATTGGTTTTACTCGGAAGTTGTTTTGGAGGTTTAGGAATTATTCTTGGAGCTTTTGGAGCTCATGGTTTGGAAAGCATAATTTCTGAAGATGCGATAACCACCTTTGAAACAGGAGTGAAATACCAAATCTACCACGCCTTGTTTCTGCTTTTTCTATCCGCACAAACCTTCACTACAGAAAAACTTAATAACATCCTCTTTTGGCTCATACTCGCTGGAGTTGTTTTCTTTTCGGGTTCTATTTATGGCCTGGCCACCAATGAACTTACAAGCTTCGACTTTAAAGCTATAGCTTGGATTACACCTATAGGAGGGACTTTATTGATTTTAAGTTGGGCCTTAGTCTTCATTCAAATTATTAAAAAAAGCTCATAATTTATAATAATTACTTCCTTAATTTAAATATAAACTAGTTAGCTTTGTCTACCATAATAACAACACAACAAAATTATGAATAACTTAAAGCGAATCACGAAAACGATTGAGTTAAAAAATTATGGCATCGATTCTAAAAAAATCAACTACCAACTTTCTCCTGAAGATTTACATGATATCACCATTCAAAAAGGGATGGGTGTTGAGGTAGACAGTGGTGCACTTGCCGTCAATACTGGCGAATTTACTGGACGCTCTCCGAAAGATAGATTCATTGTTAAAGACGATATTACCAAAGATGAAGTATGGTGGAGTGATATCAACTTAGAATTTGATCCTGATCAGTTTGATAAACTATACGATAAAGTGGTTAACTACCTCAACGATAAAGAGCTTTTTGTAAGGGATTGTTATGCCTGTGCAGATGAAAATTACCGGCTCAACATAAGAGTCATTAATGAATATTCGTGGAGCAATATGTTTGCTTACAATATGTTTTTGAGACCTACCGAAAAAGATCTCGAAGATTTTTCTCCAGAGTGGACCGTAATTAGTGCTCCTGGTTTTAAAGCAAACCCTGAAGTGGATGGCACACGGGCTCACAATTTTGCAATTCTTAATTTTACTCGAAAAATTGCCTTAATAGGAGGTACCGGATATACTGGAGAGATAAAGAAAGGAATTTTTTCTGCTCTAAATTTCATACTCCCAGTCATGAAAAACACTCTACCGATGCACTGCTCTGCCAATGTCGGAAAAGATGGAGACACTGCGATTTTCTTTGGTCTTTCGGGGACAGGAAAAACAACTTTATCTGCAGACCCAGACAGGAGGTTAATCGGAGACGACGAACACGGTTGGACCAATGAAAACACAGTCTTTAATTTTGAAGGAGGGTGTTATGCAAAAGTCATCAACTTATCTCGCGAAGGAGAACCAGAAATATATGACAGTATAAAACCAGGAGCCATTCTTGAAAATGTAATTATTAAAGATGGGGAAGTAGATTTTAAAGACAAAAGCATCACTCAAAACACCAGAGTAAGCTATCCTATTTACCATATAGACAATATTCAACCTGGCTCTGTAGGGGAAAAACCTAAAAATATCTTCTTTTTAACGGCAGATGCTTTTGGTGTGTTACCTCCTATAAGCAAACTCACTCCTGGACAAGCAGCTTTTCACTTTATAAGTGGTTATACTGCTAAAGTGGCGGGAACAGAAGCTGGAGTTACAGAACCCATACCGAGTTTCTCTGCTTGTTTTGGCGCTCCGTTTATGCCTTTACACCCAGCTCGGTACGGTGAGATGCTGAGTAAGAAAATGAGAGAAGCAGGAGTGAAAGTTTGGCTAATTAACACAGGATGGACTGGAGGACCTTATGGGACAGGAAACCGAATGAAACTGAAGTTTACCAGGGCTATGATTACTGCAGCATTGGAAGGCCAACTGTCTGATGTGGAATACAGAACACACGAGATCTTTAATATTGCAATGCCTAAAAGTTGTCCAAATGTGCCCTCTGACGTATTAAACCCAAGAGAAACCTGGGCAGATAAGGAAGCTTACGATCTTAAAGCTAAATCCCTCGCAAAATCGTTTATAGATAATTTCAAGAAATTTGAGTCTTACGCAGATGAAGAAATTTTAAATGGCGCCCCCAACGCTTAAAAACTGGAAACCCTTATTAATTAAAGAGCCGATATACAAATGTATATCGGCTCTTTAATTTGATGGAAAAAACAAAAATTAGTTCTCTTTTACATAGTTTTCAATTGCCATTGTCATAGATGGAGTTTCTGGAGTAGGAGCTTGTATTTGAACCTTTAAGCCTTTCTCTTCAGCTGCTTTGATAGTTGAATTACCGAAAGCAGCAATACGTGTATCTTTTTGTTCGAAATCTGGGAAGTTTTCGTAAAGTGACTTAATCCCGCTCGGACTAAAGAAAACCACAATATCATAAGACACTTCTCTAAGATGAGACAGATCGCTTACCACCGTTTTATAAAAGATGCCACGCGTCCAGTCTACACCTAGTTTATCGAGCTGTTGTGGCACGATAGACTTAAGCATATCTGAGGAAGGCAATAAGAATTTTTCATCTTTATGCTTCTTAATACTCACTTCAAGTTCTTGAAATGTTCTTTTCCCCACATAAATCTTACGCTTTCTATAGACAACATATTTCTGTAAGTAGAAAGCTACGGCTTCACTCAAACAAAAATACTTGAGGCTATCTGGGATTTTATACCTCATTTCTTCAGCAATTCTAAAAAAATGATCTACCGCATTTCTACTAGTAAGGATAATAGCGGTAAACTTGGTAATGTCAATTTTTTGTTGCCTTACCTCTTTAGAATCTACTGGCTCTACGTGAATAAAAGGGATAAAATCAATTTTTAATTTTAATTTTTCTTCAAGTTCTGAATAAGGAGAGTTGTCTACATTTGGTTTAGGTTGTGAAATAAGGATACTTTTCACTTTCATATAGCTTAGTTTTTTCTTGCGAAATTCAAATTAATCTGTGTTAAACACTTTAAAAAGAATTAAGTAAGGTGCGATTTCAAAAGCGCAAAGGTACAAAATAAAATAAAACCAATAAGCTAAAATATGCTTTTGATAGGAGAGAGCATAACTCAATAGCTTCACGATGTAAAGCACGGTCACAAGGGCAATGACCAAGGTAACAGAAAGTGTATGATCTATATTTTGAAAATAAATAAGCAATCCAAAAGGAAATAGGATAAATAAACTAATCCAACTAAGAATGCCTTGCTTAAAAAAAAGATATTTATTGATGAGTGGATCTATTTCAAATAAGTCCCCTGCCATTTTTTCAATAAAGTATTTACTTAATAGGAAAATCGAAAGCAATAAGAAAATTTGAAGATATGGTGTGATATTAAAGTCACTGCTGTCGGTTACCACATAAAGGAAAAAAGATAATCCCAAGAGACTTGATAAAAAAATAAATACCTCCGGGAGTTCTATTCGCCTTTTTTCAGAGAATTTTTTATTGAAAAAAGACATATCATAAATAGAGTTGACGTAAGAAAAAAAATAGTTGGTCTTGTTCCACTTTATAATCAACATAAATATCAGGATAAGCAGGGTAATTCCCACAATCCAATGGTGATCTTGTGATAGTCTTAAAGTCAAAAACAAGTTTAGAGTTTGAGGCAAATGTAAATTAAAATGAAGTTTTATAGATGAGATTTAGCTTGTAAAATATATATTTGTCGACCAACATTCAATACGACTTGATGTCTCACAAATTAGTCATCATTCCTACATACAACGAAATTGAAAATATTGAAAAAGTCCTCAGAAATATTTTCTCCCAATCTGTCGATTTTGATATTCTCGTTGTAGACGACTCTTCCCCCGACAAAACTTGGGCTTTAGTTCAAGAATTACAAGAAGAGTTTAAGAATAGGTTACATTTAGAAATAAGGAAATCTAAAAGCGGTTTAGGAAAAGCCTATTTACACGGGTTCCGTTGGGCTCTAGAAAGATCTTATGACTATATTTTTGAAATGGATGCCGACTTTTCTCATAATCCAAATGACCTAATTAGGCTATATAATACTTGTGTAAAAGATGATTTCGACATGAGTATTGGGTCTAGGTATATAAAAGGCGTTAATGTGGTCAATTGGCCTATGAAGAGGGTCTTATTGTCTTGGCTAGCTTCAAAATACGTAAAAATTATTACGGGATTACCTATAGAAGATACTACTGCTGGGTTTATTTGTTATCATAGGAAAGTACTGGAGGATATCGATCTTAATAAGATTAAATTTGTAGGTTATGCGTTTCAAATTGAAATGAAATTTAAAGCCTATAAAAAAGGCTTTAAAATAAAAGAAATCCCTGTTATATTTACAGACAGAACCAAAGGCAAGTCGAAAATGAACACAGGCATCATCAAAGAGGCTGTCTTTGGTGTAATGAGCCTGAAATTGAAAAGCCTTTTAGGTAAAATTTGAATTATGAGAGAATATCTAATCAAAAATGCTAAAATCGTCAATGAGGGTAAAACCTTTGAGGGCGACGTACATATCAAAGACGATTGGATAGTAGAGGTCTCTTCGTCGATAAGTGCGAAATCGAGTAATATCAAAATTATTGATGCCGGTGGAAAACATCTTATTCCGGGTGTTATAGACGATCAAGTTCACTTTAGAGAGCCTGGATTAACCCATAAAGAAACCATACTCACAGGATCCAAAGCGGCTATTTCTGGAGGCATCACCTCCTATTTCGAAATGCCCAATACCAATCCGCAGACCACTACCATAGAGAAGCTAGAAGAGAAATTTAGTATCGCTAAAGAAAATTCTTACGCTAACTATTCCTTTATGTTTGGTGGTACTAACGATAACTTGGAGGAGATCAAAAAAATAAACCCTAAAACTACAGCGGCCTTAAAGTTGTTTTTAGGCTCTTCAACTGGTAATATGCTGGTAGATAACGAAAAGGTCCTTGAGCAAATCTTCAAACATTCACCCCTTATCATTGCTACGCATTGTGAAGATGAAGACACTGTAAAAAGAAACCTGGACGCTTATCTAGAAACCTACGGCGAAGACATCCCTATAAAATATCATCCAGCCATTCGAAGCGAAGAAGCCTGCTATTTATCTTCGTCTAAAGCTGTTGCTTTGGCCAAAAAAACAGGCGCGAGATTACATGTCTTTCACCTATCAACCGCCAAAGAATTAAAATTATTTTCCAGTAAGCTTCCGCTTAAAAAGAAAAAGATTACTGCCGAAGTTTGCATTCATCACCTCTGGTTTGACGATACAGATTATGAGAAAAAAGGAACCCTTATTAAATGGAATCCAGCTGTAAAAACAGAAAAAGACAAAGAGCAACTCTTAATAGGGCTAAACAAGAACTTGATAGATGTAGTCGCAACAGACCATGCTCCACACACCAAGGCTGAAAAAAATAATGTCTATACCAAAGCACCAAGCGGAGGCCCGCTTGTGCAACACGCTTTGCCAGCCATGCTAGAGTTTTACCATCGAGGAAAATTGAGCTTGGAAAAAATTGTAGAGAAGATGTGCCATAATCCAGCCATCTTATTTGATGTAGACCAACGCGGTTTTATAAAAGAAGGCTACAAAGCAGATTTAGTCCTCTTAGACTTAAAAGCACCTTGGACAGTTAACTCTAGTAATATGTTTTATAAATGTGGGTGGTCTCCTTTTGAAGGGACAACCTTCAAGTCCAGGGTAACCCATACCTTTGTAAATGGCCACTTGGTCTATGAGAATTTCAAATTTAATGAGGGCAAGTTCGGTCAACGCCTAGAATTTAATAGATAAATGAAATACACTCTATATTTAGTATCCATTTGTATTCTTTCATTACTAGGTTGTCAAAAAATTGATGAGGTCGAAAAACCTGATAAACTTTTGAACAAATCTGAAATGAAAGGCCTTATTTATGACATGGTTCTCCTAGATGCTGCTTATGGAGTTAATGAAAAGAAATTTGAAGATATGAGTTTGGATATGCTGGAGTTTCTCTCCAATAAATATAAAGTGGATAGTACCCAAATCAAATTGAATATTGAGTATTACAACATCAACTTTGATGACAACCTTGAAATTTATGAAGCAGTAAAAGACAGTCTTGAACGATTAGATAAACTCTACGTTGATCGCGCAAAGGAAATGGATAGTTTGAAGAAGCTGAAGAGAATAGAGCAAGATTCTATTGCCAAACTGGACACTTTATCTCCAAAAAAGATACTTAAAATGCAAAGCGAAAACTGATTAAGACCTTTTTGAAATCTTCGAGGCATAGTCAGTAAACGCTTCAAACTCAAAATTTAACTTAGACTTTATTTTTTCTGAAGAGTAAAAGGAATTTTTAAACAAATTCGGAATAGCATCTAAGGTCAATTTTCGCTTATATGAAGTCAAAAAAGACCTTAGGATTTCAAAGCACCAGGCCAAATATAACATCCAGGGTTTTAGAGCTAGTTTTGGAGGTGAGACCTTATATAATCTGGAAAATTCATCGATGACCTTTTCAAATTTTAAATTTTCGGCAACCAATATAAAACGTTCGTTGATAATAGAGCTTTTCATAAGTTGATGCATCGCTTTACACACATCATACACACTCACAAAACCAGTGATTTTTTGAGGATAAAACTTAAGTCCATTTTTAATCTTGAAAAGCAGAAGCCCACTCCCCGACTCATAAAATCCATCTCCCAATATAATACCAGGATTTACAATCACAACGTCGAGACCTTCTTGAGACCCTCTCCATACTTCCATTTCTGCACCATATTTACTTATTTCGTATGTCGAATGTTTCAAATCTTCCGTTAAAACAGTCTCTTCTGTAACAAACTCATCACCCAGGGTTTTTCCTAAAGTTGAGATAGAACTCACGTGACAAAACTTCAAAATAGAAAAATCTATAGCCAAATTCACCATATTAGAGGTGCCTTCAATATTTATTTTTCGCATCCTTTTATACTCAGATGGACTATTGCTAATCAATCCGGCACAATGATACACATGAGTTACATCTAAGAAAGCCTCTTCAAGCCTGGGTATATCTAAAATATCCCCTTGAAACCACTCGACAAATTGATCTACTTCTAGTGGAGTAATACCGTATTTCAAAATAGTAGAAATGGCCTGATCCTGTTTCTCTTTGGTTCTGTATAAAGCCCTAGTTTGTTCTTTATTCAAAATAAGTTGAGCAAGAAGATGTGCTCCAACAAGACCTGTAGCTCCAGAAAGTAAATTCATTTGGTAAATATACAAATTTCGAAAGTTGAAACCTTTTTCATTATAATATCTTTGCCCTAAATCAATACAGACCATGAAAAACGATTTTATAGAAGAAGTAACTTGGAGAGGGATGATCCACGATATTATGCCAGGGACTCAAGACCACCTTAATGAAGCACCAAGAGCGGCTTATGTAGGGATAGATCCAACTGCAGATTCCCTTCATATTGGCCATTTGGTAAGCGTAATGATGCTGAGGCATTTTCAACTCGCAGGACACAAGCCTGTAGCTTTGGTAGGCGGTGCTACTGGTATGATTGGAGATCCTTCTGGAAAGTCTCAAGAACGAAATCTTTTAGATGAAGCTACATTAAGACATAACCAAAATGCCTTAAAAGCACAATTATCTAAATTCTTAGAGTTCAATGCTAAAGAAGATAATTCTGCTATCCTAGTGAATAACTACGATTGGATGAAGGATTTCTCTTTCTTAGATTTTATTAGAGATGTAGGTAAGCATGTTACAGTAAACTATATGATGTCCAAAGATTCTGTAAAAAAACGCTTGTCTTCAGAGTCTAAAGAAGGAATGAGCTTTACAGAATTCACTTATCAGCTTGTTCAAGGTTACGATTTCTTGCACCTCTATAGAACCCAAGAGTGTACCTTGCAAATGGGAGGAAGCGATCAATGGGGTAATATTACAACAGGCACAGAATTGATTCGCCGCATCGACCAAGGTAAAGGCTTTGCATTGACCTGCCCACTGATTACCAAAGCTGATGGCACCAAATTTGGTAAAACAGCAACAGGAAATATTTGGTTAGATCCTGACAAAACATCGCCTTATAAATTTTACCAGTATTGGATCAATACGAGTGATGAGGACGCAGAAAAATTTATAAAGATTTTCACCTTCCTTTCTCAAAACGAGATTTCAGACTTGGTAAATATTCATAAAGAACAGCCACATCTAAGGCAACTACAAAGTAGGCTGGCAGATGAAATCACAGCTTCAGTCCACTCTAAAAAGGCTTTAGACAAAGCAAAAGAAGCTTCTCAAGTCCTATTTGGAAAAAGCACTGAAGAAGACTTAGCCAAGCTGGATGAGGCTACATTTCTGGATGTCTTCGAAGGGGTTCCGCTTAAAGAATTAAGCAAAGAGATTTTAAATACTAAATTTGACATGATTGCTGCACTTTCCGCAGAAACTGAATTTTTAAACTCAAATGGTGAAGCAAGAAGAGCCTTGAAAGAAAATTCTATATCCGTGAATAAGTCAAAAGTAGGATTGGATTATACGCTTACAGAAAAAGATTTGATCAACGGTAAATATGTTTTGATCAATAAAGGCAAAAAGAACACCTATTTGATAAAATTCAACTAATAAGACTTGAACTCTTTTAAAAAGCTTTCTAATGGGAAGCTTTTTTTTATGACTTAAAACAGAAAAGCCTTGAGCGAGTGCTCAAGGCTTTTCTTAACTAACCAATCTATTATGAAAAAACTTCATCCTGATACAAATATAAAACACATATTTATATTGTAAAAACAATCGCAAAATTATCTTCAAATTATTAACAATTAAAAGGCTATAAGCCTAACAATCAAATGTTTGCGTTCTCTTAAATTTATAATAACTTTTAGAAAATCAAAGACCTTTGTGAGAGTTCGCAAAATAAAAGTTCTAAAAAAGATTTAAATTTTAGAGGCAGGCCTCGAGAATAAACTCGGCAGCGGTAAGCTTAAGCGCTCAATGGGAAATTAAAATTTTAAAACCCTCAAACTAAGTTGTAGAGGTTTGTGTATTTTTGAGCAAAAAGAAGGAATGAAAATTATTTCATATAACGTCAATGGCATAAGAGCCGCTCTCAAAAAAGGATTGATAGATTGGTTAAAAGCTGCAGATGCAGATGTGGTGTGTTTTCAGGAAACCAAAGCACAACCAGAACAGATAGATGATAGTATTTTTGAAGATATTGGCTACAGCTATTGCTACTGGTATTCCGCAGAAAAAAAGGGCTACAGCAGCGTTGGTATCCTCTGTAAATCTGAACCAAAGCACATCGAATATGGAACGGGAGTGGACTATATGGATAGAGAAGGGCGAAACTTAAGGGTCGATTTTGAAGACGTCTCCGTAATGAGTCTCTATCTTCCTTCAGGTACCAACGATGCTAGGCTGAACTATAAGTTTACCTACATGGATGATTTTAAAGTTTATATCGAAGATTTAAAAAAAGAAGTCCCTCACCTAGTCATTTGTGGAGACTACAATATTTGCCATAAGGCCATAGATATTCACGACCCCGTAAGATTAAAAACGGTTTCTGGTTTTTTACCAGAAGAGCGTGAGTGGTTATCTAAATTCCTAGAGGAGTCTGGCTTTGTGGATTCCTTCCGAAAATTAAACGAAGATGTTGTACAGTATTCTTGGTGGAGTTATAGGGCCAATGCTCGACAAAATAATAAAGGGTGGAGGCTAGATTATCTCTTGGTAGCTCAAGAAATAGAAGACCGCGTGTCTAGGTCTGTGATTTTACCCGACGCTAAGCATAGCGACCACTGCCCCGTCCTACTCGAATTGAAATAAACTAAGTAAACTCTCGTTTTTAATTAAAATAGCTATACTATGAAAACAATCAAATATGTCTTAATCGGGTTTATGGTATTAAACCTTGTGGGCTGCGTTAGCCAAAAGAAATTCTTAGAGCTAGAAGATGAATTTGGCAGCTTACAAAGAGTCAATACTCAGCTTAACCGAAAGCTGGATGAATGCAATTCTGAAAAAACAGCCTTGGAAGATGAACTCACCTATTCCAAAGATAGAATTGAGGTTTTAAAATCTCAACGCGACGACCTTACTAAAGACTTGCAAGCGAGTAAAAGCACTTTAGAAAAGCTGAACGATTCTTACGATGCTTTAGAACAAAACAGCTCACAAGCCCTTGCCGCAAATTCTAAACAAAATAGAGAACTTCTAGAACAACTAGAGCTAAAGGAAAGTGCTCTCGCCAAAGAACAAAACCGCCTAGAACAACTTCAGAAGGATTTGAAAGCGAGATCCAACCGGATAGAAGAATTACAATCTCTCATTGCAGATAAAGAGCAAAAGATGATATCGCTAAAAGAAAATTTATCCCGAGCATTAACCAATTTTGAAGGACAAGGCTTAAGCGTCGAGCTTCGAGATGGTAAAGTATATGTGTCTATGGAAAACAAACTCCTGTTCGCTTCAGGAAGCTGGAACGTTGGAGGCGAAGGACAAAAAGCCGTAAAGGAACTTGGCAAAGTCCTGGCGGATAATCCTGATATAGCTGTCTTAATAGAAGGCCATACCGATAATGTACCTTACGGAGGAAATGGCCCTTTAACAGATAACTGGGACCTATCGACCAAGCGCGCTACCGAAGTTTTGAAACTGCTGTTGAAAAATGGAAATATCAATCCTCAAAATCTGACTGCAGCGGGTAAGGGTGAGTTTGCACCCCTAGCTCCTAACTCATCGGAAGAGGGGAAAGCTAAAAACCGCCGAATTGAAGTGGTGTTGACGCCAAAACTAGATGAGATTTCGAAATTATTAAGTGAATAAAAAAATATACAAGTTGAACTGAAAAAGGATTCTTATACCAAATTAAATTTATAATGTCGTATACATAAATTGAATTATACTACGACGTAGCTCAGCACAAGTTTTTTGATTGATTGAAGTAAAAAATAATTAGCATAGCCTTAGTTACGGTAATTATTTTTGATAAAAAGCAGGCGAAAAAAGCCTGTGCCGAATTCGTATCGGTAAAACGATTTATTACGACATTATAGGTTTAATTTGGTATTATTACAAGAATCCTTTTTCTTTTGCCTTTTCTACCAATATTTTATCGTTGGTGTTGGGAATATCAAAGAAAAATTTCATCTGCTTCTTTCGCTTTTCAATTGTGCTTAAGGAAAGATCCATGTGATCAGGAATATTTTTGGTAAGAATACCTTTAGAAATTAAATAAAGAATCCTTAGGTCTTCCTCATCGATATTGTGAGAAAACTCAATGGTCTTTTTCATCATTTTTTGGACGGTAGTACTATGGTAAGTTTGCCCCTTGAGTAAACTTTCTATAGCAGCAATTAGGATATCTGGGTTGGTATCCGACTTGACAAGAAATCCATTGGGGTCTATCCGTCGCAGAACATTTAATACCTTATAGTTGTTTTCCAACATGGTACAGATTAAAAGTTTGGCTTGTGGCTGACTTTTCTTGGCGAGTTTGGCCAAGTCCTCTCCAGAGTTATACTTGCCGTCCTTGCTCGCAGGCAGGGAAAGATCTAGACAGATAAGATCATATTTTTTATCTTCGTTTAAAATTTTTTTGGCGGCATCAGTACAATTTAAGGCTGAATCTTTAGAGAATTTTAGTGTGTCATCATGCTCCTTTATGATTTCTAAGGCTTGTTCAAAACCTGCAATTATCATTGGATGATCGTCAACAAGAAGGACATTATACTTAGGCATAAGTTTTATTTCAGGGGAATAAAAATACTAATTTTAGTTCCAGTACCAAGCTTGGAATCAATACTTATTTTACCGTGGACTTCGTCGACTCTAGATTTTATATTCTTTAATCCAATGCCCGGTTTTTTTTGATTATTGAAGCCTTTGCCGTCATCTTTAATGATGAGTTCAATTTCCTTTGCAGATTCATTTAAGCTGAATTTGATAAAGACAAAACTGGCTTCGGCGTGTTTTTGAATATTCATGGTGGCCTCCTGAAGGATGCGGTAAGTATGCATTTTTACTACCGAAGCTATCAAGGACCAGTTCACAGAATCATCTATTGTAAGCTGATGGCTTCTCTCTAGCTGTTGCTTTTGAATGAGATCTTGAATAAGATCTCCAAATTCTTTATGCTCATCAAAATAGGTGTTGGATAATTCGTGAGATAAGCTCCTGATCTGGCGTTCTACATCCATCAAATTATCGGTGAGTTGACCAAACTTTGCATCACCTTTCATCCCCGTTTTATATTTGTAGAACATTAGATTCATCCGGTTGGCATAGAGCTCAGTAAGGATATTATCGTGAAGTTCTCTAGCGATGCGATCCCGTTCTTCTCGTTTACCCTCATCTTTTCTTGCACTCTGAAGAAGAAGAAGTTCGTATATTTTTTCATCCGCCACTTTTTGATCACGTTCAAGCTCAAGAGCTCTGTTTTTGGATCGCTGAACGTAAAATATAAAGACTGAACTTCCTAAGATAATGATGAGAGAGGTAATAAGAAAAATGATGGTACGTTCTTCTTCGAGCATTTCTGCACGTTGCTGGACCTCTTCCGTTTCAAAACGGATACGTTCAAATTTATTACGCACTTTTCTCTCTTCGACTTGAAGACTATCGCTAAGATCGATATAGGAAGTGGTAAAGGAGTAACTAGTATTGGGTTGCAAGTCTGCTAAGAGTTGCCAAGAGGCTAAGAGGTCTCTATTGTTGTTATTGCTTTGTGCTGTGGAATTTGCTGAAAAAGCAAATTCCACAGCTTTTGTGGTGTTTCCTATAAATTGATAGTATTCAGCGATGTGAATCTGACTAATAGAAATACCAGCGAGATGTTTAATATTTTGCCTTATATCTAAAGCCCTTTGCATATCGGGAAGCACATTTTGAGTTTCTCCAGTTTCCAATCTATTAAAGGCCAGATTGTCTAAAGCCATTGCGTAAAGATAAGGATCTCTTTCGTAAAGGTTTTTGGTGGCTAAGGTCTTTCGATAGTTTTTGATAGCAAGCTCAAAGTTTTTTTGCTTTTCGTAAACATTACCTATATTATTAAAGGTCGCTGCTCTGTATAAGTCTTGATCTTCTACTTTACCAAAAGCTTGCAAAGCATTATTATGATAATTTAAAGCAACGTCAAAATTTCTGAGATTATAATTAGTTACACCTAAAAGACTATATGCTCTGTAAAGAAGTTTAAATGATTTTATTTGTTTGGAAACCTCAACAACCTTAATCAGATTCACTTCCGTCCCAGTAAAATCTTTAGCTTGACCTTGAATTAGTGCTAAATTATAGAGCATTTGAGCATAATTCTCTAAATCATTTTTTTGGTTGTAAAGGAATCCGGCTTGATTAAATGCGTAATAAGCAAAATCAGTTTTATTTTCATTTAAATAACTATCACCAAGATTCCAATAAAATTTAGCTAATCGAGTAGTATCTTTATATTTGATAGCTTTTTCTCTAGCCAAATTATTTATTTCATAAAATAGTTTTGAATTAGAATTTAAAGCTCGAAAATCGAGCGCAACTAGATATTTAATTTGTAAGCTATCATTTTTTATTTGTTGAACAAACTGAAATGTCTTATTTAAGCTTGCTTCTTTATTACTATTATTATCAAACTTACTTAAATAAGTCAAAATAGAATCCCTTAATTGAGGATCAACATCAGAGCTTTTACTTGAAGGGGATTGACAACCATATATAAAAATTAATACGACAAGATAAACAATCGACTGCTTCATTAAAACTCTTCTAAAATCTTGTCTAAACTACTAAAATTAAAATTTATAAATCATCTGGATCTTCGTGGGTGTTTTCTGCTCTATAAACTCTATTTTCTCCACCATTTCCAAAAATCTCTTCTGGAGTTTCTCCTTCGTATTGATCGTCGCTAAACGCTTCTGGTGAACATCCTGCAAAGAAAAATAAGCATACCATTGTGAAAATTCCGATAATCTTTTTCATAACTCTAAGTTTTAAAATTAATGTTTGTGTTTTTGTTTCTACAAATGTAAGTGACATAAAAACATTTGAATTACGGTTTGACCGTACACTTGTTACGGTTAAACCGTAATTTCCAATTATATCTCTCGGAGGCCTTGTTATTGCTGGGATGCAAATATGTTAAATTTTTTATATTTATACATTTTGGGTTATTTTTTCTATTTTTAAGCCTTAAATCTTAGTTTTTCAATGAAAAATAAGGTCTAAGAACTCAACATACTAACAGATTTTAAAAGCCTTAAAGCGTTTGTAAACGGCTACAACCGTTTGTAAACGCAAGTAAAAGGAAGTACTGGATAACTGTCAATTAAAAGCAACTCGTGCTCTCATCTTTGCCCTGTCGATAGGAAACACCATCGATTTGGTTTAGAGAGACTAAGCCATTTTAAAAAACCATTTAATTTTATAGTTATGAGTACTTTAAAAAATTCAGTACAGTTAATGGGCCACAATACCAATTCTGTTTTAAAATGATCCATAAAGAAACTGATGATTTTTTTCTTTTAACGATACATAAAATTAAGGCATAGCATTGGCTATGGCTTCATTTTATGTGGAAGTAAAAAGGATAAAAGGGCAGTTTATTTGGTTTATTTTGATGTAGAATTGGTATCAAGCCAAGATCCAGAAGTTGTCAACCTTGACTCTGGGAAGAAACTCGTTAAATTCTCCATCGCTACCAACGAGTATTATCACGACACTAGCGGCGAGAAAGTCACTAACACCTACTGGCATAATATCATCGCCTGGGGCAAGACCGCTAGCTTTATAGAAACCTATGTCAAAAAAGGACAAGAGGTTCTATTAAAAGGGAAACTCGCTCCCCGCTCCTACGAAACCAAAGACGGTGAAAAACGCTACATCACAGAAATCAATTGTTCTGAGATTGTGACGACCTCACAGAAGGTGTAGAATTATTGGTGGTTTGATAAAGAATATTTATAAAAATCGCTTAAGCTCTGCTTTATTCCTTACCACAACATAGCCCACGGTTTAAACCGTGGGCTATGTGTTATTAACAATAGAATTTAAAAGATTTTCAACATATCCGTTACAGTTTATAAATCACCTTACACATCACAATCCTAGGCTGAATAAATAGTCTTCAGTCCGAGACTATGAATTCATTAACAGAATTCTGCCTTTTAAATTCAATATCAAACAAGTTAGTGGCGTTTAACTCAAATCCCCAGGCTGAATCTTCAAAATTAATTTTTATAAAATAGAGATGAATATAAATCAAAATCTATATTCCATTTTCAATAAAACAAACCTTGGTAAAAGTCTATATTCAGTTGTTGAGAAACCTATATCACTGATTGAAAAACTTCTAAACCGTTCCGTATTGAAGAGGTTTTTTCCTGAGAGTCCTAAAGTTAATTTGTTTTCAATCAATTTATAACGCGCATCAAAATCTAAAAAATAATAGGTATTATCGGTTTCCAAATTTCCAAAATAATAAAGTTCGGATTGCATTTGAACATCAAACTTATCGTTGAACACAACCGATAAATCTAAAAAACTCACATTATTCGTAAATGAATTATCTATGGTGGTTTTAATCTGGCTCGTCGTCCATTTTGTTCCCACATGATAATTAAAAGCACCTCGGAATCCCGAACGCAATTCTAATCCATAATTGTAATTGTTTGAGGTGACCTCTCTTAAACCAGTGCTGTTTACAATGTTCTTAAATTCACTTTTGGTATACCCTAAATCCAGCTTCAAGTTTGATGAGATGGACTTAAAATAAAAATCTAAATCTGAATTAATACTTATAAACTCACGGTCTTTGATCAGTATTTTTTCAGATTGAGCAAAGTTTTGTTGAAGTTGTGTGTTGGTTGAAAAGAAATCGTGGTTTTTATTATATATGATAAATGTATTTGCAAAAAAACGGTCGCTCCAGTTACCCAATTGATAATTGAACACAAGACTTGACGCATCAAGTTGATTGAAATCGCCTGTTCCTTTAGTGAACGAACGAAAGCCTGTCATTACAAAATCATCAAACACATCCAACACTCCAGCATTAGTAGTAGTATAAGAATATGAAGTCATCAACTTGTTTTTACCATTTATTTTCCAATCCATACCTAAACTCGGATTGATAAAAAATGGACTTTGATGATCTGATAAATTGTTATTTTCTAACCGATTGAAAAGTTGATGTGCGTCCAATTTGGCTGTAAAACCAAAATCCTTGATTTTGAAGAGGTATTTACTTTTGAAGTACAAATCATTCACTTGGTATTTGGTTTGATTTTGATAGCCTGTGGGTTGATCGATTATAGAATTGTCTTCCAACACTGAAAATGTCGTAAATAACTTATCTTCCCTAAACTCATTACCCAGCTGCAATTCTAATAAATTACCCTTATCTCTTCTGTCAAGTAAATGTGCATTAATACCTGCAAATTTCATCTGGCTGTTACTCTGCTGCGAAACATTATTTGCATTATCGGAAGCAGGAAATAAATCATCATAAAAGAACTCATTGAAGCTGTAACTTTGTGGTGATTCTTCGTCGATAAACCGCCCAGTCAACAAGAATACTTTTTTGTCATCAAACTTAGTGCTGTAACTTATTTTTTGGTCAAAAAGCGTGTTTTGATGTTGAAGGTTCTCTAGTGTAGAGTTTCCATTAAAAACAAGATTGGAGACATCATCAAAATCTCCATTATTATATTTGGTAGTGGCTTCAAGCATTTTAGTTTTTGAAAAATTGTAGATAAAATCAAGTTTTCCGAAAGCAATTCTCTTTTTATTTTGAAGCTGATAATCTTCAGTATTGGTAAAACTAGCTCCACTCACGTCTACAAAATCAGTAGAATTCCTAAAAAAGTCGGTTTCGTCCCAATTGAAAAACCCAAGTGTTTTTATTTTTAGTTTTTCAGTTGGGTTAAAAATCGCGTTGAGTGAAACCAATTCAGCATTATTGAAATTGGTCCTGCTTTTTTTAAAATTTAGCTGAGGTGGTGATAAACTTAAAAGTGTATTTACACTTTGACCGTCACCAATACTAGCCGGCTCATTTATTCTAAAAGGACGTATTAAATCTTGGATATCACCTGTGGCATTGTATCCTATGCTATTGAGATTTGTTAGAAAATAGTATTTATTCTTTTTACCAAAGTTCATCAAATTGCCCTTCAATTGATAAAAACTGTCATTACCAATACTGGTTTCTATATTACCAAACCAAATGCGTTTGGATTTCTCATCCAGTTTTAAGTTTAGAGCCACTTTATTACTTTCTTCCACCCCTTTTAACAGTCGGTTATTTGAGTAGTTCTTTAAAACTTCAACTTCCTCGATGGGATAAGCAGGCATATTTTTAGACAGAATTTTATAACCTTTCTCAAAAAGGTCATCCCCATCCACCATCAATTTTTCAATTTCTTGATTCCCCACCTTTATCGTGCCTTCGCTATCTATTTGTAAACCTGGTATCCTTCGTAATAAATCTTCTACTGTCTGCTCGGTACCATCAGTGAAATATTTGGTTTTAAAATTTATAGTATCATTACTTATAGAAATTGGGGACTCGGCCTGTATAATGACTTCATCTAAATCCATAGGTTTCTCTTTTAAAACCACATCAATTTTAAGGTTCTTTTGTTCTGAATTCAGAACCAATGGAACGGTTTTAGCCTCATAACCAAGTGAAGAAACTACTAAATAGAATCTCCCAGTCTTATTTGTTTTTAATTGATAAATACCCTCATCATCTGTGTATGTGTAAGCTATTATGGATTTTGATAAGCTATCTTTTAGAATAACAGTTGCTGAGGAAATAGGGTTTAGAGAATCACTAACAGAACCAGATATATTTACTTGGCCAAAACATATAGATGAATAAACAAAAACAATTATTAATCTAATATTTTTCAAGAGAATCATTACATTCTTCACAATTAGAACTAAGTTTTGGAGTTGACACACCTCTTGGAAGTTGCTGTTTGACTCTATTTAAAATGATCTGATTTTTATTATCAATAAATTCTTTCAATTCATCAATAGTAAGTATCTCTTTTTCATTCTCAAAAAGTAAATTTATCTTATTTATAAGAGCATTATACAAAGTATCTGTGCTTGCGTCGATAGATTTAATTTTTAAAGCATTTAATTTGAACTCACTATTACTATCTCTTGCTTCTAATATTAAACCATCTAATCCATTTAATTTCCAAGGTCCAAAAGTTGTTGGTATTTGATTTGTATACCATACGAAAAATTTTCTTCCTCTAAATTCTTTTGTTGCAAGTTTACATTCATAATTAGCAATGTATTTTGTACTATCAATCATTTGCCAATTGTTTTTAAAAACATCTTCCTTGATTTCTAATGCTTGTCCAAAAAAAGTTTCTAAAAAATAAAATCCATCTCTTTTATTAACGTAAACATTAGAATTCATTTTATTCCCTAATTCTAAATTGTAAGTTTTTTGATTATATACGTTCCCCTCATTTTTATTTCCAGATTTGCTTTCCCGTTCAATATAGATTGATAATGAGTCGGTCAAAACAAGGTCATATTTTTTATACAAATTGATAGATGAGTTTTGAAAACTTTGCTCGTAGTTTATTTCGATTGTTTGCGAGTAGATTACAAGAACTTTTAAGAAAAATAAACAAAAAAAATACTGTTTAATTCCAATCATAATATTATTTTTTAGTGAAATAGTTATTAATAAAGTAAATATCTATTTCGTAATTTTATAACGTTAATAAATATGAAAATCTTAAAAAAGATAAAGCTTATAATGTTTTACCGAAATTTAATCTTCTTTTGTTTCTTTTTCCCATTCATAAATTTTTTCTATGCTGACTCTTTCAGTATTATTCAATTTTATGGAACCTCCTCTTGAAACCCTGGTTTTCATTGTTTGATCCATCTGTTTCAATTTGTTTTCAAATTTTTCTACAATGCTTCTATAAGTTACAATTGGTGAGTTATATGATTCTGATAAAAACTTCAAATCAATATCTTGTTTGAATGGAATAATAATTTTGCTTGCCTTCCAATGGTATTGTAATCCATTATCATCATTGTAAACTTCCATTATGAGTCCAGGAAGTCCTTTAAATTTAAAGGGACCGAAGACTATTGGAATTTCAGGTGTATAGTAGGCTATAATTTCAGAACCTCTAAATGTCCCTTCAGCTTTATAACACTTAAAAGTATTTAATATTTTAGATTCATTAGTATTTAATTTCCAAGATATATCAGGCAAACTATCGATAGCTACAATGGTATTCTGTATATTTTTAGGTTGACTAACAAAATACATAGTTGGCGAATCCGATTTTGTATAATACTTCATCGCATTAATTTTTATCTCTGCAGGATTAATGGAGTATTGATTATCTCCTTCTTTTTTTATAATTTCATTATTAGTTATCTCTACTATTTCAGTTGTATAAAGAGCATTGTTTGCGTCAGCTATAAGATACTCAACAGTATTTATTGAACCTTTCATTACAGCATATTCAACATAAATTTTTAATGTTTTATTTTGACCGCTAAAAGCATTAACTGAAAAAATTATAATTAATAAACAGAATATATATTTCATTGTTATGAATTAATAAATATGAAGATCTTAAAAAAGATAAAACTTATAATGTTTTATTTAATTTTCTTTTGTTTCTTCTTCCCATTCAAATTTTATTTCAAAACCTGTTCTAAAAGATTTTTGGCTAACAACTTTTGCACCTCTTGGTAATCTAGTCAATGTTTTCGGGTCTAATCCTTTACCATTAAATTTTAAGTCAGCATATTCTCTAATGGATATTATTTCTTGATTATTATACTTCAAATCTTTAGAATTAAAGTCATAAGATGTAGATTTCACTTGCTGTAGAAACCAATTATATCTTTTGGTTTCGTCGTATATTTCGTAAATAAGACCTGGTAAACCTTGAAATTTCCAAGGGCCTGCTTTTATTGCAGTATCTGTTGAATACCAAGCAATATAATTTCTCCCTCTAAAGTAGCATGTAGCCTTATTAAGTCTGATATCATTAATTATTTTACTTTCTTCTAAAAGTTTCCATTTAAAATCAGGTATTTTTTCTTTGATAAGTTTGCTCTCTTTTAAAATGTCATCTTTCGTTGTCAATATGTCATTTTCGTAATCGAAAAAATTGTATCCTTTCTCTCCAGAACTCAACCTAACAGTTATATCAACTTCATAATCTTCATTTTCTTCTGTATTGCCGATTTTCTCGGTAATATATACTGTTTTTTTTTGATTGCTACTTACATATAAATATCCGTTTTTTGTAGTTGGTAGTTCAGTATTATACAAAACTTTGTAGGTGATTAAAACTGATTTTTCTTGAGAAAATGTAATAAGTGGTAATAGTAAAAAGAATATGTTTTTCATCTTATTTTATTTAATGTGAATAAAAAACTGCGACTATTAAATTGAACTTTGTAGTCGCAGTTAGGGTTTGAAATTAGCCTAAACTATCAGCAATTTCATTACATTCTTCGGCAGAATCTACATCTTCAACTACAATAGTAAATTGAAGCAAAAGATTACCATCGCCATCATATGCACCAACAGTTATGTAACAAGTATCAAAAACCTCTAAATTATTTTCAATTTTTAGAGTATTACTAAAATCATTTGATCTTAATGATTCAGCTAATTCAATTGCTTCATCATAATTGTCAGTTGGTACTCCTATTGCATTATTGGCAAAAGCAAACGTTACTACTAGCATAAAAGCTAAGGTAAATAAAACATTTTTCATGATTAAAATTTTTAAATAATTAATTTTTGGCAGTTTAGACTCATACCGGAATATCTATACTTCTTAACTTAAGAAGTGACACATCTCATTAAAAATTATACATTTGCAATCCACAGTGAAGCGTATGTTTTCATGCCTTTACGGGAGAAGCTTCTACCTAGTAGGAGCTTTCTCTTTTTAAATTCTATTCTTTATTTTATTGGCACTATTTTAATTTATTATAAATATAGTATTAAGATATCTTTTTGGATTACGGTTTGACCGTACACTTGTTACGGTTAAATCGTAATTTTCAATTATATCTCTCGAAAGCCTAGTTATTGCTAGAATGTGAATATATTAAAGTTATTATATTTATACATTTGGGGTTGTTTTTCTCTTTTTAAGCCTTAAATCTTAATTTTTCACTGAAAAATAAGGTCTAAAAACTCAACATACTAACAGATTTTAAAAGCCTTGAAGCGTTTGTAAACGACTACAACCGTTTGTAAACGCAAGTAAAAGGAAGTAACTGGATATCTGTCAATTAAAGGGAATTCGTGCTCTCATCTTTGCCCTGTCGATAGGAAACACCATCGATGTGGTTTAGAAAGACTAAGCCATTTTAAAAAACCATTTAATTTTATAGTTATGAGTACTTTAAAAAATTCAGTACAGTTAATGGGCCACTTAGGTCAAGATCCAGAAGTTATCAACCTTGACTCTGGGAAGAAACTCGTTAAATTCTCTATCGCTACCAACGAGTATTATCACGACAGTAGCGGCGAGAAAGTCACTAACACCTACTGGCATAATATCATCGCCTGGGGCAAGACCGCTAGCTTTATAGAAACCTATGTCAAAAAAGGACAAGAGGTTCTATTAAAAGGGAAACTCGCTCCCCGCTCCTACGAAACCAAAGACGGTGAAAAACGCTACATAACAGAAATCAATTGTTCTGAGATTGTGACGACCTCACAGAAGGTGTAGAATTATTGGTGGTTTGATAAAGAATATTTATAAAAATCGCTTAAATGACACTTTATTCCTTGCCACAACATAGCCCACGGTTTAAACCGTGGGCTATGTGTTATTAACTACCTAATGGTTTTAACCATTTATATAATCTATCTCACAATTTGTTTTAACCGCTCCCCAGTCCTACGAAACCAAAGACGGTGAAAAACGCTACATCACAGAAATCAATTGTTCTGAGATGGTTACGACCTCTCAGAAAGCTTAAGCTCGGCTTTATAATTTGAAAACCCTCATTGTTTTGAATAAACAGGGAGGTTTTGATTAATATATTTTAATCAGGCCTTTACGGGTTTGTAAAAATACCCAAGAATCAGAACCAATAGGACGAAAACAGAGGTTAAAAAGCCTTGTAAATCTTTTAGTATGATGCTACCCTCAAAAATGGATTCCCAGTCTAATGCTATTCCGTAAGCAATAGATGTCACTATGACGACAAGTATCAAGCCTATGTGAAGATTTCTATTTAGAGACATCGCTTATGCTTTTTATAGTTGAATAAGTTAACTTTTTACTAAAGATACTCAATCTACTTTAAAATCCAAGTGGATTTTATCGACTATAGTTTGAGCGAGTTTAATGTGGCTTTCAAAAGTCCAGCCGGCAACATGTGGACTCAATACTACATTTGGAGCATCTATAAGAAATCGAAATGCCCTAGGGATATCTTTCTCTTTTGAAAACAAATCTTCAAAAGACGTTTTTTCATATTCCAAGACATCTAATCCTGCTCCAAGAATTTTCCCTGACTTAAGTCCATCAACTAGATCTTCTGTCACCACACTTTTACCCCTCGCCGTATTGATCAACCAAAAGGGTTTTGACATGGACTCTATAAACTTTGCATCGACCATGCCTAAAGTTTTTAGTGTTTGCGGAGTATGCAAACTGATGACCTCTGCTTTAGCTTTTAATTCCTTCAAGCTCACTTGCTTGGCATTGGCATCGCCAAGGTTTTCTAAAATATCGTAACACAAGACTTCAACCTCAAATCCGCTCAATTTCTTAGCAAAGGCTTTTCCTGTATTTCCGTAACCGATGATGCCTAGCGTTTTACCTTCCAACTCATGTCCTCTATTTTCCTCACGCCGCCACTGGCCGTTTACCACTTCATCGTGTGCTGTACGCAACTTATTGAACAAAGAAAGCAGCATGCCGAGTGCGTGTTCAGAAACGGCATTGCGGTTGCCTTCTGGTGCGTTATAGAGTTGTATTCCTTTTTTCTGTGCATAATCGACGTCTATATTTTCTAACCCAGCGCCTACCCGACCTATAAATTTAAGACGAGTGGCATGATCCAAAAAGGCTTTGTCAATTTTAAAACGACTCCGGATGATGACTCCATCATAGTGGTGGATTTTGGCTTCAACTTCAGCTTTTGTACTCGTAAAATCTTCAGTGTTGTCGAAACCCAATGTGGTTAATTCCTTGATCATTAAAGGGTGATTACTGTCCAGATGTAGTATTTTCATAGTACTAAAGTTTTAAACTGAATATCGCATAAGCATCAAGCTAAGCAGAATCAAATTCAATATAAGGCTTTAAAATAGCCGTAGTGATAAGACTTGGTTTTTTGGTAACTCTATCGATAAAACACCAATTGGTTTTGGCCTCTACCACGGTTTTTCCATCGGTTTTACGAGTGATATCCACCCGACGCTCCGACTTCACTTTGGAGTAATTTTCTATCCAGGTAGTTAAGATAAGCTCTTCACCTAAAAAGGCTTGCCGTTTATAGTGTATATGATGATCCAGCACAAACCAAGCGTGTTTTTCTCGAGTATCTGCTGGGGTTTTGGTGGTCCAATGCGCTTCAGAAATATCTAAAACCCATTTGATATATTCCAAGTTATTAACGTGGTTCTGCTCATCCAAATGATGAGAGGCGACCGTCAATTCTTGCTGAAATGGAATAGGCGTCATACTAAAAGTTCAGTATTAATTTGGCGATATAGAAATAAGCTAGAATCCCAATGATATCATTGCTTGTTGTGATAAAAGGACCTGTAGCAATAGCGGGATCTATGCCGCGTTTATTCAAAATAATAGGCACGAACGTTCCAATTAAAGCCGCCATGATAATCACCGATAAAATGGAAACCGCAATGGAAAGGCTTACTAAAAACTCCATGGAGGTGGCTGCTCCAAAAACCAAAACTAAAATCGCCAAGGCAGAGCCGTTAATAATGCTTAACGCCACTTCTTTGAGCAGTCGCTTCACCAAGCTATCTTTTACAGAATCATTGGCAAGACCTTGTACAATAATCGCCGAAGATTGTACTCCAACGTTACCAGCCATAGCCGCAATAAGGGGGGTGAAGAAGAATAGAATTTCATATTCCTCTAAAGCAGAATCGAAGCCTTGCATCACATAAACAGCTCCTAAGCCTCCAAAAAGTCCCAAAATAAGCCAAGGCAATCTGGCGCGGGTAAGTTCCCAAACGCTACTATCTGCCTCGACATCTTCAGAAATACCTGCTGCCATTTGGTAATCTTTATCGGCTTCTTCTTTAATAAAATCTATAATATCATCTACGGTAATTCTACCGACCAATCTACCAAACTCATCCACAACGGGAATGGCTTCCAAATCGTATTTTTGCATTAGTCTTGCCACTTCCTCTCCAGAGGTGTGGACATCTACATAATCCACATTACGGATATAGACATCTCCAATTTCTGCTTTACTAGAAGCGGTAATCAAATCTTTTAAAGACAACCTGCCTTTCAGTCTTCCTTTGTTATCCACCACGTAGATCGAGTGGACGCGCGTCACATTTTCGGCCTGGTTTCGCATTTCGGTCATACAGCCGGTGACACTCCAGTTTTCGTTCACCCGGATAAGCTCTTTAGCCATAAGTCCACCAGCAGAATTCTCATCATATTTGAGCAACTCTACGATGTTTTCTGCGTGCTCCTTATCCTTGATGTTGGAAATAACTTGAGTCTTAATATCCTCAGAAAGTTCCGATATGATATCTGCGGCATCATCGGTATCCATTTCTTCAATCTCGTTGGCAATTTCCTTGGCATTGAGGTTTCTCAAGATCTTCTCTCGGTCATCCTCATCCATCTCCATCAAGACTTCAGACGTTTGATCGCTGCACAGCAACTTTATGATATAGGTGGCCTCATCCATGGTCAATTCATCGAGAATCTCGGCAATATCGGCATGGTGAAATTCTTCCAAATGCGATTGAAGCTCTTGGTCTTTTTGTTCTTCAACAAGAACTTCTATTTTCTCAATTAATTCTTTGGTGAGTTCAAATGGCATCTTGGCTTATTTTTAAAGTCAAATCGATAAATTGCTCAACGCTCAACTGCTCTGGGCGTTTTGTAAAGATAGGATCTTCTCTCAATTCTGGTGAAAGGTTGAATTTTTTTAAGCTGTTACGCAAGGTTTTCCTTCTCTGTTGAAACGCTGTTTTTACCACATCCCGTAGTTTCTTCTCCTCACAAGGCAGCTCATAATTTTCCTTGCGCTGCAACCTCAACACCCCACTATGGATCTTGGGAGGCGGGTCAAATGCCTCTGGTGGGACTGTAAACAAATACTCGGCTTTGTAGAAAGCCTGAACCAAAACCGATAAAATCCCGTAGGTTTTACTGCCTTCTGAAGCACAGATTCGCTGGGCGACTTCCTTTTGAAACATCCCCGAAAATTCTGGGATTTGCTCTTTATATTCCAAAGTCTTAAAAACGATTTGCGTGGAAATGTTATAGGGAAAATTACCGATAATCGCAAATTGCGTATCTCTGAAATAGTTTGAAAGATCCACTTTTAAAAAATCGGCTTCTATCACTGTAAGTGCTTTCGAATCCCCCTCGATGTGGTGTTCCTTTTTAAATGAAGAATTTAAAAAGGCGATGGACTCCCGATCGAGATCCATTGCCACAAACTGATTGTATTTTCCCAATAGATATTTGGTTAATACACCCATACCAGGTCCAATTTCTAGGACACTGCTGTAATTGTCTTTTTGCAAAGTCTCCGCAATCCGTTGGGAAATATCTTCATCAATAAGAAAATGCTGCCCCAAGTGCTTTTTGGCTCTCACTTCCCTAACGCCTTGTTCAAAGTTTGTTTTGAACACTTTGTCGTCTATTGAGGTTCTTTCTTTTTCACTCATAATTCTTCGTGTACAATTTCCATTTCCGTTCTAAAACTTACAGACTTACCATCAAAAAGTTTGGTTTGCGCTCTAAGTTCATCTGCATCTTCTTCAAAATAACGCTCCAAAATAGTTTTATTCTGAACTTTATACTGCACAGAATAGGTAATACCTCCCATAGATTCTATCACGTCCACTCTACTCATGGTAGCACTTATAAACTTTCCCGTTTTTATCATGGCAGGGATATGCTCTTCTTTCATCCACTTCACCCATTGGTCATGGACATTTTCTTCTATGTTGGTCGTCACGTTGTAAATAAACATTTTTTATTGAATTTGATCTCCTCTTAGCATTCTGAAGCGTTTTCTGGCGTCTACAAAAAATATACTATCGGGATGATTAAAAATTAAGGTTTCGAAATAAGGTTTTGCTTGGTCTGGAGCTTTAAGCTCGTCCATATATAGCGTTCCAAGAAGAAAATTGGCATTGTCTGCCAAAATCTCATCGCTATGATCGTCAATAATACGTTGTAGATAAAGAAGTGCTTTTTCCACCTCTTGGTTGGCTAGATGTATTTTTGCAATTCTGAATAAGACCTCATCCACAATGGAAGGCGATTGATAGTCTTCAAGAACTCCTTCCAAAATAGTTAAAGCCTGAGTAGGTTGATTTTGAAATAGCAACAAATCTGCTTTTGCAACAAGTTTCAAGTCTGTTCTCAACGTGTCTTCTTGGCTATTGTCTTTGATCAACAAGGCCAACTCCATAGCATCATTTGCTGTCAGTTGAGATGCCGATGACTTTAAAACCTTAAGCTGCGTTAAGGCCCAATCGAAATCTCCTCTATAATAACTGGTTTTGGCCACTTTAAATCTAGCTTCTCTAGCGATATCTGTATTTGGAATAAGCTTCTCTACTTGGGTATACAAAAGTAAAGCTTGGTTAAATTTTGAATCTTGCACCATCAAATCGGCCTGTAGCAATTTCAGTTCTGCCGTTTGTTGCTGATATAAATCTTGACTGGCTATAAGTTCAATTTGCGTTAAGGCTTTTACAACATCTCGCTTTTGGTAAGCAAAGAATTCAACAAAATCTTTTTGAATTAAAAAGCTATCTCTGTTTCTGCCAATCTTTTCAATAAACCTAGCGTAAGCCTCTTCAATAGCCTCATACTGATCTGTTGAAGCCATAAGTTGCTTCACTAGCAAAAGTTCTCGTTCTGCTGAAAGTAATTCCCGTTGACTTGAAGCCTTCTCCACTGCAAAATGAAGCATTTCTTCTGCCGCAGTTAGCTCTTTCTTATCTTTAGAAATTAAGGCTAAGTCGATAATGCGATTTAAAGACTTAAGATCTTGACGTTGATAAATGGCTTTTTCTTGCGCAAAGGCCTTTGCGTAATCCTCCTGCTGAACAAAGAGCCAGCTCAGCATTTGATTGAAGATAAGCTCTGGATTTTTTTGACTGCGTTGCAACAGGACTCTTCTTAGGGCCACATTGGCAGCGTTATTTCCATCTTCGGTGATATATTGAGTAAAGTTTCTATTTAAAATCTGGAAATAACTTGTGTTTTCAGCGATGAGATCCATGTAATTTTCAAACATCTCCAGGTATTTACTTTGCTCTCCATAAATACGAGCTAACTGAATGGTGTTATTGCTTCTAGGCTCAATCTGTTGGGCCGTTTCGTAAGTTTGGACCGCAAGATCCAACAGCCCATATTTTTGAAAAACATTGCCTACAGAATAAGAAAAACCTGGCCTAGCCTTTACTTGTGCTATGGCTTTTTGGTAGTACTCTTGGGCTTTTAGTGTATCGCTTTGTTTTTGGTACAAATACCCCAACTCAATTTGAATATTGGGATATTCTCCAACTTCGGTGAGATAGGTTTTTAAGACGCTTTCGGCTTCTTCGGTTTTGCCCATGGCTTGTAAAGTCTCTACATAACCAAGTAACCAGTTTTGTTGTCTTGGATTCTTTTTATGCAGATTACCAAAGATAGAGGCTGCCTTTTCATAGTCGCCTTGGTCTAAGTAATTTCTCGCCAAATCTTCACTTTGTCCAAAGCCCACGGTAAAGACAAAGCACATCAGGAGACTTAAAAAGCATTTCATCATTGAAAAATAGAGCGTTCTCGAAAGCATTCCCAAATTTACCGAAATATTTATCGGTGTCATCACATCTGAGAAAGATTTCTTTAATATGAGGTGACTTTCAATTGTAATTTTAGCCTATGAAATCTTATCGAAGCCGGTATAAGGGCGCAACGCCTCGGGAATAACAATACCCTCATCGGTTTGATAATTCTCTAGGATTCCCGCCAAAACTCTTGGCAAGGCCAAAGAACTCCCGTTGAGCGTATGGACCAAAGCTTTCTTATTATCGGCATCTTTATAGCGAATCTTTAAGCGATTGGCCTGAAAGGTCTCAAAATTGGATACTGAAGAGATTTCCAACCAACGGTCTTGAGCCGTCGAAAACAATTCAAAATCGAAAGTTAATGCAGAGGTAAATCCTAAATCACCACCACACAATCTCAAGACGCGATAGGGCAACTTCAAATCCCTTAAGATAGATTTGATATGCTCCACCATAGCGTCCAAAACTTGGTAAGATTCATCAGGCTTTACGATGTTTACCAATTCTACTTTATCGAACTGGTGTAAGCGATTAAGACCACGAACGTGGGCCCCATAACTTCCTGCTTCCCTTCTAAAACAAGGCGTGTAAGCCGTTAATTGAATAGGTAAGTCCTGGAAATTGAGCAAATCGTCACGGTAAATATTGGTAATAGGAACTTCAGATGTGGGGATCAAGTACAAGTCATCAATACCAACGTGATACATCTGTCCTTCTTTATCTGGAAGTTGACCCGTTCCATAGCCAGAAGCTTCGTTGACAAGAAGCGGAACTTGGACTTCGTTATAGCCAGCTTCGGTATTTTTGTCCAGAAAATAGGAAATTAAGGCCCTTTGTAAACGCGCGCCTTTGCCTTTATAAACAGGAAATCCAGCCCCTGTGATTTTATTTCCCAATTCGAAATCGATAATATCGTATTTCTTGGCAAGTTCCCAGTGAGGTAAAGCTGATTTGGATAAAGTTGGGATTTCTCCTTCAGAAAAAATCTCTTCATTGTCCTCTTCGCTTTTTCCAGCAGGAACTGAGGGATGTGGAATATTAGGAACTTGATATAACAAAGCCTGAAGCTCTGTTGCTACTTGTCCCATCTCTTCACCAAGACGCTTAGAATCTTCTTTAAGCCCAGCTGTTTTCTCCTTTGCAGCATTAGCTTTCTCGGTCTCACCTGACTTAAATAGCATACCAATTTCTTTGGAAAGCGAGTTGGATTCAGAGAGAATTTCGTCTAATTCTTTTTGAGTAGAACGTCTCCTCTCATCTAGTTTTAAAATAGCTTCAAAAACAGAGTCCGCTTCAAAATTCCTTTTCTTAAGAGCTTGAACGTACTCCTTTTGATGCGCTCGAATGTGTTTAACTTCCAACATAATGCTTGTGCTTTGCAAAAAACTATAATGCCTGGTGTGGCTCTATAATTTTTTACTTATTTCTTGCAAATTTAGCAATTCAAGCTTCTTTGGCAATTTAAAACTCAAATAAAAAATGGGTAAAATGAGCAAAGTTTACAAATGGTATTGAGGAACATATAATTCAATATCAACCCAAGATTATTAGGCTTAGAGATATGAATTTCCTATCCGTCTGTCTTTTTGGATTTCGTCTTTAAAAAGTAGGCCACAACTAAAGAAGTCACTACCCCCATCATAAGTGCCCATATCGTGCTTTGAGTCACATCATTTTTAAGATTAAAATAAGCTTCTGCTTCTGGGGTTTTGTAATATCCTGTTTCTACTGGATAAGCTATAACCTTGGGAAAATAATCTGGTGTTATGACTGCAAACGTGATCCATTGCGTTGTACCAATTTAAACCTATAATGTCGCCATAAATCGTTTCTTTTTAGCCTATCCTAAAAATAGTCTAACTTTTAAAAACACTCATTCTTCATATAACTTTAGCTTATTTTTGGTGATTATAAGCTCTTCTTGCAAAGTTTCTATTTTTTTCAACAAATTAAAAATAGTATCAATCCCTTCTATATTGATATCGAGCTCATGATGCATTCTAATCATTTTTTCAATATGAACTACATAATCCTTATGCACATACTGAGAGTGCTCTATGGTTCTAATTTCAATTAAATCGAAATCATTCAAATTGATCAAGAACGACATTTCGATATTGTAGTGGACACATAACTGTTGAAGGGGAATAAGGCTCTCTAGATTTATCATGAGCGTAAGTTTTGAAGTTCATTAAACAATTCTTTTTCCTTAGTCGTAAGTTGTGTAGGCAGTTTCAGATTATAGGTAATATATAAATCTCCAAACTCACCTTCTTTTTTATAGACTGGAAATCCTTTTCCTTTGAGTTTTACTTTGGTACCGGTTTGAGTTTCTGGCTTCACTTTCAGTTTCACTTTACTATCTAAAGTCTCTACCGTAAGCTCACCACCAAGCATAGCGGAGTACAAATTAAGGTCTACGGTTTTGTAGAGGTCATTGCGATTTCTTTTAAACTCTGTGGAGTTAGCTATAGAAAATTTGATGTATAAGTCCCCCTTAGGGCCACCATTTACACCTTCACCTCCTTGTCCTTTTATTTTAATTTGCTGCCCATTTTTGACACCTGCAGGAATGGTTAGACGAATGTTTTTTCCGTTGATAGTGAGTGTTCGCTTAGTAGTGGTGTAGACCTCTTTTAAGTCAAGCTGTAGTTCTGCATTGTAATCCTGACCTCGGAAACCTACCCCAGATCCTCCTCTACTGCTAGCTCCTCTACTGCTAGCTCCTCTACCTCCAAACATAGACTCGAAAAAGTCAGAATAATCGCTTTCTGAATAATTACCACCAGACTGTTGCTGAAATGGATTTTGAGTCTGATGTTGCTGCTTGGCTTTCTCGAAGTCTTCTGCGTGCTTCCAATCCTTACCATACTCGTCGTATTTCTTCCGGTTTTCTGGATGACTCAAGACTTCATTAGCTTCATTGATTTGCTTAAACTTTGTTTCAGCCTCCTTGTCGTTGGGATTCAGATCTGGGTGATATTTGCGAGCCATTTTGCGATACGCTTTTTTAATATCGTTTTCTGTCGCGCTTTTTTCAATTCCAAGTATCTTGTAGTAATTGATATATGCCATTCTGTGGTATGTTGTAATTATGTCTTTTTTAAATACTGGAAACCAGCATCCTGTAAAAGATACTACTTTTATAGTAATTATCTCAATATGCCTTATCTAACTATTCACGTCTATAATTCAAATAAAGATTTTGGAATGGCATGAAAGGCTTACTTAAAAGTCTTTTGTTCTTGTAAATTAACCAATAATAACCAAGTGAACGCCTATATGATATTAATTTTAGCCAATCTTAAGCAAGTGAAGCTTAAAAGTCTTCCCCTCTAATGGTCCAAATCTTCTTTATACCTCAAGCCTATTTGCTTCCTAATAGTATCTAATGTTTGAAGCAGCTCTAGAGAAGCCTTAAGAGACATTTCAGGACTTTGGGTAAGACCTTGGTCTAGGCAGTCATGAACATGTTTGATCTCAAATTGGTAGCCATTTGGTGAGTACTGAAAGTCTAGATGTTCTTCATCCGCTTTAGTTGTTATGCTAAGTTGGTCGGTTTCATGAAATCTAGGTCCAAATTCTACAGTAGCCTTTTCAAAATAAACTTTAGCCTTAGAGGGTGTTGTTCTAGCAAAGCTAGAAGACAAATGCGCCACTGCTCCACTGGAATACTGAAACTGTATCGCATTGGAAACATCTACGCCTGTTTTAGAAAATTGAGCGGTTGCCTTGATATTTTGCGGCAGCCCTAAAAGCTTTAAAGCCAAATACACGGGGTAAATCCCAATATCCAAAAGAGCACCGCCGCCTAGATTTTTATTAAACAGGCGAGCTTCGGTATCAAATTCAGCTTTAAAGGAGAAATCTGCTTCAATTTTTAGGCATTTCCCATAAATTTCCTTTTGAGTAAGGTCATAGACTTTTTGAAGATGAGGCATAAAATTGGTCCAGAGGCCTTCCATCAGAAACATATTCTTGCGCTTTGCTTCAGAAATCATGCGACTCAATTGAGCTGCATTCATCGCTATTGGTTTTTCACACAAAACGGCTTTATGGTGTTCGAGTCCTAGTAAGGCATGTTCAAAATGGAAAACATGTGGTGTAGCAACATATATAATATCAACCTCTGGGTCTTTAGCCAAGTCTTTATAGGAACCATAAGCTTTTTCAGCTTTAAAGTCCGCAGCAAAAGCCTTAGCTTTTTCAAGTGATCTTGAGGCTACAGCATGAAGAATAGCACCTTCTACCTGCTTTAAATCTGAGGCAAATTTGTGGGCAATACCGCCTAAACCCAAAATCCCCCACCGGTAGGATTGTAACATCGTGATTTGATTTTTCATAAAACTAAAACAATGAGATGAATTAATCGAAAATAGGGACTAAAAATTAAAATCATCCTATAGCTGCAGTTTAACACTTGTTGATTTGCCAATATCGATTTTATATTTAATTTTATATCCATGAATAACAAAAACACATATTATCACTATTATCCACTTCTAAATTCTAGAATCGGTTAATGGTATAACATATTTACACCTTAATTAAATCCCGATTCAGTTGAATCGGGATTTTTATTTTAAAACGAATTGCTATGCAAGACATGTCTAAGTACACCAAGGATGATTTATGGGTTTGGAATACCCTATTCAATAGACAAAAAGAAAATATCCCAGGCAAAGCATCTAAAGTTTATATCGATGCTTTAGAGCATATGTCTCCTGTTTTGAATGCCGACGAAATCCCTGATTTTGAAAAGATCAATTCATGGTTTAAAACCGAAACTCAATGGGAATTGCAAGTGGTACCTGGATTGATTCCCGTAGAAGAGTTTTTCAAGTTGCTTGCCGAGCGGAAATTTTGCGCCTCTACTTGGTTAAGGTCCAAAGACAGCATGGATTATTTGGAAGAGCCAGATATGTTTCATGATATTTATGGTCACGTGCCTTTATTAAGTAACCCTGTGTTTTCTGAATTTGTGTACGAGTTTGGAAAATTGGGTTGTCAGTTTATAGGAGACACGGATAAACTTATACAATTGCAACGCCTCTATTGGTTTACAATAGAATTTGGGGTTATAAAAGAGCAAGGAGGTATCCAATCCTATGGGGCCGGTATTTTATCTTCCTCTGGAGAGACCAATCAAATCCATGAGCAAAAAGCCAATTTTCTAGACTATTCCATTCAGGATATTATTGAAAAAGAATTCAGAACAGATATTATGCAGGAAGATTATTATGTGATTTCTTCTTTTGAAATGCTTTTTGAATCTTCAAAAGCCCTTGCTAATGTTTGGAATGCAGAAATCATACCGGCGGAGTAGTCATATAAAATAATTTATCGACGTAAACTAAGTTGAATTTTTTATCGTTAGTAGTATTATAGATAGAATTATAAAATCTCGTTATAATACTGGGTTTCAGTCTAAAGTTACATTTTATTTAGTTAAAATTGTATTGAAATCAATTTATAGCAATAATTTGTAATATTTTGCACTTTAAATGAAGTTATTCAATTAATAATGAAGTTCAACTCCAAGCTTGTCACAAGACTATTTGTAGTAGGATCCATCCTAGGGATGATTTCCTATACTATGTTTCAAAACTTTGCCTTTAGTAATTTTGAAACCGTCCCTTCAGATATCTCAAAAGTGACTGATCCCATTCCTAAAGAACCGATAGTAAATTATAGTTCATTGTTTTCTCCAGAACTTCAAGTTTTTGAAGATCAAATTCAGAAGAGAGCTAAACGCAACAAAATAAGTGGTTCTGTGATTGTTGCCTATAAGGATCAAATTTTATACGAAGAAGATTTCGGCTACAAGAATCCAATCACTAAGGCTCCAATGGAACCCAATATGTCTTACCAATTGGCCTCGGTGAGTAAACAATATACCGCTGCAGCTGTTCTCAAATTATACGAAGAAAGACGTTTGGACATCGATCAATCTGTGTCTACCTATTTGCCAGGCTTTAAATTTGAAAAAGTTACCATTCGAGATTTATTAAAGCACAGGTCTGGACTTTGGAACTACATGTACCTCACCGAACAGTACTGGAATAAAGATATTGCCCCCAACAATCTAGAGGTTGTGGATTTGATTAACGCCAACGCTCCAAGACTTAATTTTCCTGCGGGTCGATATTTTAGTTATAGCAATACAGGTTATGTTGTTCTGGGTGCTATCGTTGAGCAAATAACTCAACTTAGCCTCGGCGAATTTATTGAAGACGAATTTTTATTACCGCTTTGCTTAGATGAGACCTTTGTCGATAAACACGACAGAAATAAGAACGTTATTCTGGACGGCTACCAATCTTATAGACGTTCTTTTATAGAGCTCCCAGAAGGTTTTCATAATAATGCCATTGGGGATAAAGGAATATATGCCTCCGCAAAAGATTTGTTCGTGTGGTTTCGCGATTTGAAAAATGGTGAAATAGTAAATGAAGATAATATTGACTTGATGTTTGGTAGAAACGAAAATGGCAAAAATAAACGCTACGGAATGGGCTTTAGGCTTGAACATAAAAATGGTGAAGAGGTAATTTTCCACAATGGATTGTGGGATGGATTTAGAAATGGATTAGAATACCATCCAAAAGATGATCTTGTGGTCATCGTGATGACTCATACTCAAAATAAACAAAAACATTATTTCCAAAACTATCTAGTCAAAAAGGCAAAAGACTTTATCCACTCTGCCGAGCAGCGAACTGAGGTTAAGGATAATCAAAAAGAATTGATCCTTTAAAACTTAGCCTTGCCTTATTTTTCAATTTTATAATTCTCCCACCCCCAAGATCGCTTCGGAAGATCAATTGGTGACTCCAAATCAAAACCTATAGAAAATTTAATTGGTGAACCAATTCGCCTTAAGTTATAAGTAAATTGTTCATCGTCGACGGTAATCCACCATAAGTTAGTGGCCGTTCCCGGCAATAAATCTACGGTCTCTTGGTCCGCCGGAAACATAGCTAAATCATCCGAGCCACTATTTGGTGTGACTCCACCATACATAGTAACTTCATCTTCGCTTCCATCTTCCTTACGGTGATCGTGTTTAAGCTGTATTCCATTTTTAGTTTTGGACAAAATCCAAGTTCTTGAACGATTTTCTCCTACATTGAAAGGAATATAGATTTTATTTTCCTTCACATCCAATACATGCATCACTAAGTTTTTCTCTCTAAAATCGTCTCCCTCTGGAGCTTCCAGAACTTTGCCTTGAAAAGCTTTTCCTTTTAATTTAGAAAGCCTGTTCCAAAACTCTTGATTGATAATTTCTTCTGAATTTGCCTCTGCCAAAACTTCGGTTTTAGTGTCGTTGGCTTTGAGCTCAGAAGAATCTTGACAAGCGATTATACCAGTTACCAATAAGACGAAAAATAAGTATTTCATGATGATTTGTTTTTTTGAGTTAAAGATATGAAACAAAAAAAAGCCACTTTATAAAAGTGGCTTTTAAAACTTGAATTAAAGATTAATTAAGCATCTGGATTGAGAATTTTCTCAATTCGCTCAACTCCATCTTGCAGATGATATCTTGTCATTGTATCTCTAGTTCTACTGATTGCTCTTCTCATGTCACTTTGCAAAGTAGTTAACTCAGCTCTTACAAGTGGTCTGATATCACTAGTCTCCACGTCGATATTACTTCGGCTGACAAAACTTCTGAATCGTGCAGGAATGCTAGTTTGCTCTTCTGTCATGAGCTCATGCATTCTTCCAATATAAGCTCTCTGAAGGTTTCTACGAATTCTACTGATGTCTTCACCACGTCTTAATTCACTGAAAAGACCAGTTCTCAAATCTTCCATCATTTCAACAATGTTGTACGCATCATCGTTTAGCTCTTCGTTTTCCATCATTCTTGCGAAACGGCCGAAGTCTAGAACATTATTTAAAGCTCTTTCTTGATAGCTTTTGATTTTTTCAAGATAGCCGTCAAATTGAATTTTGTTGAAGATGTCTGTATCAATTAACCATTCCGGAGTTTCAAACAATTCTGCTTGAAGAAATTCCATAGCTCTTACTTGCTTATCTCTAGGTGCGTGTGAATAAACATCCCCCTCTTGATCGTAAGTTTTATAGATTTCGTAAACACCACCGATATTAGCGGCAACATGGCCCATATAACGGTTATACTGTCCATAAACTTGGTTGTATAGGTCTTCTAAGTCATCGTAGTTTTTACCATCTTCTGCAGTCCATTCGATTAAGTTTGGAACAATTCTTTTAAGATTTTCAATACCATAAGTGCTGGCTTGCATAGAATCATCCCCAAGATCTTCAGTTTGCGAACTTGGATCGATCACACCTCCAGATTGTTGTTTTCCAAATCTATAGATAGGATCTCCTGCTTTTTCTAAGATCCACTGGTTGAGAACTTCTTTTTCCTCTTCTGGTGTTTTGTCCAAAATAGGTCTGTACCCCCAAGCAATTGAATACTTATCGTAAGGTCCAACGTTTGGCATTAAGGACACATCTCCATCACCTGGTTGAGCGATATAATTGAATCTTGCATAATCCATAATGGAAGGAGCTGTACCAAATTCTTTAGTGAATTCTGGACTTCTTAAGTCCTCAACACCGTAAGCTACACTACTTCCCATGTTGTGTGGAAGTCCAAGCGTGTGTCCAACTTCATGAGCTGATACAAAACGAATTAAACGTCCCATCACCTCATCTTTAAACTCAACACCTCTAGCCTCTGGGTTAATTGCTGCAGTTTGCACAAAGAACCAGTTGCGAAGTAAAGTCATCACATTGTGATACCAATTGATATCAGACTCCAAGATTTCTCCAGATCTTGGATCACTCACGTGAGGTCCATTCGCATTTGGTATTGGAGACGCTAGATATCTTACTACAGAATACCTGACATCTTCAGGACTCCAATCTGGATCTTCTTCTTTTGTAGGAGGATCCATAGCAATAATAGCATTTTTAAAACCAGCGGCTTCAAAGGCTACTTGCCAATCTTCTATGCCTTGTTTAATATATTTTCTCCATTTTTCTGGAGTAGCTCTGTCTATGTAATAAATGATCTGTTCTTTAGGTTCCACTAACTCGCCATTTTTGAACTTCTCAAGATCTTCATCTTTCACTTCAAGACGGTAACGGTCTAAATACTTAACTGTTTCAGACTTTTGATTATCTAAACCATAATCTGTTTGGTTACTTGTAAACCAACCCACACGTTGGTCGAAGTAACGTCGTCTCATAGGTTCTTTTGGCAATAAGACCATTGAGTTACTAAATTTCAATGAGACTGAACCCGTACTAGAATTGGAAGGTGGTTCGCCTGCATTGTAAGTTTTGACGTGTCTGATCTCTATGTTTTCAGGATAACTTCTTATGGTGTCTATATAAGACCGATTGTCATCTAATCTGGAAATTTTATAAGGTTTTCTTCGTCTACTTTGCAAGCCAAGAGCTTCAACATCCTTCTGAAATAAATCCGTAACATCTATAACTGTGTTATTGTGGATAGAATCTTTTTTGTAAGCTTTTACATCAAACGAATATAAAATAGGTTCAAAATTGGAATTTACTACCGCTTCATAAATAGGTAACGAGTCTGCCGCTGCAATATCGTAAGAAACAACTCTAAGATTAACTTTGTCTCCTTTACGTTGCCAGCGCAATACTTGTTCGTTTTGCTTTCCTCCACCAAAGCCAATGCCTTGAGCAGTTTGAGCAATACGAGTTACCATTAACATCTCTCTATTGAAAAGCGAGTCTGGGATTTCAAAAAAGTAATCTTGGTCTACCTTGTGAACAGTAAACAATCCTTCGTCGGATTTTGCCTTTTTCGTTATAATTTTGCCGTAAGGTTTTACACCATTTTTGGGCTTCTCCTTAGATTGGGCAGCGGATTTATCATCTTTTTTACCCTGAAGGATAGAACACGATGACATCGAAACTACCATTCCTGCTACACACGTGTAGTAAAGTAATTTTTTGAACATAGTTGCTTTAGTATTAAGTCAGTAAAACTGAGCTATTCAGCTTTATTATTTAGTAGGACTAACTAAATTAGAAAAAGTTTAAACCTTGTCCAAAAAAAAACTTCGTTAAGAAACGAAGCTTTTTTTTAGTAAATAGTTTTTACGATTAGTGTGGAAGTTTGTTTCTGATAAGTCCATAGATAAATGTACCTAGAATTGCACCAAAAATCACTATCAGAATAGATCCGTAACCCGCTCCTGCGAGAACATACATAGGGCCAGGACAGGCACCGGCAAGCGCCCAACCCAATCCGAATAAGATTCCACCAAATAAATAACGTGGTATACTCATGGCTTTAGGGCTTAGTTGCATGTCTTGCCCTCCTAAAGCTTTGATGTTTCGGTGTTTTATAATCTGAGTCCCAATTACTCCTATTGCCAAAGCAGAGCCTATAATACCATACATATGGAAAGACCCAAATTCGAACATTTCATAAATTCTAAACCAAGACGCTGCTTCAGATTTGTACATGACGATACCAAAAAAGGTACCTATAATTAAGTAAACTAAGGTTTTCATACGCTTAAAAAATTAAGGGATAAATAAAATTAATCATGATCAATCCTCCTATAAAAAATCCAATTACTGCAATTAATGAAGGAAGTTGCAAATTGCTTAAACCGGAAATAGCATGCCCGGAAGTACATCCCCCAGCATACCGAGATCCAAAACCGACTAGAAATCCTCCTATGAGTAAAACAGCAAGAATTTTAGGATCGCTCAAACTCTCAGTGCCAAAAATCTCTATGGGCAAGTACGCCTTTCCAGCACTGTTAATTCCATAGGATTCCAGTGTAGTAACGACATCGGGATTGATATCGACTGTATTATCGGACAAGTAATTAGCTGATAAAAACCCTCCAATGATAGCCCCTAAAACCACAATGAGATTCCAGCGTTCTTTTTTCCAATCAAAATCAAAAAAATCTGATGCTTTACCAGCTCCTCCTATAGAACAGGCGGTTCTTAAATTGGAAGACATCCCAAATTGCTTACCTACAAATAGCAAAGCAAACATAACTAAAGCAATAAGAGGCCCAGAAACATACCAAGGCCAAGGATTCATAATCCATTCCATAATTAAACATTTTATGCAAATTAAAGCTATAAATAGCCGTTCTACTGTAACATAGGTTACTCATTTTTCAAATCGAGTTCTTGAAACTTAGAATAAAACCTTGCAAGGTTAAAATTGAATTAATGAAGATTTACAAACCCTTAAAAAAGTCTAATTTTATATAAAATTTATTTTTATGAAACTTTCATTATTATCTGTTATAACCTTGCTATTAGCATCTATAACTACAAATGCTCAACAAGAGTATTTTGAATACGGGTTTAAAGGAGGTCTCAATTTATCGAATATCTCGGGAGATGAAGTTTCAAACTACGAAACCAGAACTTCTATGAATATAGGAGCATATGGTTTATATAAAATCCTACCTAAGCTGGGCATACAAGCCGAGCTGCTCTATTCTGAGCAAGGGTTTTCGGAAAGGTTTAATTCTGAAAATGTAAATATTGATGAGATTAAAAGTCTCACCAGAATGCAATATATTAATTTACCTGTTTTAGTAAGTTATAACCTTATTGAACAACTTTGGATAGAAGGTGGTGTGCAAGTTGGTTATTTGGTAAATGCTGAAGAAGAGAGAGAAGAAAGATCTATAGATGACTCAGACCAGTTGATAAGTGAAACTGAAACGATAAACCAAACTAACAGGTACGAGGGATTGGAACTGGGTTTATTAGGTGGGCTGCGCTACAAACTCAGTCAAAATTTTATGATACAAGCCCGCTACGAAAAAAGCATAAACGACATCGACAAAGAACTTGCAGGTGACCAGTTCAATGAAGTTTGGAGCTTTTCTATAGGTTTTTTGTTTTAGTTAATTGACATTTAAATTTTGAGAAAATATAACCAAAGTTCCAGATCCTGTTCCAGATAACTTTTGACCCCAAATTTCGATGAAATCGTCAGGTTCAAGTACAACTGTACCTGATAGGGAAACGCTTGAAACGCTTGTTATATTTTCAACATAGAAAATAGCATTGGTTCTATTTAAGGTTTCCGTCCCATTTCTTCTTATAAAAAAAGAATAAAAAGCTCCTTGGGAATTTGTTCCTCTTACTGATAAAGAAGCATTAACTGAAAAAGCTCCGGCCTCTTTTCCATTATATACCAGTCTATTATTAGCGGTAATTGATGAAAATCTTAATAAATTGATGGCAAAGTTGTTCTCAGCACTTCCTCCAGTTAATTTAAATGGAATAGTTATGCTAGTAGGCGATGTGATACCATAACCTTGATTTAATGTTCCATCGTAATAAACATTACCCGTAGCGATATCATCGTACTCGTCCTGTATTCCTGGAGCTTGAACAAACCACTCTTTAGCAAAATTAAGATTGGTTTGAGCAGTTGTATACCTGTTTATCATAGACTCTGAGCTTCCTGAGAAAACTGTCCCAGAAATTACGCCAACTCCAACTACTGGATTTGCTGAAACGTCTATCGCCGTTGAAGAACTATTCGCTATAGAATAACCACTCCCTTTTTGAATCAAGTCAAAGTTTCCAACAAATTTCTCAAAAGTACCGCTATTACTGGCTTGCCAGGCTTGATTATTTAATAATAAGTTAGTGATATTTGTATAAACAATACCATTTGAGTTGGATAAATACTGGACATTGCTAAAAAAAACAAATCCTACATCACTCACACTACCCACATTTCCCATACCCGAAATAATGGTATTTTGAACGAGTAAGGAGGTACCACTTGTAATGGAAAAGGCATTACCTCCCCCAGCAATAGTTATATTTCTTATACTACCACCAGTACCCTCAAAAACATTTCCTGAAGATTTTAATAAAACGTCTTCAGAGGCATCTAATCCAGAAATATAAGCGCCATTGAGTTCTATTGGTGTATTAAGAGAAACGATTCCATTAATTTCATAATAAGTATTCTCGTCTAAAGTTATTTTCCCTCCAGAAGGATCTGGAAAATCAGCTTGGGATTTTACTAAGACAAAATTAACACGGTTCAATCGTGATGAGCTTAAACTTTCCCAACTCGAATCATCCAAATTATAGAAATAATAAGATTGTAAATCTGTATCAAAAACAGTTAACCCATTAGCTGGGTCAACTATAGAAGTTCTTTGTGAGGTACTCATCCTTGGAAGGAGGACACCTTGCTCGGTGGATTCTACTTCCAAAATAGACGAAGTCTGCGGATCTACTGTTCCAATACCTACTTGAGCATAATGGATTTGAAATACAAAAAGAGCAATCAAAAATAACTTTTGGCTTTTTTTCATAATTATATTATAATTTATTGTTGCAAATTTAGTAATTTTGCTTAATGAAAAAAGCACTTTTGATTATTATTTTAATTGTCTTCTCACAAAGTTTAATGAGCCAAGTTTATGTGGGTGAATCTACTTTAGTGGTTTTAGAGAATTCTGTCAATTTATCGATTGGTGGCGATCTTCGCCATGAAGGACGTTTTTTGGGAAGTGGACAACTTAAGTTAATAGGAGATCAAGCACAATCGATTTCAGGAGAAGGTCTCATCGAACATTTCAGTATTGATAAAGGTTCTGGACAAGTTGAAGTAACAAATGGAAACCAAGATGTCTTTAGAACCTTTGAAATTCATGGAGGGGCTTTTTCTCCAAACGGCCGTTTGACTTTAAAAAGCAACGACACGCTAACCGCCCAGATGGGAATAAATACAGGCGGAAGCATAACTGGAGACTTGGTAATTGAACGTTTTATTCCTCAATCCAACAGAGCCTTTAGGTACTTCTCTTCCCCTGTTTCTACCTCAGGTCCAATTTTAGATAACCTACAAGAAGGTCAACACAATACTGGAACCAATTATCCTACAGATAATATAGATAGCATAGCAGGTTTCGGAACACACATTACGGGTTCAAAGTCTGGAAATAATGGGTTCGATGCAACACTTTCCGGAAACTCCTCTCTTTATAGTTGGGATGAAGGCCCACAGTCATGGTCTGCTTTTGCTAATACAGATACCGAAAAATTCGATAAAGGCGAGAGTTTTACTTTATTGATAAGAGGAGATAGATCTACTACCTTAAATTCCAACACAGCAATTGGTCCAGAAACAACCTTAAGATTAACAGGAAATCCTGCTATTTTAGGCTTTACAAAACAGGTCAATTTGATAACAGATAATAGTTTTATTTTGCTGAGTAATCCCTACCATAGTAGTATTGATGCTAATTCTATCATGAATAATAATCCCAATCTCAATGAAAGTTTTATTTACGTTTACGACCCTACACTAAATACTCGTGGAGGTTATGCAACTGTCGAATTACCTGCGGGGACTAATGCTCAAGGTTCTGATGCTAATCAATTTATACAGCCTTGGCAAGCTGTTTTCGTTGAAGCAAAAAATACTGGGGCAACCTCGATTTCTATCAACTACACTGAAAATTACAAGGATATTTCTCAACTTCAGCCTTCAAGTTTCAACCAAGAATCGAGAATCGATGTGTTGTTGCAGTCCAATAATAAAACCATTGATGCTACCAGTCTTAAGCTAAAAGCAGGATCAAATTCAGAAGTTGATCTAAAGGACGCTAAAAAATTTCAGAATTACGATGAGAGTTTATCTATCTATTCACAGGGTAGATATTTGAGTATTGAAGAACGAGGATTCCCAGAAGAAATAGATACTATAATGCTGAGTTTGAAAAACAAAAGAAAAGGCGCTTACCAATTTAAAGTAAACCCCTCAAATGTGTCTGAAACAGATATGGTTTTAAAGGACTTTTATTTGGATCTTGAATATCCGATAAATGAAGGTGAATTCACAGTAGATTACCAGGTTGCTGAAGGAGAACCAGACCTTAGATATGGTTTCATTATAGAGTCGAACTCGTTATCTAACGAGGACACAATCCCTCAAAACTTTAAGGTTTATCCCAATCCTGTAAATGATAAGTTTAATATTCAAGGCTTATCTAGCTCGAGCGAAAGTTATAGCTTCAGTATTTATTCGCTATTAGGACAAAAAGTAGATGCTGGTCAATTTAAAAGTACCACGTCTCCTTTTAGTTATGATGCTAGTTCACTCTCTACAGGGGTCTATTTAGTGACTATTATAGGCGAAAACAACCAAAAAGAAATCGTTAAACTGATTAAGCTTTAAGAGCTCTTTCTTCTAAAATACTGAGGTAATCTTCAATCACAGCGTATATCTTAGCCAACTGCGCTTCTGTAATTACATAAGGAGGTAGAATATAAATGGTTTTTCCCAGCGGTCTTAAAAAGATCCCCTTACTCATAAAATATTGAAACATCTCATCACGAGCATTGCCATAGCGCTCCATTTCCAGATTTAGATCTAAAGCTAAGATTACACCAATCTGTCTTACCTCTCCAACCATAGGATGCTTACGCATTTTATCGGCAAACAGTTGATTGAGACTCATAATGGTTTTGATAGAGTCTTGGATCTCTCGAGATTGAAGGAGTTCAATCCCTGCAATAGCCGCAGCACAGGCTAACGGATTTCCCGTGTAGGTATGACCATGAAACAAACCTTTGGCGACGTTATCGGCATAAAAGGCTTTGTAAACTTTTTTTGTACAACTTGTAATTCCCATACCCACCATTCCTGCAGAAAGGGCTTTACTTAAACACATAACGTCGGGTTGTTGGGTTAAGTAATCTGAGGCAAAATGTTTACCTGTTTTTCCAAAACCTGTCATGACCTCATCGGCAACGCAAATCACATCTTGAGCTTTACACAATTTCAAAATATCTTCTAGCCCTTTAAGATCATAAGTCTGCATGGCGGCAGCTCCTTGAACCAAAGGCTCGTAGATAAAGCCTGCAATGGCATTTTCTTTTAAAATCGACTTCAATTGCGTAATAACCTCATCATTATTTTGACCATCTGGCTTAGGAAGTCTAATCACTTTTATAAAATGGTCTTCAAAAGCGCCATTATATACAGATAAACTGGAAACCGACATGGCTCCAAAGGTATCTCCATGAAATCCATCTTCCAAAGCTAACATGACTTTACGATCGTTTCCTTGGTTATGATGGTACTGCAAAGCCATTTTTATACCAATCTCGGTTGCCGTAGAGCCATTATCATTGAAAAAGAGTTTGCTTTGATTTTTAGGTAAAATCTCCATCAATTTCTCAGACAATTCTACCGCAGGTTCATGGGTAAACCCGCTAAAAACCACCTGATCCAAAGTATCCATTTGAGCCTTTACCTTTTTCACAATTTCAGGATGGCAATGCCCATACATACTGGTGTACCAAGAAGCGATAGCGTCTATATAGGTTTTTCCAGACTCATCTTTTAGGATCGCTCCCTTTGCCGATTTTATAGCTAGTAGCTCTGGGTTTAATTTATGCTGAGTAAGAGGGTGCCAAATATACTTTTGGTCCCGCTTAGAAATAGAAGGCTTGGTAAATGGTAATGAAATAGACTTCCCGAAAAGTTTCATGGTCTTTTATTTATTGCAAAGTTAAGGAGTTTAAAGCTAAGTATTCTCTCTTCTGAATCTAATCCACATGGCTTAAAACTTCTCTAAATTTAGCTTTAAACGTTCCGCATGCTTTAGAATCACCTCTTTTGAAATTTGACTTTCTTCTGGAATACTTCCCAAGGAAAGGAGTTGAGTTTTATCTAAAATAATACGTTCAGTTGTTGGATGTTCATTTCCATTAAAAAGAATACCAATATTCGTAAACCCGCGGTTTTTTAAAGCTTCCACGGAGAGTAGTGTATGATTGATACTTCCTAAGTAATGTCTGGAAACCAAAATGATTTTATCTGTTTTTTCAATTAAATCGATGATACAATCCTTGTTATTTAAGGGTACCATTAAGCCTCCCGCCCCCTCAATTACCAAATGATTTTGGGTTTTCGGCCTACTTATAGATTTCAGATCGATGGTGACCTCATCAATTTCTGCAGCAGCATGAGGGCTCATGGGTGTTTTCAAAGCATAGGCGTTATTGAAAAATTTCGATTTAGAGTTCGAAATCAAAGCCTTGACTTTATCAGTATCAGAATACTCCAAATCTCCAGCTTGTATGGGTTTGAAATAATCTGCCCGAAGAGCTTCGGTCACTACTGCTGAAACTATGGTTTTGCCGACTTCAGTGCCAATGCCAGTAATAAAGTATGTCTTAGTCATGTGGTTGATAATTTATGGGGAGCATGTTTCCGAGTCTACCTTTACTCATGTCTCCAGAAAATAAAATATTATTGATTTGAGTATGATTTCCGTAATCATCCACATAAAAGACTTTGGTCTTAAAAGTGATATCGGAACGATCATCTTTATGGAGTAAAGCTACTTTTTTTTGGAATTTATTTCTGATCAAAGTACTGTCAATATTTAGGTTTTCAAAATCATTTCCTAGAATAGTGATTTCATAACTATCCTCATAAGATTCCACTCCAAGAACTCGAGAAGCTCTCACCTTTCGGTTTACTTTTTTAATATCAAATACACTTGAAGCTGGCACTTGAAAACTCTTATGAAAAAGTTTAAATTTGCTTTCTTCCAAATGACCTGAGCATAGGCTTTTAAAAAAATGCATGGAAGAACCTTTATAAGCTTTTAAGCGTTTCCTTTTTATTCTTCGATCTTCTTCTGCTATATTTTCAAAAAAAGATGTTCCACCAAAATAATTGGTTTTTTGATAATCCTTATCCAGAGTTACTCTAGTAAAATCTGAAATAAAATCTACCAGATCAAATTCTACTTTGTAACCCAATTCCTTATTTATCACTTGAAGGGGTTGCCTAGCTGATGCATAAAGGCTTTTCTCATCTTTATCGTAATAAAAACGAATATCATCTTCATTTAAAATACGGGCTCTTCTTCCGGCTTTGGTTCTTCCAAGAAAATCGTGTTTGAAAGCCTTTAGCATTTGCTCTCGAGTAAAGGGAGATGTATCAAAAACGACTTCATCCAATTGATTTTCCTTTGGGATTAAGCTTATCTCATAATTCGTTTTTGGATCTGGATTGGGTAGGTAAAATGTTTCAAAACCTAAAAATCTTATGACTAGTGTAAGGTTGGATTGTTCTTTGAACTCGATATTGAAAGTTCCATCTTTCCTGCTTAGTGTACCAATTGTACTTCCATCAAAATAAATAGTAGCCCCAGATAGACTATTATCTTTATCATCTACGATTTTTCCTTTGATTTCTTGTGCATTCAGTTGATAACAAAGTAGAAAGGCAATACTTGCAAAAAAGAATTTCATATCTCTAGTTTAAAAGTTCTGATAATTTACTTAAACTTTTTGAAATTTCAGCTTCTGTATTATAGCTATGCAAGCAAAACCTCAACCTTTCACTTCCTTTTGGAACTGTTGGCGATAAGATGGGTCTTACATCAAAGCCTTCTGCCTGAAGTTGGTTTGAAATTGTCTTTACCTTTTGGTTTCCTCCAATCACACAGGATTGAATTGCAGAGTTGCTTTCTATAAAATAGCTCGCCAGTTCATGGGTCTTTAGGGTTTCTAAAAAATAACAAATGATAGACCTTAAGCTTTCAAAATCTTGCGATTGAGTTCTCAAATAGTCATGAGCTGCCCAGTTTCTAGCTATAGTATCTTGACCAAGAGCTGTGGTATAAATAAAGCTTTTTGCAAAATTGATCAAGTAATCTTGTAAATCCTGTGAGCCTAGAATCACTGCACCGTGGGATCCAAACGATTTACCAAAAGTAATAATTCGAGCAAAGATCTTATTCCCTAAATCTCTGTAACCTGTTTTAGACAAAGTTCCTATGGCATGGGCTTCGTCCAAAATAAAGCAAGCCCCATAAGTTTCACAGACCTCTAAGGCCGCCTCTACGTCAACTTCATCACCATCCATGGAAAAAACATGCTCCGTTATGACATAAATGGTTTCAAATTGATTTTGAAATTTGGAAAGTTTAGCTTCCAAATCCTTCAGATTATTGTGTTGGAATTTATAGGAATGAGCAGGACTCAACGAAATACCGTCTCTTATAGAGGCATGACTTAATTCGTCATAAAGAATTAAATCGTGACGTTGTGCAACTGATGAGATAAGACCTAAATTAGCATCATAGCCTGAGTTAAAGATCAAGGCGCTTTCAGCATCATATTGCTTGGCTAAGTAGTTCTCGAAATCTGTAATTAAAGGATAGTTTCCGGACAGCAGTCTTGAGCCAGTAGCCCCATGAAGTTGACTGGAATACTCTTTAAGTTTTCGCTGAGCAAATTCAGAAATAGCTTGACTTTTTGAAAAACCTAAGTAATCGTTTGAGGAAAAATCAACTAAGCTTGAATCTGAAATCTTAAGCACTCGGAATGATCCCTCATCTTTACGTTTATCGAGTTTCTCTTGTAAAGTCTCAGGAAATTTAAGTTTTAGGGGTTGAATCTTTCTCATTTTCACTTTCTGTTTCTTTATCCTCTCCTTTTAATTCGTGGGTAGATTTATTGTATTTACCTTTCAAATCATCGATAACAAACTTACCCCATAGTTCATTTCCTAGAAAATAGGAGGTTCGGCCTATAAGGTGTGCTCCCACCGGAGCAGTGATTAAAATAAATATGATTACAGTAACCACACGCGTGGACACTGAAATTTCTAAAAAGAATAGCGCAGCAGCGACCAGTAATAAACCAACACCAAGAGTTGCCGCCTTGGTGTTGACAGAAATTCTAAGATATTGATCTGGCATTCTTAAAGTGCCAACAGCCGCTAGGAGTACAAAAAGTGCCCCAAGACCAGAAGTGATGTAAATAAGGATATCAATCATTTTTATTTCGTTTTTCTAAGTAATATGCAAAGGCTACTGTTCCTAAAAAAGCAATAAGAGCCAGAACCAGAGAAATATCAAGAAATGTTGGTTCATCAGTTATGACACTATATATCGCTATAATACCAATTCCAATAGTAATTAATAAATCTAAAGCAACAACACGATCTACAATGCTAGGCCCTTTAAAAAACCTTACAAAAACCAAAAGTGAGGAAATGGAAAGGATAGGTAAAATAATATAATATAAAAAATCGTGTACGTTCATCGTAATATTTCTAATAAGCGTTTCTCAAATCCTGTCTTAATATCTGCAATAAATTCTTGTTTATCTTCTACATACATGGCATGAATGTAGAGAACACTCCGATCTGTAGAGACATCTAAAGCAAGCGTTCCAGGTGTAAGTGTTATCAAATTTGCTAAAAGAGTAATTTCCAAATCTGTTTTGGCGTCCAAAGGGACGGCAATAATTCCAGGCTTCATATTAAACTTTGGGGTACTGACTTCGTAGGCAACTTGAATATTTGCTTTGGTAAGTTCCCAGAGAAAAAAGAAGATGAATGAAATGATCCTAGGAATGATCTTAAAATATTTTTTACTGCTTTTGTCCTCCGCACCGCTTAAGATCCAAAGGATAATAAAACTCAAAATAAATCCAAAAAGGAAATTATTGAACTCGTAGCCACCAGTCAAAAATACCCAAATAAGAGTCAACAAAATGTTAGATAAAAATTTACTTTTCATTTTGACTTATCTTTTTAAAACAGCGTCTATATATAATTCGTTATTTATTAATTCTGAAGCTATTCTCTGAGACAGCTGCTGAATGTGTTCCGCCCCAAATCCAATATATAAAGTTACAAAAGTTAGAAAAGCAATTGGGAATATAAAGGTGAATTTTTGTCCTATCCTGAGTTGGTCAAAATAAATAAACTTTTCGGGAAAATTTATTTTGGGTTGATCTTTCCAAAAAACCTCCGACCAAAGTTTGGCAATAACTATAAGGGTGATTAAGCTTCCGAAGATTAAAGCTCCAAAGAACCAATATTCTTCTGCATTGAAACTTGCTAAAATTAGTGAAATTTTAGGCCAATACCCCGATAACGGTGGTATTCCGATAAGAGAAAATAATGGAATTGCCAAGAGTAAACTCAACTTGGGATAATTGGCGTACAAACCACCGAGTTTCTTCATGTTGGTTGTGCCTTTAATTCTATAAATCAAACCGCTTATCAGGAATAAATTCGTTTTAATGATAATATCGTGAATAAGATAAAAAATAACACCTGCCATGGCGACTTCAGTAAATAAGGCTAAACCTCCAATCATAAATCCAATATGGCAAATGATAAAGTACATGAATACTTTCTTCATATTATTTTGGATAATAGCCCCAACACCGCCACTAAAGATAGTCATGATAGCAAGGGTTAAAAGCAAAATACTTAAAAATCCTTCTCCTCCATAAATCAGTGTAAAAACACGTATTAAAGCGTAAACTCCAACTTTGGTAAGCAGTCCTGCAAATATGGCAGAAACTGCCGATGGCGGGGTGTGGTAAGATGCAGGAAGCCAAAAGTACAAAGGAAATATAGCCGATTTGATTCCAAAGCCAACCAGAAATAAAACAGCGCTTATTTCCACTAAGTTTCTATTTTGGACTTCAGCAATCTTCAATGAAATATCTGCCATATTCAAGGTTCCTACCAAGCCATACAGAACTCCCAGAGCCGTTAAAAAGATCATGGACGCAAAAAAGTTAAGTGCAAAATATTTGACGGCGCCTTCCAATTGATTTTTTTCTCCCCCAATGCTTATCAGGACAAAAGAACTGATAATAATAATCTCAAACCACACGTATAAGTTAAATATATCACCAGTTAGAAAAGCTCCATTTAGCCCTAAGAGCAAGAAATGAAACACGCTGAAATACCCAAATCTCAATCTTGCTCTTATAACGGATATCGTAGAAAATATAGATACTGCAAAACCTGCAATAGCGGTGAGTAAAACTAAAGTCGCAGCCAACATATCTCCCACAAATACAATTCCAAAAGGCGCTTCCCAATTTCCCGATTGCACCACTTGTGTACCGTTATTATACACAAAAATAAAAACCCAAATGGCAACAAGTAGAGCTATAAAATTGGCAACTACGCTAAAGATTTTTTGAAAATCCACTTTATTCCAGAAAAACATCAATACGATGCTGAAAAACAGGTGAACCACTAATGGTAGTATAATGATATCGTTTGTCATGAATCTTCGTCTGTAGTATTAAGTTGGTCTAAATCGTCTGTTTTAAGGACTTTAAAAGTTCGTTTCATAAGTATAATAGCAAAGGCTTGTAACCCAAAACTAATGACTATGGCTGTAAGTATTAAGGCTTGTGGAATTGGATCTGCATAAACTCCTTCCAAAACTTTTTCTGCAGAATCTATGATTGGAGGCTCCCCTTTGGTGATACGACCTAAGACAAATATCAATAAGTTCACTCCATTTCCAAGAAGGATAATACCCAGAATAAGTTTCACCATGCTTCGACGCATAATCATATAAATGCCAGACGCATATAAAACACCAGTAATAATTGCTAAGAGTATTTCCATTTAAGCAGATTCTGAAATTGTAAAAATGATCGTTAAGGCCGCTCCTATCACGACTAGATATACACCAAGGTCAAAAAATAACGCAGACCCAATTGCGCCTATGACTGGTATTGGATTTTCCGCCCAAATTCCTGTCATAAAGGGCAAATCGGAAAAAACCATTGGAGAAATTCCGCTTAAAAAAGCCACTAAAAGGCCCAAAGGCATCAGAAATCCTGGATGTATTTTTAATATGGTTTTCGTTTTTTCTAATCCATTGGAAAAAGCATCCAAAACAAAAGCAATTGCGGCAACAAGACCACCAACAAATCCTCCCCCTGGTAAATAATGCCCTCTAAGTAAAATAAACACAGAGAATATTAGTAATACCGGAATCAAGTAACTAGATGCTGATTTTAAAATTAATGTCCTCATATTATTTTTTATCTTTTGTCTTTAGCCTCAATTTCAGTAATCCAAAAACTCCTAAGGCCGCTACTATCAATACTGAAATTTCTATCATCGTATCTATCCCTCGGAAATCTACCAAAATAACGTTGACTATGTTTTTGCCTTTTGCCAACTTATAAGCATTTTCAGCATAGAATTCTGTGACTTCGGTGTTTTTGGTTTCGCCTAAGACTTTTAGAATAAGAAGCGTAATTAAGACACCAAAGCTTACGGATAATATACCGTGTTTGATCCTGAGTCGGCTATCGGATAAATTCAAGTATTTCGGTAATCTGTAAAGTACCAGAACAAATAAAATAACAGTTAGGGTATCTACAGAAAATTGAGTCATTGCTAAGTCTGGTGCACTATAAAACAAAAACAGCAAACTGAATGACAGCCCTACTACTCCTAAAGAGGCTACAGCAGCCAATCTAGATTTGGTAAATACAGTATATAAGACCCCTAAAAGTAACATTATCAAAATGGAGATCTCGTAAATGGTTAAATCTGCTAGCGAAGAGGTGTCTATCTTTAGAGAAAAGTCTGAAAAGATTAAGTATCCCAAAAGCAAAATGAGAAAGCTTACGATTATAAAAAGATAATGTCTCAAATAACCTGTTTGAAAAATATTGGTCCAGTATTTAGAAAACACAGCAAACCCCTCAGATAGGTTTAATAGTAATGTTTTGGGTGCAATTACATCAAGTTTTGCGATAGTATTCTCCAAAGAGTGCTTTGGTTTCAAAACAAAATATAAAACGGTACCCAAGATAAGCGTAGTGGCACTAAGCGCTAAAATGGTATTAAAGCCATGCCATAGTTTAAGATGAAAATCCTCGAACTGAAGTGCTTGTGTCATTGCAATAGGCTTTGCTATAGCTGTTTCAATAAGACCAGGAAAAAGACCAAATACCAATCCAGCACAAGTCATGATAAGAGGTGGAACCCACATTAGCGGACTTGGCAGATGAACTTTTTCAAACTTTTTTGGTAGTTTCCCGATAAAAGGCTTTACTCCCGCTACAAAACCAGCGTAAAACAATAATACGTTTGTGGATAGAGCTATAATGGTGAGTAAGATCGCATTATCTTTAAAATGCAAAGTAGATTCATAAATTAAATCTTTACCTACAAAACCCAAAGTAGGCGGAACACCACCGCTAATGAGCGCAGCGATAAAGCCAGCTATAGCGACTGGCAGCAAGACTTTTCTAAGACCTGCAAGTTGAGTCACATCTCTGGTCCCCGTTTCATGGTCTATAATACCGGTGATCAAAAATAAAGAAGCTTTATAGAGAGCGTGAACCACAATAAAAACTGCAGCAGCGATAAGAGCTGCTTGGGTTCCGATTCCAATCAAAAAAACCAAAATTCCTAATGCTGAAATAGTTGAATAGGCTAAGATTCCTTTGAGATCTGTTCTAAAAATAATGTGGATGGCAGAGTAAATCATCGTAACTCCCCCTACTACAATCAATACGGTATGCCAAATTTCTGCACCATTTAAAACGGGTGACATTCTAAATAATAAATAAACTCCTGCCTTTACCATCGTTGCAGAATGCAAATAGGTAGAGACCGGTGTTGGAGCCTTCATCGCTCCAGGTAACCAGAAATGAAATGGAAACTGTGCAGATTTGGTGAAAGCAGCACTAAATATAAAGAATAGAATTAAAACATAATGCGAGCTATCGGCAATGGCTTCTCTTGAAGATAGCATTTCGGAAATACGATAGGTGCCAGCAACATCTCCAAGTAGAACGGCACCACCTAATAGCATTAATCCTCCTATACCAGTTACGCCAAGTGCAATTAATGCAGATTTTCTAGAATCTTCTTTATCGTTGTTAAAACCGATTAAATAAAAGGAGGAGATGCTCGTTAGTTCCCAAAAAATAAACATAGTCATCAGGTTATCCGACAGAACTAAGCCAAGCATTGCTGCCATAAATAGGCTCAGATATCCGTAAAACCTGTCTAAATATTTGTGATCTTTTAGATAAGCAGAGGTATATACAAAGACCAAGGTCCCCACACCCGTAATCATTAAAGCAAATAAAAGTGCCAACCCATCTAAGGTAAAGCTAAGATTAACTCCAAAACTGGGGATCCATTCGTGGTTTTCGTAAATAACTTTACCATCAGCTATTTCACTGATAAATGTAGAGAAATAAATAAAAAGACTCAACGGGATTAACGAAGACAATACCGCTAGTCTGCCTCTAAAGTAAGAGCCTGCAAATACTAAAAATAAAGAAAATAAAAATCCTAAAAGTACTGCTTCTAGCATGTGCAAAATTATTTATTACAAATATATCGTTTATTGATGAAGACTCTATGTCAAATAAAAAAAGCTCTAGCGAATTTACATAGAGCAAAACCTAAATAAAAATGCTGTTGACCTTTTCAACAGCATTTTTTAAAGATAATCCTTATTGTTACTGAACTAAAGTAGCCTCTACTGAAATTTCAGTAGATAGAAGCTTAGAGATCGGGCAATTCTTTTCAGCTTTCTCAACTAAACTATCGAATTTCTCCTGACCAATTTCTGGTATTTTGGCTACAAGTGTGAGATGAGAATTTGTGATAGACCCATCTTTAAGAGTTATTTCCCCTTTAGTTTCAAGACTTTCAGGAGTATAACCCTCCTCGGTTAAAAAACCAGACAATTGCATTGAAAAACATCCTGCGTGAGCTGCTGCAATTAACTCTTCAGGATTTGTCCCTTTTCCGTCTTCAAATCTAGACTTAAAAGAATAGGGTGTGTTATCTAAAATACCGCTCTGTGAAGAGAGGTTCCCTTTACCTTCTTTAATACTACCTTCCCAAACTGCTTTTGCGTGTCTTTTCATAATTTTTAATTTTTCTTAAAATTAGAAAATAATCACTTATCTCACTAAATTTTCAAATAATATTAACCTAAGGTCTAGAATTAAAACCTGCTAGCTTTCTTGAAATTTTTCAATAATTGCTCTAGCCTTGTCTTCATTATTTTCAGAAACAAAAAGTTCATACTGACCAAAAGCACCCGCGTAGGAACTATCCATTTTATCTTTTTCAAAATAGTCTATATCCTCGGACATTAACAGGTTCTTAATTCCCATTAATTCTACTTTAGACGTTGTAGTAAATATTTTAATTTCCATAAGTTCCAAAATTTAGTTTTTAATCTTCGTCCTCGTCATTCATCCCGTTCCAACCTCTAGCCTTAATTGGGATTTTAGTATTCATCCTAGAAATGAGATGTATGCCTTCACTTTGCTCAGCCATATGACCGATAATCGTTAAATGTGGGTTCGCTTTTATTTTTTCAAAATCAGTTTGGTCTACCGTAAATAAAAGCTCATAATCTTCCCCTCCATTGAGAATCACTGTGGTAGAGTCCAACTCAAACTCTTCGCAAGTTGAAATACACATTGGATCAAGAGGAAGTTTATCTTCAAACAGATTTGCGCCAACTTTAGAATGTTTGCATAAATGCATCAACTCTGAGGATAATCCATCACTAATGTCAATCATAGAAGTCGGTTTTACTTCCAAAGCAGCTAAGAGTTCTACAATATCTTTTCTTGCTTCAGGCTTTAATTGCCGCTCTACAATATAATTGTATTTCTCGAGATCTGGCTGATCGTTTGGGTTCACTTTAAACACCTCATTTTCTCTTTGCAACACCTTCAGCCCTAGAAAAGCACCTCCTAGATCACCTGAGACTACAAGTAAATCATTAGGTTTAGCACCACTCCTATAAGTAATATCCTCTTTTTCGGCTTGACCAATCGCGGTAATACTTATCGTTAACCCCTTTATTGCCGAAGTGGTGTCTCCACCAACAACATCTACATTGTACAATTCTGCAGCTGTGGCAATTCCACTATACAACTCTTCCAAGGCCTCCACTGTAAAGCGATTGGAACACGCAATTGAGACTGTAATCTGCTCTGCTTTTGCATTCATCGCATACACATCAGATAAGTTTACCACTACAGCCTTATAGCCTAAGTGTTTTAGAGGCATGTAGGCTAGATCGAAATGAACGCCTTCTACCAAAAGATCTGTAGTCACCACTGTATGTTTATCATGTTTTAAAACTGCTGCATCATCACCGATACCAGTAATAGTTGAGGTTTGCTTAATTTTAAAAAATTGGGTCAAGTGGTCTATTAAACCAAACTCACCGAGTTCTGATAATTTGGTTTTGCTCTCTTTTGTATTTTGAAACATAACATTTTCAGTTTGATTGCAAAGTTACTCAAAGGAATTGAGAAGGACAGCATATTTAAGTTGGTCTCTATGGGTCTAAAAATCAAATCTTGACTAGAGAATAATTACTTACATTTGAAAAAAACATCTTGAAAAACATCTACTCTTTTCTCGCCTTAATTTTTTTGAGCTTCAATTCGTATTCTCAAACTCCCTGTGAAAATGGTTTTGCTGGGCCTTATCCTTGCAATGACTACGATTTAATGTCCCAAATTGACTTAAACACCCTTTCAGCATCTGATGGAAATGACTCTTGGGGCTGGACAGATCCTCAAGATGGTAAAGAATATGCGATCATGGGGTTGACTAATGGTACTGCCTTTATTGATATTTCATCTCCTACAAACCCTATATACCTAGGTAAATTACCAACACATACGGATGCTAGTCAATGGAGAGATATAAAAGTTTATGGAAATTATGCTTTTATCGTTTCGGAGGCCCCAGGACATGGCATGCAAGTCTTCGACCTCACTCGACTTCGCAATGTTAGCAATGCACCCACAACTTTCACCAACGATGCACATTACGATGGTTTTGGTAGGGCTCATAATATTGTGATCAATCCAGAACAACCTTATGCTTATGCTGTTGGGACCACAACTTATAATGGCGGACCTCATATCGTCGACATCTCCAATCCTTTAAATCCTGAATTAGCGGGAGGCTATTCTGGTAGTTTTTACACTCACGATGCTCAGGTTGTCACTTATAATGGGCCTGATCCTGATTATGCTGGTAGAGAAATTTATTTAGGAAGTAATGCAGATGAAGTTGTCTTTGTAGATGTTACAGATAAGTCCAACCCCGTTTTAATTTCAGATATTTCATATACCAATGTCGGATATACTCATCAGGGTTGGTTAACAGAAGATCAAAAATATTTTTTCTTAGGAGATGAATTAGATGAAAGAGACTATGGTTTTGATACAAAAACGATAATATTTGATTTAGAAGATTTAGATAACCCTATGCCTCATCACGAATATTTTGGCCCAACTGGAGCCATAGACCATAATGGGTATATTAAAGGAGATACATTTTATTTATCGAATTATACCGCAGGCATAAGAATCATAGACATTTCTGGTGTAGGTGATAAAGAGATAAATGAAGTAGGCTTCTTCGATACCTATCCTGAAAGTAATAGTTTTGATTTTGATGGCGTGTGGAGCAATTATCCCTATTTTGAAAGCGGTAATATCGTGGTTAGTGACATTAACAGGGGGTTCTTTTTAATTAGACAATCAGGTACTCTAGAAACCTCTAATTTTCAAAACCAGGAATTTAAAATTTTCCCTAATCCTGCGTCGTCTTATGTCACTGTTCTAAACACCCAAGAAGACATTCAAAAAATTGAAATTTTCAATCTTTTAGGTCAAAAAATCTTTTCCAAAGCTTATCAAGATGAAAAGCAAATTCAGGTCAATCTAGAGGCTTTCGACTCTGGCCTGTATTTGCTTAAAATAAATAATTCTTTCACTCGTAAATTGATCATCGAATAATGTTTAATAAAATAGTTTTCATAATAAGTCTAGGATTAATTCTTTCATGTTCCAAAGATGATGAATCAGTAATTCCAGAAGGAATTGACCAGGAATTTATGGGTGAGATAGACCTTATCAAGACTATTGGGGGATCTCAACAAGATGATTTCTTATCTGTAGTAGCAACCCCCGATGGTGGTATTGCAGCATTTGGTTTTACACAAAGTAATGATGGTGACATTACGGGTAAGCCTTCAACAGATAGTGATTATTGGCTTGTAAAATTAGATAGAGATTTAAACATCCAATGGCAAAAGGTATTTGGGGGAAGTAATGACGATAGAGGACAAAGTATAATCCAAACCGATGACGGAGGCTTTGCCGTCACTGGATTTTCTAGGAGTAATGATGGCGATATTTCGGGAAATTTTGGATTTCAAGATTATTGGGTCGTAAAATTAGATGCTTTAGGGGGTATTCAATGGGAAAAAAGCATCGGTTTTTCTGGAAACGATAGAGGATATGATATTATACAGACTCAAGATGGCGGCTATTTTGCTACCGGATTTCTGGATGTCACTTCATCTGGTGGAGAGGGAAATGATGATTTCGAGAATTTGAAACCTTCATCAAAGCCTAAAAGAGCAAAGCATGGCGTGGGAGAATATTGGGGTATAAAATTGGATGCTGAAGGTAATATGGAATGGAGACGTTATTTTGGGGGCACCAATAATGACAGAAGCTACGCTGTTATACAAACACAAGATGGCGGCTATATCCAAACAGGACATTCTGAAAGTGATGACTTTGATATTACTGACCCGAATGGAAGTTATGACATTTGGGTGGTCAAAACTTCTGCTGATGGCAATTTAGTTTGGGAAAAAAACTTTGGAGGAAGCAGTATCGAAATTGCTTTTGATATTATAAAAACAGAAGATAATCACTTTATGCTAGTTGGTGATACTAGGAGTAGTGATAAAGATGTTTCAAACCCGAGAGGTAATGCAGATATATGGATCATCAAGTTCGATACGGATGGGAACTTGATTTGGGAAAAAACCTATGGTGGACCAGAATTCGATTCTGGAAAGTCTATTATAGCTATAGGAAATAATGACTATTTTATAACCAGTAGCTCAAGAAGTGAGACAGATCAATTGGAGATCAACTATGGCTCTAATGACATTTGGGGATTTATCATAGACGGTAATGGAGACTTAAAATGGCAAAAAACCTTCGGGGGAAGTGGTCTTGACTTTGGGAATGATGCTGCAATAAATTCCAGTAGGGAGATTTTCGTAGTTGGTACCACGGCAAGCAACGACAGCGATTTCCCAACAAATAAAGGAGATAACGATGCCTTTATTATAAAATTAAAGTAATATGAAAAAGATAATTTGCTTTGTTCTTATTTCAATGTTGGCAGTTTCTTGTAAAGACGATGATACTATTGAAACTACGAGTATAGAGATCAGCTTTGCTAATAAGATAAACTCTCAAAACATAGAATTGAATACCGGAGTTTATCAAACTACATTGGGTGAGTCTTACTCCATTAATGAGCTAAAATATATCATCAGTAATATCTCATTTATTAAAGACAATGGTGAAATCTTCACTTATCCTGTAGAAGACAGTTATTTTCTAGTCGATGAAGAGGTGCCTTCCAGTAAAATTATAAGCCTAGAAAACATCCCCGTTGTCAACTACAAGAAAATAAAGTTTGGGATAGGCGTAGATCAATCCAACTACCCACTCAATGATGTAGATAACTTTGTGCCTACAGCAGAAGAAAGCCTAATGCATTGGAGCTGGTCGGCAGGGTATATCTTTTTTAAAATAGAAGGTGAATATTCTTCAACTGGAGATCAACCTGATGAGAATTTTCTTTTTCACATTGTCAGCCATGGGACCAATCTAGATAATTACAAAACTGTAGAGTTATCTTCGAATTTTGGTTTTGATCTCACTGAAAATAAATTAATCTCTATCGAAGCTGACTTATCTAAGCTCTTTAATGCGGTCTACGATATTAGGATAGAGGATAAACCTGATATTCAAGTAGATCCTGTAAACGCTCCAAAGATTGCAGAAAACGTGAGTCAGTTATTTTCTTCAGTTCCTTTTAGTTCAACAGAATAAACCACAAACATGAATAAAGTATTTCTCATCCTGGTATTGATAGTATGTTTTGCCTGCAGCGGTGAGGAGAATACTTATGTTGAAATTTCAGAAAATAAAAAATTAGACTTCCCTCAGCCAGATTTCTTTCCACAACCTGTTTACAATTTGGAAGAAAATCCACCTACAGAAAAAGGCTTTGAGTTAGGTAAAAAATTATTTTACGATGGGAGATTATCCTCAACAGGAGTTATTTCTTGTGGATTTTGTCATGTACAAGAGTTTTCTTTTACACACCATACCCACGAAGTGAGTCATGGTGTGGATGGTGCTTTAGGAACCAGAAATGCCCAACCTTTAATGAATTTGGCTTACTTCGAAGAATTCTCGTGGGACGGTGCAGCCCAACATCTCGATTCTTTTTCCATCATCCCTATTACAACAGATACAGAAATGAATGAAACGGTGTCTAATGTCATTAACAAACTCAAAAGCGACCAAGTCTACAGTGAATTATTTGCCGAAGCATTTAACAATGGCGAGGTGAATACTCAAAATATGTTCAGAGCTTTGTCTCAATTTATGGTGATGATGGTATCTGCAGATACAAAATATGATAAAGTTTTAGAAGGAAATTCTGTCTTTAGCGAGGAAGAGTCTGCTGGTCAATCCTTATTTGAAGCTAAATGTGCAAGTTGCCATAAGGGTATCCTTTTTACAGATCAATCCTATAGAAACAATGGATTATCTATTGATCCTAGGTATAATGATATTGGACGTGAACGCGTAACAGGACTTGAGGAAGATAAGTACAAATTTAAAGTCCCTACCTTAAGAAATATCGCAGTGAGCCTTCCCTACATGCACGATGGACGCTTTCAATCTTTAAAAGAAGTTTTAGATCATTATGACTCTGGAGTGGAACCTACACAAAATTTAGATCCTAGCTTACAACAAGAAAATAACTTGGGAATCTCGCTCACAGAAACTGAAAAAAACCAACTGATTTCTTTTCTAAATACCTTAACCGACGATAACTTTTTACTCGACCGGCGATTTTCTGAGTTTTAAGACGTCTCTGCTTTAGATAAATTTATAGCCGTTTCTATCAATGCCAAATGAGAATAAGCCTGTGGAAAGTTCCCCAGCAGCCTTTTTGTTTTAAAATCGATATCCTCACTCATCAATCCTAGGTGATTAGAATAACCGATTAACCTCTCAAATTGTTGCTTAGCGTCTTCCACTTCGCCAATTTTAAACAAACTATTGATATACCAAAATGTACAAATCGTAAACGATGAGCTAGGCAAGCCAAAGTCGTCCTTATTTTTATAGCGATACAGAAGTCCATCATTTGTTAAATGCTTTCCTATAGCCTTTACAGTACTTACAAACTTAGGATCCTTAGCATCGATGAAACCATAGGTTTCCATCAAAAGTACAGAGGCATCTAGATCTTTAGAATTATAGGATTGAGTAAACGCCTGCATATCTTCGTTCCAGGCATTCTCCATAATATCATTACGTATAGCTTTTTCCAAAGTTTTCCAGCGTTCAAGCTTGGAGGATTTATGAAAGAGTTTTGAGATTTTTATAGCTCTGTCTATAGCCACCCAGCATAAGACTTTTGAAAAGGTAAAATGTCGATCTTCAGTCCTGAATTCCCAGATTCCTTTATCGGGCTCTTGCCAGTGTTTTCCGACTACCCACGCAATCCCTTTCGTAATAGTCCATAATTCTTCTTTATTGTCTATATCTGATTTAAACTTGACTAATTCTTGATAAATGACATCCACCAATATTCCGTAGATATCATTTTGCTTTTGTGCATAAGCCGCATTTCCAATTCTCACAGGTTTAGAATCCTTATATCCAGAAAGATGTGTTAAGTGCTTTTCAGTCAATTGCTTTTCTTTATTGATTCCATACATGATTTGAAGTTTTTCATTCTTATCTGGAATCAAATCTATTATGAATTGTAGATAGCGTTTTATCATTCTTTTATGACCTAATTGAGAGACTACTTTCACCACCATGGAAGCATCTCTAATCCAACAGAATCTATAGTCCCAATTCCTCACCTCCCCTATCGTTTCGGGTAATGAGGTCGTCGCTGCCGCTAGGATTGCCCCAGTTTTATCATAACTCAAAAGCTTAAGAGTCATCGCACTTCTTAAAATCATATCATCATAAGTGCCAAACTTGGGCGTTTTTGAACTCCAGTTGAGCCAATAGTCTTTGGTTGTTTCTAAGTCTAGAGAAACAGACTCCATGTCTGGGAGCTCTATCTTTTCGTTATAAGACAATAGGAAAAAAGCATCTTCAGTCATGGAGATTTCTTTTGAATTTGCAACAGCTTCCTTATCTAAGGACGTGTAAAGAAACAAGGTATCAAACTCATCGGCTTCCGTAAGACCTACGATAAAATTTTCTTTGATGAATATCTCCGTGTTTCCAAGAGCATACTCCAATTTTGGATTAAAATCAACTTTTAGTTTAGGTGTTCCCTTAGTGACTTTCAAATACCTTATGAGTTCTGGAGGGGTGTGATAAACCTTATCTTTTTTGAGATAACGTGATAAGAAATCATAGACTTCAAAGCTAGCATCTTGAGACGAAAAAGTAGTTTTGAGAATACAAGTGTCTTTGACATAAACCTGAGTTATTTCGTAAGAATCGTCCACATGAAAAGCGAATTGCCCCCCCTTCTTTTCATCTAATAATTTAGCAAAAACAGAAGCAGAATCAAATTCTGGCAAACAACACCAATCAATTGAACCTGTTTCGGAAACCAAAGCTGCTGTCCTACAATTCCCTATGATTCCATAGTTTAGATTATTCATCAATCCTGAGTTTTTGGGAGATTAAAATCATATTTTTGATTAAATAAAAGGAAATAATACGAGTTTAACAAAGATTCCTTATGAATAAAACAATAATTGTATCCAATAGACTGCCTCTACAAATAAGCATAGAAGATGATCACCTCCAAGTAAGGCCAAGTGTTGGCGGACTTGCTACAGGACTTAAATCTGTCCATAAAGAGAGCAATGGAATTTGGATTGGCTGGTCAGGACTTACCCAAGAGGAACTTACTCCCGAGCTTGAGGCTAAGGTTGAAAAAGCCGTTCATAAAGAGCAATGTGTCACTGTGAGTCTCACTCAAAGTGACCTAGACTTGTATTACTATGGCTTTAGTAATCGAACATTATGGCCACTGTTTCATTATTTTATAGAATATACAGAGTACGATCCCGAATCTTGGAATGCCTATAAACGCGTGAATGAAAAATTTGCGGAAGTGGTTTTAAAACACGCAGAAGATGGTGACCAAATCTGGATACAAGACTACCAACTCTTACTGGTCCCTGCACTTGTTAAAGCTAAAAAACCAAACATTTCTATCGGATTCTTCAATCATATTCCTTTTCCTTCTTATGAAATATTCAGAATCTTTCCTAAGCGTAAAGAACTTTTAGAAGGTATGCTTGGTGCCGATTTAATTGGTTTCCATACCTATGATTACGAGAGACACTTTTTAAGTTCTATAAAACGCATTCTTAGTTTGGAGGTTAATTTCAACAAAGTTACCTATAACAACAGAATCATAAAGGTAGACTCTTTTCCGATGGGCATCGATTACAAAAAATTTAAAAATGCTGCTCTTAAGCATGATAAACAAGATGAAAATAACAAATCCGAAATTCAAAAAAGACTAGATCAACATCTTCAGAAAGAAGTTGGTATGAAAATGGTGCTTTCCATCGATAGAATGGACTATACCAAAGGGATCCCTAACAGGTTAAAAGCCTTTGACTATTTTTTAAAGAAATATCCACAATTCCAAGAGAAAATAAGACTCGTTATGCTAGCAGTACCTTCAAGATCTCAGGTACCTCAGTATCAAAAATTGAAGCAAGAAACCGACGAACTTGTAGGTAGAATTAATGGTGAATTTTCCACGGTGAGCTGGACCCCCATTTGGTATTTTTATAGAACCCTACCTTTTGAAAATTTAATAGACCTGTACACCTCATCGGAGGTTGCCTTAATTACTCCCGTAAGAGACGGAATGAACCTCGTTGCTAAAGAATATATTGCCACTCGAACCAAAGAGGACGGTGTGCTAGTCCTTAGTGAAATGACAGGGGCCTCAAAAGAACTCAATGAAGCTTTGCTTATCAATCCTTTCAATTATGAAGAAATTGCGGACACTCTAAAGCAAGCTTTAGAAATGCCAAAGGCGGAGCAAAAACAAAGAATGAAGGCTCTTCAAGACCGAGTGTCTAGGTATAGCGTAGAGAAATGGGCAAGTGAATTTATGAACTCCCTAAAACAAGTACATAAAGTATATAGTCTTATCCAGGCCTCAAAATTGAAGTCAACTGATATAGAAAATTTCAGAGAGAAATTGAAATCCTCTGAAAAAAAGGTGATGTTTTTAGATTACGACGGGACTTTGGTCAACTTTACTAAAAACCCTCAAGATGCTAAACCAGATTCTGAGCTTTTCCAATTATTAAATGGACTTGAAAAAATTGAAAATCTCGAGCTAGTCATTATCAGCGGGAGAGATAAAAAAACGTTGAATGAATGGTTTAAAGACACTCCTTATACTCTAGTATCCGACCATGGCGTTTCCATTCGCGAAAAAGGGCAAACATGGAAAACTCTAGAGCATTTAAAAACCGATTGGATGGAAAACGTTCTCCCTGTTTTGGAAACTTTTGTGGATAGAACACCAGGAACACTTGTTGAAAAAAAGAAATTTTCGCTAGCTTGGCATTATCGAGATACTGATATCGAATTGGCTCAAAAGCGAGTTGTAGAAATAAAAACGGTGCTAACCAGTTTTATCTCTAACACAGACCTTACCTTGCTGGAAGGTAATAAAGTTATTGAAATAAAAAGTAGTAAAGTGAATAAAGGCAGAGCTTGCACTTATATTTTGAATCAAAATCCTGCTCAACATGTCTTTGCCATTGGAGATGACTGGACCGATGAATTTATGTTTGAGGAGCTTCCAGAAAACTCACAAACCATAAAGGTAGGTGTTAAAAAAACTAAGGCTAAATTTTATGTAACTAGTGTAGAGGAAGTGAGGAGTCTATTAAAAGGACTCCCTAAATAAAACGGCTTTGAAAAAAATGTGTTCTTTAGCCAAAATTATTAATCAAACTTATGAGTAAACAAATAAAATTAATTTGGGACTTTAGAGGTCCAAATGCAGAGAAGACAGCGGAGCATCACACCATTCATTTGAATGACTTCTTAAATGTAAATGCTTTAAATCTAAAGGTAACAGGAACCGAAAAGCTAGATGACTTTCATTTTATCGCTTTTATGGTAGTTGAAGAAGTCGACATGAAATCTGTAAGAGATCGATTAAAACCTCATCGAGGGCAAGTCTACAAAAACTAACTAATCTCCTAAGAACAGCATAGTTTAGAGTTTAAGCTTAATGGATTAAATTCAAAAAGTATAATTTAAACCAACACCTAAGACTTCTCTTATTTGAAAACCCCTTACGGAATTGTCATCATATATGGCCTGGAAGGTAAAATTCGCCGAAATATATTTATTTACACTCATAATAAGATTTAAGGTATAATCTATATCTACATTTAGCGGATCTTCAAGATAATTAGAATATAAGCTTAATACGTTTCCTACAGTAATGCCTTCCATGACTTTGAATTTTACAAAAGCATTCACAGAGGCACCAAATTCGGTCCGTATACTTTCACCTTCATCAATACCGAAAAAATCACCGTCTACATAACCTGGAGTAGTAGTAAATTTCTTGTTGGCAGTAATGATACGGCCTGTTACTGGTGAAATATTGACACGAATATCGTCACTTTCTTTCCATAAAATACCAAACCCTAATTGAGTAAAGGCTGGAGACATGAATTCTGTTTGAAGTCTCCTCGTATCGTTTCCGTCTACATCTTCTCCAAACTCATAGCCCTTGTCGAACTGAGATCTGAAATTCACAAAGGCAGATGTATACCATTTGGACTGTCCTATTTGGCGGCCAATGGTCGAATTGAGCTCTAAACGATCATTTGTTTTCCTGTAGAATTCTTGATCCTTAATCTTGTTTATACCATAGTCCCCTAAGAGCTTAGTATCCCAGGCATATTTTCCTTTGTTGTAATAAATATCGTAGTTAACCACAATGTTAGCTGAGTAGTTGGTAGTTCCACCACCTTGCCAGTCATCATTAAAGGCTGCTTGATTGATCAGAAATTGAAAATTTCCTTCGGTTTTCCAAATGGTATCGTTTTGTGAAGAAGCGGGAACACTTTGAGATTGTGCTTGTAATATTGAACTTAAAAAGGGAATGGAGAGAAAGCTTAAGATGTATTTAAACTTCATTTTTTAATAATTTTATGGAGCAAATGAAATTATAAAATTGAGATACTACCTAAACCTTTCTAGGTTTTTTATAAAGAGGAACAGCTGAACATGCTTCACCATACATAATTGACTTAGCAACGGGTTGTAGCATTTGTAAAGCAAATAAGTACGCATTTTCTGGCACTGGTTTATCAGAACAGCCTTTTATAATAATGGGTTTATCTTTATAATCAGTAAGGTCTATTTGAGAAAGCGCCTCTTGGTAAAGCAACGAGTTTAACACCTCTAAAGATCCATAAACGACTTTTTGGGCTATCCCCTCCAGATATGTGGTTATTAAAAGATAGGCCCAACTTGGAATTATAGAATCGGTTGAACAATAAAGGGCTACGTAGGCATCTTCATATTGATTCCAATTATGTGCTTTAAGCTCTAGCCTAAAGTCTTTTTCTTTAAGAATAATACCCTGGAACAACCACTCTTTGATATCGATTTGTACTCTTCTCCCTTTTGGATAATAATCCTCTAGGTTAAAAGTTATCAGAGAACTTAGTGCCACCTTATTTACAATCTCAGCCATAGCTTACAACATTCCTAATTCAAGTTTTGCTTCTTCACTCATCAATTCTTGGGACCAAGCAGGATCAAAGGTTAATTCCACTTCACATTCGTTGACCCAATCTAAAGAAGCCGCCTTTTCCTTCACCTCTTGAGGAAGAGATTCTGCTACTGGACAGTTGGGAGAGGTTAAGGTCATTAAAATTTTGACATCACTATCCTCATTGACAAAAACATCATAAATGAGTCCAAGTTCGTAGATATCTACAGGGATTTCTGGATCGTAAATAGTTTTTAAAACTCTTACTACATCTTCTCCAAGTTGATCTGTGTTTAGTTCTTCAGCCATAATATTAAGCTTTATTTTGTTGGCTATTATATGCAATAGCGTACATTTTCATTTGTTTTATCATACTCACCAATCCGTTAGCTCTATTTGGTGATAAGTGTTCCTTAAGTCCAATTTCATCTATGAAATCTGTGTTTGCTCCAATGATGTCTTCTGGTTTTTGTCCAGAAAATACACGGATAAGTATCGCAATAATTCCTTTGGTAATTATGGCATCACTATCTGCTGTAAAGTCGAGTTTATCATTATCCATCGCTCCATAGACCCATACTCTACTCTGACACCCTTTTATAATGTTTTCGTCGGTTTTATATTGGTCTTCAATAAGTGGAAGAGATTTACCAAGGTCGATCATATATTCATACCGATCCATCCAGTCTTCAAAGATGCTAAATTCTTCTACAATTTCTTTTTGTCTTTCTTGAATATTACTCACTTTTTTCTTTCTTTTTTTCTGCCTTAATTAAGACGTTTCCTTCTTTAGATTTTAAGTATATAACTTCAGATGAATTATTAAATTGAGTGACTGAAGCTGCTTTTTGAAAAAATAAATTCTCAAGATCCATTTTATCATCGCAATACATTTTTGTTGCTGAAGCAAAGCCTAAATCCAAAACTCCATCCTTCAATTTATAGCTGAAGTTATAATTATTACACCCCGAGTATCCTGAAATTGTAGAGTTTTCTGGATTGACCTTCAACGTTAGTTTAGAGTCGGCAATTTCTTTCTCCCCTAATTGTGTTATCACATAGTCTTGAGCGACAAGCTTTTCTGAAGTCATTTTCCCTTGTTGTTGAGCTTTACAAGAAGCGAAAATTAAAACAATTGAAAGCAACGCAAAGCCTGTTTTTAAAATTGAGGATTGTTTCATAATAGCATAGATTTTGCTTTTTTCAAAGCAGTAATAAAAGAGTCAATTTCTGCTTTCGAGTTGTAAAATGAAAAAGAAGCACGAACCGTTCCTGGAATTTTATAAAAATCCATAATAGGCTGAGCGCAATGGTGCCCAGTTCTCACTGCAATTCCCATTTTATCGAGTAAGGTTCCAATATCATAAGGATGCAAACCTTCAATGTTAAATGAAAGAACCGCCGTTTTATGCTCTGGAGTTGTCCCGTAAATTCTTACGCCGTCTATTTTTTCTATCTCCTCGGTTGCATAAATAAGCAACTGCATTTCATAAGCTGCAATGGTATCGAAGCCAATAGCATTCATATAATCTAGAGCGGCACCAAAGGCTATACCTCCAGAAATATTTGGAGTTCCAGCTTCGAACTTATGTGGTAAACCGGCATAAGTCGTCTCTTCAAAAGTCACTTCATCAATCATTTCGCCACCACCTTGATAAGGAGGTAACATGTTCAAAAGCTCTTCTTTTCCATATAACATACCTACACCTGTTGGACCACAAATTTTATGGGCAGAAACCGTGTAGTAATCAACGTCCAAAGCTTGAACATCAGCTTTTAAATGTGGTGCTGATTGTGCGCCATCTATTAAAACCTTAGCATTAACTTGGTGAGCTAAATCAATGATTTCTTTGATAGGATTTATGGTCCCTAAAGCATTGGAAACATGATTTACAAAAACAAGTTTGGTATGCTCGTTCAACAAGTCTTTATAAGCCTCCATTACCAATTCTCCCTTTTCTGACATCGGGATCACCTTCAATTTGGAACCTGTTTTCTGACAAAGCATTTGCCATGGAACAATATTGGAGTGATGCTCCATTGCCGATACCAAAATCTCATCTTCAGGCTTCAAAATGGAAGCATATCCATTGGCAACCAAATTAATACTATGCGTAGTCCCAGAAGTCATGATAATTTCGTGGCCATGTTTCGCATTGAAATGAGCCCTCACTTTTTCTCTAGCAGACTCGTAAGCATCTGTAGCAATTTGCGAAAGTGAATGCACTCCTCTGTGGATATTAGCATTCTTATTTTCGTAATAGTCTACAATACAGTCTATAACCTGTCTTGGAGTTTGAGAAGTGGCAGCATTATCAAAATATACCAAAGGTTTTCCATTAATTTCTCTATGAAGAATAGGAAAGTCTTTGCGTATGCTATCTATATCTAAAAGTTGTTCAGAAGTATTCACCATGTTCATGTTTCGTTTCTTAAAATTTTACTTCTTAGTAAGTTAACCCAATTGAATTCTTATAAGTTGAATCCTAATTCGACTTCAAGTTTTAATGCAATTTGTTTGGTAATCCTTTTTTTGATTTCTGGAATTTTAACGCTGCTCATAACCTTGTTTGCAAAGGCGAACATCAGTAAAGCTCGAGCTTCTTTTTTAGGGATTCCTCGAGTTCTTAGGTAGTATAAGGCTTCATTGTTTAATTGGCCAATCGTACAACCGTGACTACATTTTACATCATCTGCAAAAATTTCCAATTGTGGTTTAGAGTTACAAGTAGCCCCATCATCTAACAAAATATTATTATTGCTTTGGAAAGCATTTGTCTTTTGAGCCAATCTATCTACGAGAATACTCCCATTGAAGACACCAACCGATTTTTCAGAAAAAATTCCCTTATAATCTTGATGACTTTCACAATTAGGCTCGATATGATGGACCAGAGTATTGTGATCTACATGCTGTTTTCCTTCTAAAATAGTAACTCCTTTAAGTATGGAATTACAGTTCTCTCCATGCTGATAAAACCTCAAATTATTTCTAGTGATTTTTCCACCTAAGGAAAACGTATGTAAAGAACAGGTACTATCACGTTCTTGTTTAATAAACGTATTGTCTATGAGAGAAGACGTGGTCTTATCATTTTGAATTTTATAATAATCCACTTCAGCATTTTTTCCTACATAAACTTCTGTCACCGAATTGGTAAGCACAGGATTATCCGTCAAACTTTGATGTCTCTCAATAATTTGAACATGAGCACCCTCTTCAGCAATAATTAAGTTTCTAGGTTGAACCATTAAAGCTGACTCATTTCCTGTAGAAAAGTTCAGAATTTGAATAGGCTTTTCTGCACTTACGTTTTTAGGAATTCTAATATAAGCACCTTCTTTAGCAAAAGCTGTGTTTAAAGAAGACATGCTCTCCTCAGGAACAATTTTATTAAAATACTTATCCATAACGGACTTGTACTTAGGCTTGTTCAAAGCCGAAGACATCAAACAAGCATCCAACTTATCGTGAGTAGTTCTCGACAGGTGAGAAGAATAAATTCCATCAATAAATACGATAGTATACGTATCTATATCATGTATTAAATACTTCTTTATATCCTTATAATCTATAGCATCTTCCTTTTTAGGAAATATGCTGTAGTCTTCTTTCAAGATAGAGTTGAGTGAAGTATATTTCCAAGCTTCCATCTTTTTGGTAGGAAATCCGGTAGTTTCAAAAAACTTTATAGCTTTGTTTCTTACATTATGGATATCGTTTTCCATATCCACTTGCTCTTCAAAAGCAAGATAAGAAGACATTAATTTTTCTTTAAGTTCCATGTTTTAAATCTTTAAGGTTCTTGTAAAGGCTTGCTTACGAGGTCATTTCTGCTCGTTCTTCCTTGAGCCAATCATAACCTCTTTCTTCCAACTCTTTAGCCAGTTCTTTACCGCCTGTTTTTACTATTTTACCATCCATCAACACGTGTACAACATCTGGTATAACGTAGTCCAATAATCTTTGATAGTGAGTAATCACTAATGTTGCATTGCCTTTGTTTCTTAAACGATTGACACCATCGGACACTATTCTAAGAGCGTCTATGTCCAAACCAGAATCTGTTTCATCAAGAATAGCCAATTTTGGTTCTAGCATAGCCATTTGGAAGATTTCATTTCTTTTTTTCTCACCTCCTGAGAAACCTTCATTTAGAGATCTAGATAAAAATTTTCTGTCCATATCCAACAGAGCAGATTTTTCTCTAATTTTTTTCAGCATTTCATTAGCAGGCATATCTTTTTGCCCTCTAGCCTTTCTGACCTGATTGATAGAGGTTTTGATAAAATTGGTCACAGAAACTCCTGGGATTTCAATTGGATATTGAAAAGATAAGAAAATCCCTTTGTGTGCTCTTTCTTCTGGAGAAAGTTCAGATATATTTGCTTTTTCAAAGAGAATATCTCCTTCTGTAACTTCAAAATCTTCATTCCCTGCAATAACTGAGGCAAGTGTACTTTTACCAGATCCATTAGGACCCATTATGGCATGAACTTCTCCAGCATTAATCTCTAGATTAATACCTTTTAAAATCTTTTCACCGTCTACACTTGCGTGTAAGTTTTTTATCTTTAACATAACTACTTATTATTTACTTAGTCTAAGACTTTGGTCATCTTGAGACTGTTCTACTTTTATAATATTTTGGATTTTAACCACTTTAGGCCAAGCATCCTCTTGGGTATTGTTTTCTATTTTAACTTTTAAAGTCACATCGAAGGACGCGTATGGATCTGGGTTCATATCACGGACGTTTGCAATAAGTTCTTCGGCCATTTCATTAATGACCACACCGTAAATTGCGTTTTTAGTTTGAAAAACGGCAGCAGAATCAGCATAAATAAATTCGCCCGTCATCGTTTTTAACGAACCTTCCATTTCCGCCTTCGAGATTTCTTCATCTACTTTTGAATCTTTAGACTCCTTTTTACATGACCCTAAAGTCAATAAACAAACTAAAATGGATAAAATAGATATCTTCATTAATTTATATTTATCCAACTGAACCTTCTAGTGATATTTCAAGTAATTTTTGAGCTTCCACTGCAAATTCCATCGGCAGCTTATTGAGTACATCTTTACTGTAACCATTTACAATAAGAGCAATTGCTTTTTCAGTATCAATTCCTCTTTGATTACAGTAGAAGATTTGGTCTTCACCAATTTTAGTGGTGGTTGCCTCGTGCTCTACTTGTGCCGTTTTATTTTTAGCTTCTATGTATGGAAACGTATGAGCTCCACATCTGTTTCCCATCAATAATGAGTCACATTGAGAGAAATTTCTCGCGTTATCTGCTCCTTTGTTAATTTGAACTAAGCCTCTATAACTATTTTGAGATTTCCCTGCGGAAATACCTTTTGAAATAATTGTGCTCTTGGTATTTTTACCAATATGAATCATTTTGGTACCAGTATCTGCTTGCTGGAAATTGTTGGTTACTGCAATGGAATAAAATTCTCCAGTGGAGTTGTCTCCTTTCAAAATACAACTTGGATACTTCCAAGTGATAGCTGAACCAGTCTCGACTTGAGTCCAACTTATTTTAGCGTTTTTCTCACAAATTCCTCTTTTGGTGACGAAATTGTAGACTCCACCTATACCCTCTTTATTTCCTGGGTACCAGTTTTGAACTGTTGAATATTTGATTTCTGCATTATCTAAAGCTACCAACTCTACAACGGCAGCGTGCAATTGATTTTCATCTCGCATAGGAGCTGTACAGCCCTCTAGATAACTAACGTAACTAGAATCTTCTGCAATCACCAGTGTTCTTTCAAACTGACCAGTATTTGCTTGGTTAATTCTAAAATAGGTTGATAATTCCATTGGACATCTCACCCCTTTTGGAATGTAACAAAAAGAGCCATCGCTAAATACTGCAGAATTAAGGGCAGCAAAATAATTGTCTGAAGTAGGAATTACTGAACCTATATATTTTTTTATAAGCTCTGGATGTTCTTCAATCGCTTCAGAAATAGAACAGAAAATAATTCCTTTTTCAGCTAATGTCTTTTTAAAAGTAGTGGTTACAGATACAGAATCCACCACAACATCCATAGCAACACCAGACAATTTCTTTTGTTCGTCGATAGATATTCCTAATTTTTTGAAAGTTTCCAACATTTCAGGATCTACCTCATCTAAGCTATCATATTTTGGTTTAGTGCCAGGTGCAGAATAGTAGGATATAGCTTGGTAATCTGGTCTTTCAAAACCAATATTGGCCCAATTTGGTTCCTTCATGGTTAACCAATGCCTGTAAGCATCCAATCTCCATTGTGTCATCCAATCTGGCTCTCCTTTCTTTTTGGAAATACCGATAACTACATCTTCATTTAAGCCTGGAGGAAATGTATCGGACTCCATTTCTGTATAAAAACCATATTCGTATTCTTTAGTCTGAAGTTCCTTTTCGAGTTCTTGTTCCGTATATGCCATAATCGTTTTCTTTTAAATTAAAGTGAAAAACTTTCACCACAGCCGCATGTTCTTTCTGCGTTAGGATTATTAAATACAAATCCTTTTCCATTCAACCCTCCAGAATATTCCAAAGTGGTTCCAATTAAGTATAAAAAACTGCTTTTGTTGATAACGATTTTCACCTCATTATCTTCAAAAAGTTTATCCTCGTCGTTCTGGGCTTGATCAAAATTCAGATCGTAAGATAACCCAGAACATCCGCCGCTTTTTACTCCAACTCTTACAAAGTGGTTTTTGACATTATAGCCTTCTTCACCCATAAGATTAGTTATTTTTACCTTTGCTTCTTCGCTAACTTTAATCATATTTAAATGGATTAATTCTAAATTACTTACAAATATATAATTAATGAATTATTTCTACATGTTATTTAACGAAAATATTTGCAATATTTACCTTCAATTTTTCTTTATTTTTAAAGGACTTCAGGGCTTTTTTTTAAACCAAAAAACCAGCTTATGCTGGTTTTTTGGTTTTGGAGAATTATAAGCTCTATTCAGCTAAAACCATTTGAGCATTTTCTATAGAAGAATTAATAGCAGCTTTCATTTCTTCAGCTAAATTGTATTGCATCTCCAATAATTCCACCTTCGCCTTTATGCTATCTTTGTCTTTAGCCTGTAAACCAGTGTTAATCTCCGTTCTTGAAAAAGAAGAGCTAAAGTTTTTCATCCAAGACATCATCAAATCGTGGGCATTTTGTAAATCTACAATGGCAGCAGCATGCTTTCCTACCAACTGAGTATTCACTTCTTCTGCGCTTTCTAGTTCTTCTTTTTCACTTTCAAGCTCAGTAATCAAACTGTTGATCTTACTCATTTGAGGCATCACATCATCATGAATTTGAATAGTTTGCTTCATTTGAGCATCAAATGCTTTAGCTTCTGTAGACTCCTCCTTTTGCTGACAAGAAAAAGAGATAAACACCATACCTACTAAAATGGATTTTAAAATAAATTTCATATTATTAAATTTTTTAAATGATTTCAAATTGCTTACCAGGCAATGGCCTTACAAGACCTCCCAATTCCAAATTAAGAAGAATTGAAGAGAGTTTATGGGTTGGTAAACCGCAAACCAAAGATAACGCATCAATTTCTGCTTTACCAATTTCTGTGAGTTTTTGTACTACTAATTTTTCATCATCAGTAAGGGATATAAATAACTGGGTTTGGGTATTCTTTTTTTTGGTGTCTATATCCCAGTTGAGATTATAAACCAAGTCGGCAGCAGAGATAATCATCTGCGCTTTTTGCTGTTTGATGAGCATGTTACAGCCCTTACTGAATTTGTCTTGAGGACGGCCTGGGACTGCAAAAACTTCTCGGTCGTAGGAATGAGCTATATCTGCCGTCACAAGAGAGCCTCCCTTTTCAGCACTTTCAATAACGATAGTCGCTTCGCTAAGTCCTGCAATAATCCGGTTTCTACTCAAGAAATTATTACGATCGAAGATATCGTCGCTGCAAAAGTCTGTGAAAAAACCACCATTATTTTCTATCGAAGACACGTATTTCTGATGGACTTTGGGATAAATTTGATTCAACCCATGAGCCACACATGCTATGGTTTGAAGATTGAACTTGATAGCTGCTCTATGCGCTACAATGTCGGTTCCATAGGCCAACCCGGAGACGATTACTGGATTGAGTGGGGCCAAATCTTCTATCAATTGCTCACAAAAGGCAATCCCATGAGTTGTGACTTGACGGGTGCCTACTATACTCAAAACAGGTTTGTTCTTAAGATTGATGTTCCCTCTAGAAAATAAAAGTATAGGACTATCTATGCATTGTTTTAACCGCGAAGGATAGTCTTCGTCCTTAAAATAACTAAGCTTTATATTATTGCTTTGAATGAAGTTGAGCTCATCTTCTGCTTCTTTCGTTATAGCAGAATCTCTTAATGTTTTTATTCGCTTACTTCCAATCCCATCCAGTTCTTTTAAGTCGTTTGTACTGGCTTGAAATAAGGCTGTTGCACTGCCAAAATGCTGAAGAAGTTTTTTCGCATTGATATGACCAATCCCTGGCATTTTATGCAACATCAGTAAATAAAGAAGTTCCTGTTCTTGCATCTTTAAGCTTATTAAACCTTAATTATTGTCTGCTGGCTTGTCTTCTTCAGTAGACTTTTTTTTCTTTTCTTCTTTGATAGATTGCTCTTCCACTATCTTTTTAGAAGGCTCTTTTTCAAAAGATTTTCCTAGATACACCAATTTTGATTCTGGTTCTACTTCAATAGATTTTGAGTCGTTTGGTAATATATCGAGTTTCCCATCTGGTTTTTTGATAAACAAAGGGATTATTTCAGACTCCACTTTGCTCAATTCAATTAAGCCTTGAAAATGATCATTGGAGTTTAAATCTATTTCATGGATCTCTGGATATTTTCTCGTTAGATTAACCAATTTAATATAGTCGTCGGTTTGTGAAAACAAACCATCTTCTGGATTATTTTCTGGATCTTCCATTTCTTCTGAAGATATCACGCGAAAGGTTCCTTGTTCTCCAAATTGTTTCGCAAAGTTTTCAATAGCCTTTTTATTAACGGCCGTATTACCTGTTAAGGCCATTAAGTACCCCACATCACTCAACTCGATATTATCAATTAAATCGTCGGAATAGATATTGGCATTGATGGCATCTAGACCCATCACTTTAGCTTTATCTATGTTGCTTTTATTATTATCAACAATTACAACGTGCCTGTCGTTATCTTTTAAATATTTAGCAATTATTCTTGAAAAAGATGAAGACCCAACAATCAAGATTCCTTGAGAATCCTTTAGAAATACACCCACTAGTTTTGCAAAGCTTCTAGCTGTAGTCGCATTAAGAAGTACAGTGCCCAAAACTATCATAAACACCAAGGGCGTTATTAATTCTGCATTAGGAATGCCTTGGTCTACTAGCTTCAATCCAAAAAGAGAAGCCACACCTGCTGCCACTATACCTCGAGGGCCAACCCAACTAATGAATAACTTTTCGCGGGTTTCCAAAGTGGATTTATAACTGCTCAAAAAGACACCCAAAGGCCTAACCACAAAAACAACAACCGCAAAAAGAATTAAGGTGTTCCAATTGAAAACCAACATCAAGTTTTCGAAATTGATATTGGCAGCCAGGAGAATAAAAAGAATTGAAATTAAAAGAATACTAAGGGATTCCTTAAAATAAAGAAGTTCTTTAAGATTGGGCAAATTGGTATTCCCCATGATAATTCCCATAACGACCACAGCCAATAAACCACTTTCGTGTGCAAAGTGATCTGCCATTACAAAAACCCCTAAAACGGTCGCTAAAGTGACCACATTTAATAAGTAATGAGGTATAATCTTGGACTTTATTGCAAAAGCCAAAGCTTTGGCGAAGGTGAATCCGAAGGTAAATCCAAAAAGAACAATTTCACCGAACTCTACCAGCACCGTAGTTGTAAAGGCCTCCCCTCCTCCTGCAGATATAAATTCAAAAACCAATACTGCTACCAAAGCTCCAATAGGATCTATGAGAATTCCCTCCCATTTCAATATGGTTGAAACGTCTTTTTTAAGAGGGATATTCCTCAAAATTGGGGTAATTACGGTAGGTCCGGTAACAATGATGAGTCCTGAAAATAAAAGAGAAATTTGCCAGCTTAATCCCAGTATCCAGTGAGCTGCCATTCCTGCTCCAACAAAGGTAATCACCACAGCGACAGTAATTAATTTAACAATAACTGGACCAACGTTCAAAATCTCACCTCGTCTTAAAGTAAGGCCACCTTCAAAAAGAATAATCCCTATAGCAAGTGAAACAAAATAGAACAAACTTTCTCCAGGAAACAAGCCAGTCTCACCATTCCATATAGGTTCTATAAGCTTGGATCCATCCTCAGTATACAAAGAAGCAATAGGACCTACCAGTAGGCCTATTAGAATTAATGGTAAAATTGCCGGGATTTTGAAACGCCAAGCAAACCATTGCGCTAAAATTCCTAATATAATTATACTCGCTAGTTCAATCATAAAATATTAGATTTGAGTCGTTAAAAATAGCATAATCTAGAAGACTCAGATTCCAAAGTTAAGACTCTTTTAGTACTTTGCTGCTAAAATAGAGCTTATGACCTTATATCCTATAGAAACTGGAAATTTTAAACTAGATGGAGGTGCCATGTTTGGCGTTGTGCCAAAATCGCTTTGGCAACGAACAAATCCAGCAGATTCTAATAACATGATAGACATTGCTGCAACCAGTTTGTTGATTGAAAATGGTAAGCAACTTATTCTAATCGACACAGGTTTGGGGAACAAGCAAAGTGATAAATTCTTTAGTTACTACTATAGATGGGGGGAACACACTTTGGATAAGTCACTGAAAAAATATGGATTCCATAGAGATGATATCACCGATGTGTTTATGACTCACCTGCATTTTGATCACTGTGGAGGTAGTATTCAATGGAATAAAGATAAAACAGGTTACGAACCTGCTTTTAAAAACGCAAAATTCTGGACCAACCAAGAACACTGGGACTGGGCCATACATCCTAACGACCGTGAAAACGCTTCCTTTCTAAAGGAAAATCTTTTACCGATGCAAGAAAGCGGTCACTTACAGTTTTTAGAACGCACTCAAAACAGACATTTTTACGATGAATTGGGATTTGAAGTCCTCTTCGTAGATGGTCATACCGATAAGCAGATGATTCCAATTATAGATTATCAAGGGAAAAAATTGGTCTTTGCGGCAGATTTACTTCCTACAGCTGGACATATTCCTCTACCCTATGTCATGGGTTTTGACACTAGACCCTTGAAGACACTTCAGGAAAAGAAATTATTTCTAGAAGAGGCCACTCAAAACAATTATCACCTCTTTCTTGAGCACGATGCTCACAACGAAATCATCAATTTAAAAGACACTGAAAAAGGAATACGACTCGACTCTACTTTCAGTTTCAATGAACTCTTTACTAATTAATTTAATTTTTAAAACATGACGACAAAGACATTTAAGATAGGCGCTTGGAGCCTTTTATTATCAGGATTTCTAATAGGTTGTGCCAGTGGGCCAAAAATCACTTCAGAACCTATCCCCAACTTACAAAACGTAAAGGCTAAAACAACAGAACTTACAGAAGATGAGCTTGAAGTTTGGGGAAGCAAAGATCTTTTGAAAGACACCATTCCAGGAATGAGTGTAGATAGAGCTTACCAGGAAATCATTAAAGACTACAAAGGAGAAAGCGTCATTGTTGCTGTTCTGGACAGTGGTATTGATATTGAGCACGAAGATTTTGAAGGTGTGATCTGGACCAATATTGATGAAATTCCTGAGAACGGAATAGACGATGACAAAAATGGTTTTGTCGATGACATCCACGGCTGGAATTTCCTAGGCGACGTTGTTGAAGAAAATCTTGAATACACTAGAATAGTAAGAGACTTTCAAGATAAGTTTGAAGGTAAATCTGAAAGCGATATTGCTGAAGAAAACTTAGAAAACTTCAAATTATACAAGTCTGCAAAAGCTGAATATGACAAAGAGCTAAACAGCACAAATGCGAGTTTAAATCGATATGTCACTATGAACAACCAGCTTCAAGAAGCTGAACAAAGTTTAAAAATCGAGCTTGGTGTTGATGAGCTTAGCATAGAGAATCTAACGGCCTTCGAACCTGAAGACGATACTAGTCTCAACCAAAAAATGCTACTCCTCAATGTTATGAATAACATCGGTGAGGATCTTAGTAGCGTAGAAGACCAACTTGCCCAAGCTATGGAGTATTTTGGCAATAGAACCAAATACCATTTCAATTTGGAATTGAATGCTAGAGCCGAAAAACTAGGCGACGATCCAGACGATTTCTCAACCCGCTTTTATGGAAATAACCAAGTGAGTGGTCCCAATAAAGATAAGAAAGATGCGAAGCACGGCACTCATGTCGCCGGAATTATAGCAGCTAACAGAATGAATAACAAAGGTGTAAAAGGCGTTGCAGGGAATGTCTTAATTATGCCTATAAGAGCGGTTCCAGATGGAGATGAATACGATAAAGACATCGCATTGGGTATTCGCTATGCAGTGGACAACGGTGCTAAAGTCATCAACACGTCCTTTGGAAAATACTTTTCAACGCATCCAGAATGGGTGATGGAAGCTATCGCGTATGCAGCAGAAAATGATGTTTTAATCGTAAATGCAGCAGGAAACGAAGGTATTGATCTAGATGAAACACGAGTATATCCTAATGATGAAACTCCAGAAAACCCTACAAATTTTGTAGATAACTTTATCAACGTAGGTTCTATCACTGCAGAATATGGAGGAAATTTAGTGTCAGGATTTTCCAATTATGGAGATAACAGTGTGGACGTTTTTGCACCAGGATCCTCTATATATGCAACCACTCCGTTGAACACTTATGAATTCCTACAAGGAACCTCTATGGCTTCTCCAAACGTAGCTGGTGTAGCAGCAATGGTCCGCTCTATCTATCCTAAACTCTCTGCTGCCCAAGTTAAACAAATCCTTATGGATTCTGGGCTAAGTACAGATCAAGACGTGATTCTCGGGGGAGATCCAGAAAACACTCTGCCTTTTGATGAGCTTTCAGTATCTGGAAAAATGGTAAATATGTATAATGCTCTAATATTAGCTTCTAAAACTAAATAATGATGACAAAAACATTTTTAACGATTGCATCTATCTTTTCATTTTCAATTCTACTTGCCCAAAACTCAACAGGGTATTGGCAACAACATGTGGATTATGAAATGGAAATCGACTTTGACGCCAAAGACTACCAGTACGATGGTTCACAAGTTCTGGAATACACCAATAATTCTCCAGACACTTTAGATCGGGTTTTTTACCACATGTATTTCAATGCTTTTCAACCAGGCAGTGAAATGGATGTGAGGTCTAGAACGATTGAAGATCCAGACTCTAGAGTTGGAGATCGTATTTCTAAACTTAGCGATGAGGAAATTGGATTTATGAGAGCAAAAACCCTTCAACAAGACGGGAAAGAACTAAACTTTAAATTAGTGGGAACTGTCCTTGAAGTTGAGCTCAATGAGCCTATTTTACCTGGAAAGTCAAGTACTTTCAAAATGGATTTTGAGGGCCAAGTTCCTGTTCAAATTCGTAGATCTGGGAGAAATAATGCCGAAGGTGTTGAACTTTCTATGACGCAATGGTATCCTAAAATGGCAGAATATGATTTTGAAGGCTGGCATGCAGACCCTTATATCGGAAGAGAATTTCATGGTGTTTGGGGAAACTTTGACGTTAAGATCTCTATCGATAAAGATTTCATTTTGGGAGGTACTGGCTATATCCAAAACCCCAACGAAGTTGGTTATGGATATGAAGATGAAGGAGAAAAAGTAAGACGAAGAGGGAAAAAGCTGACTTGGCATTTTAATGCGCCAAATGTACATGACTTTGCCTGGGCTGCAGACAAAGACTACATCCATGATAAAATCACTGGAAAGGATGGTACTACCCTTCACTTTTTATACAAGGACAATAAGGAGATTATTGAAAACTGGAAAAATTTACAATCCAAAACTTCAGATTTATTGGATTTCTTCAATGAACACATTGGTCCATATCCTTACGATCAATACTCTGTTATACAAGGAGGTGATGGAGGTATGGAATATGCGATGTGTACACTTATTACTGGAGAAAGAGAATTCGGCAGCTTAGTAGGCGTCACAGCACATGAGATGGCTCATTCTTGGTTTCAGCATATTTTAGCCACAGATGAAGCTCAACATGAATGGATGGACGAAGGTTTTACATCCTATATTTCTTCTTTAGCTATGAACGAAGTGATGGATCAAAATAGAGAGAATGTATTTGCAGGAACCTATAGAGGCTATACAAGTCTAGCCAATTCTGGTTTTGAACAACCACAGACCACCCATGCCGATCGTTATGAATACAATAGTGCCTACGGCGTAACGGCCTACTCCAAGGGGTCTGTTTTTTTAGCTCAGCTAGGCTATTTAATTGGACAAGAAAATTTGGATAACACTTTAAATCGCTATTTCGATGAGTGGAAGTTTAAGCACCCAACGCCAAATGACTTTATCCGCATTGCTGAAAAAGTAAGTGGAGCTGAGTTAAGCTGGTACCTTAATGACTGGACAAGAACGACCAATACAATAGATTATGCTATAAAAGGCGTAAGCGTTGAACCTGGAACAACCATAGTAACTCTGGAACGAGTTGCTCTTACTCCCATGCCTATTGAAGTAAAGGTTGACTTTAAAGGAGGTACCTCAGAGACCTATTATATCCCTTTAAGAATTATGAGATGGACGAAGCCAGGCGCTACGAATATTCAGGAAGATTGGGCTTGGGCCTTTCCAACCTATACCTTGGAAATTCCCTCACCTCAATACGGAGTTGAGAAAATTGAAATTGACCCAAGTGGTTTAATGGCCGATGTGAATAGAGAAAACAACGTTAAGGTTTTGAATGAGTAAGTCGTCTCCATAACTAATCATAAGAACAAAAAGTCCATTACAAAATTGAATGGACTTTTTGTATTTTAAGAGGTCTTCGCCCTATTGCTTAACCAGTTTTAAGGTATGCTCAGCAGCATCTGATTTTAATTTCACTAGATAGGTTCCAGGAGCAGCATTAAAGTCTGAAATCTCTTGGATTGAAGTCTTACCTAATGAGCTCTGATATATTTTCTGACCTAGCATCGTATAAATTTCAACTTCAGTTTCGCTGCCATTTCCCAACCCACTTATAGAAAAGCTCTCTTGCGTTGGGTTTGGGTATAATTTCACTTTAGAAAATTCATGACTAGTTATCGATAAGCTTTGGGGTGTTAGCTTTAACGAAAATCTGTTTTCATTTATAGAGCCAGGAACAGAAGAATTCACGCTAAAGGTATACGTATCTGAAGATTTCGAAATCAATGTTTCGGTCTCCAAATAGCTATCTATGATATAAACGTGTTGAGGTAGGTCTTCGGTGATTTCAAACTTGAAAACATAATTCTGTCTTCGGTATTGATTTAAGTATAAAGGAAGTACATCTTCAAGGTCTGAAAATGATCTTCGTTCCAGCGCAATTAACTGTCCATCGATAAGTCTAGTTAAATTTTCATCTATATTTTTCAGTTTAGGGAAGTCATCATCGATTTGATTGGTGTAGGACTCTCCAAAATTAATTCGCAAGGCATCAGAAGGTGTGCTTTCTAAATCATATGACAATTGATTATAGAGTTGAATATTTATAAATTTATGATCACCAGATTTCAAAATTTCCGTGGAATTAATTTCAACAACTTTATCTTCTTCAGAAAAATTTAAGGAAGGGTTTATATCCTCATCTGAAGTTTGAACAAAAACAGCTTGCATAGGTTGTAAGTATTGGTTGGCTTCAGAATTGGAAGAATTCGTGCCAGACAAAAGATCCACTACTACAAAAGCTCCTCTACCTCCAGACTGTTCTAAATCTTGAACCCCTCCTAAAGTAGGGTCCCAAACGTAATACACATTTTCCCTGAGGTTTACTGAATTTGCTAAAACTGAAGTCATATCAACTTGAGCGTGATAAGGATTTCCGATTAAACTGAACCCATTTGTTTCTAAAGAGAGATCTGTTGTTGAATACTCCCCGGTGTGTAATTGACCTTTAGATCTTAGCTTGGTTTGAGTGGGCTGTGCCGAATTGGAATAAATATTTATAGACCTATCCCCTCTAATGAGTAGCCTATAAGCATCACCAGAAACCAATGTATTTACATCTGTATTGTCGATAGGACTAAAATCTGCCACCTGGTTGTTATACAAAAACATTGAGGCATTTCCCGAAGGATTAAAGTCGAAACCATCTCTACCGTCTTCACCAAGATCCGCAGGACCACTGCCGGGGTTAAGACCTGTGATATGAGTTCCATGACCCTCTGGAATAGAGTGATCTCGATAGCTATTCGCATCTTCTTGCCAGTTGTGATGTATGGAGGTAGAAGTCGTTACAGAGGGGGAAATTAAACGATTTGCTCTTCTAGCAGGATAACATTGCTCTACCGTTACTTTCCCTGTGATTTTCCCTTTAATTGGGGCAACTTGAGCGACTGATTGATCTAAAAAGCTACACTTGAGGCTTAGATTATTTTTGGTTAACAAATTTCCTCTGTCAACAAATAGTATCCCATAGATAGCTAACGAATCCTTGATGTGAACAGTTGAAGGATTATCAATACGAAGATTTTGAAAACGTCCTTCTCCCGTTATAAATTGAGCACTATTTCCATTGAGAAGGAGCTCTCCATTACCTGTAATGGAGCCTTCATTATGAATGTGCCCCGTAATGCTTAAGACTGCAAAATCGGTTATGTCTAAAACAACCCCTTCGGATACCTCTAAATTCCCAATAACTTCATGTCCATAAACTATTGGATTTGCGTTAAGAATGACTTTAGAATCTTCTTCTGGCATCTCTTGGTCATCCCAGTTTTCAGGATTATTCCAAGCTCCAGCTGTTATAAACGTATAAGTATCGTCTTTGGATAAATTAGCATCATCAATTTCTGAAAAAGGTTGAATGAGCAGAGAAATCCCTAGAATGATAAAAAAAGAAAAATTGTATAAAAACAAAAGATATTAGTTTGCGTAAAAATATGGGTTCAACTCCCTTTTGTTTGTAGAATAAGTTCGAAATAAGCGAGTTATAAATATTTAACAGTTGTCTAGGGAGTTCCTCCAGAGCAGAAATAGCAAGATTATTTGTTGACCTACGTATAACAAAAAACCATCTGATTGCTCAGATGGTTTTTCTCTTTTATGTTATTATGACTGATTTTCTCTAGTCTTGTTTTCTCGTCTGCCTTATTCCTAAGTAACCTCCTACTGCTAGACCTAAAGCGATAAGACCACTTATGGAGGCAACCGGTTCGTCATCTACATCATCTGGAAAGCCAATATCTCCTAACTGGGCATAACTGGTTGCTGAAATCAGGATAAAGGCTAAAACCAATACTAGAGCTAAATACTGTGATTTGTTTATTTTCATGATCTTAGTCTTTTATGAGTTTGAAGGTTTTTTCCCCTTGGTTAGTGTTCAGCTTAACAAGGTAAACCCCTGCGGTTCCGTTGAAATCCGTGATCTCTATACTAGATTGGCCATTTGATTTTGCAGTGTATACTTGTTGACCTATTATATTGTAAATTTTTACTTCTGTATCTTGACCTGAGTCTATTCCACTTATGCTAAAGTTTCCCTTGGTTGGGTTAGGGTATAAACTTAGGTTTACTAAGTTTTCATCTCCTATCGATAAGCTCACCGGTTCAAATACCAAGCTAAAGCGATCAGATGCCACTGATTCTGGAATAGAAGACTCTATTGCAAAACTATAGGTGTTGTCTGAAGATGTGATTTCAGTAAGTGCTTCTAAATAGTTGTCTTTGACAAAAATTTGCGTGTTTAAGTTATCGGTCACATCAAACTTCATCACATAACTCTCCCGTCTATATTGATTTATAAACAAGGATAATTCTTCAGATTCTAGCGGTAAAGGGCGCTGCTCTATAGATGCGACTTCGTTACCTACAACTCTTCCCAAGTTTTCATCCAAGTTTCCGATTTTAAGAGCATCATCTTCAGTCGTTATCTTAAAAGATGTATCAAAGTTAATACGCAAACCATCTGCTGGAGTGTCTCCAAGATTATAAGACTCAAAATCATATAACATAATGTTGATGTATTCTGATTCTGATAATGACTTAACTGTAGTTTGCGTTTCGGCAACATTTTTTTGATCTTCTTCAAAATTTACTGAAGCAGCAGCATTTGCATCCACAAGAACAAATGCAGATTGCATAGGCTGTAAAAATTCGTTTGCAGATGTTATAGGTGTGCCTAGTATTGTATTATCTGAAAAAGATGTACTTCCATCTGATAAATTTACAGTGACATAAGCACCTCTTCCTCCTGGCTGTCCAGCCGTTGCAGCTCCTCCCAATGTTGGATCCCAGACATAATAAAAGGTATTTCTTATGTTGGTTGAATTTGCAGTCAATAACCTCATATCCACTTGAGCGTGATAAGGATTTGCTATAAAATTAATACTACCTGCTACTGGAGATAGCGAAGTTTGTGAATCTGACCCAGTGGTTAGAATTCCTGTTGATCTTAATTTAGTATCTGTAGGAGAGGCTCCGTTAATGGTCACATTAATATTTCTATCACCTCTAATGAGTAATCGATAAGGCTGATTTGCATTAAGAGTTTTTATATCTGTATTTGATATAGAACTCCAGTTTCTCCCTACATTATCAAAAGTGAACAGAGATGGATTACCACTTCCAGTGGCATCAAAACCGTTAGATCCAGCTATCGAGCCAGTAATATGAGTTCCATATCCAGGATTTAGATTTTGATTATCTGTTGGAAATATTAATCCAGTATTGTTTGCCCCTTCTTGCCAATTTGCTCTAATATCGGTTGTTGTAGTTACAGATGGAGATATAAATCTAAAAGCGCGTCGAGCGGGATAGCACTGTTCTACAGTAACATCGCCCACAATTACTCCTCCAACAGGACCTACTTGAGCGGTTTTTACTGGTGTTCCAAAATTACATCGTAAAGAAAGATTGCCATTCGTGTTTAAGGTGCCTTGATCAACATAAACTACTCCAAACAAATCTGCTGGGTCTGTAAAATCTACACTTGTTGAATTATCTAATCTTAGATTCTCAAAAGAGCCACCTCCAGAAAGAGTCTGTGCCGAAGTTCCAGTTAAGACCACTTCACCATCGCCAGTTATCGTACCTCCATTGTTTACATCGCCAGTAATGCTTAATTGGTTACTTGCAGAAACAGTTAGACTTGCAGATCCATCAATAGCTATATTAGCAACGCCTAAGTTGTTATTCAAATCTCCATTTGCTGCAATAACAACACTATTACTAGCAGAAGGAACTGTATTAAAATTCCAGTTAAGAGCAGTTTCCCAATCACCATCTGATTCTAGTATATATCGACTTGTAGCTAAAGTAAATCTCGATTGATTTGTAATTGCGGTCACATTTGAAAACTCATAAACGCCTCCACCTACATCTGTAGCTCCAGAAATAGGAACTTCGTCGGCGAAGAATCCATCATTATTAGTATCTATAATTAAACTTAAAGCTGATACTGGAAGTGTTCCTAGTGTACTCACATCAATTCTAAGATCTATTCCACCTACATCTACGGGATTATTTGACGTATTTACTTCACTTACTCTCCAGACTCTATCTAAACTAACGAAATCTCCTGAAGTAGGAGAATCAGCAAAATTTGTAAAAGTGAGATCACCTTCATCATGCCCCCAAAGTAGAAACTCATTATCATTAAGATCAGTTGGGTTTAAAACTCTTATAATCCCAGAACCTTGGGCATCGTTATGAATATTCGAGCCATCAATTCGACCAATACCAGCAACTTCATTATCAAAATTACCATTTGCTGGATTATCCATTGCATATAGGTCATTGGCATCTAGAGCAAGCCCATACTTAGCTGATAAATAGTTGTTTACAATTGTAGTTTGAGCCAGATTTAAAGCAAAATTATAGGTTATGAATTCATTTATGTAACCCCTAAGCCCCCCATTGTTTGTCGTAGCGTGCCTTCCAATTCTTGGGACGGGAGGAGTTGTGGGACCGTTGTTATCGTTTTGCGTGCCCTGATTCTGATTGTTATAAAAGATTTGATAATCGGTGTTATAATCTCTCCTTAACTGAATAAGTTTAGTCGATGTATTAATTAATGTAGTACTTGGAACACCCCCTAATCCGCCTCCAGAGTTATTTCTTTTTTGATAAAAGTATTTATTTCCAGTTCCAGAATTATTAACAGGCTTTAAAGAAACAAGTTCATCGGTAGCTGTGGGTCTATCCAATATAAAATGACCAGAACCATCATTAGTACCACCTGATTGTGAAAGTGTGTCTCTGAAGGCAATCAAATAAGTATAACTACTATTACCTGAAATACCTTGGGCTGGACCATCGATAAAAAGATTTCCTGTAAATCTTAAACCTGGCTTTCCATTAGCAGCATCATCCTCAAATATAGGTCTGCTAGCGTTAGTAGCTATTGCATTTCTGTTATTACCAGATCTGTCGTTCCATTGTCTAACTCTATTCCCATCTAAATTAGCTGGAGTTGTGCCGTTATCTGAAAATGTGCCAAAATCGCCACTTAACCACATTTGGTTGGTTGAAGAGTTTCCAACACCACCGGGTCCCGTTTGGGAAAAGACCACTAAAGATACTAACAACAATAAAGTAGTTAGTAAGGAAGTAATTTTATTCATTTAAGATTAGTTTTAAGCGAAAATAAATTTCCTGTTCTCAATTTCTTGTAGAATAAGTTCGAAATCAATTGATTCTATTAAATAATAGTTTCAAGTTTGACTTTTTAATTAAATGAGAAAAGAGAAAAACCATCTGATTGCTCAGATGGTTTTTCTCTTTTATGTTATTATGACTGATTTTCTCTAGTCTTGTTTTCTCGTCTGCCTTATCCCTAAGTAACCTCCTACTGCTAGACCTAAAGCGATAAGACCACTGATAGAGGCCACTGGCTCATCATTAACATCATCATCAAAAATTGGAATTTGTGCATAAGAACTAGCCGTTGAGATAATAATGAAGGCAAGAACTAAGGCTAACGTCATATACTGTGATTTGTTTATTTTCATGATCTTAGTCTTTTATAAGTTTGAAGGTTTTTTCGCCTTGATTAGTTTTTAGCTTCACAAGGTATACCCCTGTGGTTCCATTGAAATCTGCGATCTCTAGTGTAGATTGGCCACTTGATTTTGCAGTGTACACTTGTTGTCCTATCAGGTTATAAATTTTTACTTCTGTATCTTGACCTGAGTCTATTCCACTTATGCTAAAGTTGCCCTTGGTTGGGTTAGGGTACAAACTTAGGTTTACTAAGCTTTGCTCTGGTGTCGATAAGCTCACCGGTTCAAACACCAAGCTAAAACGATCTGATGCCACTGATTCTGGAATAGAAGACTCTATTGCAAAACTATAGATGTTGTCTGAAGATGTGATTTCAGTAAGTGCGTCTAAATAGTTGTCTTTGACAAAAATTTGCGTGTTTAAGTTATCGGTCACATCAAACTTCATCACATAACTCTCCCGTCTATATTGATTGATAAACAAAGGCAATTCTTGTGTAGCCTCTGGAAGTGGTCTACGCTCAATCGCTGAGAAAGCATTGCCTTCTACTCTAGCTAAGTTTTCATCTAGATTACCAAGTTTTGGTGAATCGTCTTCCGTTGAGATACTAAAGGATTTATCAAAGTTAATTCTCAATCCATCCGATGGTGTGCTGCCTTGTGAAAAGGCCTCTGCGTTGAACAATTGAATATTGATATACTCTTGAACACTATTAGATTTAACAACCGTCTGGGTCTGATTAACCGCTTTCATAGCTTCTTGGAAAGTCACTGATGCTGTAGCATCTGTACCTGTCCTTACAAAGAATGCCTGCATTGGTTGTAGGAATTCATTGGCTGATGAGCTTGATGTATTATTTCCAGTACCTAAGTCAACCGCAACATAAGCGCCTCTACCTCCAGGCGAACCCGGGGCGGGTATGCCGCCAAGAGTGGGATCCCAAACATAGTATTCTAGTCCACTTATATTGGATGAACCCGTAACAAGAGCATTCATATCCACTTGGGCTTGATAAGGGTTACCTATAAAGTTAAAGGCATCTGCCGTATTCGATAAGTTTATTTCAGTTTGTGTTCCTGCAGCCAAAACTCCTGTCGCTGATAAACGTGTATTTGTTGGAGGTGACCCATTAAGTGTAATGTTGATACTTCTATCGCCCCTCAAAAATAAGCGATAAGCTTCTCCAGCGGTTAAACCACCATTCGTATTTGTTAACCTATCCCAGCTTGGTGTTGCATTATTAAAGGTAAACATAGATGCGTTCCCCGATGGGCTATAATCAAAGCCATTATTGCCATCTTGGCCTACACTAGCATTAGCAGAACCTGGTGATACTCCTGTGATATGCGTTCCATATCCAGGTCTTGGATCATCCTGATATCCAGCCGGGTTTTCTTGCCAATTTTCTCGTATAGACGTTGAAGTTGTTACCGATGGAGATATAAGCCTAAAAGCTCGTCGAGCGGGATAGCACTGTTCTACAGTAACATCTCCCACAATTGTTCCTCCAACAGGACCCACCTGAGCCGTTTTTCCTGGTGTTCCAAAATTGCAAATGAGATTAATATCGTCTCCTGTAATAAGTGTTCCACCTCTAACATCCAAGAGATTATTAATATCGAGAGTGGTATCTAGATTGATACTAGTATTTGCATGAGTAATAAAGTTTGCAACTTCAAAACTTTTTCCAGATATAAATTTATTCAAATCTCCAGAAAATTCCAATGTCCCTTCCGAACCATCAAAGACACCGTTGTTTACAAATTGCTTTTTGATATCTAGAATGTTGTTATTCAATGATAAATCAGAATTATTTGTAATAGTTGCACAGAAGCAATTAGCATCTTCATTTAATTCAGCATTTGCACCATCAATAATAAGCTTTCTACCAAAGTCTGAGGTGTTTGGAGCATTTGCTAAACCAGAGCCATTTGAGAAAGAAGTTCCATCCCAAAGAATAGGCACAATCGTTTTGAATCTTAATTTAATATAGTCTCCGTTTGCAAAATTTACTCCAGAAAAAACAACATCGTTTCCAGAAACAGATGATGAAGAAATAATCGTGGGATTAACAAAGTTAGGAGAGCTACTGACAAGAAGTTCTGCAACATTAGGATCTAAACCGATTGAAGAAGTATCAAAAGATATATCAACATCACCAACATCACCATTGTATTTACCAATCCTCCATGTCGCCTCAGTAAGTATGTCATCTGGAGCAACGCTAAGACAATCTATAGAAGTAAAATCTAAACTTGAATCATTTAATATATCACTTCCAATAAATAAGTACTCACCATTGTTCAAATTACTAGGATTATTGACTCTTATAATTCCAGAACCCTTGGAGTTTCTATGTGAATCTGATGAAGATTCTCTACCAATACCTATAACATTAAAGTCGAAATTTCCATTTGCTGGATTATCAAGCGTGTAGATATTATTTGCAATACTTATATCGAACTTTGAAGAAAGATAGTTATCTATAATTTTTCTTTGAGTTTGATTTACAGCCGTATTGTAAAAAATTATTTCAGGTATCTGTCCTGCAAAGTGTCGTTCATCTGATACATTTAATTTACCTATGGTAACTTGACTTGTGCTTGAATTGATTTGAGTTGAAGAGATTGTAGAACTTGTTGCAACCAATTCTGAATCTTTATATAGTTTTTGTCTATTGCCTGCTGCCTGTAAACCATTAAATGAAGCACTTATAATAAAATTACTATTATTCGATACTTCACTATTAGGTCCACCATCTAATCTTCCATTACCTCTATTATTTACATCTGTGTATGTCTTATTTCCTTCAAAGAAAAACATTGTAAATGAATAAACAGTAGAAGATTGATTATCTCGTTTTGAAATGATAGCTTGCGCAGCTGGTGAACCAAGATTACTTGGCCTAGCTACACTAAATAAACTCATCTGATTAATTCCTCCAAAATTTGATGCATCACCTGGAATTGTCATAAAATCTGATGTAGATGAATCGTCTCCACCAGAAAAGTCTATAACAGGAAGGTTATTTAAACTAGAAGTAGCTCGAAAGATAGGTCGATTCTGCTGTGTAAGTTGAGATGCTGTATTGTTATTATCTGATGAATCATACCAAAATTCAACCAGATCTCCTTCACTTAAGTTTAGATTATCAGTTTTAAGCCAAAGATTTAAATTGCTTGGACTTCCAACTCCTCCTGGTCCATTTTGTGCAAAAATGAATGGAGATACTAAAATAAATGGTAGTATGAAAATTACAAAAGTAAATTTTTTCATAAGAATAGATTTTAAACAAAAATACATTGCTTATTCTCAATTTCTTGTAGAATTAGTTCGAAATTTACTCTTAAAGGGCTCTATAAAAGCAACTTAAAGATAATATGGACAAAACTTATTGAAGAGAGCGTTTCACCGTTTGAGAAGAAATATAGGACGCTAGTAAACCTAAACTGGATATGGTTACAAACACAATGACGATATTTACCAACTCCAATCTAACGGGATAAGCTAAATTTGGAGTAATCATAATCCATTGGAACTGAAGTTGGGTTACCACCACTATAATCGCAAGAACAAGACCAATGATGCCCCCAGCGATACTCATTAAGCTACCCTGAAAGAAGAAGATTCGCTGTATCTCGATCTCGGTTAAGCCCAAATTCAGAAGAGTTTTAGAATTTTGCCGCTTTTCTAACACGGCCATGATGATAGATCCTATCACATTAAAAAGGGCAATAATAATCACTAAGGTAAAAATAAGATAAACCGCCAGATTTTCTGTATTCAACATTTTATAAAGACTATCATTCAGCTGAATTCTATCTTTTACCAGCACCTGATTATCGAAAATGTCCTCCACTTCTTTTTTGACTGAAGCCATATCGGCTGACTTGGCAATTTGCAGTTCGAGAGAAGTCACTTCATTTGGCTTCAACTGTAGCAACTGTCTGGCAAAATTTAGATCTGTAAAAGCATATTTTTTATCCAACTCTTCGTTGATAGAGTAAATTCCTGTCACCGTAGCGTTAGCCGTTCTAAAAGCGTCTTTTACATCCAGAATTTGTCCCTTGCCTGGTTTGGGGACGTAAAACTTTAAAAGACCTGAATAGTCTCTAACCCCTACAGAAAGTTTCCTAGAGAGATCGTTTCCTAACACCACTTGGTAAGCGTCTTTTTCTATCCACTGTCCCAAAAAGATACTCGATTTTATAGCATTGATGGTTTTAAAGGTGGTATCTACACCCTTGATAAAGCCTGGCGTGTTTTTAGATTTGAAACTCAGCAGAACGCGTTCTTCAATCACTTCAGAATAGAGAACGATATCTGGATTATTCGATAAAGCAGAGCGTTGACTAGACTCTAATGTAAAGGTCTTCCCTACTTTGGAAAACACCTTGAGGTCTGGGTCAAATTTATTGGTAAAAGATAAGCTGAACTCCTTAAGTCCAGAAAAGGCAGATAAAACGATAAACAAAGCCAAAGCACCAGCGATAACGCCTATAGAGGCAATCCAAGTGATGACGTTTATAGCCGAGTTGGAACTCTTGGAAAAGAAATAGCGCTTAGCGATGTAAAAGGAAACATTCAATTTTTCTTACGCTTGTTCAATAAGTCAGGATTTTTGATTGGGTCGTTTTTCCCCTTAAAAGCTTGTTCTAAATCGTTGATATATTCTATAGAATCGTCGTTAAAGAATTCTAGTTCTGGCATACGTCGCAACTGGTTTTTGGTTCTCGTGGCGACTTGATGCTTTATTTTGGATTTCATCGTTCGGATTTCTTCCACAATTTGCTCAGACTTTTCAGAAGGAAAAATGCTTAGATGCGCTTTGGCTTGCAGTAAATCTGGAGTCACCTTCACCTTGGTCACCGAAATAATTAAGTTTTGAGTGCCAGCCGCTTTGAGCTCAAGTTGAATCACTTCAGCCAAATCTTTTTGAAGTATTCCTGCGATTTTCTTTTGTCTATTTGATTCCATGTTGCAAAGGTAGAATAATTATATAAATGCTAGTTTTGTGAATGATGTAAACTTTAGCACATTTAAATTTAAAAATTCACCTCCTATGATCAAAAAAATAGAACATATTGGTATCGCTGTCAACGACCTAGAGGCGGCCACCAAAACCTATGAAACTTTATTTAAAGCCTCTCCTTACAAAACGGAAACCGTAGAACGGGAAGGCGTGAAAACTGTTTTTTTTGAATGTGGAGAAAGCAAAATCGAGCTACTGGGAGCCACGCGAGACGATAGCCCAATTGGCAAATACCTCAGCAAGCAACGGGAAGGCATTCACCACATCGCCTTTTTTGTAGATGACCTCGCTGCTGAAATGTCTAGGTTACAGCAAGAAGGTTTTCAGCTCTTAAGTGAGTCGCCCAAACCTGGTGCAGACGATAAATCTATTGTGTTTTTACACCCCAAAGGCAACCATGGCGTGCTCATAGAACTTTGTGAAGATCGAGCTTGATTTAATTCAAGAATTATTTTGGCTGGTAGTAAACTTATACTTATTTTTGCCCTCCTGAATAATAATCAGCCTTGGTCCCATAGCTCAGCTGGTTAGAGCACCTGACTCATAATCAGGTGGCCCTTGGTTCGAGTCCAAGTGGGACCACTTTTAAAACCCTTAACCCATTGTAAATCAATGATTAAGGGTTTTTTATTTTTAGAAATGTACGATTTTTGTACGATTGAATGACTTAATTACATTTATACATAGCATTGTAGTCATGATTTTTTAAGTTTGACATATAAAGCTTTATTTAATTGAGAATTTAGCCTTAATAATATCATTGCCAAACGTTTATACCAAATACTATCAAATCTAATTTGTTTAAAAATAATCTTCTATGGATTCCAAAATAATTTACAAAGAGTATAAAACAACTGGAAAGTTTTCATTTTGTAAAATCATCAACGATAAAACACCAATTGAAAAAGATCTTTGGGATAATTTTTTAGAAGAAATTAAACCCATTAAAACTGAAGCTCACAATGTAATACGCTACTTGGATTATGATAGCAGTGTTGAGTTTAAATTTGATCTAATTGATTACCTCGGAAATTGTTCATCACTTCAAAACCACTCAAAATATAAAGTTGTTCTAACTGAGCTTATAGAAAATATAAAAACTATAAATAAAAAAAGAACTTTTGATCTTGATAAGATTATGCAAGCTGATTTAAATTCAGATGTAAACAACAGAATATATAATGTCATTGAATGGGATTTAAAAACATCAAAAAATTGGAAACGAAAATTAGTTAGCCATCTTAAAAATCATAACATAAAAAGTTCTATGATTAGTAATGTTTTAGAGAGTGAAATTGAACATATTGGAAATATCTACAACAACTACATTAGAGTAAATTTATTATTACCCAAATTAAATCAGAATCGATTTGAAAACTTTAAAATTGATTTTAAAAATTATTCTGACGACATCTTTTATAAATTGAAGCAAATTGAAACATTATGTATAGAATTATCTTCCAAATTAGATGAAACCGATAAGAAAAAATGGGACAACACTAGAAATTTCTTTCTCTTAGTCATCGATGAATTTCTAAAAAATTTAAAGGTTACCTATAATAACGACTTTAAGAGAACAAACTATTACCCATATCTTGAAAAAAGTATTGAGCTACTCAATAGTATTAATAGTGATATTTTTCATAAAACTGATATTTTGAATGAAATTCCTTTAGACTTAAAAAATCATTCTAAGCTAGACAGAACAGCAAAAATTGCTTTACACATATTAGTAAGAGATTCGGATAATAATAAAAATGGCACTAAAACTTACCTAAATAAAGTTTATCATTTTATAAAACACAATTTTAAAAAACAAAAGCAAGCTGTCCTATTTGATGTTAATTACGATGAATATAAAAGTTTATTAAAAAGTAATTACAATCTAGATTCTAGTAAAAAAGTAGATGGAAAAATAAGAGATACGGACAAAAATGATTTTAATAACATACTTTCTGAAAGTAATGATTTTTCCTAGATATTTTAAAATTTAGAGCTTAAAACGCTCACTCCCCTACTTACTCCCCTATAATTTGCTATAAACTCCCCTACTTACTCCCCTATTTCTATTGCTTTATTGAAGCTTAATTAAAAGCAAAAAAAATGGGTGAAAAAAATGCAGACTTTGTGGAGCTAATAGCTTCCAGAACTTGTCAACTTTTATTACAAAAAATTGACAACAAACTTGAAGGTTTAAAACCTAAAGAAACTAAAGACGAAGGCCTTCTGACAAGAGATGAAACTTGTAAGTTTCTCCAAATAGACTCTTCTACACTTTGGAGATGGACAAGAGAAGGTAAAATCAAGTTCTACGGAATTGGTTCCAGGCGGTACTACAAAAAAAGTGAACTACTAAAATCTCTTATTGAATTAAAATCTTGATCATGGAGAATTTAATTCACGATAAGGAGAACTATATCTTATCCGATGTAGAGCACTTAGAAAGAAGTCTACTAAAGCTTCAACATTTTTATAAACTTGATAGTAAGACAAGGATCTGCGTAAGTGAAATGTCAAATACACTCATTAGCTTAAATAAGAAGCTAATGAGAGAACCAAGGCCATCAACTCAGAATCTTGCAGATCAACTTAATAAAGCACTTTTAGAAAACCCCGATGGTGATGGGGTAATCCTTAAGGTTTTTAAAAACACCGATTCTAAAGTCGAAAAATGTTCAATCATGAATTTTTATTTAAGCTAAAATCATGAAAGACAAAAAAAACAGTACAAATCATTTGAGCTTTAATGAAAGTTTAAAACCAAAAAATAAAATTATGAAAACGGAAACCATATCAATAAGAATATCAACGGAACTAAAACAAAAGCTTGAAAAGATCAGCGAAGAAACTGGTCTTACAAATTCACAAATCATACGACCATTGATTGAAGAAAAAACTATTGAACCAGAGACCATCGACCTTGGAGAGGGAAGGTTTTACAATACTATCTCAGATCATGAATTGACAAACAGTTTAGAATTTTTAGAACTAATATTTTGGTTACTTGATAAAAAGAGAGAGCCTAGAACGGATGAACATGATGTGTTTTACAAACAGCAACTTAAGACCATTGATAGAATTATGCAAAGTGAGCTTTTTTTTCAGGATTTTCTAAGTGAACTAGTAAAGGTTAAAAGAGAGCTTGAGCTTATTCTGAATGATAAATCTATCTATAAATTTAATTTTCCTGATGAGGATGGATTTGATTACGAAGAGTTATGTAAGAACATTCATATGATTCGATTCAATTCTGAGAATGATCAATTAATTCCATTTTAAAACGATCTATTATGTCATATAAAAATAATAAAGACAATATTTCAGAAGGGTCTCAAAACCCTTCTGAAAGTCTTAAAGAAAAATTGGAAAAGTTAATAGACAAAGTACCTGATGTTTTTAGAGACTTAATTGAAGAAAGCTATGAACATAAGCGTGTTCCAAAAGAGTATTTGCTTACCTCAATACTATACGCAATAAGTTCAGCAGTGGGTAAAACATTTTACACCAAGGAGCTTAATTATATAAATTATCCTAATTGCTATTTTATTATTGTTGGCAGTAGAGGTGATGCGAAAACTGAAGCTTTGAAAATAGCAAATAAGCCTATTATTGATTTTGACAACGAGTCTTATGAAGTATTTAATGACTCAAGAGGAGATAATACTGAAAACAATAAAGTACCTAGAAAGCAGATACTAATTCAAAATGCTACCATTGAAAAGGCCCAACTTACCCATTATCATAATCTGGGCGGTGTAGGCTTATTTTACGATGAAATAAGAGCCATAGTACAAAAAATGAATAATCCAAACAGTAGAGATGGTCACGATTGGGAAGTACTCCTTTTGGAAGCTTTTACAAACGGCATTTTAGATGTAAGCAGAAAAACGACTGATACTTTTAGAATTACTAAAACCTATTTAACTATGCTTGGTGGTATCCAACATCAGTTCATCCCTGACCTTTTTAGTAAAGGATTAGTTGGCTCTGGATTAATTGACCGATTATTATTTACAAATAAAATAACAAGCAACTCTACCGTCTCTAGAAAAAAGATTGATGATTGTGTTTTTGAGCGTTATAATGCTACAATCCGAAACCTACTGGAATATAAAAAGCAAAGTGAAGACCCCGAAGAAGAAGTGAGGGAGCATAGGATCTACTATACTCAAGATGCTGAAGACTTATTATTTGATTACACTCAAAAATTTGAAGATGAAAAGATTAATGCAGAATCACCTTTAACAGAGTACTATTCTAAATTGATAATCTACTTACACAAACTCATTATAATTTGTTTTTTAATGAAACACACTGAAGAGAGAACGTTCAAATCAAAAATAGATAAGGAAACAGTTCTATTAGCGGTTGACATGGTTGAATTTTATCTTCTTAATTTCAAGATGCTAATTTCGAATCATGACACTACTGGAGTTGATAAAAATGATATTATCAATCTTGCCAAGAAGAATGAAGCTCCTCAAAAGTCTGTTGGGCATGTCCTAGGTCTTTCGAAAGGGCAGGTTTCTAAACTTTGGAACAAAGCATAAGAAACTGGAAACTTGAAACTATTTGTAAATAGGCTATAATATTCTGTATATCAGCAATATATATCTAAAAAACATTTAGTTTCAAGTTTCCAGTTTCATTCTGTTGCAAAGAGATTTTTCAAATGGTATCCAAAAAAGGCAAGCTTCACTTTTGTAATACAATCGATCGAATAATGTAATACAAGACTTAAATAATTGTAATACAAGATGATTAAAACACTCCAAAATGTATTACAAGACTTAAATAATTGTAATACAAGATGATTAAAACACTCCAAAATGTATTACAAATGCTGTATTACATACTGTAATCACCGTTGAAATGTAATACGGATAGTAAAATACATGAGTATTTGAGCTTAAAACCCTTGTAACATACTGTATAAATTACATGATAGTTTTATTTTGATGTATTACAGATATGTAATACGATGAACTGTGTTGATAATTTTCACTCTACTACTCAATAAGTTTAGTAATTTAGGGGTTAAATCTATAATGAAATACTAAATATCCAATGGCGTTATTCCAAAGCACTGTTATTGAAAAATATATTAATGCTCAAGATCAAAAGGTTCTTAAAGAGAAGTGGGAAGCTTATAAGGTACACTTCCATGACCCCAACATTCAAGAGAATATAAGAAATGCTAAAGAGGAGCAATATCAAGAGGGCTTCCTAAGGGATTTGTTCGTCAAAATTCTGGGTTATACACTTAACCCTGCCAACGACTATAACTTAACTACAGAGCTTAAAAACGTTAAAGACAGCAAAAAGGCAGACGGCGGAATTGTTGTAAAGGACAAAGTAGTGGGTGTCATTGAACTTAAAGGCACAAATACCACCGATCTAAGTAAAGTTGAAACGCAAGCTTTTGGTTATAAAAACAATCAATCAGGTTGTACGTATGTTATTACCTCCAATTTTGAAAAACTTAGATTCTATATAGACAATGCTATAGAGCATCAAGCCTTTAATTTGTTTGAGCTTAGTGAAACTGAATTTAGCTTGCTTTATCTGTGTTTGGCTTATGACAATATAAACCGTGACCTTCCTAAAAAGATTAAGAATGACTCTCATAACCAGGAGGAAATTACAACTAAACAGCTTTATAAAGACTATAGTCTCTTCAAGAGAGAGCTTTTTAATAATTTAGTAGAGCTTAATCCAAATTTTGAACCCCTACTCCTATTCAAAAAATCTCAAAAACTACTTGATCGATTCTTGTTTTTATTCTTTGCTGAAGACAGGCACTTACTACCACCCAATTCGGTGAGAATGATATTAAAGCAATGGAAACAGCTTCAGGAAATGGATGCTTATGCTCCACTTTATAAAAGATTCAAGAAATATTTCGGGTATCTTAATACTGGACACAAAGGCAAAAAATATGACGTTTATCCTTACAACGGGGGATTATTTAAACCAGATGAAGTTCTAGATCATGTAAAGATTGATGATGAACTTTTATACAAGTACACGCTTAAACTTTCTGAATATGATTTTGCTAGTGAAGTTGACGTCAATATTCTAGGACATATTTTTGAAAATTCCTTGAATGAGATTGAAGAAATTCAAACCCAGTTGGAAGAAAATCCAACTGAGGTAAAACTATCTAAACGGAAAAAAGACGGTGTGTTTTACACTCCAAAATACATCACGAAATACATTGTTGAAAATACCATTGGAAAGCTTTGTGAAGAAAAGAAAACCGAAGTTAATCTTGTAGAAGAAGATTATAATATCAATAGACAGACTAAAACTAAAAAAGACTTATTAAAGAAACTAAACACTTACCGAGAGTGGTTATTACAACTTACCGTTGTAGACCCTGCTTGTGGGTCTGGGGCATTTCTTAATGAAGCTTTGAATTATCTGATAGCTGAACACCAGTACTTAGATGAATTGGAAACTAAACTGATGGGCGGTGGTTTAGTCTTTCCCAATGTGGAGAACAGTATTTTAGAAAATAATTTGTTTGGGGTAGACATTAATAATGAATCGGTTGAAATTGCCAAATTGTCCTTATGGTTACGCACAGCACAACCCAATCGTAAGCTTAACGACTTAAGCAATAACATTAAATGCGGTAACTCCTTAATAGATGATCCCGAAGTAGCAGGAGATAAGGCTTTTAACTGGGAAAGAGAATTTTCGCAAGTGTTTGCTAAAGGTGGCTTTGATGTGGTAATTGGTAATCCACCATATTTAAGAAAACAGGGGTTAATAGAAAGTTACCCTGAAATGTGTGATTTTTATGAGAATAAATATCAATCTGCAACTTCGAACTATGATATTTATGCTCTTTTTATGGAAAGGAGCTTTGATCTCATAAATAAGACGGGGATTGTATCATATATTTTACCTCATAAATTTTTAGTTACTGATTTTGGAGTAGGTATAAGACAATTTTTTATGGGGACCCTAGCTGTAAAAAGTATTTTACACTTTGGCTCTGAAATGGTTTTTACAGACGCCTCCACTTATACCTGTATAATCAACTTAGATAAATCTAAAAAAGACAAAGTACATTTCAAAAAAGTCACCCCAATGGAAATAAATAATCCTTTTAATTGGGACTATATTTTTTACAAAAATCTGACTGAAAACAATTGGGATTTACAAAGTCAAAGAGTATTTGATACCATAGAAAAATTAAAGAAACAGTCTTTTACAATTGATAGTGTGTTTGATAGGATTTTTCAAGGAATAGCAAGTGGTGGTGACAAATTCTTTTTTTTGGAGGAGATCACTAATAATGGGAGTAAGGGCATGTTTTATTCTCAAATTTTAGATGAAATCGTCGAATTGGAATATGATATTTTAAATCCAGTTTTAAAAGGTTTTGAAATTACCAAATACAACAAACCTAAAAACAAACTTTATACTATTTTTCCTTATTCAATTAATGATAATAAAGCAGTTCCATTAAAATTCATCGAAATCGAATCTCAGTACCCATTGACTACTGATTATTTCAAAAAAAACGAAGAATTTTTGAGAGCTAGAGAAAAAGGCAGATTTGATAATGATGATGAATGGTTTTTGTTTAGCCGTAAACAAGGTATTTCAGGTGTAGAAATACCAAAAATAATGACAAGAGAAATTTCATTAGGTTGTAATATGACTTATGATGAAAGGGGAGAGTTTTATCACAATACAAAAGTATATTCTTTTATAAAAAATAAAAACTTTAATGTAGATGACAAATTTTATTTGTCAATTCTTAATTCTAAAGTCATGTGGTTTTTCTTAAAAAGTACAGGTTCGGAATATAGAGGTGGATATTTTGTTTTTAAAACTAATTATCTAAAACCATTCCCCTTACCTGAAATACCTTCAAATCCAAAACCATATATTGAAATAGTAAACTTGATACTTTCATTGAACAAAGAGTTACAAGAGCTTTCATCAAAATTCCAACGTTCGCTACAACGCCAATTTCAAGAAGAATTAGAAAAACTACCTGGGAAACTGGAAGATTGGCATGAGTTAGGTTATGCAGATTTTATAAAAGAACTAAAAAAGAAAAAGATAAAACTCAGCCTATCTCAAGAAGCTGAGTGGGAAGACTACTTCCTTGAAGAACAAGAGAAAGCAGTCCTGCTTAAAACACAGATCGAAACTACAGATACAGAGATCAACCAGATGGTTTATGAGTTGTATGGATTGACTGAGGAAGAAATTGAGATAGTGGAAAATAGTTGAGTATGGAAGAAAAAATAAGAGTCAATAAATTATTTTTAGTAGGTAATGGTTTTGATTTATCACTTGGCTTAAAAACTAGCTACGCTGATTTTATGTTTTGGCTACTAAAAACCCAATTGATAAAGGCTGTTAAAAATTTTGGAAGGCAAGTAGCACCTTTTCCTTACAGAGGACGTTATAATGATTTTCTTGAAAGTTATGAACCATTATTTATTCATGGTTTTTCCTCTTCTGAATTATTTGATGTTTTATTTGAAAAAGGATATATTAAAATTCCTGAAAAAATTACAGAGCTTAAAAATTTAGAAGACTTGATGAAGTTAGTTAAAACTTATAATATTAAAATTAAACCAAAATCAGAAGATTTATTATTTAAAGCTATGTATAGTCAATGTGAGCTTGGGTGGGTTGATATTGAAGAGACTTATTTTAAGCTTATTCAAATAATCATTAATAATAATAAAGTTGATTCATTAGAAAAGGTTAAGGGCCTAAACAATGAACTACAATTCATATCTAACGAGCTAAAAAAATATTTAAAGACTTTGGATGTAAATTTAGACATATCAGAAGCTGAAAAATATATTAATCAAATTCAACAAAAATTTAAAAGCACTGACTTTATTATTGAAGACTTAAAGAGCAAGGATATTGAATTAGGACAATATTATTTTCTTAATTTTAATTATACAGATTCTCTATCTAAAGTTATTGACCATAATATAGAATTAAAAGATAAAAGTTTCATCAACCATATTCATGGCTCTATAAAAGATGACTTCCCTTTAGTGTTCGGTTATGGGGATGAAATGCATGAATTTTACAAAAAAATTGAAGATTTACGTGAAAATGAATTTTTCAAACACATTAAATCATTTAGATACTTCCAAAATAATAGATATAGAGATTTACTGAGGTTCTTAAATAGTAATTACTTTCAAGTTTGTATTTATGGCCATTCCTGTGAAATTTCAGATCGAGTTATGCTCAATGAAATATTCGAGCATAAAAACTGTGTTTCTGTAAAAGTATATTTTTATAAAGATAAAAGTGGAAATGACGATTTTACTTCAAAAACCATGAATATTTCGAGGCATTTTAATTCAAATAAAGAAATGCGTGAAAAAATTGTTGAGTTTAATCCTGAAAATGAAATGCCACAAAAAAAATAGTCAAACAGAACTTCAATGATAGCTACCCAACTCCCCATCATCAATTTTTTACAAGCTCCAAATGTTCAATTTGTAATTCCTGTCTATCAGCGTAATTACGACTGGTCTACTAATGAGTGTCAAAAGCTTTTACAAGACACTATTGCTGTAAGTAGAGAACAAACAGGATCACATTTTATTGGGAGTATAGTATTTATACATGAGGGTGCATATAGTACAAGAGAAGTAAAAGAATTGGTCATTATAGATGGCCAACAAAGGCTAACGACCATCAACATATTATACGTTGCCTTATTCCGTTTTGCTAAAGAAACAAAACAAGAACATGAAGCTGAGCGCCTTTACAATATGTTTTTGACCAACCAATATGTAAAAAATGAATCTAGTAAATTAAAACTGAAGCAAACCGATACCAACTCTTTAGCTTTTAAGGCTATAATGAACGCTACAGAAAGTGATTTTGATGCTTATTCCAATGTGGTTGAAAATTTCAATTACTTTAAATCCGAAATAACCGAGACTAATTTTCACAAAATATTAGACGGTTTAAATAGACTAATCTTTGTTGAAATTTCTTTAGAACGTGATAAAGATGATCCTCAACGAATTTTTGAAAGTTTAAATTCTACTGGCTTAGATTTATCTCAATCAGATTTAATAAGAAACTATATTTTAATGGATTTGCCACCAAGGCAACAAAACAAGATCTATGATCAAATTTGGAATCCTATAGAAGAAAACGCAAAAGACTTAAAAAAACAAAAATCATTAGTATCTGAGTATATACGAGATTACTTGACTTTAAAAAAGAAGAAAATTCCTAAAAAGAGTCGAGTCTACGAGGAGTTTAAAAAAATGTATCAAGACAAAGACGATGCTTACCACCAAGAGCTAGAAAATATCAAATCCTTTTCGGTGCATTATAAAATGTTGGCGAACCCTCACACAGTTAAGAATGATACCATAAGAAAAGAGTTAAACTACATTTCTAGATTAGAAATAAACGTTGCTTTTCCTTTCCTATTACAAGTTTTTGAAGATGCAGATAATGGAATTATAACAGACGAAATTCTAATAAAAATACTTAAACTTATTCAATCTTATACGTGGCGTAGATTTATTGTTGGCTTACCCACAAATGCGCTTAATAAAGTCTTTATGACTTTATATGCAGAAGTTGATACCGAAGATTATTATGAATCATTAGTTCTTGCGCTTTATAAAAAACGTGGAAGTGGTAAATTTCCAAATAATCAAGATGTAAA
>NZ_APLF01000008.1 GCF_000355905.1 Psychroflexus gondwanensis ACAM 44
CCTGCAAATACAAATCCAAAAACTGCTATCGCATTTTTCTGTCTTTATTTGTTTCAGTAAAGTTTTAATCAAGTTTAGAATGGATTAACTAGCGTTGATCCAGACTTGAATCCCGCTTCTGCAAATAGAAATCCAAAAACTGCTATCGCATTTTTCTGTCTTTTTTATTTGTCATAAACCCTCAAGCAAGCTTGGGTTTATGACAAATAAAAAATCCAATGCTTTCACATTGGATTTCTGCTTGATGTGGGTCATACTGGATTCGAACCAGTGACTTCTACCCTGTCAAGGTAACACTCTGAACCAACTGAGTTAATGACCCGGTTTAAAAATAAAAAACCCTAACATTAGCTAGGGTTAGTGGGCGATGAGGGGTTCGAACCCCCGACCCCCTCGGTGTAAACGAGGTGCTCTGAACCAGCTGAGCTAATCGCCCCAAATTGGGATTGTAAATATAAACCTTATTTTGATTTCACAAACTAAAATTTCAATTTTTATAAAATTTCTGCAACCGTAAACGTACTTCCTCCAATAAATATAACATCACTAGCTTTAGCAGCAAGTTTAGCGGTTTTAAAGGCGTCCACCACACTGGTAAACACCCCACCATTCAAAAAGAAATCCTCAGCTTTTTTCTGTAAATACTCAGCATCCATTCCTCTAGGGACCTCTGGCTTACAAAAGTAATAGAGGGCTTGCTTTGGAAATAAGGGCAAAATTTTATCCAGATCCTTGTCGTTTACAACGCCTAAAACGATGTGGAGTTGTTGGTAGGATTCCTGTAAAAGCTGTTTTATGACCAAACGCAGTCCTTCCTCATTATGTCCCGTGTCGGCAATAATCTTTGGTTGTTTACCTAAGATTTCCCATCGCCCTTGGAAGCGCGTGTTCAATTTGACGTTTGCCAAGCCGTTTTCAATTTCTGCTTTTTTGATAGCCCACCCCTCGATCTTATTCAAGACCGCTAAGGCTTGCAAAGCAGTTCTGATATTGTTTTTTTGGTAGCTTCCTTTTAAATCGCAGTCAGGAAGTAAAGCCTCTAAGTCTCTTGCAAAATATATAGGAGCAGTTTCTGCTTTTGCTTTGTTTAGAAAAACGGACTGAGTTTCTGGAACCGTTTCACCAATAACAACAGGAATGTTCTGCTTAATAATACCCGCTTTTTCACCGGCTATTTTTTCTAAAGTATCTCCTAAAAAAGCCATGTGGTCTAGTCCTATATTGGTGATGACCGAGAGGAGAGGAGTAATGATATTGGTAGAGTCCAGTCGACCCCCTAAGCCTACTTCAATAATGGCGATATCGATTTGTTGTTTTGCAAAATAGTCGAAGGCCATGCCTACCGTCATTTCGAAAAAGGAAAGCTGCTGAGTTTCTAGAAATGTCTGGTGATGACCTATAAAATCAACGACATCTTGCTCAGGGATTTCTTGGCCATTAATCTTGATGCGTTCCCGAAAATCTTTAAGATGGGGAGAGGTGTATAAGCCTACTTTATAGCCAGAAGTTTGTAAAATAGAGGCAAGCATATGGCTTACAGAACCCTTTCCATTGGTACCGCCTACGTGTATACTTTTAAACTGTTGTTCTGGAAACCCCAGTTCTTTGGATAACTCTAGGGTGTTGGTCAAATCTTTTTTGAAGGCTGCTTTTCCTAATCGCTGATACATCGGAAGTTTCTCAAACATCCACGTTAGCGTTTCCGAGTAATTCATATCTATTCAGATAATTTAAAGACGTAAGTGATAAAACCAATTTGGGTGGTAGGGGCTTTGGCGTCGCTATTAAATTTGGTAGCTAAAGCTGCTCGTTTTGCAGGATCCAAAAGGCAAGAAGTGCTATTGGTAGTTCCTTTTACACCAGCTGTTGCTTTTACAACATCGCCATTTCGGTTGACTTCAATTCTTACGACGACCTCTCCAGATTCGTCACACTCCTGCACAAACTTTCGCTTACTTAAAGCTTTACGGCCTCCAAGGCGGTAATTGCCATCTCCGTCGAGACCTTTGCCTGTTCCATAATAATTGTTGGCATTAGGGTCTCCGTCAGGATCTCCCTTGTCCCCAACTTGGTTATCATCTCCTTCACCACCTTCAGCCTTACCATCGTTTTTAGGGCCATTCAAAAGGCTTTCCATAGCATCTGTAACAGATTTCTCTGGCTTCTGTTCAGGCTCGGGTTCAGGCTCGGGTTCTGGAGTAGGTTCAGGTTGAGTTTTTTCAACCTTCTGCTGTACCTTTTCTTTGGGTTTCTCGGGTTGCTTTTCAGTCTCCTTCACCACTTTTTCACTTTTCTCAATGACGGGGGCTTCTTCAGTTTCTTGAGTGACGACTTCTTCTTTGATGTCTTCTGTAGTGCTGGTTTCTTCAACCTCCTGGGGAGGTGGAGTACTCGTTTTTTGAGGGGAGGTCTTGATAGGTTCAGTCGGCTGAACTTCTCCTGAGCCAAAATCGGTAGTTCCAAAATTCACGGCAATCCCACGTTCCTCTGGTGGGTCAAGATATTGTAAACCAAAGAAAAACATCAATAAAATAAACAGGAGATAGAGTCCTGTAGTGATAAGGAATGATTTTTTCTCGTGTTTCGTTTTGAATATGCTCAAAGCTTAATTGGGTTTAACTGCCAAAACTATTTTAAAGCGATTTCTATTAGCAATGTCCATAATGAGGACTGCTTTTTCTATAGGAACGCCTTCTTCAGCTCTCAAAATAATCGTAGGCTCTTCAATGCCATTCAATTTTGACTTTAGGGCATTCTCTATTTTGTTGGAATTTATTTTCTCATCATTGATGTAGAAGTCCAACTCTTTTGTGATGCTTACCGCTACATTTTGTTGAGACGTAGTTTTACCTTTAGCCTTTGGTAAAATCAAGTCTAGAGCCTCTGGAGTAATAACCGGAGACGTTAACATAAAAAAGATGAGTAGCAAGAAAACAATGTCCGTCATAGACGACATGCTAAAGGTGGCACTCACTTTATTTCTACCTCGTAAATTCATAATTAACTAGGTTCGTTCAATAAATCTAAGAAATCAACTGCAGTAGCTTCCATTTGGTGTACAACTTTATCGGTTCTTACCACCACGTGATTATAGGCGATATAGGCGATAATCCCTACGATAAGACCTGCGACAGTCGTCAACATTGCGGTATAGATCCCCTCGGCAAGAGAACCCATCTGCGCTTGTCCGCTGCTGGTCGCCAATTCATGAAACGCTAAAACCATTCCAATCACGGTTCCTAAAAAACCAATCATGGGTGCTGCTCCTGCTATTGTCGCGAGTACACTTACGTTTTTCTCTAGCTTATAAACTTCCAGACGGCCCGCATTTTCAATAGCGGTATTGATATCTTCCAACGGAGATCCTATTCTGGAAATTCCTTTTTCGGTAAGTCTGGCAACTGGAGAATTTTCTTGGGCACAGCGCATTTTGGCAGATTCGATATTGCCAGAAGTCACGCTATCTTTTATTTGATTCATAAAATTCTTATCGGTCTTCGAAGCGGCGTTGATGGCAAAAATGCGTTCAAAATAAATGTAAATGGCAAAAAACAGAAGAACTGCCAAAATCAATATAATAATAGTTCCTCCAGGACCTCCACTAAAGATTAAATCGATGATGGATAAGGTTTTTTCTTCCACAAGTTCCTCTGCAACGTCAGGGGTTTGTTGAGCAAATGTTATAAGCATGGGTTATAGGTTGTTAATGATATAGATAACGCTAAAGTAAACAATAAATTTCATCACTCAAGAACTATTTATAAGCTTAAATCAATTGTTTTAAAGCAATTTCAAAAGCGTGACTACTGATGTATTTTTTGTCATTATTTTGTTCAAAAGTGCGTTGAATAGCATTCTTTAAGGTGATAGAAATATCATTAAAAATAGCTTCGTCGGTCATTGACACTTTGCGTTCCATAAAGTAAGCAAAGACACGAGCCATTCCACAATTGGCGATAAAATCTGGAATAACACTCGCTTTCTGGTCGGCGTATTCCATAATAGGGCCAAAGAAGATTTCTTTATCGGCGAACGGCACATTTGCTCCACATGAAATAACTTCCAAGCCATGCTCTACCAAGCTATCGATTTGGTCTTTTTGGACCAATCGAGAAGCAGCACAAGGGGCAAAAATATCGGCGCCAAGCGACCAAAAAGCTTCGTTAGCCTCTTCAAAAGGAATAAGATCTTTACTCTTTAACGTATTTCCTTTCTTTGCTAGAAACAAATCTTTGATCTCCTCATAACTATATCCATCTTTGTTAATAAGGCCTCCATCTCTATCTAGAATCCCAATGATTTTAGCTCCCATTTTGGACAGATAAAAAGCAGCAGCCGAACCTACATTACCAAAGCCTTGGATAATGGCTGTTTTCCCTTTCACATCCCCTCCATAAATATCGTAATAATGCTTCACCGACTCCGCAACTCCAAAACCGGTACACATATCTGCGATGGTATATTTACGGGATACATCTGGGCTATAATCGGTATTTTCGATCACCTTAATCACCCCATGGCGTAATTGTCCAATCCTATTGATTTTATCGGCTTCGGTAGGGTGGAAGTGTCCATTAAAAACACCTTCCTGTGGATGCCAAACGCCACAGCTCTCCGTGATTGGAATCACTTCGTGAATTTCATCGACATTCAAGTCACCACCTGTGCCGTAATAGCTTTTTAATAATGGCGAAACTGCTTTGTACCAGCGTTCTAAAACGCCCTGTTTTCTGGGATCTTTAGGATCAAAATTAATTCCCGATTTGGCTCCACCAATGTCTGGGCCTGAAACCGTAAATTTTATTTCCATGGTTTTAGCCAGAGATAAGACTTCATTTTCATTTAAGCCTTCACGCATCCGTGTTCCTCCCCCAGCGGCGCCACCTCTTAAAGAGTTAATTACCGTCCAGCCTTCAGCTTCAGTTTCTGAATCTCTCCAGTGGAAAACAATTTCTGGAGCTTTATCTTCATATTTAGTCAGTAATTCTTTCATAGGAAACAATTCAAATATTAATTCTTTGGGGACAAATATAGAGATTCGTAAAAGCTCTGTTTAGAGAAAGGTTCAAAAATTCCAAATTCTATATTAAGGCAAATAGATAAATCCTGCAGAATGGTCCTGCGAAGCACCTGTTACCGAGGCTAACACATTGGTTTCCTCACGCTCTCTTAAGACTCCCAGTAAGCCAAAAATGAGAGCTTCTTTATAATGAATAACTTTAGCTTCTGGGAGAATTAACTGGGCTTGAGTTTGCGAAGCGATGAGTTCTAATAGATAAGAATTTAAAGCACCACCGCCCGTAAAAAGCACTCGAGAGCTCTTGTGTATGGAGTTTTCAATCTGTTTGGCAAAGTGATGTGTGCAGGTGGCCATAATTTCTTCTGAAGATAATCCCGATAATTCTAAAAGCGGAAAAAAATAGGCTTCCAACCATTCGATGCCTAAAGATTTTGGGGCTGTCTCGGAGTAATACTTGAGCGAATCGAGTTTTAAAAGAAGCTCTTCATTAGGACTTGAAGCTTTGGCGATTTGTCCTCCATCGTCAAATTCCACCCCTAAGGTATTGGCATAAGGATTCAAGACTTTATTCACAGGGCAGATGTCGTAAGCAATGCGCTTGTCGTCTCTTTCAAAAGAAATATTTGCAAAGCCTCCTAGGTTGATACAGGCCTCGTAATCTCCGAATAACAGTCGATCGCCTAGAGGAACTAATGGAGCTCCTTGGCCTCCTAAAGCCACATCTTCAACTCTAAAATCGCAAATAACTTTGTGACCCGTTAGCTTCGCTAGTTTAGGTAAATTTCCGATTTGATAGGTGAGCTGGCGTTCAGGTTGGTGTAAAACAGTATGTCCGTGAGAAGCTATAAAATCGATAGGAGGTAACGGGTGTTCTCTTAAGAATCGACCGATGTAATCTGCGAGTAGGATGGTGTATTCTTCATCCAACAAGTTTAGACTCTCCATAGATTGCTGGTGGGCCGTTTGCAACTTGTTTTCCCATACTGAAGAATAAGGATAGGTGATAGCCGCCTTAATTTCAAAAGTCCACTTATTGGTATCGAAAGAGAATTGACAATGTGCAAGATCCACACCATCGAGAGATGTGCCAGACATTACTCCGATAACAGAATAGCTTTTCATACTTCTAGAATTAACATCAAAATTAGAATAAAGCAGACAAAGAAATTGAGTTTCAGGTAGAAACTTGAAAGGGATATCAAGGCTTACAACTTTTACACAAATCTTAAATTTTGATTGGTTACATTGAAAAATATGTAGGTAAATCCTATATTTGCAACAAATTTTTAATAAAACTGAAACAGTTACTATATGGATTTTAAATTATCAGAAGAACATGAGATGATTCGCCAGGCAGCGCGAGATTTTGCTAATAATGAATTGAAGCCGGGAGTTATAGAACGTGACGAAAATGAAGAATTTCCAAAGGAGCAAATTAAAAAACTTGGTGAGCTTGGATTTATGGGCATGATGGCCTCACCAGATTATGGTGGAGGAGGAATGGATACCGTTTCTTATGTCTTAGCGATGGAAGAACTTTCCAAAGTAGATGCTTCTGCATCGGTTGTCGTTTCAGTGAATAATTCTTTGGTATGTTGGGGTTTAGATACATATGGTACAGAAGAACAAAAGAAAAAATACCTTTCTAAGTTGACTACTGGTGAGAAAATTGGTGCTTTTTGTTTAAGTGAGCCAGAAGCGGGCAGTGATGCAACATCTCAAAAAACGACAGCCATCGATATGGGGGATCACTATGTGATCAACGGGACTAAAAACTGGATCACTAATGGTAACTCTGCAGAGGTTTACCTTGTGATTGCTCATACCGATAAAGACAAAAAACACAAAGGTATTAATGCTTTCATCATGGAGAAAAACATGGAAGGCTTTGTCGTTGGACCTAAAGAGCGGAAAATGGGTATTCGTGGAAGCGATACGCACTCTCTGACTTTCAACGATGTGAAAGTGCCTAAAGAAAATAGAATAGGAGAAGATGGATTTGGTTTCAAATTCGCTATGAAAACCCTAGCCGGTGGAAGAATTGGTATTGCAGCTCAAGCTCTTGGTATTGCTGCTGGAGCTTACGAACTAGCTAAAAGCTATTCTAAAATAAGAAAAGCATTTGGAACTGAAATTATGAATCATCAGGCTATCGCTTTCAAACTTGCAGATATGCATACTAGTATTGAAGCAGCACGCCACATGGTGATGAAAGCAGCTTGGGATAAGGACAATGGTCTTAACTACGACCTTTCTGGCGCTATGGCAAAACTTTACGCTTCGCAAGTGGCAATGGATGTTACTATAGAAGCCGTTCAAGTCCACGGTGGAAATGGATATGTAAGAGAATACCACGTTGAGCGTATGATGAGAGATGCCAAAATCACACAGATTTATGAAGGCACTTCAGAAATACAAAAAATAGTGATCTCCAGAAGTGTTCTGGCAGATTAGGGAGTTGGTTTTATATAGTAAAGAGCTGTTTCACTTGTATGGGAAACAGCTCTTTTTTATGCTTTAATGTTGGCCTTGTAATTGAAATTTTATTCCTGAATTCAATAATTCAAACCAACAGCTAGACTTCTTATGTTTTAATTTTTTATTGAGTGTTTAATTTCCCGATCTTCATTATCGAGATTCTTTAAAGTTTAGCCATTACATTAAAGAAAAAAATTTTTAAATTATCAAATAAATGAATTAAATGTTAAATATTTTAATACTATTTAGCTTTTAGTTAACTTTAATAAAAATTATTATGAAAAATCTATTACCCCCCACCAAAAAAAAATTTATTATTAATTCTAGTTTTCTTAGTTAGTGCTAATTCTTTTTCACAGCAGTACAAAGAATATTATATTGTTGAAAAAACACTTAATACTTTATCCTCTCAAAGCAAATCCTTAAATGTTGACGGCTCTTTAAGCTTAAGGTTTCAAGATACTGCTCATCAAGCAGGTACTTACTCTATTACTTTAGTTTCCGATGGTAATATTATAGAATCTAAAAATCTTATTAAAAACTAACACCTATGAAAACCATTACTCTTATTATATTTAGTTTGATAATTTACTCATTTCAAAGTCAAGCTCAGACACAAGAACTTCTAGACAATACTTGGTATCTCGAAAAGGTGGTGATTGAAGGGGAAGAATTTTTCGTTCCAAATCTTGGTTCTCCACCAATTGCTTACGCAGAATTTAATTTAGATTTCTTTAATACAGAATACTGTATGTCTTTATATGCTGATATAGAATATAGTGAACTTTCAAATTTTATTTTTACAGGGCAAGGGCTTACTTTCGAGGGCTGTGGAGTTGAAGAATATGATATGTTTGATGCTGTATATTTTTATGATTATTTTGGTTTTGAAGTTGGGTTCTATCAACCTTTTTCTTACGAAATTACAGAGGAGTCCTCCACTCTTAAAAAACTTACCATTACCAATACCAATGATGATAAGGCCGTTTACTATTCAGAAACTTTGTCTACCCAGGATATAGATGGTTTTGGAACAGTAAGACTTTACCCTAATCCAGCTCAAAATGAGTTCTCAGTAGAAAGTGATGTAGATATAAAGCAAATTAAAATGTATAATCAGTTAGGGCAAGTGGTGTTGGAGTTTGATGATATTAAACCACAGCCATCATATGACATCTCAGTACTGTCGAAAGGAATTTATTTTGTAGAGTTATCTTCTGTTCAAGGCAAGAAAACGGTGAAAAAGCTTGTAAAGCAGTAAGTAAAAACTAACACCTATGAAAACCTTTACTCTTATATTATTTTGTTTTTTATTCAATTCATTTCAAAGTCAAGCTCAGACACAAGAACTTCTAGACAATACTTGGTATCTCGAAAAGGTGGTTATTGATGAAGTTGAATACTTAACTCCCAGTAATGATGAAATCAACCAGGTCATTCTTGATTTTGATACCGATTTTATCAATACATACCCAGCACCGTCGGCATGCTTTGCCTTTTTAGGTTCAATAGATTTTAACAACAATAACTCATCATTTTCAAATAGTGATGCTTCGCCATCTTTTCCAGAATGCAATCAAGAGGAAAACTCTAATTTTTATGTGTATTATATAGATGAATTTTATTGGCTAGAATCTGGAAATGAAACTCAAATTTTTGAATACAATATCACCGAAGAGTCCTCCACTCTTAAAAAACTTACCATTACCAATACCAATGATGACAAGGCCGTTTACTATTCAGAAACTTTGTCAATTCAAGATGTGGATGGTTTTGGAACGGTAAAACTTTACCCTAATCCAGCTCAAAATGAGTTTTCTATTGAAAGTGATGTAGATATAAAACAAATTAAAATATATAATCAGTTAGGGCAAGTGGTGTTGGAGTTTGATGATATTAAACCACAGCCATCATATGACATCTCAGTACTGTCGAAAGGAATTTATTTTGTAGAGCTATCTTCTGTTCAAGGCAAGAAAACGGTGAAAAAGCTTGTAAAGCAGTAAGTAAAAACTAACACCTATGAAAACCTTTACTCTTATATTATTTTGTTTTTTATTCAATTCATTTCAAAGTCAAGCTCAGACACAAGAACTTCTAGACAATACTTGGTATCTCGAAAAGGTGGTTATTGATGAAGTTGAATACTTAACTCCCAGTAATGATGAAATCAACCAGGTCATTCTTGATTTTGATACCGATTTTATCAATACATACCCAGCACCGTCGGCATGCTTTGCCTTTTTAGGTTCAATAGATTTTAACAACAATAACTCATCATTTTCAAATAGTGATGCTTCGCCATCTTTTCCAGAATGCAATCAAGAGGAAAACTCTAATTTTTATGTGTATTATATAGATGAATTCTATTGGCTAGAATCTGGGAATGAAACTCAAATTTTTGAATACAACATCACCGAAGAGTCCTCCACTCTTAAAAAACTTTCCATTACCAATACCAATGATGATCAGGCCGTTTACTATTCAGAAACTTTGTCAATTCAAGATGTGGATGGTTTTGGAACGGTAAAACTTTACCCTAATCCAGCTCAAAATGAGTTTTCTATTGAAAGTGATGTAGATATAAAACAAATTAAAATGTATAATCAGTTAGGGCAAATGGTGTTGGGGTTTGATGATATTAAACCACAGCCATCATATAACATCTCCGTACTGTCGAAAGGGGTTTATTTTGTAGAGCTATCTTCTGTTCAAGGCAAGAAATCAGTTAGGAAAATTATCAAAAAATAAGTAATCTGCAAAGAATCTAGAAAACTAGGCTCTTTCTGCCGCTATGGAAAAACTTTAGGCTTCGCAAGTGCAATGGATGTTACTATAGAAGCCGTTCAAGTCCACGGAGGATATGGATATGTAAGAGAATACCACGTTGAGCGTATGATGAGAGATGCCAAAATCACAAAGATTTATGAAGGCACTTCAGAAATACAAAAAATCGTGATTTCCAGAAGTATTCTAGCAGATTAAACTAAAATCTGATAACGTATTTTAGAGGTCAACAGCGATGTTGACCTTTTTTATTTTAAATAGTAGTAAACTTGCGCATTAAAAAGGAGCTATGAAAATATCAGTAGAATTAACCCTTACACCCATCCAAGATGATTTTGAACCTGTCATTATAGACTTAATAAAAGCGTTGCGAGCTTCAGATTTAACTGTGATCGAGAATCCGCTGAGTACTCAAGTCTATGGAGACTATGATCGGGTGATGGAGGTTCTTCAGAAGGAGGTAAAAACTGCTTTTGAAGCCATGGATCGAGGCTTGTTATATATGAAAATAGTAAAGTCTGATAGAAGTGACTACACGCCTCATTTCTGATTTAAATTGAATGTATGGCTTCTCATCCTTATTTTAATAATAACCTTAAGTTTGTGATTTCATAGTTTAAAATTTGAATGTGGATCTATTATTAGATTGGTTATTTTTAGAATATCAAGACACGCCAACGCACTTTTTGGTCCTTGAGATTATCGCTATTATTTTCGGGTTTCTAAGCGTTTTGTTTTCAAAAAAGGATAACATTCTTGTATTCCCAACTGGTATTGTAAGTACGCTCATCTTTGTGTACATCCTTTATGAGTATAGTTTGCTCGGTGATATGATGATAAACGCCTACTACTTCCTCATGAGTATTTATGGATGGTATGTATGGACTCAAAAGGTAGATGATTCTCATTTCATTCCTATTAAAAAGGCAACAAGAAGAGAAAACCAGCAATCTATTTTTATATTTATAGCAACTTCAGTCTTCGTCTGTATCGTTTATGAAGTATTCGATAAATGGGACGGTTGGGTAACCTATATGGATGTGATCACCACAGGAATATTTTTTGTAGGGATGTGGTTAATGGCCAAAAAAAGATTGGAGAATTGGATCTATTGGGTCATAGGAGATCTTATTTCAATTCCATTATATTATTACAAAGGTCTTACTTTTACCTCTTTTCAATATATACTTTTTACTATTATTGCCGTTTATGGATTTATAGCATGGAAAAAGAACTTAGACAAACCCAAGACCAGCTTACTAAAATAGTCCTTTATGGACCAGAATCTACAGGCAAAACGTCGCTTGCTAGAGCTCTAGCCCTTGAGTATAATACGGAGTGGGTGCCAGAATTTGCAAGGGATTATTTACAAGACAAATACAATACATCTGCAGAGATTTGTGAACCTGAAGACCTCATTCCTATTGCTAAAGGGCAACTACAATCTGAAAATTTTAAATCTCAAAATGCAAAGCAATACGTGTTCTGTGACACCAATGTTTTGCAAACTTTAGTCTATGCCAAAGCCTACTTCGAAAACTTTCAGAATAAGATTTTAGAGCAATGTGCAGAAGAGTGTCATTATGCTCATTACTTCTTAACTTATATAGACACTCCCTGGGTAGAAGATGATTTACGCGATAAACCCACCCAGAGAAAGTCTATGTTTACTATCTTTGAACAAGAGCTCATCCAAAGAAATCTACCTTATACTATTTTAAAGGGAGATTTGAAGCAACGTTTACACCAATCCACATCTATTATTAAAACGCTTTAATTATCAATTTATGAAGTTTCATCCTAAAGACCTTCTTCACATCGAGAACCACCATCTTTCTATAGAAAAGATAGAAAAAGACATTGACTATTTAAAGAGGGGGTTTCCCAATTTAGAAGTCGTAAAGCCAGCAACTCTAAATGACGGTATTATCATTCTTGACCCTCAGGAAGAAGACGAGTTGATTAGTATTTATCAAAAATCCAAGTTAGAGGCCATCAAATTTGTGCCTGCTAGTGGAGCTGCCTCTAGGATGTTTAGAATGCTCCACCAGTTTATGGAAGAATATCCAGCCTCACAGATAGACTTTGAAACTTTTCTTCACCAAGACGATTACAAAGATTTAGTCAGTTTCTTTGATGCTATCGAACATCTTCCATTTTATGAGGACTTAAAATTTGCTTTAAAGGGAAAAGGTGTAGATTTTGATAGCCTATCCCAAGGAGATAAAGCTTTGAGATTTACAAAACAAATGCTGTCTTCTGAAGGTTTTCACATGGCGAACATGCCTAAAGGGCTTATCCCATTTCATAAGTATACTGAAGAAAAACTAACCGCTTTTCAAGAGCATCTCTTTGAAGCGGCTAGGTATGTCGTGAAGGATAAAGAAGCAAAAGTGCATTTTACTATTTCCAAAGACCATTTGGATAAGTTTCAAGAAAAACTCAAGGACATCAAGCCCGCAATAGAAGAAGCAACTGGAGTCAACTTCAAGGTAGAGTTTTCTTTCCAAAACCCCTCTACAGATACTGTTTGTTTAGATACCAACGGGGATCTTTACAGAGATGGTGAGGGCCATATTTTATTTAGACCTGCAGGGCATGGAGCTTTAATCCAGAATTTGAACGCATTGAAGGGAGACTTGGTATTTATCAAAAACATAGATAATGTTGCTCATCAAGACTCTGAGGAAGAAAAAAGTAAACCTACACATAAATATAAATCTATTCTTGCCGGGAAGCTCATTCAACTTCAGAAGAAAGCTTTTGGTTATTTGAAAGCCTTAGAAAAAGAAGCCTGTGATAAAACTATAGTGAAAGAAGCAAAAGCGTTCTTAAGACATCAGTTGAATATTCATGTTGAGCTCCAAACAAAAGAAGACGTTTTTTATTACCTCAACAGGCCTATACGAGTGTGTGGAATGGTGATTAATGAAGGAGCACCAGGAGGTGGGCCGTTTTGGATAAAAAATGAAGATAATAGTGTTTCTCTCCAAATTGTAGAAAAATCCCAAATAGACTTATCTCAACCTGACCAAAAAGAAAAAATGGAAGCCTCTACTCATTTTAACCCTGTGGATATCGTTTGTAGTTTGAAAGATTATAAAGGTAAAACCTTTAATTTACAAGATTTCGTCGATACCAATAAAGGCTTTGTTGCAAATAAATTTGTAGGCGGTAAACCCGTAAAAGGATTGGAATTACCAGGCTTATGGAATGGCGGTATGGCTTTCTGGAATACTGTATTTGTAGAAGTTCCTGCTCATACCTTTAATCCTGTAAAAACAGTTTTAGATTTGCTTAAACCTGGACACCAACCCGAAAAAAATGTATAACAAGGAGGCATTGCTTAGAGAGTTAGAATTTCAATTTGCTTTAAGTGGCGGGCCAGGAGGTCAACATGTTAACAAGACAGAAACCAAGGTGATCTTGATTTGGGATCTTCAGAAGTCTGGAGTCTTCTCAGCATCACAAAAAGAACGGTTGCAACAACGCCTTGCTTCTAAAATTAATTCTGAAGGGCTCCTGAAATTGAACGTTTCTAAAACCCGAAGCCAACATCAAAATAAGAAAATAGCAATTTTAAATTTTGAAGATTTAGTAAAGAAAGCTCTTCAGAAGAAGAAAAAGCGTATCAAAACAAAACCTTCGAGATCTGCCAAACTTAAACGCCTTCAGAAAAAGAAAAAAAATTCAGAAAAGAAAGCCAATCGCCAAAAGCCAGAACTTTAACTTAAGCTGAATTTCGGCTTGCGTTGATATTTCCAAATAAAGCTCTGATTACCATTTTTTCGTAAGTGTTTTTATTTGGATCATTTTCTTGAATTTTTTGTAAAGCATATTGCTGAATGCTGAGCAATGGCAGTATGATATTCTCTCGCATACTAATGGATTTTCGGGCTAGTTCTTCATTTTCCATCAGCTCTTTTTGTTTTGTAAGTTGAAGCACTAGTTTTTTCGTAAGCTCATATTCTTTACGTAACTCTTTCCAGAATTCACCATATTTCTTGTCATTCTTCATGTAGGAAGTCAATGGGAAATAGGATTTTTTCATGGACATAATACTGTTCAGTATTAAAGATCTAAAAAACGCAGAGTTTTCATACAAATCTTCAACGACATGGAATTGGTCTGCAAATGCATTTAGCGCAGTTCCTAAACCGTAGTAGCCAGGAACATTTTGTCTAGCCAAACTCCAAGAACCAACAAACGGAATGGCTCTTAAATCTTTCAATTGAAGTTTAGCATCTTGGTTTCGCTTGGTTGGTCTACTGCCAATATTTGTTGCTCCATAATACTTAAGCGTTGTCATCTCTTCCAAGTAAGGAATAAACAACTCGTGCTCTTTTAAACTGATATATTTTTGGTAGCTTTTATCGGCTAATTGGGTGATTAATTCTTTGTGATTCGGCTTCCATCTGTTGCGGTGTTTAGATTTTACACCTGCCAAAAGCAACTGTTCAAAATTGTAAGTGGCTTGCTCTTGGGTTCCAAAAAGACTGGTAATGGTTTGTCCTTGGATGGTCAATTGTATTTTTTCATTTGCAATTTCATTTCCTTGTGCGGCGTAAAATTGATGCGTTTTTCCACCTCCACGAGCTGGTGGGCCACCGCGGCCATCAAAAAACACAACTCGGTAAGCCTTTTCTCTAGACAAGCGGGTTAAGCGTTCTTTGGTTCTGTAAATTTCCCAATTGGCTTTCAAATATCCACCATCTTTTGTGCCGTCAGAAAAGCCTAGCATAATGTGTTGTTCTTGATTTCTTTTTAGCAAGTGGTTTTTATAGGTTTCATTTTCGTAAAGCGCAGTCATCACAGATTCAGAATTGTCCATTCCTTGCATGGTTTCAAATAAGGGAACAATATCGATACAGATTTCATCTTCTTTATAACCACAATACTTAAAAATTGCAAACACATGAAGAACATCAAAAATGCTTTCTGAATTGGAAATAATGTAGCGATGCAAACCACGCTGACCGTTTAATTCTTGAATTTCTTGAATTTGATATACGTTCCTTAGCGTATCGACCACCAAATCATCGGAATAATCGTCTGGATTTATTGCTAAAGAGTTTTGAGTTAAATAGGTTATCTTTTCTTCTGAAGTTAACTCATCATAATTAACGTGGAACTCTTTATCGAATATGTCTCTTATAACTTGATTATGAACACTGCTGTCTTGTCGAATATCTAAGGTCGCAAAATGATTTCCAAAGAGATGAACCCTACCAATAAAATCGTCTATCAAATCTATATTAAGAGATCTGTAGTTTTCTTCCACAAGCTTCCTGACCTCATACATTATGTTCAAGATTTCCTGAGAAGTTAAACTGGTTTTCTTCTTGAAAATTTGTTTATATAGTTTAGCCTTAAGTTTATTAAGCGGCTCATTAACTTCTCGGAAAGTAAGTTTACGCATCAAAACCTTTAGATGATTGTAGTAGCATTTCATGATGGTAATGCGCAGCTGAGTAGCAACTTCGTAGGTGGTTTCTTTGTTTACAAAAGGATTGCCATCTCGGTCACCGCCTGGCCAAAATCCTAACTCTAACAAATTGGGATTAAAGTCTGGTGGTAAATTGGCTGTTTTTCCAACTTGATGATAAATTTTGCCTAGAGTTTCGTAATACACGTATCTCAAGTAAAAAATGATGCTTTGTGCTTCTTCAAAAGGAGTTGGTTTCTCTCTATTAATAAATGGCGTAAAAGCCAATTGCTGGAGTGTATTATCGATTTTCGTAATGCTATCATCCTGAATAGCATTGCGAAGCTCGTGCATAATTCCTTGCACATTATTAGGGTAAAACTGGGTTGGATGGGCGGTAAAAACTACCCGTGCACTAAAGCGTTTCAAGTGTTGAACCAAATCTTTATAATTCTCGTTTCGAGGTTGTAAAACGTCTTCAAGTTTTTGTTTTTTGAAACTAGAAAAAGCGGCATCTTCAATGCTATCAAACAAAACAACTTGACGTTCGATGTATTGGATCATTCTGAATAATAAGTCAAATTTTTCCTTGTCGGTTTTTAGTTCTGTATGATTTGCTAAAAAATCTTCAATGACTTCCTTCGGTTCCGCATCTTTTTGGTAACCTTCTTTACTAAGCTTATGTAAAAGTGGAATGAAAATACCTGTATATGACAAGTCTTCGTTAGGCAAATTCAAAAATAAACTATTGTAAATCAAATATTTATTTTTTACGATCTGTCTGAATTTTTCTGCGCGTTTGTTGTTTTGCATGGCTTTAAGTTTAAAAATGTATAGTAAATACAGTCACAAAAAATATTCTACTTATTCTCAGAAATACAGAAAAACAATCTAAAATTATTTGAGTTCATTGTTTTACTGCCCATTCCTAAATGCCTGAAACAGGTAAGTTTTTATTTGAAAACTGAGTGATAATTTTAAAAGCTAGTCTTCACTTGCACTAATTTAAATCTTAAATTTGAAATTTAATCTTTAAATTAAGTATTATTTTTTGAAGTCAATTCCAAATCATTTCTATAAGTTTGCACGACGTCTCAAAGGGGTGTTTTGCAATAGCAAGACTGAGATTATACCCAATGAACCTGGGCAAGTAATGTTGCCAAGGGAAAATGACAACTAGAATTGTCATACATTGCTTAGTACTCCTGATGCCAGAATGGTTATCAGGTTTTTTAATGTCCAATTTTGAATAATTGCCCCTTTTATTCGTAAATCATTTTACGAATGAAAACCAAATTATTTCTACTATGTTCGATCCTTTGGGGTTGGCAATCCTTCTCACAAAACTACACTGTAGAAGGACAAGTTACTGAAAACGGCAAACCGCTAAAAGATGTAAGTGTGTATGCTAAATCTACAAACTACGGCACCGTTACCGATGAGAATGGTGATTACCAACTAATTTTAGAAAAAGGCAACTACACCTTAGTATTTGCCAATGGAAATCGCCGAGAAGTTAGGCTGAAGTTGATGTCTAACCAAACCTTGGATGTGGATATGGCCAAAGCCGAGGAATCTCTTGATGAGGTTTTAGTACAAGCCTTTAGAGTAGACGCAGACTCGCCCATCACTCACTCCAATTTTACTAAAAAAGATATTGAGAGCAGAAATCTAGGGCAGGATATCCCGGTCTTACTTAATGTGCTTCCTTCTGTAGTTTCCACTACCGATGCAGGTAATGGTATAGGCTATACGTCTATAAGAGTGAGGGGAAGTGATGCGTCTAGGGTAAATGTGACCTTAAACGGGATTCCTTTTAACGACCAGGAAAGTCAAGGTTCCTTTTGGGTCAACTTACCAGATTTTGCTTCCTCTACAGAAAATATTCAATTGCAGAGAGGTGTAGGAACCTCCACCAACGGTTCTGGAGCATTTGGGGCCAGTCTTAATATCCTTACGGAAGCAAAGGATGACGAAGCAAGTGCAGAGATTAGTAATTCTGTTGGATCGTTCAATACCAGAAGACATACGATTGAATTTGGAACGGGACTTTTGGAAGACAAGTTTACATTCTCTGGCCGACTATCTCAAATTAAATCAGATGGTTATGTAGACAGAGCTTCCTCCGATCTAAAGTCCTACTTTTTGCAAGGGACTTTCCAAGATGGAGGGACCTATATCAAGGCTCTTGCCTTTGGAGGTAATAATATTACCTACCAAGCTTGGTATGGTATAGACAGAGAAACCTTGGAAACCGATAGAACTTTCAATCCTTCAGGGATGTATACTGATGAGAATGGAGATAGGCAGTTTTACGATAACGAAGTGGATAATTATAAGCAAGACCACTACCAATTACACTGGAATCAAAAATTAAATCAAAATTGGACTAGTAACCTTAGTTTAAACTATACCTATGGTCGTGGTTATTTTGAACAGTACGAGGAAGATGCAGATTTAGCCTTTCATGAAATTGGACCAGTTCAAATAGGTGGGGAAACCGTAGAAAATTCAGATTTGATTCGCAGACGTTGGTTGGATAACGATTATTATGTGGTAAACGGCACGATAAATTATACAGATAACCAACTTGATTTTACATCTGGATTATTTTATAGCCATTATACCAATGATCATTTTGGGGAAGTGATTTGGTCTAGGTTCGCTGGGAATTCAGAAATCCGAGACAATTATTATTTCGGAACTGGAACCAAGCAAGAATTTACAGCCTTTACAAAGGCCACATGGAGGCTGGATGATCAATTGAGTTTTTTTGGTGATCTACAAGGAAGGTTTGTGAACTATACCACTAGGGGTTTGACATCGGATAAGGTTAATCTTTTGGTGGATGAAAACTTTAATTTTTTCAACCCCAAAGCAGGAGCTACCTTTCAAGTTAATAAAGATCAACAACTCTATGCTTCTTATGGTAAAGCCCAAAGAGAACCGAGACGTAGAGATTTTGAAAACGGTATCACCAATCCAGAGATCCTTGACGATTTTGAATTGGGTTGGAGACTCGATTTAGGAAAGTCTTCGGTCAATACTAATTTATACTATATGTATTACAAAGACCAAATGGTTTTGACTGGTGCGTTGGATGATGTGGGTGCTCCTATAAGGGAGACTAGTGGCGAAAGTTACCGGTTAGGCTTAGAAATTGATGCTGATATAAAAGTGTCGAGATTATTTTCTCTTAGGCCTAATTTGACCTTGAGCCGGAATAAAAACATCGATTTTAGAGCAAATTTAGGTGGTGAAATTCAAAACCTTGGTGAAACCAATATTTCCTATTCTCCAGAAATTATAGGAGCTAATCAGTTGATATTTCACCCTAGTGAGGTCTTTCAAGTAAGCTTAATTTCTAAATATGTTGGAGAACAGTATATGGGTAATATCGATAGTGAAGTCTCACGGCTAGATAGTTTTTTCACCAACGATTTGAACATTGTTTACGAGTGGGAAAATGCTCCCTTATTTAAGTCGGTAGTGTTTACGGGCTTAGTCAATAATATTTTTGATATTAAATACGAATCAAATGGTTATTTCTTCTTTGGTAATTTTCAAAACGATGCTGGTCAAACAGAGACTTTTGAAGGTGCAGGTTATTATCCCCAAGCAGGCATTAATTTTTTAGCAGGCGTCACTCTTAAATTTTAATCTATTGAACAGTAGGCGGGGAGGGGTGGTAGAGAAAAAAGACTGTTGAGGTGATTTAGAAAAAAGAGAATAGAGCAAAGAGAGGGAAGAAAAAAGACTGTTGAGGTGATTTAGAAAAAAGAGAATAGAGCAAAGAGGGGGAAGAAAAAAGACTGTTGAGGTGATTTAGAAAAAAGAGAATAGAGCAAAGAGAGGGAAGAAAAAAGACTGTTGAGGTGATTTAGAAAATAGAGAATAGAGCAAAGAGAGGGAAGAAAAAAGACTGTTGAGGTAATTTAGAAAAAAGAGAATAGAGCAAAGAGAGGGAAGAAAAAAGACTGTTGAGGTGATTTAGAAAAAAGAGAATAGAGCAAAGAGAGGGAAGAAAAAAGAGTGTTGAGGTAATTTAGAAAAAAGAGAATAGAGCAAAGAGAAAAAAGACTGGAGAGTAGAGGTAGACAAAAGAGAATAGAGCAAAGAGAGGAAAGAAAAAAGAGAAAAGAACACAGGATAATGAATATTGAATACAGAACAGGGAATAATGAATGTTGAATAATGAATATTGAATACTGAACACAGAATAATGAATATTGAATAATGATTGCTGAATAATGAATATAGAATACTGAACACAGAATACTGATCACAGAATAATGAATATTGAATAAAGAACAGGGAATAAGGATTGCTGAATACAGAATAATGTACGTCTCTTGTATATGTTGACCATTAAAAGAGCGGAAAACTATGAAAGCAAATGCACGGAATATTGGCAAGCAAGCTAAATACTCACAAGAATTCAAAAGTATATTGTCACTGAATTTGAGAAAGGAGACTGGGTAGTAGGTAGAGAAAAGAGAATAGAGAAAGGAGACTGGGTAGTAGGTAGAGAAAAGAGAATAGAGAAAAAAGACTGGAGAGTAGAGGTTGAAAAAAGAGAATAGAGAATAGAGAAAAGAGAAATAAGACTAGAGATGTAGAGAAAAGACAAAAGAGAATAGAGAAAAAAGAACAAAGATTGTGGAGGAGAGTTAGAGAAAAGACAAAAGAGAAAAAAGACTGAGTAATCTAGGTTGAAAAAAAAAGGGAAAGAGGCTAGTCATTATTTTTGAGATAGCCTCCTTAGTCTTTACGTTTAGCTCTTTAAATTACTTTATAAAGGTCGCGGATCTTAAGATGGCTTCAATTTCGAACATTTGATTTCTTTTTGAAGAGGACGGTTTAAATACAAAGCCTTCTAAGATCACATATCTGTCATTCTTGTCATCTCGAATAGCATAAGTTAAAAATGGACCTGCCATAAAAAAGCCTTTTACTTCCCAAGTTCCTTTGATTTCATAAGCAAATTTTCCATCGATTTCAGTTTCAAATAAATAAGGAGCATAGGCTTCTTCGGTAATCATATGCGTATCTTCATTGGGGCCGGGTATATTTTTCCCAACAGAATCCCTCATCTTAATCACATTAGCAATAACGTCTCCATTTCTATCAATAGTAGATTTTGGAACTTCATAAGCTAATAACTCCATACTGCCATTTTTGATGTCCTTCCGCATCCAGAAAAAGTTATCCTCCTGTTTTGCATATCTATAAGCTGATGGGAATAACATGGAAACTCCCAAGGATTTTATCAAGACATCCACTTTTTTTGGTGCTTTGCTCATACGTCTCCTTTTTTCTTTTAGTTCCGTATCATGTAATTTCTTCAAGAAAAAGTCTTTGTTTTGCTTTAATTCTTCTATTATAGCTTGTTGATTTGGACCAGTTATAGCTATACCAAGTTGAGGCTTTGCAAAAGAGTCTAATAAAAATTGATGTCCTGCTTTTTTAGATTTTTCAATCTTTAAGAAGGTTCTATTTTTTCTTGCAAAATCACTAAAAGCCGTTGGAGGGATTTGGCGTAAGGCATATTTTGGTTCTTGTTGAGGGAGGCCATCCACATCTGCTGCAAAAATCTCTCTAATCTGTTCTCCAATGGAGTCTTGCCAATCTTCATTGGTAATAATAACCGAAAGTTGATTGAGGTTTCCAGAAGATTCTGCTTTGTAAGCAGATGTATTGGTATCATTACAAGAACTAATGACTAAGATGGAGAGGGCGACTAGGCTATAGCTTATAGTCTTGGGTAAAGTATATTGCATTTCGAAGTTGTTTTGAATTTAAAAGATGTAGCTAATATCGTTCCAAAACACAATTTACAATACTAAACTTGATTAACCAGCTAGATTATTCATTAGTTTGAATCTATGTTCTTCTATAAATCTATTCAATCTTTGATTCCAGAATGGCACATTTTTATAAAAGTCAACACAATCTTCAAGCGTCTCTTGCTTTAATAATTGAGGCATTATGAAGTCTTCAAAGTCGCGTTGTATCAATTCTAAAAATTCCTTTACATTATCTCCGTTTTTGATACAATACCCAATGCTGTTTTTATATTTATGAAATTGAATGCTCTCTGGCAAATAACAATCCTGAGATACGCATACAGCGAGTTCGGTGATTTCAGGTCTTTTTTTAGATTTTTTATGGATAGGAGGAATCATCAAACCTAAGTTAATCCTAAAATCAATCTTATCATCGGTGGACCACCAATAGTTTTGAAGTGTTAAAACCAATGAAAATTCTTCAGTAGATTTCCACCATATATCACCTTCGTTATTAAAACCTGCATCTCTTAAAAGAGGAGTCAAGATTTCAGAATTCATTTTTTGTAAAATTTCAATTGCTTTCATAACCAAGGGTATTTGTCTATTCCAAAAATACGAGAGACTTTTGACTTTGCTTTACGGTTCAACCGTAAACATGTTACGGGAAAACCGTAAATTTTTAAATTGATATTCTTTTTGAGTTTTTACAGCAAATGATGGGCTTAGATACTACTCTAACAGTATTATTCGATATTTTAAGAAGAATAATATTTTGAATATATATACTTTTGCTTCTTAAATAATACTATAAAACGTTACTTTTTATGCGTATTAGTTATTTTTTCGGTGACACATTTGAAAGCTCAAGACAAATTAGTTCCGTTCTCCTATGGGCTTAAATTTGGGGTTTCTGTTTCAGAAGTTCAAGGTGCTGAGGAACTTAACTCTCTCAGGGCTTCAATATTAGCGGGTGTGCAGGCGGAATATAAATTTAATAAAAAAATTAGTATTCAACCTGAGTTGATCTATACCAGGCAAGGCAGTGTAAATAGAGGTAACTCCAATGGAACTCAAATTGATAATACGTTAAGATTAGATTATCTAAATTTGCCGATTTTATTTAAATACTAAGTAGCGGAAGGCTTAGCACTGGAATTGGGGCCTGGAACGAGTTATCTCATCAATGCTCAATATAAAACTATCGTAGGGCCTGAATCTTCTATTTTAGAAATTTCAAAACAGTTTAAGGATATAGACTACAGAGCTAATATTGGGGTCAATTATAAAACGGAATGGGGCTTTACTATTGGATTCAGATATGAAAGAAGGTTTATTGATATCAACAATGGAAGTAACTTGGAAACAGGTCAACTTTATAACACTTTGTTACAACTCAGTTTTGGATACTTTTTTAAATAATACTAAATACTCAAGAGTCTAAAAAACAGTACCTTTGCAAAAAATTTGAAAATGAAAGATCCTAAAAAAAATAAAACCAATCCAAAGTCTTCTCCAAAGGCCAAATTCAGTAAGAAAGAAGTTGCGCAGTCCAAAGTAGATAAGCAAGTTAAGAATCCAAGTGCAGGCATGCGTCTTAATAAATACATTTCCAACTCGGGAGTTTGCTCTCGTCGTGATGCCGATATCTATATAAAATCTGGTAACGTAACGGTAAATGGTGAGGTGGTTACAGAAATGGGACACCATGTGAAGCTAGAGGATGAGGTCAAGTTCGACGGACGTAGAATCAATCCAGAGCCTAAAGCATACGTTTTGCTTAATAAACCTAAGAGTTTTTATGTAACGGGTAGTTACGAAAAAGGAAAGCTTACCGCTTTAGATTTAGTTCAAAATGCCTCTAAGTCTAAACTTGCACCAGTTGGTAAATTAGATACCAGTGCAATGGGACTTATCCTTTTTACAAACGACGGAACGCTGGCTAAAAAACTTTCTGGTCATAAAAACGGAGTTCGACAAATTTATCAAGTTGAATTAACAAAGCCCTTAAGAGAATCGGACTTGGAAGTAATTAAGGACGGTCCTTTTATCGAAGGTTCTAAAGTGACAATTGAAGAAGCGGCTTACGTCGACAATAGACCAAAGAATATTGTTGGCCTAGAACTTAGAAGCCAACGAGCTCATATTGTACAGAGGATTTTCAAAAAATTAGGTTACGAGATCGAAAAATTAGATCGCGTGATTTATGCAAATCTAGATAAGAAAAATTTACCTAGAGGGCATTATCGTCACCTTACCAGACAAGAGGTCATCAATCTTGGAATGGTTTAAAACATACTATTCTACAATTTGAGTCTTTACTTTAATATTTGGAACTGTCTTGTCTTTTAGCATATTTAGCTCAAAATACGATAGCTTACAAAGCAATTTATAGTCGTCAAATGGATGACATTGAATTTATGGAAAGGTAAAACGGTTCGGGTGTCTTATATGATATAAATAATAATATAAGCTTCGAAGGGCAATGGGAAAATGATAAACCTAATCGATAGTAATTATATTTAAACAAATCAGGACCTTTAAATCTTAAAAAAGCATTATATTTTTAACAAATTATCACTTTTTTCTTAAGTTTAAATAAGCTTCATTTGTGTAACTTAAATATATATCCTTACTACTTGTTTTATGTGTATTTTTATTTCTTTTTCTTAATTAAGGTCGGTATCGATTTTCAAAACTATATTTTTTTACCTAACTTTAAACCAATATTTAGCTATTATAAATGAATACAAAGTACATTGACCTTATAAGTCAAACTTACGAATTTCCTCAAGACGAATTTCAACTTAAAGACGATCACCTAACATTCCACAACATCGACTTGATGGGATTGGTGGAACAATACGGGGCTCCTCTAAAATTCACCTACTTACCAAAAATTTCTGAAAATATTCACAGGGCTCAAAAGTGGTTTAAAGATGCCATTGAAAAGCACGATTATAAGGCGACTTACAATTATTGTTATTGTACCAAGAGCTCCCATTTTAAGCATGTTCTAGATGAAGCACTCAAAAATGATATTCACATAGAAACGTCTTCAGCATTTGATATAGATATTGTCAATAGCCTTAAGGAACGGGGTAAGATCACTAAAGATACTTTTGTCATTTGCAATGGCTTCAAGAGAGATCAATATGTTACTAATATTGCTAATCTAATCAATAGTGGGCACCAAAACTGTATCCCGGTGATCGATAACTATGAGGAAATCGACTTGTTAACCAAGGAGGTTGATAAAGATTTTAAAATCGGTATCCGAATTGCTTCAGAGGAAGAACCGAAGTTTGAGTTTTACACCTCAAGGTTAGGGATAGGCTATAAAAATATTATTCCGTTTTACGAAGATCAAATCAAAAATAATGATCAGATAGAATTGAAAATGCTTCATTTTTTTATCAACACAGGTATAAGAGATAATGCGTATTATTGGAACGAACTTCAGAAGTGTTTACGGGTATATACTCGCCTAAAGAAGGTATGTCCGAGTCTAGATAGTCTTAATATTGGTGGTGGTTTCCCTATAAAAAATTCACTGGCTTTTGAATATGATTACCAGTATATTATTGAAGAAGTCATCAGTCAAATTAAATTGACCTGCGAAGAAGAAGAGGTTCCTGTTCCTCATATTTTTACTGAATTTGGAAGTTTTACGGTGGGTGAAAGTGGTGGTGCCATTTATGAAGTCTTGTACCAAAAACAACAAAATGATCGTGAAAAATGGAATATGATCAATTCTTCTTTTATCACAACTTTGCCAGATTCCTGGGCGATAAGTAAGCGTTTTATTATGCTAGCTTTAAACCGTTGGAACGATAGATACGAAAGGGTCTTGCTGGGAGGCTTAACCTGTGATAGTGATGATTATTACAATTCGGAACAACACATGAATGCCATTTATCTACCTAAATACGAAAAGGAAAATCCACTGTATATAGGCTTTTTCAATACAGGAGCCTACCAAGAAACCATAGGCGGTTTTGGCGGATTGCAGCACTGCTTAATCCCAAGCCCAAAACATGTTTTAATTCAAAAGAACGATGACGGAAGTCTATCAACAGAGCTATTTAGTGAACAACAAAAAAGTGAAGATTTACTCAAAATTTTAGGTTATCATGGCGTTTAAAAAAAATTATGCAGGAATTCCAGACAAGTATGCCCGTATCGACGAGGCGAAAGTCGTTTTAATTCCAGTTCCTTATGATGGAACAAGTTCTTGGCAAAAAGGAGCAGATAAAGGGCCGGAGGCTTTTCTTGAAGCTTCGGAAAATATGGAGCTGTACGATATTGAAACTCGTACTGAAGTCTATAAAAAAGGCATTTACCTTGCCCCAGCAGTTTCAGAGAATAGCTCTCCAGAAAAAATGGTAGAGGCAGTGCATAAAACCACTAAGACTTATATCAATCAAGATAAATTCGTCACTATTTTTGGCGGAGAACATTCGGTTTCTATAGGAACCATAAGGGCTTTTCATGAACATTTTCCAGACCTAACTGTTGTTCAATTAGATGCTCATGCAGACTTGAGGCCTTCTTATGAAGGGAGTGCTTGCAATCATGCCTGTGCCCTTCATGAAGCTAGCAAAAAAGGGAATCTTCTTCAAGTTGGTATTCGGTCTATGGATGTTTCTGAAGTAGAGCATATGGATGAAAATCGGGTTTATTTTGCTCAAGACTTATATGAAGATTGGACTGAAGATGCTATTGGACAAATGACCCCCAATGTTTTTATCACGATAGATCTAGATGCTTTTGATCCTTCTATTATGCCTTCTACAGGAACTCCAGAACCAGGTGGACTTTTTTGGTACGAGACTTTAGAATTCTTAAAAGAAATTTTTAAAAAGAAAAATGTGGTTGGATTTGATATTGTTGAACTCTGTCCTAATGAAAATGATAAATCTTCAGACTTTCTTGCAGCTAAATTGTATTATAAAATGTTGAGCTATAAGTTTAAATATGAAAATGGATCTGAAGAAGATGAGGAGTAGAGTTTAGACGGTGGATAGAGAGGGTTGATAAAATAGAAAAAAGAGAATAGAGCAAGGAGAGAAAAGAGGAAAATAGAACAGGGAGAAGGAAGAGAGAGAAAATAGAAAAAAGAGCAAAGAGGAAAATAGAGAATAGATAATAGAAAAAAGAGAGAGAAAATAGAGAAATTAGAAAAAAGAGCAAAGAGGAAAAGAGAAAAAAAGAGAATAGAGAATAGTGAGAAAATAGAAAAAAGAGGAAGATAGAGAAAATAGAGAATAGAACAAGGAGAGGGAAGAGAGAGAAAATAGAGAAATTAGAAAAAAGAGCAAAGAGGAAAATAGAAAAAAAAGAGAATAGAGAATAGTGAGAAAATAGAAAAAAGAGGAAGATAGAGAAAATAGAGAATAGAACAAGGAGAGGGAAGAGAGAGAAAATAGAAAAAAGAGAATAGAGCAAGGAGAGAGAAATTAGAAAAAAAAAGAGAATAGAGAATAGGGAGAAAATAGAAAAAAGAACAAGGAGGAAAATAGAGAATAGAACAAGGAGAGGGAATAGGGAGAAAATAGAAAAAAGAGCATAGAGCAAGGAGAGAGAGAATAGAATAAGTAGAAAACAGGAACAAAGAGAGAGAAAATAGAGAATAGAAAAAAGAGGATAGAGAAAGAAAATAGAACTAGGGGATGTAAGTGCAAAAAAATGATTTAAGTACTGATGAAAATTTAAAGTTGAGTGTATTGTTATTAAAATCAATTCCGATGGCTAAAAGGCACAACTATAAAAATTTGAGTATTTGGAAATTGGGTCTTGAAATTGCTTTCAATGTTTCTGATATTATAAAAAAATTCCCCGAAATTGAAAGATTTGCACTCTCCGATCAAATGAATCGTTGTTCGATTTCTATACCCAGTAATATAGCTGAAGGTTCCGCTAGAAGTCAAAAAAGCTTTAAATATTATGTAAATATAGCAATGGGGTCTTCTTTTGAATTAGGCACACAATTACTTATTGCCAAGCATAGAGCATATATTACAGAAGCCGAATTTGAAATGATAGAGGCTAAGATTGAACATTTTCAAAGAATGGCATCTGGTTTTCAAAATCAGCTTTAAGTTAGGGAGAAGGACGGGAGAACAAAGACAAGAGAACAAGGAGAAAAGAACAAAGACAAGAGAACAAGGAGAAGAGAATAAAGAACAAGGAGAAGAGAATAGAACAAAGAAGAACAAGGAGAAGAGAAAAAAAGAACAAAGAGAAGAGAAAATAGAAAAAAGAACAAAGAGAAGAGAAAATAGAAAAAAGAACAAAGAAGAGAACAAAGAAGAAAGAACAACAAAGAACAAAGAACAAAGAAGAACAAAGACTGGAAGAACAAGGAGAAGAGAAAAAAAGAACAAGGAGAAGAGAAAATAGAAAAAAGAACAAAGAGAAGAGAACAAGTAGAAAAGAACAAAGAGAAGAGAACAAGGAGGAAAGAACAAAGATAGGAGAACAAGGAGAAAAGAATAAAAAACAAAGAACAAAGACAAGAGAACAAAGAACAAAGACAAGAGAACAAAGACAAGAGAACAAAGAACAAAGACTAGCAAAACAGAGACAAGAAGAACAAAGATTAGAAGAGAAAAAAGGTGGAAGAATAAGGAGAAAAGAACAAAGAAAAGAACAAAGAAGAGAACAAAGAAGAGAACAAAGAACAAAGACTAGCAAAGCAGAGAAGAAAGAACAAAGAAGAACAAAGACAAAGAAAGACAGAGAATAAAGAAAATAGAGTAAAGAAGTTAACCAATAAAAAAAATAGGTTTTTTAAAAAGGTATTCAATGCCTAAAATCTATTTCTATAGAAATTTAAATATAATTACAAAACTCCTTTTTCTTAGTTCTAACTATTTTTCTATTGTTTAAATTATATAAAAAAAATTATGAGTAAACCTATTACAGATTTTATTGAAAAGTACTATCTCCATTTTAATGCGGCTAGCTTAGTTGATGCTGCCAAAGGATACGAAAAGCAATTGGAGGGTGGGGCAAAAATGTTGGTGTCTTTAGCTGGTGCAATGAGTACGGCTGAACTTGGTAAAATATTTGCTGAGATGATTCGTCAGGACAAGGTGCATATCATTTCTTGTACTGGAGCCAATTTAGAAGAAGACATCATGAACTTAGTGGCTCATTCTCATTATAAGCGTGTTCCAGAATACCGAGATTTGACACCTCAAGACGAATGGAATTTATTAGAAAAGGGTTTAAATAGAGTTACTGACACTTGTATTCCTGAAGAAGAAGCCTTTAGGCGTATACAGAAGCATATCGTTAAAATTTGGAAAGAGGCGGAAGCAAACGGAGAACGTTATTTACCTCATGAGTATATGTATAAACTTCTGCTTTCGGGAGTTTTGGAAGAGCATTACGAAATTGATATTAAAGACTCCTGGATGTATGCTGCTGCAGAAAAGAACTTGCCTATTGTAGTCCCAGGATGGGAAGATAGCACGATGGGAAATATATTTGCTAGCTATGTCATGAAAGGAGAGCTTAAGGCCTCTACGGTTAAATCTGGGATTGAGTATATGACGTTTCTAGCCGATTGGTACACCGAAAATTCTAAACAAGGCATAGGATTTTTCCAAATTGGAGGCGGTATTGCTGGTGATTTTCCTATTTGTGTAGTTCCAATGCTTTACCAAGATATGGAAAGAACCGATACTCCTTTTTGGAGTTATTTCTGTCAAATATCAGATTCTACGACAAGTTATGGATCGTATTCTGGAGCAGTTCCTAATGAGAAAATCACTTGGGGAAAACTGGATATGAATACTCCAAAATTTATTATTGAAAGTGACGCTACTATAGTAGCACCGTTAATTTTTGCTTACCTATTGGAGATGTAATTTTAGTAATCTCTTTGCTAATTTTACATCAAAACCTTCAGAACTCATCTTCACTCTAGACGTTGCTTTAAAGTGAAGCTGAGTAGTGAAGCTTATTTTCTGAAAGCTTATAGCTAACTTTGCACAAAATCTATTTAAAAAAAATTGTCAAGATTTTCTTCTGAAATTAATTCATATTAATTTTTAGATGTTAACCCAAATTACTTTTATATGTCCACTGAGAATTCTCCGAAAATTGAACAAATTGAATTAAAATACCTTTCCTTAAAAGATTTTGAGGCATTGAAAGAAGTCTTTATTGAAATTTATGGAGATTCTCCAGATGCGTATTGGAGAAAGGATGAGTTGAGGGGTTTGATAGATGTTTTCCCTGAAGGTCAAGTGGTGATTTTAATCAATGGGGACTTAGCTGGTTGTGCTTTTTCGATAATAGTAGATTATGGAAAGTTGTCTGACCACCATACTTACGATGATATTGCTGGGGACAGAAAATTTAAAAACCACACCGAATTTGGTGACATGCTTTACGGAATTGATGTCATTATAAAAAAAGAATATCGAGGTTTAAAGCTAGGAAGACGTCTTTACGATTACAGGAAAGAATTGACGGAGCAGCTGAACCTCAAGGGAATTGTCTTTGGTGGGCGAATCCCCAATTATTATAAGGTTTCTCATGAAATCACTCCCAAAGAATACATCCAAAAAGTGAGAACTAAGGAAATAAACGATCCCGTTTTAAATTTTCAATTGTCCAATGACTTTAGGCCTGTCCGGATCTTATCCAACTATCTAGATGGAGACACAGACTCTAAGGAATATGCAGTGCTCATGCAATGGGACAACATTTATTATGAAAAAGAAACCAAAGTCCCTACCAGCCAAAAAAGCGAAGTAAGACTTGGGTTGGTCCAATGGCAGATGCGCTCCTACCGCAGCTTGGAAGAATTACTTCATCAGGTAGAGTATTTTGTAGAATCGCTTTCGGGCTACCGATCGGATTTTGCTTTGTTCCCTGAGTTTTTTAATGCGCCTTTGATGTCCAAGTACAACCACTTGAGCGAACCCGACGCGATTAGAGAATTGGCTAAGTATACCGAGCCTATCAAAAATAAAATGTCCGAGTTATCTATTGCTTACAACATCAATATTATTTCAGGAAGTATGCCTGAAGTGATTAATCACAAGCTATACAATGTTGGCTATTTATGTAAGAGAGACGGGACTACAGAACGCTATGAGAAGATACACGTCACTCCAGATGAAGCCAAGATTTGGGGAATGCAAAGAGGAAGTGAGTTTAAGGTTTTTGATACCGATTGTGGTAAAATAGGGATCTTGATTTGCTATGATGTTGAGTTTCCAGAACTCTCTAGGATTTTGGCTAAAGAAGGAATGGATATTCTTTTTGTTCCCTTCCTCACCGATACTCAAAATGGTTTTTCCAGAGTGAAACTTTGCGCCCAAGCTAGAGCCGTAGAAAATGAATGCTATGTGGCTATTGCAGGAAGTGTAGGTAATTTACCAAAGGTCCATAATATGGATATTCAATACGCTCAGTCTGCCGTTTTCACCCCTTCAGATTTTGCTTTTCCTAGTGATGGGATTAAAGCCCAGACTACACCAAATACGGAGATGATCTTGATTGCCGATGTCGACCTATTGGCTTTAAGAGAACTCCATAATTTTGGAAGTGTCAAAAACTTAAAGGATATTAGAAACGACCTGTATACGTTGACCAGGAAAGAGTAGGGTAAAAGAAGCTAAATTGTTTTATCAATATTGGAGATGAATTCATTAAGAGTTTGCTCTTTAGCGATAAACAATTTTTTCTTAAGTCTATATTTATGTTGATTCACAGATTTCGGCGAAATATTAAGGTATGTTGAGATCTCTTTTGTGTTATATTTTTGTCGGAGTAGGACGCAATACAAGATATCCTGTTCGGTCAAGTTTGGAGTTATTTCTTCTAGAGCAGACATAAAATGAGGCGAAATAGATTCTAACAAGCCTTTAAGGCTATTATTGAATTTGGTAATAACTTCATTGGTTTGTAATTTTTTAATCAAGTGGCTTGCATCATTCACATTTTTATCTTTCAAGGCTGATAAAACTTCACCTAATAACTTTTCGCTAGATTGCTTCTCTAGTTTAGCAGCTTCTACTTCAAGTTGTTTTTGTTTTAGCTGTAGCTGAAGTACTTGCTTGCGTTTTACTTCATTATCGTATGCTAATTTAAGTATGTCTTCGTCTTTTTCCTTACTCCTCATTAGATTCTCTTTCAATCGATGTTCAGTCAACAATTTATGATAATGAGTTTCTTTCAATTGGAGCTTCGTTATTAAGACTTGCTTTTGCTTGCGTTTATAGATATAATAAGACATTAGAGAGATAAGCACAAAACAAATAGAAGTACTCAATAATTTAATTTGATAAGAATGCTCCTCGTTTATTATATTCAAAGTTGCTAATTTTTGTTTTTTATCGTAATTGGTTAAGTATAAATCCACATTGGCCTGCTTCTCTTCTATGCTAAGTTGATTGCTGATTTTTTGATAATTATTTTGCATTAAGCTGTATTTGAGAACACTGTCATTGTTGGGAAGGCGCGAATAATAATCAACTAATGCTGAATTTATTTTTAGTTTGTTTTTTAAGTTTTCCACGGCTAATAATCCCGTTAAACTATCAATAACTTGAACATGACTAAACGCTGTGCCATTTTCAGATTTCAGGTTTTGTAGTTGATATCTTTGCATAATACTGTGCGCAAGTAACAAGCCAGGTGCATGATGAATTTTACGCTTGTTCGTGTAAAAATAATTGATAGAGTTAATTAGAGATTCGGTGGCCAGTTGAGGGTTTTTTTCTAAATGTACTTTAGCTTTCAGTCGTTCTACAAAATGGTAGCGAGAGCTATTATCTGCTTTTTTATAAATAGATTGTGCTTTCTGAAAGTATTCCATCGCGGTTTCAGCTTCTTTTTGGAGTTGGTAATGCGTAAGTGCTTTAAACTCATAACTCACAGCCAGTCCAATTTTGTGCTTAAATTCGGGAAGAAATATCCCAATGGCAGAATCGGCATAGATTTCAGAATTTTCATAGTCTTTTAAAGTATAGTAACTGCTGCTTAAGGACTTTAAAACATGACCAGTTTTGAGTCGGTTTTTTGGATAATCTAAATTTTGAGCTACCTTTAAGGCTTGCATCAAATAAAAAATACTAGAGTTATAATCGTTGTGGCTATCCGCACATTTTGAACGTTTTAGGAAGAAATTATAGGATTTGATCGTATTCGGTAAAGTCTTACCGAAAAATCTGGTTTGATCATCTAGAAAATTGCAGGCCTCTTTTACACCACTGTTATATCGTAGATAAGTAAACTTTAAATTGGTAAAATGTATCCCTTTAGCTATGTCCTTATCTTTAAGTTCTATTTGATTCAAAAGTTCACCTAGAAATTCAAAAAATGAAGTTCCGTTGGTTTTCATATTTGATTGATAAAGCAAATAAGAAAGATGATCTAATCTAGAAGATATCTTAGATTTTTCTTCAAAAAGGTCTAGAAACAGTTTCGTATATTTTTCACGGTTTTCCAAATTACAAAATGCTTTTTGTAGGTAAGGATGTACTGTTCGATATTGATTTTCAGTAGTTAATTTCTTATACTCATGGATTGATAATGCAGCTGAACAATCTGGATATGTATAGGCGTAGGAAGAATAAATTAAAAAACAGACTAGGATATATTTCATGTTTCAAAAGTAGAAAAAAATCGAAAATAATTTAGAAGCAAAAAATAAAAATTAAAGGCAATAATATTTATTGTAGACTAATTGTAGATTAATGGATTAACGAAATATTCCTTTTAAAAATTAGTTTTGGTAAAAAAAACCATGATAAAAATTTACACTTCTATTTTGTTTATCCTTTTATCCATTTCTCTAGGATATAGTCAAAACAATCCGCCAATTATTGAGCAAGAACCCAGTCTTGTGGTTTTACAAAATATTCCACAAAATTTGGACTTGGATGAATTAAATATCAATGTAACAGATTTAGATGATGACAACGTTATAGTATCTTCATCAGTTTCTCAATATGACTGTGACAATATTTCTGTACTTACTTTAGCTCAAGGATATGGTAATGGAGCATCTAATACACTTGGTGCGGGTAATGTACAAACCTTTAAATCTATTTCTACGGGCTTTATAACAAAGCTAGCTGTCGAATTTAGAGGAAGCTCAACTTCTACGACACAGGCAGAAATTGAAGTTTATCGGAATAATAATTTCGATCCAAATTCAGCAACAGATGTAGAGCTTATTGGAACCCTAACCCTAAACATTCCAACTGGATTTAACGTAATGGGCGAAGGAATCTTTGACAAACCTATTTATCTAGAAGAAAATAGAATGTATGCATTTAGAAAGGTTTCTGGTCCTGGTATTCTCATGAGACAAGGCTCATTTTACTACCCAGGAAGAACTTTTAATCATGATTTTGATAATACATTGATTATTAATGAAAGTGGTGGGACCAATAATGATTGGAAGTTTTCAATTACTCAATACGCTTTGAGTGGCTTAAGCCCTCTTACAGTTCCAGTGACGGCAGATGATGGTACAGATCAAACTACAGCTAATGTAGAAGTGTACCACCTTTCTGAAGTATTACCGACCATCATCACCCAAGATATTTCTGTTAATCTTGATGAAAACGGTAGTATAAATATTACTCCACAGCAAATCGATAGTGGTTCAACTACTGCATGTGGCGGTAATTTAACTTTAACCTTAGATGTTGACAATTTTGATTGCACAACTATTGGCCTCAACACGGTGACTTTAACTGGAGAAGACGAATTTGGAAATTCCGCAAGCGCTACTGCAATTGTTACAGTAGTAGATGATTTAGCTCCAGTGTTGAACTGCAACGAGGATATAGAAGTCACAACACTATCAAACTCCCAAATTGTGAATTACACACTTCCAACTTTCTCGGATAATTGCCTAGGTGAGAATCTAGAATTTCCTGCTTTATCTGGAGGATTTAGTCTTATGGGGACATTTAATAATCATACTTATTATATTTCAGATCAATCTTTTGAAGATATCCAAGATCATTTGAATACTATAAATGAAATAGACGAAGGATTTCCAGTTGCTATTAATTCAGCTCAAGAAAATGATTTTATTACATCTAAAATTGTAGAACTTGGTTTTAATAATGTCCTTTTAGGAGCAATAAGGACAAGTCCTACCGATTTTGAATGGATAAACGGAGAACCTTTTATATATACCAATTGGTCAGATAATGAGCCTAACAATTCTAATGGAGTTGAAGATAAAGTAGAAATACTAAACACTGGTTTGTGGAACGATGCTGGAGCAACACCTTTAGCTAGAAGAATAATTATTGAATTTCCTTTTACGCTTACTCAGACCGAAGGTTTAGCAAGCGGCTCGGAGTTTCCAAGAGGCACAACTACCAATACGTTTGAAGTTACTGACAGTTCTGGAAATATAGGAAGCTGTAGTTTTGATGTGGATGTAGTTAAAATAGAAACTCCTGTAATCATTACTCAAGATATAGAAATTGCTCTGGATGAAAATGGAGCCGCAACACTATCTCCCGAAGATATTGATAATGGCTCAACTAGTTTTAAAGTTGAAGAACAATACATACCAATAGCGAATCAATATGTTATTAGTTATAACGTGGATGACTTTTTTGAAGAAATACCAGCTCAGGTAATAACTACTACTGAAGATTATACAGACCTCACTATTGACTTAGATTTAGCCACTTGTAAGCAAAATGGCTTAACAGGTGCAATACTTGAAATTGTTACGGTTGATCCTGCCACTGGAGAACCTCAGTTAGATAATGTTTTAGGAAGTTCCAGTGTAGATTCTTCACAAATTTATGGATGGGAAGGCTGTGTGCCCGGGACTTTTGGAAGAGTATCATTCGACTTTTCAGAGATAAATCTATCGGGTGGTACATATGCTTTAGTTTTAAGAAGCTCTGAATCTACTGGAGAAATTGCTTGGAGAAGATCATCCATACCAACGGATCCAAGTAACCCTTATAATGGAGGTAATCTTTGGACGTACGATTCTTTTTTTTCAGGCGAATGGATGGAGAATTCAAATTTAGATTTACAATTTATTCTCAAAACTTCAACGCTCCTAACAACAACTTTGGACATTACAGAATTCACCTGCGATAATCTTGGAGAAAATACAGTGACTCTAACTGGAGAAGATGATTTCGGAAATTCTGCAACTGCTACTGCAATTGTTACAGTAGTAGACAATCTTGCACCAACAGTTGTTACTCAAGATATTACCGTAGAACTAGATGAAACTGGATCTGTTTTCATCAGTGTTGACGACATAGATAACGGTTCATCAGATAATTGTAGTCTCACCAATTTATCTTTGGACATTACAGAATTCACTTGCGATAATCTTGGAGAAAATACAGTGACTTTGACCGGGGAAGACGATTTCGGAAATTCTGCAACTGCCACTGCAATTGTTACTGTAGAGGATAATCTTGCACCATCATTAACCACTCAGGATATTACTGTAGAACTAGATGAAACTGGATCTGTTTCCATCAATGTTGACGGCATAGATAACGGTTCATCAGATAATTGTAGTCTCACCAATTTATCTTTGGACATTTCAGAATTCACTTGCGATAATCTTGGAGAAAATACAGTGACTTTGACCGGGGAAGACGAATTTGGAAATTCCGCAAGCGCTACTGCAATTGTTACAGTTGTAGATAATCTTGCACCATCATTAACCATTCAGGATATTACCGTAGAACTAGATGAAACTGGATCTGTTTCCATCAATGTTGACGACATAGATAACGGTTCATCAGATAATTGTAGTCTCACCAATTTATCTTTGGACATTACAGAATTCACTTGCGATAATCTTGGAGAAAATACAGTGACTTTGACCGGGGAAGACGAATTTGGAAATTCTGCAACTGCTACTGCAATTGTTACAGTAGTAGACAATCTTGCACCAACAGTTGTTACTCAAGATATTACCGTAGAACTAGATGAAACTGGATCTGTTTTCATCAGTGTTGACGACATAGATAACGGGTCATCAGATAATTGTAGTCTCACCAATTTATCTTTGGATATTACAGAATTCACTTGCGATAATCTTGGAGAAAATACAGTGACTTTGACCGGGGAAGACGAATTTGGAAATTCCGCAAGCGCTACTGCAGTGGTTACTGTAGAAGACAATTTGGCTCCATCATTAACCACTCAGGATATTACATTAGATTTAGCAGGAAATGCTTCAATAAGTATTTTGCCTAATGATGTTTTAGATCAAGTCACCGATAATTGTACAAATAGCGAGAACATAACTTTGAGTTTAGATGTTGACACATTTACTTCTACAGGCACCTATACAGTTAGTTTAACAGGGGTCGATGAAGAGGGAAATTCTATAAGTATGTCTGCTCAAGTAGTAGTTGATGATACCCTAGGTACAAATGATGTTAATTTTAATTCAGGCCTTTCGTTATATCCTAACCCTGCAATAGACAGGATTACAATTGAACATCAAAACAGCCCTATAGATCAAGTTGATGTTTTTGATATCAATGGGCGACTTGTTAAAGCTAGTAGAGAAGTTCAATTGGATGTGAGTTCACTGTCAAGTGGTGTGTATATTGTAAAAGTAAGATCGAACCAAAAACATGCTTTCATTCGCTTTATAAAGCAGTAAACACTATGATATAGTATTGTAATTAAAAACCACCTTTCAGGTGGTTTTTTTTTATAAAGACAGATAATTTACCTGCCCAATTAAATTTTATAATGTGGCATCAATAATTTTGATTGCCGATGTCGACCTATTGGCTTTAAGAGAACTCCATAACTTTGGGAGTGTCAAAAACTTGAAGGATATTAGAAACGGCCTGTACACGTTGACCAGAAAAGAGTAGGGTTTTAATTTCTTGTTATTCTGAATTTGATAAAGATTATAACGGGGGGTTTTCTATACTAATCTGTTTTGCTGTATTTTAGTCATTATAAAACGATGATTTATGCATTGGACATTGAAGTATTTAGGTTTTTTTTTACTGAGTATCACTCTTGGGACTCCAGCTTCTGAGGAGAATACAGATGGAGATTGTTTATACAATTTGGATGAAATTGTAGGATTTTCTCAAACGGCTTGCAAGCCAGATCCGAATTACAGCTATTCCACAGATCCAGACTACTTAAATAATTTTTCAGAATTAGTTGTGCCTTTAGTGTTTTGGGGAATTAATCAAGATGATGGAAGCAATGATGATTTTTTGACCGAATCTAAAGTTCGAGAGTCGGTTGATCTTTTAAATTCTGCTTTCGCAGATATGAATATTTGTTTTGAACTTCAAGAATTAAAGTATGTCAATGATTCTGAAATCTATTGGACAGATTATTATAAGTTTAATAAATATATTCGTGAAAACGACTATTCCAAACCTGCAACTTTAAATGTTTATATCCCCTATAGATTCACTAATAATAATAATAGCTTAAGGGGAGGAAAATGGTCTGCAAATCAATTTTCAGTTAATATGCTAAATTATAATACGGGTATTCTTCCTCATGAAGTGGGTCATATTTTGGGGTTATTGCACACACATGCTGGAGCAAAAGCAGTTAATTGTGAGCAGGTAACTAGAAATGAAGATGATCCAGATTACAATGCCAAATGCTCTGGAGATAGGGTAACGGATACTAACGCCATGCCGAGTCTTTATGGTAAGTTTCACTTAATAGACACTCAATGTGGCTATATTGGAGATGAAGTAGATTGTAAGGGAACACCTTATGCCATTTCAGAACAGGATGTTCGCAACTTTATGGCTTATACTCAGCATTCCTGTAGGTCGGTATTTACAGTTGGCCAAGGTATAAGAGTAAGGGAGTTTATTAAAAACAAAAGGGCTTCAAAGAAGTTGGAGTTTATAAGCGATAAATAAAAAAGCGCATTGAAATTTCAATACGCTTTCTAAATTATAATAAGATAACTCTAGTCCCTTCCTAAATAAATACTTAAGAAATAGAGTAAAGTAGCTAACGAACCTATTGCTGCTACTACATAAGTTCTAGCAGCCCATTTCAACGAATCTTCGGACATTTTATACTCTTCTTGGTTCACTACATTGTGATCTTTCAGCCAAGCAAGGGCCCTGTTGCTAGCATCATATTCTACAGGTAATGTAATAAAACTGAAAAGAGTTCCCAGTCCAAACATGATAATTCCAGCTAGTAAAACCATTTGGCCAACACCCACAGAAACCATAGTCATCAATATAAGACCTCCAAAAATGACCCATTGGCTCCACTGAGAAGCTACACTCACAAGGGGAACAAGTTGACTCCTCATTTCCAGCCAAGAGTAGGCTTTAGCATGTTGTACAGCATGACCTACTTCGTGAGCAGCAACAGCTGCAGCCGCCGCATTTCTTTGGCTGTAAACACTCTCACTGAGGTTGATTGTTTTTTTGGTGGGATGATAATGGTCGGTTAATTGTCCTGGTGTTGAAATGACTTTCACATCATAGATATGATGATCTTCTAGCATTTTCTTGGCGATTTCTGCACCACTCATTCCATTCTGAAGTTGAATTTTAGAATATTTTTTGAATTTTTTCTTCAGTGTATTACTCACATACCAGCTCACAAGTAGTATTGCTCCAATTAATATATAGTATCCTATCATTTTGTTATAGTTTTTATGATAAATATCTTATCAAAAGTTTGACCAAAACCTCATTTGTCATGTCTATTTTTCAAATATAAATTCTAAAGTTTCTAGATCTGCATTTTCATTATTACTACTTCCAAGATCAAGATATTCGTTCACCTGAGCTCTAGTAATAGTAAATTTTAAAAGGTCGTTACTAAGCTGAACAGAAACACTTTCTGTTGTTGTAGAATTATCGATGGTGGTAGTGGCTGTCAAAGTGCCACTTTCTAAGCTGTAACTGCCAGTGTTAATAGTGTCTGTGCAGCTTAACTCATCGTTATTTTCTCCTATAAAATCAAGTTTTGGATAAGTAAATGAATAGGTGTCATTTTCAAAATTAATTGCCATGGTTGAAAAGCAATCGGTTTCAAGCCTTAGATTTGTATTTGAAATCCCATCGTTATTTAGGTCTGTAGGTTCATTTGCATTCAGTTCAACCAAAAACCAATTTCCTTGAATATCACTTTGGGATAATGCTTGTGGAGTGTTATCGTCGTTGCTACATCCCAAAAGAATAAGGCTTACTAAAAGGGTGGAAACATACTTTAATAAATTCATAAGTCTACTTTTTTGAGCTAATGTACTCTCTAAATACTTGAAGATAAATACACTTAACAAAATATTCTTGACCATACCTTGCTATATAAATTTATAATCGTAAATTTGCATCCTTATTTTCAAGACCTTGAAAGTAAAAAGGAATGTTTAATTATTTAAAAATTTAAGTGTGGATACATTAAGTTACAAAACGGTTTCTACCAACAAAGCAACTGCTGATAAGCAATGGGTTGTTGTAGATGCCGCCGGACAATCTCTTGGACGTGTATCTTCTATTGTTGCCAAATTTTTGAGAGGTAAGTACAAACCTAGTTTTAGCCCTCATGTAGACTGTGGAGACAACGTAATTGTTGTTAACGCTGAAAAAGTCAACTTGACAGGTAAGAAGTGGGACTCAAAAAATTATATCCGATATACAGGATATCCAGGTGGACAAAGAAGTCTAACAGCTCAAGAAGTATTTGACAAGAGCCCAGAGCGTCTTGTTGAAAAATCTGTAAAGGGAATGCTACCTAAAAACAAATTAGGTTCAGCATTGTTTAGAAATCTTCGAGTCTTTACAGGCGCAGAGCACAGTTTAAGTGCTCAAAAACCAAAAGAAATTAATATAAACGAACTAGTGTAAATGGAGACAATTCACAAAATTGGCCGTAGAAAAACAGCCGTAGCTAGAGTTTATCTTTCTGAGGGTAAAGGTGAAATTACAGTTAACAAGAAAAAAGCTAACGAGTATTTTACAACAGGACCTTTACTTTACAAAATAAATCAAGCCCTTACATTGACAGGGAATGAGGATAAATTTGATATCAATGTAAATGTCTTTGGTGGAGGTATCACCGGACAAGCAGAAGCTATCAGACTTGCCTTATCCAGAGCAATGTGCGAGCTAGACCCAGAAAATAGAGCTACTTTAAAACCAGAAGGATTACTTACTAGAGATCCTAGAATGGTTGAGCGTAAAAAATTCGGTCAGAAAAAAGCAAGAAAGAAATTCCAATTCTCAAAACGTTAATCGAGAATTTCCTTCACAAATTGAAATTATTAACAGTTCAATTTTTTGTTGTTATCTGGAGTACAAACCCAGAGTTAGTTTAGCATCTAAATGAATAAGGCCAATACCAATTGCCACTTATTTATTGCTATCCCAACAGAAGAACGTAAACTAAAACAAAAATGGCAAATCAAATAGTAGTCAAGGATTTACTTGACGCTGGTGTACATTTCGGACACCTTACCAGACGATGGAATCCAAACATGGCTCCCTATGTATACATGGAGCGTAATGGTATTCACATCATCAACCTTTACAAGACAGTTGCTAAAATGGAAGAAGCTGGAGAAGCTCTTTCTAAAATAGCAGCAAGCGGAAGAAAAATTCTTTTCGTCGCTACCAAAAAACAAGCTAAAGAAATTGTAGCTCAAGAATCTCTAAGAGCTCAGATGCCTTATATCACCGAAAGGTGGCCTGGTGGAATGTTGACGAATTTTGTCACCATTAGAAAATCGGTTAAAAAAATGGCAACCGTAGACCGTATGAAAAAAGACGGAACTTTCAATTCTCTTTCTAAAAAAGAAAGATTGCAGGTTGACAGGATGAGAGCTAAACTTGAGAAAAACTTAGGGTCTATTTCAGAAATGTCTAGATTACCTGCTGCAATTTTCGTTGTAGATACTTTAAGAGAGCATATTGCGGTAAAAGAAGCACAAAAATTAAACATTCCTGTTTTTGCAATGGTAGATACCAACTCCAATCCTAGAGATGTGGATTATGCTATCCCAGCTAATGACGATGCTTCTAAATCTATCCATAAGATTATGTCCTATATGACAGACTCTATTCTTGAAGGTTTAAACGAACGTAAGGACGGTAAAGACAGTGGAGAAGCTAAGCCTGCTAAAGCTAAAAAAGAAGCGAGTACTGAAGCTAAGCCAGCTAAAGCTGAGAAAAAAGCAACAGTAAAAGAAGAAGCTTCTGAAGATAAAACTAAAGAAGAAACAAGCACTGAGGCTAAACCAGAAAAAGTTGAGAAAAAAGGACCAGTAGTTGAAGAAGTTCCTACTGATAAAGCTGAGCCTGAAAAACCAGCTGGAGAAGAGAACAGAGTTTCAGAATAAAATAGACTAAACCATAACAAGTCGCTTAAGTCTTTGCTTAAGCGACTTTCATGTTAACACAAAATACATATATCATGGCAAAAATTACGGCTGCTGAAGTCAATAAGCTTAGAAAAAGTACTGGTGCTGGAATGATGGATTGTAAAAAAGCTCTTGTAGAAAGCGAGGGTGATTTTGACAAGGCTATCGAAATCTTAAGAAAAAAAGGTCAAAAAGTAGCAGCAAAAAGAGCAGACAGAGATTCTTCTGAAGGTGCTGTTATTGCTTCTGTAAATGAGGACGCCACTAAAGGTGTAATTGTTTCTTTAAACTGTGAAACTGATTTCGTTGCTAAAAACGATTCGTTTACAAAAATGGCTCATGATTTCGCAAACTTAGCACTTGGTGTCGAGACGAAAGAAGAGTTGCTTAAACTAGATTACAACGGAATTACAGTTGAAGAAAAATTAACTGAGCAAACCGGAGTTATTGGTGAGAAAATCGAAATTGGAGATTTTAGAATTTTAAAAGCAGCATTCGTTGGATCTTATATCCATGCTGGTAATAAAATTGCTGTTTTAACAGGTCTTTCTAAGCCTGCTGAAGGCGCAGAAGAAGTAGCTAAAGAAGTTTCTATGCAAGCTGCTGCTATGAATCCAGTAGCACTTAACGAAGCAGGTGTCGATCAAACTACCATAGATAAAGAGATTGAAATTGCAAAAGATCAGTTGAGACAAGAAGGGAAACCTGAAAACATGCTAGACAAAATTGCTGAAGGAAAAATTAAGCGTTTCTTTAAAGACAACACTCTAGTGAACCAAGACTTTATCAAAGACAATAAAATTTCTGTTGCCCAACACGTTAAAACATTGGGCGATGTCGAGATTGTAGCTTTTGAAAGAGTTGCTTTAGGGTAATCTTATAGTATAAATACAATAAGCCCTTTCGTTTTTGCGAAGGGGCTTTTTTGTGTTTAAAAATGAGCAACATAACTCATTTATCAGAATAAGATAATCCCTATATTTGCAAAACTTTATTTAAAATTCACTATGCAGTATAAACGTGTTTTACTCAAACTCTCCGGAGAAGCTCTAATGGGCGATCGCAAATATGGAATTGATCCTAAGCGATTAGACGATTACGCCAAGGAGATTAAAAGTATAATCGATAAAGGGGTGGAAGTCGCGATTGTGATAGGTGGAGGTAATATTTTTCGGGGTATAGCTGGTGCCAGTAAGGGTTTGGATCGAGTTCAAGGTGACCACATGGGCATGCTTGCCACTGTGATTAACGGTCTTGCCTTACAAAGCTCTTGTGAAGATAATGGAATGCAAACTAGGTTGCAGTCTGCCATTAAAATCAATGAAGTTGCAGAACCTTTTATAAGACGTAAAGCGATAAGACACCTAGAAAAAGGAAGAGTAGTTATTTTTGGTGGAGGCACGGGCAATCCTTATTTTACAACAGATTCTGCTGCTGTGCTTAGGGCTATAGAAATGGAAGCCGATGTGATTTTGAAAGGAACACGAGTAGACGGTATTTACACATCAGATCCAGAAAGCAATACTGATGCAACAAAATTTGATTTTATCAGTTTTGATGATGTATTAAGGAAGGGCTTAAAAGTGATGGATACCACTGCATTTACTTTAAGTCAAGAAAATAAGTTACCCATCATAGTATTTGATATGAACACCCCAGGAAATTTATTGAGAATTATTTCAGGAGAAAATATTGGAACTAAAGTTAATTTATAGAATAAAAAGTCATGAACGAAGAAATAGAATTTATTATAGATAGCACCAAAGAATCCATGGAGCAAGCTATCCAACATTTAAGAAAACAGTTGGCCAGCATTAGAGCAGGGAAAGCAAATCCTTCGATGCTATCTTCGGTAATGGTAGAATACTATGGGGCTAAAACACCTATTAGTCAAGTGAGTAATATCAATACTCCAGATGCTAGAACCTTGACTATCCAACCCTTTGAAAAAAGTATTATGAAGGATATTGAAAAGGGGATTATGAATGCTAATTTAGGATTTAACCCAATGAACAATGGGGAAAGTGTTATCATAAATGTTCCTCCACTTACTGAAGAAAGGCGTCTTCAACTTTCTAAACAGGCTAAAGCTGAAGCTGAAGAAGCTAAAATTGGGGTTAGAAACGACAGAAGAAATGCTATGAATGAGATTAAAAAAGCAGACCTTCCCGAAGATGTTCAAAAAGACACTGAAGACGATATACAGAAATTGACCGATTCTTTTATTGAAGAGATTGATAAAATCTATAGCGGTAAAGAAAAAGAAATCATGACTGTTTAGTCTCAACGAACAATTCGTTTTAAAAGTTCAGCATTTGAATATACAACATCTCTTCACTTTTTTTCTATTCATCCTTGTGTTGAGCTCCAATGCTCAATCTATAGTTTCTGGAAAAATTGTTGAAAATACAAAAGAAGAGACCTCCATCTCCAACGCTGTTTTGATCACCAATCAACAGCGTTATTTTTTTTCCAACCATGCGGGAGAGTTTAGTTTTGAATTGAATCCCAATGAGCATGTAGACCAAATCTTAGCGAAAGGCTATTTGGTTTATAATCAGGAAAATCTTTCTTCTCTTATCAAAATGCAACCTTCCGAAGCCTCCATAGGAACACGACTAAAAGGTTCGGAAATTGCTGAAGTAACCAAACAGCAAGTAGCTTCTTCGAACTTCCAGTTCAAGAGCTTTAGTAAAACGGTAATCAGCAACGAAGCTCCCGATTTTGTATTGAGAAAAGACTTAGATTTTAGATTAACTCAGAGTAGAGGTCTTCAGCAAAAGATCAATGCAATATCAGTAGAAGGTCTTGAAGGGGTAATTCCAAAAATGGTAAATAAAGACATCCACTTTTTTAATTGGTTTCAAACTTATGTCAAAATTTTCGAAGACCAATTTGTCTCTCCGTTTAACAACTTGAATAAATCCATTTATGAATTTTATTCGATTTACGAAGATGCTCAAGTAGAAATCATAAGCATTGAGCCTCTCTTAAAAGGATTTCAGAGATCGTTTAAAGGGGTTTTGGTTTTAGATAAATCTTCTTTGAAATTTAAAAAAATTCAAGTCACTCTCTATGCAGATTACAAGTTGACCCTGTCAACAGAATTTGATAACAAGTTAGGATTACCATCAGCCACAGAGCTATACATTTCCCCAGGAGATGGAGGTAAAAAAGTGTCGTTTTTTGGAGGAGGTTTAGATTTTGGACGTATCCAAAAGAAAAATCCAAAACAAGATAAGGCTAAATTAGTCCACCAACAGATTTACTTTGACTATAAAAGCGGAGATACTATAAGTCCTTTCTCTAAGCAACTAAGTAAAATCCTTGAGGATCGAGACTATACGGTTCCATATACGTATTGGGAGGAATTGGACTATGACTTCATCAAAGGAAAAGCTCTGGATACATTAGCTTTGAGGCTATACGTCGACAAGGAAAATGTAAAGAATCGAGTTAAGAGAATCTCAGCATTCGATGCTGGTTATCTTCCTGTAGGTATCGTAGATATTGATTTAACACGCCTGATTAAGGTAAATAACTACGAAGGCCTAAGGCTTGGGTTAGGTTTACAGACCAATCAATCTTTTTCTGAAAAATATAGGATTGGTGGTTTTACAGCTTATGGAACTCAAGATGAAAACATTAAATATGGTCTCAATGTCGGGAAATTACTCAATGCCAACACAAGCACATGGTTAAATGCTTTTTACGACAACGATATTGAAGAGGTAGGAACCAATAGTTACCTCACCGATCAACGCGTCTATTCTTTGTTTGAACCTAGATTGGTTAATATTACTTTTTTCTATAAGTATGAAAAATACGGGTTAAGCTTGCAGCATAACTTTACACCGCAGCTAATGTCGGAGTTGAAAGTGGATAAAAACAGCATATCTCAAACACGAGCCTATGCTTTTGAAAACGATGGGAATTTGTTTGAGAATTATAACTTAGCTACGGCGACCTTAGGGTTAAGGTGGACACCAAACTATACCTATTCCAAAGTTGGTAGAAGAATTTATATCGATAACGAGTTCACCCCAGAAATTACAGCACAACTAAGCCAAAGTATTGAAGGGGTTTTAGACGGTGACTTCAGTTTTACAAAGCTAAGTGCAAAAATAGATTACGATTTTCAACATAGCTGGGGGAGTCTGTCTAGCATAGAGCTTGGAGGTGATTTGGGATTTGGCGACATCCCTTTAATGCATACGTTTCACGCTTTTCCCAATAGTCCAAACAAGCCGACAGTATTGAATAGATTTTCAGTTGCTGGTATAAAAAGTTTTGAAACTATGTATTTCAACGAGTTTTTCAGCACCAAATTAGCAACGCTTCATCTTAAACATAGACTTGCTCCTTTTAAACTTTCAAATACAATTCAACCCGAATTAGTTTTGATTTCTCGACATGCTATTGGTGATTTCCAAAATCCAGAACGTCACCAAAACATTGCTTTCAATACCTTGTCCCAAGGCTATAACGAAGCGGGGCTAGAAATCAATAAATTACTTTTCGGATTTGGTTTGAGTTTTGCTTACCGCTATGGGGCTTACCATTTGCCAGAATTTGAAGATAATCTTTCTCTTAAATTTACTTTCTATCTAAAGCTTTAACTTTGAAACGGTTTACACATTTGATTTTTTACATTTGCAAATTCAGATTATAATTTATGCATAAGGTGTTTAGCTTTGGATTTTGGAATTTTATCGCTAGTAGGATTCTCAGAAATAGGATTGTCATTATTCTTATCCTTCTAGGAATAACTGTATTTCTAAGTATGCAGTGGCAGCACATGCAGTTTTCTTATTCTGAAGCTAATATGCTTCCAGATGATGCTCCTATCAATCAACAATATGCAGATTTTGAAGAGAAATTTGGATCTGATGGGAATGTGATTATGCTCGCCACAGATGATGAGGATTTATTCACGCTGGAAAAGTTTAAAGCTTGGAAAACACTATCTGATACTCTTGCTACCTTTCCTGAAATAAAATCTGTTATTGGGATTCATAATCTTCAAGAATTGATAAAACTTGAAAATCCTAAGCGTTTTGAAATGCAACAGATTTTAAGCAAAAGCACTGATATTTCAAAACAACAGCTGGAAGCTTACAGCAAGTCTCTATTCACAGATTACCCTTTTTATGATGGATTGATTTTCAATTCTAAAAATAAAACTGTGCAAACTGTAGCGTATATGCAAGACAGCATAGTCAACGCTGAAGGGCGTAAGGTTTTTATCATGGAGAAGTTTGTTCCCTTGATAGAGTCGTTTAAGAAAAACCACAATATCGAGCTTCATGTTTCCGGGATGCCCTACATACGAACTCTCAATTCGCAAAATATTGTAGATGAAATCCAATGGTTTGTATTAGCAGCTTTATTGGTAACCTCAGTTATATTCTTCTTCTTTTTTAGGTCATTTCGTGCCACATTAATTTCAATGTTAACCGTTATAATTGGTGTGATGTGGGCTTTTGGATTTATGGGCCTCCTTGGTTTCGAAATTACTGTCTTAACTGCTGTCATCCCGCCACTTATTATCATTATAGGGATTCCAAACTGTATTTTCTTGATCAATAAATACCAGCATGAAATCAAAAAACATGGTAACCAGGCAAAGTCTCTTCAGCGTGTAATTACTAAAATTGGAAATGCCACACTGATGACTAATGTCACTACAGCTTCGGGATTTGCAACCTTCATTTTCACTCAAAGTGAATTACTAAAAGAGTTTGGGATTTTAGCTTCCATCAACATTATTGCCATTTTTATTTTGAGTCTTCTTATTATACCTATTATCTATAGTTACATGCCATTGCCCAATGATAAGCACCTAAGACATCTTGGTAAACAATGGATAGAAGGCTTTGTAGAATGGATTGTGAAGATGGTAAGGGATAAAAGAATTACTATTTACTTCACCTCTGTAGCCGTTTTAGGGATAAGCATCATAGGTATTTTCAATATTAAAATTTCTGGGAGTCTACTTGAGGATATGCCACAAAATGCTGAATTCTTTGAGGATATTAAATTCTTTGAAGATAAGTTTGATGGTGTTTTACCCCTAGAAATTATGATTAACACTAAAAGGCCAAATAGTGTGATCAAGTTATCAACTTTGAAAAAGATGGATCAATTGGCCTCCGAAATTGTTGATATTAAAGAGCTTTCGGCGCCTTTATCGGTCGTTAATCTGGCTAAATATTCCAAGCAAGCCTTTTATAATAATAACCCCAAGTACTACCAATTACCAACCTCTCAGGAGCAAACTTTTATGTCGCCGTACCTCAAGAGTATGGAAAATATGAAAGGAGCTGGAATCAGTTCGTATGTGGATTCTACAGGACAATTTGCGAGGATGACCATGTTTATGAAGGATATCACGACAGAGGAAATCAAAAAAATTGAAGATAGGCTCTTACCCAAGATCCAAAAGATATTTCCAGAAGACCGTTATGAAGTGACTATGACAGGAAAAGCTCTGGTTTATCAAAAAGGGACGCATTATTTGGTAGACAATTTAGTCTTATCTCTTTCCTTAGCTATTTTGCTAATTGCTCTATTTATGGCCTGGATGTTTCGTTCTTTTAGGATGATTTTGATTTCCCTTATTCCTAATCTACTGCCTTTATTGATGACCGCTGGTATGATGGGCTTTCTAGGGGTTCCTATAAAGCCATCTACAATTCTTGTCTTCAGCATAGCGTTTGGGATAAGCGTAGACGATACCATCCACTTTTTGGCAAAATACAGGCAAGAGTTAAAGGCGAATCATTGGAAAATAAAGCGGTCTGTATATCCAGCTTTAAGGGAAACTACCGTGAGTATGTTTTATACCTCTATCGTTTTATTCTTCGGGTTTTCAGTGTTTATGATCTCAAGTTTTGGAGGAACCGTTGCCCTAGGAGGCTTAGTTTCTGCAACACTCCTTTTTGCTATGCTGGCTAATTTACTGTTGTTGCCTTCTTTATTGCTTTCATTAGAAAGAAGCATCGCCAATCAAAAAACAATGAAGGAGCCTCAAATGAGCATCATCGATGAAGAAGACGAAGAACTGTTATGAAAAATGATATTTTCCATTTCAAAGAGTTTGATGTTATCCAATCGAAATCTGCCATGAAGATTGGCACGGACGCTGTATTGCTAGGAGCATGGGTACCATTAACTCATACTGAACTTAAAGTATTAGATATTGGAGCGGGAACTGGGGTTCTAAGCCTTCAGATAGCACAACGCTCCATCGCAGATACAATAGACGCAGTGGAAATTGATCCAGATGCTTTTGAAGAATGTGTTACCAATTTTGAAAATAGCCCTTGGGGAGATAGATTGTTTTGTTATCATGCCGGGTTCGTAGAATTCTATTCTGAAATGGAGGAGACCTACGACCTAATTATTTCGAATCCCCCCTTTTTTCAGTCCCCGTTAAATTCTGAATCCAAAATTAACTCAAGAGAAACGGCAAGATTTCAAGACCGTCTTAATTTTGAGGAGTTGTTAAAAGGGGTGTCTGTTTTATTAGCAGAAGATGGTCAGTTTAGCCTTATACTCCCTTATCCAAAAATGGAAGAATTCATACAAAAGGCAGAAGACTACGCTTTATTTCCAACAACAATTCTAAATGTAAGAGGCCATTCATCTTCCCCCCTTAAGCGATCGCTTATTACTTTCAGAAGAAATAAAGAAGAGACTATTAAGCAAAACGAATTGATTATTGAGTTGGAAAGGCACCACTATACCCAAGATTATATAGATTTAGTAAAAGATTTCTACTTAAAGATGTGATTATTTACGATTTAGTCAAAATAATAACAAAGCTTCACAAGTGTTCAGAATTCTATTCCTTAAATTTGTATTACACTTTTTGACATAACATTATGAGACAAGATACTTTCCAAGCCCCAGATTACTACGAAATCGACGATTTGCTAACCGAAGAACACCGGATGATTCGTCAAGCTGCTCGTGACTGGGTAAAGCGCGATGTAAGTCCAATTATAGAAGAGGCTGCACAAAAAGCAGAATTTCCAAAATCAATTATCAAAGGTTTATCAAGTATTGGTGCTTTTGGTCCTTATATTCCCGAAGAATATGGCGGTGCAGGACTTGACCAGATTTCTTATGGATTAATCATGCAAGAAATAGAACGAGGTGATAGTGGCGTAAGGTCCACAGCTTCTGTTCAATCTTCTTTGGTCATGTTTCCTATTTATGAATATGGGACTGAAGAGCAGCGTAAGAAATTTTTACCCAAATTAGCCTCGGGTGAATTTATGGGATCGTTTGGGTTAACCGAACCTGATCATGGTTCTAACCCAAGTGGTATGACAACTCACTTTGTAGATAAAGGGGATCATTATTTACTTAACGGAGCGAAAATGTGGATTTCTAACTCCCCATTTTGCGATGTTGCGGTGGTCTGGGCTAAAAGTGAAGAAGGTAGAATACATGGACTTATCGTAGAGCGAGGTATGGATGGGTTTTCCACTCCTGAAACTCATAACAAATGGTCGCTTAGAGCTTCTGCAACTGGTGAATTGATTTTTCAAGACGTGAAAGTTCCTAAAGAAAATTTGCTTCCAGGTAAAAGCGGCTTAGGTGCACCATTGTCATGTTTAGATTCAGCTCGATATGGTATAGCCTGGGGTGCTATTGGAGCAGCAATGGATTGTTACGATACTGCTTTGCGTTATTCTAAAGAACGTATTCAATTTGGAAAACCTATCGCTGGTTTTCAATTACAACAAAAGAAACTCGCTGAAATGATTACTGAAATCACAAAAGCACAGCTTTTGGCATTGAGATTGGGTCAGTTGAAAAATGAAGGTAAAGCTTCGACAGCTCAAATTTCTATGGCTAAACGAAATAATGTAGAAATGGCTATACATATTGCCAGAGAATCTCGGCAAATCCTCGGCGGAATGGGAATTACAGGAGAATATAGCATCATGCGCCATATGATGAATCTCGAGAGTGTAATTACTTACGAAGGCACTCACGATATCCATTTATTGATTACAGGTCTAGACATTACAGGCTTATCTGCGTTCAAATAAGTAGGATACTTTTTAAATAGAATATAAAAACTGCAGCCAGTTGAACTTGTTTCGACTGGTTTTTTTAATTTTGGAAAAATAATAGAAAGATGAAGCAGGTTGAGCAGGTAAAAGAAAGTTTAAAAGGGCTAAGAGACCAACTTATGGCTCACAAGCTATATAAAGATGTAGAAAGCCCACAGGATTTAAAAATCTTTATGAAGCACCATGTTTTTGCAGTTTGGGATTTTATGTCACTATTAAAGTCGCTTCAAACTCAACTCACCTGTACCACTTCACCATGGGTTCCTCTAGGAAATCCGAAGCATAGATATCTCATAAATGAAATTGTCTTGGCAGAAGAAACAGATCTCAATTGTTATGGTGAGCGCCAAAGCCATTTTGAGATGTATTTGGATGCCATGAAAAAGGCTGAATCCTCCACCAATGCAATTCATGAGTTTGTTAGCCAAGTACAGCACGGGACTGATATCTTTTTGGTGATTTCAACCAGTGACTTACCAATTTCTGTCAAAGAATTTCTATTGTTTACATTTAATGTTATCAAAAGAAACAAACCTCATGAGATTGCTGCTTGCTTTACTTTTGGTAGAGAAGAATTGATTCCAGATATGTTTACCTCTATCATAGGTGAAATACAAAAGAACTTTCCAAAAGAGGATTTAAGTTTGTTTAAATACTATTTCGATAGGCATATTGAATTGGATGCAGACGAACATGGTCCTATGGCTTTAGAATTAATCACCGAGTTGTGTGGGTCAGATAAAGAAAAGTGGAAAGAAGTAGAGATTTGCTCTCGAGAAGCTTTAGAAAAGAGGCTAGGTTTATGGAACGGGATCGCTAAAGAAATAAATTACTACAAGGCTATTGCTTAAGTATTAAAACCCTCATTATTACTAAATTAAGACACTTGCAGATCTAGTTCAAATTTACTCCTCACTAGGAGCTATCTCAATTTTAAGACCCTCCATACGTTCAGTAATAGGGAGTTGACAGCTTAATCTGCTATTATCTTCTACATAGAAAGCTTCAGCAAGCATAGCTTCCTCTTCATCACCCTTTTCTGGGAGTGGAGTGTTGGATTGGACATAGCACTGGCAAGACGCACACATGGCCATACCTCCACAGATGCCAATAGTACCTTCAGGTGCAAGTTCATAAGAACGAATAACCTCCATGAGATTCATAGCCATATCCGTGGGAGCATCTACTTGGTGGGACGTTCCTTCCCGATCGACTATTGTAATTTTTACATCCATAAGAATTCTCCTATCAAAGTTTAATTTGGTAAACAAAAGTACTAGGTCTGTAGCTACATGGTTAGTACTTTCGTGATGATTTTAAATAAAACACCTTGCTAAGATGTTTCCTAGCAAGGTGAGTTCGTTTGTAATATACTATCAATCAATACTTCTTATTACGGCCTTAGGAGCCTCTTTTCTAGTGCCATCAAATCCAGTCACACCACCTACTGTTGTATACTTCATCACATAGCGTTTATCAGGATGGATTCTCCGAAAAGCGCTCTGACACATAAGCGTAGCTTCATGGAAACCACATAAAATTAATTTCAATTTTCCAGGATAGGTATTCACATCTCCAATAGCGTATATTCCAGGAATATTAGTTTGATAATCTAAGGTATTATCGACTTTTATAGCATTCTTTTCAATTTCTAATCCCCAGTCGGCAATAGGTCCTAATTTAGGGGACAAACCAAATAATGGGATAAAATAATCTGTATCTAATTCGAAATCCTCCTCAGGATTATTGTTCATTCTTATAGACACGGACTCCAAGTGCTCGCCTCCGTGAACATCTACAATCTCTGCTGGAGTGATCAATTTTATTTTACCGATATCTTTTAATTCTTTCACACGATCTACGGACTCTAGAGCTCCTCTGAATTCATTTCGCCTATGGACTAAAGTTACTTCAGAAGCAATATCTGCCAAGTAAATACTCCAGTCCAAAGCAGAATCTCCACCACCTGCAATAACCACAGATTTATCTCTGAACTGCTCAGGGTCTTTTACCATGTAGTGAACTCCTTTATTTTCAAACAAAGAAAGATTAGCAATAGGTGGCTTTCTCGGTACAAAGCTCCCTAGACCTCCAGCAATCGCAATGATAGGGGCATGGTGTTTTGTTCCATGGTCTGTAGTGACAATAAAGCTTCCATCTTCTTGCTTTTCAATATCTTGAGCTTTTTCGCCCAAAGTAAATCCTGGTTGGAAAGATTTGATTTGCTCCATCAAGTTATCGACCAGTTGTCCAGCTTTTACCTCAGGAAATCCTGGGATATCATAGATAGGTTTCTTCGGATAAAGCTCAGATAATTGTCCTCCAGGTTGTGGTAGGGCATCTATGATATGACACTTCAGCTTTAATAAACCTGCTTCAAATACTGCAAAAAGTCCCGTTGGACCGGCGCCTATAATTAGAATATCAGTTTTAATCATACTTAAAAGTAACGTTTGAATAAAAATTAAAAAATCTCACTTTTATTTGTTAGCAAATTGACCTGCCTTCACATTTATCACCTCTTTTATTTGAGGGGCATGTTTTTTTATCGTCATCTCTACTCCAGACTTTAAGGTCATTTGGTTGACTGTGCAGTCTACGCAAGTTCCTAAAAGTTGAACTTTAACCAGTGAGTCGTCTTCAATAGATAATAGCTCGATATCTCCACCATCACTTTTCAAAAAAGGACGAATTTCATCTAAAGCAACCTCTATTGTTCTTCTTAATTCTTGACCAGTTATCATATTTTCTTATTTTTTACGGCACTACAACCTGCCATGGTTGTTATCTTAATGGCTTCTGTAGGCGGTAAGTTGTTATTTCTATTCACCACTTGTTGTACAGTGTTTCTTGTTAATTCCTTGAAAGACTCACTAAGCGGTGTTCCATCTTGTAAAGCTGCAGGTCGACCGATATCGCCAGATTCTCTCAAGCTTTGTACCAAAGGAATCTCACCTAAGAAAGGCACCCCGATATCATCAGCAAGGTATTTAGCTCCTTTTTCTCCAAAGATGTAATATTTGTTATCGGGTAATTCCTCTGGAGTGAAATAGGCCATATTTTCGCAGATACCTAAAACAGGAACGTTGATGCTTTCCTGTTGAAACATAGACACTGCTTTTTTGGCGTCTGCCAAAGCCACATTTTGAGGTGTGCTCACAATTAAAGCTCCTGTAATGGGCATGGACTGCATAATTGATAAATGAATATCTCCTGTTCCTGGAGGAAGATCAACTAATAAGAAATCGAGTTCTCCCCAATCTGCATCAAAAATCATTTGATTGAGAGCCTTTGCGGCCATAGGTCCTCTCCAAATAACAGCTTGATCGGGTTTGGTGAAAAATCCTATCGACAATATTTTGACACCATAATTCTCAACTGGCTTCATTTTAGATTTACCGTCCTTGGTTACCGAAAGTGGCTTCTCATTAGCAACGTCAAACATTATTGGACCAGATGGGCCATAAATATCAGCATCCAAAAGCCCTACTTTAAATCCCATCTTAGTTAGAGTTACCGCAAGATTTGCAGTGACTGTAGATTTTCCAACGCCTCCTTTGCCAGAAGCGACGGCTATGATATTTTGAATCCCAGGGATGGGTTTGCCTTTTATTTCATTGGTGGCTTTTTTCTCTTTAGCCTCCACACTAATTTTTACTTCAACTTTGGCTTTTGCGTAAACGTGCTTATGGATAGCCTTCATTACATCTACCTCTGCACGTTTCTTAATATGTAGGGCTGGAGTAGATAGTTTTAGATCTATAACAACCTCATCGCCAAAAGTGACAATATTTTGTAAAGCTCCACTTTCTACTATGTTTTGACCTTCACCTGCAACGCTTATAGTTTCAAGAGCCTTTTTAATGTCGTCTTTATTGAGTTTCATACACTTATAAAAATTCTAATTAAGATTTAATCTAAATGCAAATATACAAGTTAATCATCTATTTGCTTATTTTATAAGCTATTTTACAAGATTTCTTAGGGATAAATTAACGTGTTGAAAAGTTTAGAGCTAAATCTTATCTTATTAGAGAACCAGCAAATTGCAACCTCGAATATCACTTTGATCAAAACGTCCTAAAATTTCAAATTCTGTTGCATTGATTTGCTTGCCAAGATCTTGAGTGGCGATAAAGGGGCAGGAGTCGAAATTGGCCAGATCAATTACATTTATTCCACCTGTGCTTCCAAGGCCGAGATAGCAAAAGGGATCTTCGGTATCTCTTATCATGATTTTCATGTGTGCAGGACACTGGAACTTGCTTTGCCCTTTAGAATAGGCCTGAGACAGGAGTTCTGTCATTCCATATTCGCTGTGAATATTCTTCATTCCAAACCCTTTAGAAAGGATAGCATGAAGCTCTTTACGAATCATTTCTTTACGTCTGCCTTTCATTCCCCCTGTTTCCATCACAATGCTATGCTTCAATTGAAATTTTTTCTTTTCAACCAAATCTAATAGGGCAAACGAAACTCCTATGAGTAGTATGTTATGTCCAGTATCGTCTAGTTTTTGAAGTGTTTCCGAAAGCTGTTCTATTTCATCTAAATAAAAGCCACTCTCTTTAAATTTGCTTTTTTTTATAAAATGATCTACCATATAAATCAGCGAAGACCCCTCTCTTTCTAGGTAGGAAGGCAGTAAGCCTAAAATGACATAGTCTTCTATAGGACCATAAGCTTCTTCAAAAGTATGGATAAAGCTATCCTCATAAACCTTGAGGTCCTTAACGTAATGGCGACTTTGTTGTTGACCTGTGGTTCCACTGCTCAAAAAAGTCATTTCAGGAGTAAACTCTTTCGTTTTGACCTGGTGAGTCTTAAAGAATTCAATGGGTAAAAAAGGGATTTCCTTTAAGGTTTGAACCTTTTGTTCATTGATGTTTAAGTAACTACAAAATTCCTTATAAACAGAATTATACTGAATTTGTTCCTTAAAAAGCTTTAGAGCTATAGTTTCAAAATCTTTTTCTGATTGTATTGAAAAAGGAAAGGCAGAAGTCATATACATCAATTGACTTCAAAAGTAATAAAAAAACACCCTGTAGAAAGGGTGCTTTAGTTTTAAAAGTATTTCAGTTTAGTTTATAACAATCTTTTTCGTAATAAAAGAGGCTCCTTGAATTACTCTTACAAGATAAACCCCAGTATTGAGGTCTGATACATTTATAGATCCCAAAGCTTTTGAAGTTAACACGCGTTGTCCAAGCATATTGAAAAGCTGAACTTCCAAGTCAGCAGTTGTTGAAGATTCAACTGTCAACATTCCATTAGATACTGGGTTTGGATAAATTTTAATGCTGGTGGAGTCAAAATTATTTAGACCTAAAGTTGTAGTAAAGGTTCCGATTGGCCATGGATTTGTGGCAGCACCTTGTGAAGTGTCATCTTCATTTTCACCAGGACCGCTAAACTCCCAATTGTTGAGTACAAATGTTGCCCCATCTGGTCCGGAATTGTTAAGCCTATAGGTCCAACCATCTGTATATTCCCATGCTTCATCAGTCCCATCAGTATCTATATCTCCAAAAGTATCTATGACTTCTCCATTTTGAAAAAGTTCTACAGCATCATCGCCATTGTTGTTGGCTACATTGGACGTGTAATCTGGATCAAACCCGAAAAACGCATTAAAATTAGGTTGTTCTGAAGCGATGTAGATATAGTCTCCAACAGAAGCAGCAACATTTGGAAAAGTAAATTCTTGCCCATCTGAACCACCACCATTATTGGCACTTCCCACTCCAAAAACGCTCAAATCTGAAATATCTCTAATCACAAAGAGCTCAATAACCTTAGGCGTTCCTCCAGTTAAAGGCCCATCAAAAACTCCAGTAATCACCATATCGCTGGTCAACTCTCCCAATACATTACCACTAAGCGCTATAGTTTCTGAAGTTGCATTAGCACTACTTACCTCCAAACTTCCAGAATAGGGGCCTTCGGTAAGTCCGCTTGCTAATCTTACATATACAGTAGCACTAGCATTGCCACCAGTCTGAAGAATATCTACAGAAGTCGTAAATCCTGTACCCGTAGATAGGGAGACTTCAAAATTTTCAGAGACAGATATATTGATATCATCAATTAAAAATAGTCCTTCGACTCCAAAGCTTTCTTCTTCTGATGGACCCTCGCCTAGGTCGTAATTTAAACCCAAAATATCTCCAGTTTGGACATCTAGTAGAGGTGTGACAGAAAGCACCTCTCCGCTCACGTTGACATTTTCTGTCAATCCATCAGCTACTGCGGTTATATCCCCATCATAAAACCCTGCAGATAAACCTGTCTGTAATCTTACGAAAATTTCAGTAGCGGGAACTTCTCCACTAGTTTGTGTTAAGGTTAGGGAGTTTGAGAATGTGCCTTGAGACGTTAGCGAAAGTTCAAAATTTGCAGGAGAGGAGACGCTGAGGTCCTCGGTGAGATTTAAGCCTTGAACAGTGAATGATCCTTCAGCATTGATGGTATCAAAATTTCCTTCAAAATAAAATAAGCCAGCAACATCTGCACTGGTTACTATGGAAGCATTTCCGCTTCCAGTAGGACTAAACGTCCCAAAGGGCACCACAGTATCAAATCCATCTCCTCCGTTACAAAGGCCTTCTCCATCTAAAATGCCAACACCGCCAAAAAGCCAGTTTGCAGGATTAAAATTACCTGCATTTGGAGTGGCACCATTTAATCTATAGGTGTAGCTATCCAAGTGATCCCAGGCAGTATTGGACCCGTCAATTCCATCTTCTCCAAACCTATCGATGACTACATTATCTGGGTTGCTAATTTGGAAACCATCATTGCCATTACTGTTTATAGAACCATTGACAAGAACATTAGCTGTGATACCAAATTCTTGTAGGAGAATAGTCTCGTCATTTGTAATGTAAACAAAATCATCATTTACAGTTCCTAAAGCTGAAATATCAATATTGGTGGTAAATCCACCTCCATTAGACTGTCTTACGATGTTCCAACCTGCAAAATCGACACTACCCTCTACATATATTTCCAGAGTTCTACCATCGGCACCAGGGCAGGTAGAATCTATATAACCTGTTATAATAGGATTCTGCGCAAAAGCAAAAGAGGAGAGTAATAAAATAAGTAAAAAAGTAATTTTTTTCATAATAGTTTCTTTAAAGCTTACTTAAAAATAATACATTTTTTATAAAAATAAAAGTCTTCTTATCACAATATCAATGAATTAACGCTTTGGTAAACTTGAAATCCAGTAAGAGAAGGAGCTTTCAAAATTCAAAATAGACAAGGTTAAGACAGTATTAATAAACCGAGAATCTATTAATCTTAATGAAATCTTTTGTTAACATCGAGATAACATCGACAGGAGGCTTGAAACTTAGATTTGCGTCAAAATTAAAACAGGAATGCACAAACGATTAGTTATAATTTTAAGCTTAATATCTGCTATAGGTTTTTCTCAAAATTCTAATAAAGGGACTCTCGTCGGAAAATTACTTGATAAAGATTTAGGGAATCAATCTTTACCATTTGCTAATGTTCAAATAAAAGGAACCTTAAAAGGGGCTACAACGGATTTTGATGGTTTATATAAAATTGAAAACTTAGATCCTGGAACCTATACGGTCGTTTTTAGTTTTGTTGGGTATACTTCTGTGGAAGTTCCCGATGTAGAAATTGTTGCTGATAAAGTCACAGAAGTGAATACGACTTTGACATCCAGTGCTGCCTCTCTTCAAGAAGTGGTCATTACTACTGTATCTAGAAAAGATTCTGAAGTTGCTCTTCTGTTAGAGCAAAAAGGAGCTATAAGTATTAAGGAAAGTATAGGGTCTCAGCAGTTAGCTAAATTGGGAGTTTCCGATGCAGCAGTGGCTACCACTAAAATTTCTGGGGTCTCCAATAGTGAAGGCTCAGGCGATATTTATGTAAGAGGTTTGGGAGATCGGTACTTACTAACCACCCTAAATGGATTGCCAATTCCATCGGATGATGTAGAAAAGAAGAATATCGATTTAAGTTTATTTCCTACTAGACTGGTTCAGAATATTTCCATCAGTAAGGCGTATTCTGTCAATATGTATGGTGACCAGGCTTCGGGAAATGTAGATATCACTTCTAGAGAATTAGTTGGTAATGAAGAGTATTCACTAGGTTTTTCTACGGGGATCAATACAGAAGCCGTTGGAGCAAATGATTTTAAACTAGGAGCTTATCAAAGTGATGTTAACCTAGGATTTTATAATAATTATCCCAACAATTTTGATGCGTTAACTCAGCAAAGCTGGAATACAGAATCTGTAGAGGCTCCTGTCAATCAAAATTTCAACTTTACTGCAGGTAAAAAGTTCGGAGATAAGTTTAGAACTTTAGTGACGGCTTCTCAAAAATCTAACTTCGAGTTTAGATCAGGAACTTTTCAGGAATACGATAACAATAACTTTAGAGATGGTTTTACCGATGTAGAAGAGTACAGAAAAGAGGTAACAACTTCTGCTTTGTTGGATTTGAGTTACAGATTTAACGATAAAAACAAAGTCAAATTTACTAGCTTATTTGTTAATAAATTATCTGGGCAGGTTTTTGAAGCTGGAAGAAATGGAGAGGGCGTTGTCTTCGACGAAGTGGATCCTCAATCAGAATTGAATCAATTTATAAGAGATCAAAATATCAAGAAAACCCAGCTGTGGGTGAATCAACTTATTGGCGAAAGTGAAATGGGAGTTCACAATATTGATTGGGCTGTTGGTTTAAACACCGTCAATGCCGATGAACCTAACCGAATCAGAAATGAGATAAACTTTACCGACACCAGAGTAGAGTTAGGGAGAACGGGTGGTTTTCAGCAACGTAAAAGTAATCAAATCATAGACGATTACGAAGTGAATGCAAGAATCAATGACTCCTTTAAAGTCACAAATTTAAAAGAAGAGGAAAACGATTTTGGATTGAAAGTGGATGTTGGTGGTAACTTCAGATTCAAAGAAAGAGATTTCGCTTCACAGTTTACTGGGATCCAAGAAACCAATTTAAATAACGTTAACCCACCAAGCATAGATGATTTATCATCCGTATTTACTTTGGATAATGTAGAAAATGGATTGTTGGCTTACGTATCGCAACAGCCAGATTCCTATTTAGGCGAACTTGAAAGCTTAGGGGCTTATGCACTTTTTAACTACAAAATGGAAAAATGGAATTTCAATTTCGGTGGACGTTTTGAATCCAATACTATAAATGTAAATTGGAATGTTAATAATTTTCCTGGAAGAATAGGAGCTGCTGTAAAGGAATACGAAAACTTCCTCCCTAGTTTGAATTTAAAATATGAGCTTAATGATAATAACAACTTAAGACTTTCTGCAAGTAAAACCATTACGTTACCAGAATTCAAAGAAATCTCTCCTTTCGAATATGTTTCACCAAACGGACAAGTGACTAGAGGGAATCCTAACCTGGAGGCCAGTGAGAATTACAACTTAGACTTAAAGTGGGAAATGTTCCCTTCCAATGGGGAGCTTATATCTGTCGCTGGTTTCTACAAGCAAATCAATGACCCTATCAACAGAGTTTTAACGAGAGGTGCTGCAGGTATTTTCTCTTACTTCAACTCTGGTGAACAAGCAGAAATTTACGGTCTTGAACTAGACACAAAACTGGATGTGATAGCACGAGATAAAGATTTAGGTTATATGGTTAACGTCAACTTTAATGCAACTAGAATGTGGCATGAACAAGATCTCAAAGAAGTTTTTGAAATTATAAATGGAGAAAATAGATTGACTAGAACGTTTAGATACAACGGTAAAACCAAAACAGATCTACAAGGAGCTTCAGATTGGATTTTTAATGCCAATACTACTTTTGAGACCACTGGAGAGAATCCATTTGTAGCCAATATTTCAGCTAATTATGCTTCTGAGAAAATATTTGCTTTAGGAAATCCAGACAACCAAGTGAATCCCGACGAGTTTTTTAATGAAGAAATACGGGAGCAAGGCTTTGTCGTTTTAAATGCAGTATTGAGAAAAGACATCAATGAAAACCTAAGTGTACAACTTATAGGTAAAAATCTTTTGAATCCTCAAATTGAAAGGACTCAAACCATAAAACCCCTTAGTACGGGTGTTTCAAGAGAAGAAGTAGTTAGATCTTATACTAGAGGGGCGCAACTATCTATAGGGTTTAATTATAATTTTTGAACTTAAACTTAATATAAAAATAACACTTAAACTTAGACACATGAAAACAACAATGAAATCTTTAACTTATTTTTTCGCATTGGCTTGCTTTACTTTAGTAGCATCAAGCTGCAGTAGTGACGATGATGTTCCTGTTGGTCCTGAACCAGGTTCTGAACTTGAATTGGAAGGGAGTATTTCCTCCGATGTAGCTTTAGATTCTAGCCTCGAGTATACTTTAAATGGAACTTTAAGTGTAGAAGCGGGAGCTAGCTTAACCATACCTGCAGGAACAAATATTGCTACAGGAACAGGGACAGATGTTTATATTATCGTTCAAAAAGGTGCGACTATTGATATTGCGGGGACACCATCTAATCCAGTGATTATGAGCCCAGCGAGTTCAGGATCTTGGGGGGGGTTAGTAATCGCCGGAAACGCAGAAACTACTGAAGGTATAGATGCTATAGCAGAAGTAGGTGGAATTCTTTACGGAGGCACCAATGCGGAGGATAATTCTGGTAGCGTTGAGTATTTGATTTTAAGACAAACGGGAGCACAAATTAATGCAGAATCCCAATTTAATGGTCTTACGCTTTATGCTGTTGGAAGCGGAACCACATTAAATAATATCGCCATTTTTAATGGACAAGATGATGGTGTAGAATTTTTTGGAGGATCTGCAAATCTTACTAACTTTTATGCTGAAAACCTACAAGATGATGCTGTAGACTGGACTGAAGGTTGGAACGGAGTCCTAACAAATGCCTACGTGCTTCATACCGATGAAAACTTTTCTACTGCAGTAGAAGCTGACGGTATAAATGGAAATCCAACTTTGACCAATTTTACTGCAATATCTACAGTCGGAGGAACAGCCTTACAATTTAAAGTAGAATCTGGAGCAACTATTACAGGACTTTCTTTATCAGGTTACGGAACTTCCGTTGATATGAGAGACAATGGTGCACTTTCTAACGTGCAAATTGAAGGCGAAAATGCTGATCCTAACTTACCTTACACTGGTCCAGCAACTGTAAATGTTAGTGATTTTGATTGGGCAACTGAAGCCAATAGCAACGTCAATAACGTGTTGAGTGGTGAGATTACTGGTAACGTTACTTTAGACTCAAGTATAAGCTATAGCTTACCAGGTGTCCTAAGTGTTGAATCTGGTGCTACATTAACTATCCCAGCAGGAACAACAATTACAACAGGTACTGGAACAGATGTCTATATGGTAGTTCAAAAAGGAGGAACAATCAATATTAATGGTACTGAAACTAGCCCAGTAGTTATGGCTCCAAGTGGAGAAGGAGCTTGGGGAGGTTTGGTGATTGCTGGAAAAGCTGAAACTACTGAAGGAATTGATGCAATCGCAGAAGTAGGAGGGATAGTATATGGTGGTACTGATGTTGAAGATAATTCAGGAACTATCACTTACTTAATCCTAAGACAAACAGGTTCTCAAATCAACGCTGAATCTCAGTTCAATGGTTTAACGCTTTATGCGGTAGGCAGTATGACTACCTTAGAAAATATTGCAGTGATTGGTGGACAAGATGATGGTGTAGAGTTCTTTGGAGGATCTGCTAATCTTACCAATTTTTATGCTGTAGATACTGAAGATGATGCAGTAGACTGGACTGAAGGTTGGAACGGAGTTTTAACCAATACATTTGTAAAACATACGCTAGAGAACTTTTCTACAGCAGTAGAAGCTGACGGTATAAATGGAAACCCAACCATTATTAACTTTGCAGCAGTTTCAGAAACAAATACGGGAACAGCATTACAATTTAAAGCTAATTCAGGAGCAACAATTACTGGTTTGTCTCTTACAGGATATCAAACAATTATTGATATGAGAGATGATGGGCCATTAGAAAATGTTGTAATTGATGGTGCTACAGGAGATCCAAGTGTTGTTTATGACACAGCAACAGTTGTGGAATCAGATTTCAGTTGGGCAACTAACTAATTATTCTTTTACTACCAATTAGCCGAAAGCTGCTCCATTTGGAGCAGTTTTTTTTGTTCCTAATTCCAATTTAAATTTATAATGTCGCATAAATAAATTGAATTGCTTTTTAGGTGATTGAAGTTAAAATAATTAGCATAGCCTTAGCTTCAGTACTTATATTTTAAAAAATAAAACGAAAAAAGCCAGTGCCGAATTCGTTTTGGTAAAACGATTTATTAGGGCATCACAGTTTTAAATTGGTATTAACCTTAACTTTATGCTAATATTCGATTTGCTAAATTTGTCAATATTAAAACTTAAACTACATGAAGAAATCTGACATCACTATCCTTGTTGTAGACGACGATCCGGATATTTTGGAAATATTGAGTTACAATCTCAATGCTGAAGGCTACAAAGTGATTACTGCGGAAGATGGCGTCCAGGCTGTAAAAAAAGCTAAAAAGAAAAAGCCTCATTTGGTAATTTTGGATGTGATGATGCCAGAGATGGATGGTATAGAGGCCTGCGAACAAATTAGAGAGACCAAAGGCCTAGAAAACACCGTCATTACCTTTTTAACGGCTAGAGGAGAAGATTATTCTCAAATGGCAGGCTTCGATGCGGGTGCAGACGATTATATAACCAAACCTGTAAAGCCTAAAGTGTTGATGAGTAAAGTAAAAGCTTTGCTTAGACGGTTTAAGTCCAATGCTTCTGAGGAAAACATCTATAAAATCGGGGGTATCGTGATCAACCGCGATGAGTATAAAATTTCCAGTGATGGTGTAGAAATGACTTTACCAAGAAAAGAATTTGAATTGCTATCTTTACTCACTTCAGAACCTAATAAAGTATTTAAAAGAGATGATATTTTGAACACCGTTTGGGGAAATGAAGTGGTGGTTGGTGGAAGAACCATCGATGTCCACATTAGAAAATTGAGAGAAAAATTGGGCGACGATAAATTCAAAACAGTGAAAGGCGTTGGCTATAAGTTTGTACATGAATGAGTAAAAAATTCAAAAGGTCTTATAAGTTTGCGCTAAATACCTCTACGTATATCACCATTTTCTTAACCGGCCTCATTGCGTTATATGAGCATATCCAATTAGAAATCGACTTGACTTCTATTTTTATTTTTGCTCTAGTCTGTTTTTTATTTTCCTTTTTAATTATCCAATTAAGAATAGAGTATTTTATCTACAAACGGGTAAAATCCATTTACGATAGTGTCTCTATACTAGACCAAACGGCAGTTGGTAACCGAAGAGTGACATCAGATATCAAAACTCTTACCGAGGAAGTAGAGCGATTTGCCAAAGGAAAAAAACTGGAGATTGAAACCCTTAAAGTAAGAGAAAACTACAGAAAAGAATTTATAGGAAATGTTTCTCACGAGCTCAAAACTCCCTTATTTACCGTTCAAGGCTATATTCTAACGCTTCTTGACGGAGCGTTAAAAGATAAGAAAGTAAGAAAAAAATACCTTAGTAGAGCTAGTAAAGGGGTAGATCGATTAATTTATATCGTGAAAGATTTGGATATGATCACCAAATTAGAAACTGGTGACCTCAATCTTTATCTTGAGACTTTCGATATTGTTGAGCTGATCCAGAATGTCTTTGATTTGTTAGAAATGAAATCTACCAAAAGAGAAATCAGTCTTACATTCGATAAAGACTACCCGCCAATCTTTGTTAAAGCAGATAAAGAACGAATTCAACAAGTGATTACCAACCTCATTGTGAATTCAATTAAATATGGAAAAAAAGGGGGCACTTCCGAAATCAGTTTAGAAAAACTGAAAGGGGACAAAGTCATGTTTAGAGTGACCGATAATGGAGAGGGCATAGAAAAGGAAAATATTCCACGCCTTTTTGAGCGTTTTTTCAGGGTAGATAAAACAGGATCAAGACGAGAAGGAGGTTCTGGCTTAGGCTTATCTATTGTGAAACATATTATTGAGGCTCACAATGAACAAATCTTTGTAGAAAGCGTCTATGGTATCGGTAGCGAGTTTTCCTTTACCCTTCCAATGTCCGACGAAATGTCTGAAGAGGAAATCGAAGACGCTGGTCAGTTTTAAAACCAGAATACTGACGTATCCTCTCGAGGTCTGAAACCTTAAAATCTTCCTGATTTGAAAAAGGAGCAATGCCTAGTTTTTCAAGCCGCTTGGCCAGATATTCTTGTTCTCCCTGATGAGGTGTAGGGATAAAAAAGGCTTTCTTCCCTAAACAAGCGAGATCCATAACCGAAGAATATCCAGATCTGCATACGACTAGTTTGCTTCTGCAAATCAATGCGTTGAGTTCTTCAGATTTCAAATGATTGTAAAAGCTAATATTGGGCAAGTCGTTTAAAGACTCTGTGTTATAGACTCCACGTACTATAACTGTTTTTTTACTAGAGAGAACTTGGAAAGCTGCAATCAAACATTTCTCCAAAGAGGTTCGCAAAGGCTCTGGTCCAGAGATCACAGCTAGGTAATCAATCTCTACTGGCAGTTCTATTTTAGAAAACCGACTTAAAACCCCAATTCTTCGGGTTGGGACCTTCACTTGTTTCGAATGGCTTAAGACACCACTCAAGTCGAAAGGGACTATAGCATCTGGAATCCAGACTTCATCATAACGATTGTGGAATTTTGCATTTAAAGAAGAAGAGGCTCTGGAGAATAGTCCAGCTTTAAATTTCAATTGATGAGAAATAATCACCGATTTTATCGTTTTAGATATTGCTCCAAATCTGTGATCTGAAATAATCAAATCAACATGATTTTTTTCAGCATAACTTTCAATCAGTATCTCATCTTTTTTGGCTCGTTCTTTTAAACCATGACCTTGTAGAATCAATTTCAGATAAAAGAAAAAACCAGAGCTGGAATAAACGACTTCACTCGAATTTAACTCTAAGCTGTTGAGGTCTGGAAATTCTTCTTTTAACAGCTCTAAGGCCGCCCCATCGGAAGCTATACTTACAATAGCGCCCTGCTCCAAAAAGTAATTTATAATAGGGATGCATCTTGAGGCGTGGCCCAATCCCCAATTGAGAGGAGCAACAAGAACATGAGTAGGAAAGGCCAAGGGTTTTAATTTTGTGTATTGGTAAATTTAATTAATTTTACCTGAAAATCTTAGCAAAAACGTGGGGAGTAAAAATAAACTAAAGCGATTTCAAGATAATGAGGTATTTGCGAATGTCATTCAACCTTTAAGATCTGAAATTGTAGAAGAGGAGTTCCAATTTAAAGGGAAATGGAAACGTGATTTTTTCAAAAATGATAAGCCTTTAATCTTAGAATTAGGCTGTGGGAAAGGAGAATATACCTTGGGGCTTGCTGAAAGAAATAAAGACTGTAATTATCTAGGAATAGATATAAAAGGGGCTAGATTTTGGAGAGGTGCCAAAACAGCTTTGGAAAACGAAATGCCCAATGTAGGGTTTTTGAGAACTCAAATCGAGTTAGTCGATCAGGTCTTTGCTGAAGGCGAAGTGGATGAAATCTGGATTACTTTTCCCGATCCACAAATCAAATGGAAACGCACCAAGCATAGGATGACCAATCCTGAGTTTTTAAACAAATACAAGCATATTTTGACTAAGGAAGGGATTATTCATCTAAAGACGGATAGCGAATTTATGCATGGCTATACATTAGGAATTTTAGAAGGTTTAGGACACGATATTTTATATGCTCACCATAATATTTACGTAAATCATGAAGCTCCAGAAGAGGTTGTAGGGATTCAGACTTTTTACGAGCAGCAGTACCTGGATAAGAATAAATCGATAACTTACTTGAAATTTAGACTTAAACCTTAATCTTGGAATATTTTCAAATCTATGTATTAACCTACCTTGCCGCATTCATCGGTGTGGTTCCGCCGGGTTTAGTCAACATGAGTGTAGCTAAAACCTGTTTGGAAAGAGGGCGTAGAAATGGAAGTTTGATGGCTTTAGGGGCTTCTTCAGTAGTGTTATTTCAGGCTTTATTAGCTGTTCTAATTTCAAAATATATTTTTTCACATCCTTATGTGAAAAGTGTGTTCCTTAAAACTGGAATTGCGATATTGATCTTGATGTTTATTTATTTTCTGCTTTCAGCCAATCGAAAGAAAAATCAGCAAAACATTAAAAAAAGAACAGGGACCAAAAGCTTTTTTACTGGGATTTTAGTGTCCTCTCTTAATATCTTCCCCATACCTTACTTTGTTCTTATTTCTACTTTATTAAGCAATAATTTCGAGATAAAGTTCAGTATTATGAACGATATTTTCTTTGCGATAAGTGCAGCCCTAGGGACGTTAACCACGCTTTACCTGTACGTCATTTTTATCATGAAAATAGATGGGAAGACAGAGTTATTTAAGAGGTACTCCAACTATTTCATGGCGGTATTAATGTTGATCCTTGTCATTGTATCTTGGATTCGCTTATCTAATATATAAATGGCAAACTCAGATTTTTTTGAAAAGGTTTATGAAGTTGTGGCTTTGATTCCGGAAGGAAAAGTAACTAGTTATGGAGCTATAGCCAAAGCGATAGGAGCTGCCAAAAGTTCTCGTACAGTTGGATATGCGATGAATGCTTGCGTAAAATTAGATCGAGATCTACCAGCGCATAGAGTTGTGAATAGAAATGGGGTATTAACTGGTAAGCATCATTTTCCAGGTCAAGGCGTTATGCAAAAGCTTTTGGAAGAAGAAGGCTTGGAGATAGAGAACGATCAAATAAAAAATTTTAAAAATTATTTTTGGCAGCCCCCTGTAAATCAGAGTTTTGAGAGTTAATTTTGATTTTAATAAAACTTTAGCTTTCTTATTGTTTTGATAATTGGACTTAAATCTTATATTTGAATCAGGATGAAGTTTTTCATAATAGATTGGTTAATTAGCAGAGCCTCGGATTTTTATAAAACCGGGGTTTTGTGTTTTTAGAAACCTTATTTTTCCCACTTTCCGATTTCTTTTTCACAAGACTTTAAAATATTTTAGCAAAGCTTTAGTTTTACACACATGAGGCGATATCTTTTAGGTGTGTTTTTATGTATTGGATTCTCTTCCCTATTTGGACAGTCGGGACTAGTCGTAAAAATTTTTCCCATAAAAGATACCATACAGCTAGAAGAGGTAAGTATAAGCCCATTCCAATTTAAAGTTCAGTCTACAGATAGCCTAGCCATTCCCCCTTCTTTTTATACAATCGATTTTCCGGGCTCCCAATTAATTCCATCTTCCAAATTGAAAATGGAACAGGACAGCTTATTAGTGACTTATTTTAAATACCCTGAGTTTCTCACCAAAACCTATAAAGGCTTGGATGAAAAGCTCATTGTAGACATCGGTAATCCTGTCGATAATTTATATGAATTGCAGCAAGAAAGGCAACCTAGTAATTTTGTTCCTTTTGCGGGGCTCAATACAAGTGGTAGTATTTCGAGGGCGATTAGCGTGGGGAACAACCAAAATGCAGTAGTAAGGTCGGAGCTTGATTTGCAGATTTCTGGTAAAATTTCTGAAAATGTGACTCTCCGAGCCTCCATTCAGGATGACAATGCCCCCACACAATCTGGAGGATATACGCAACAGCTGGATGAGTTCGATCAAATATTTATAGAATTGGAGTCAGACAAATGGAGAATACGGGCTGGAGATATTGATTTAATAGAAAACGAATCTTTTTTTGCATCTTACACCAAACGAGTACAAGGCCTATTGCTATCTGCCGATGTAGGCAATGACAAACGACAGACCGAAGTTTACGCTGCTGGCGCTTTGGTGAGAGGCGTATTTACAAGAAGCGAATTGACCGCTCAGGAGGGAAACCAAGGTCCTTATAAACTGATCGGTGAAAGTGGAGAATTATTTGTATTGATAATCTCTGGTAGCGAAGCGGTATTTGTGAATGGCAGACAACTCGCTCGAGGAGAAAATGAAGACTATCTCATTGATTATAATGCTGGTGAAATAATTTTTAATTCTACGTTTCCTATAACTTCAGAAATGAGAATCGTTGTAGAATACCAAGTTTCCGATCGAAATTTCTCTAGAATAGTGGCCACAACTGGCTCTAGATTTAGGTCCGAATCTCTTCAACTGAATGGGTTTCTTTATAACGAAAATGATCTTAAAAATCAGCCCTTACAGCAAAGTCTTACAGACGAGCAGGTGAACGCTCTAGTAGATGCAGGAGATAATCAAAATGAAATGTTTGCTCCTAGTGCAGTTCTTTCAGAATACTCAGAAAACAGGATTTTATACGTCAAGGAAATTCAAAACGGAGAAGAGATTTTTGTCTTTTCCAATGATCCTGAAGCCGAATTGTTTAATGTTCGGTTTACCAACCTAGGGCCTAATCAAGGAAACTATGTGCTTTCCAGTCAGAATGCTATTGCCAATATTTACGAATATATACCTCCAGTCGATGGAATTCCTCAAGGAAATTTTGAACCTGTTGTAAGGCTATTTGCTCCCACTAAGCTCCAAATTGCGATGGTGAACGGCAAGTATTCTCCTTCTGAGACTACCAATATTCAGTTTGAAGTGGCGGCGAGCAATACTGACGATAATTTATTCTCGGACCTAGACCAAGAGGATAATCGAGGCTTAGCTGCACAAGTTTCGGTTAAGCAAACCTTATATAAATCGGAGGCCAACAAAAAGCTTGATGTGTTTGGTAATTTGAATTTTATTGAAGATTCCTATTCTAGTTTGGAAAGACTTTATAATGTTGAATTTACTAGGGATTGGAATTTATTCGATCCTACAGGAGATCAGCTTTTTGTGGATACGGGGTTCGATTTTCAAAACAATGCTTCAAGCCACACTCAATATAATTTTCAACGTTTAGAATATACAACTGATTTTGAAGGTTTAAAACATGCTTTAATGACCAGGCAAGTTCTCGATAAGCTCAGGATAAATGCCAATGCAAGTTACCTGGATAGTGAATCTTCCCGACTTACCTCCAAGTTTGCGAGGGCTACTCTGTCTGGGATTTATGATTTTGGTAAATTTTGGTCCGGATTGCGGTATGACCTAGAAGATAATGAAGAAGTGAGGGCGGATAGTAATGAATTTACCGCCAATACTCAGCGATTTTCTAGCTACGAGGTCTATTCTGGGGTTGGAGATTCTACCGATGTGTATGTAGAATTAGGGTATAGATATCGACAAAACGACAGTTTACGTGCCAATGTTTTACAAAGTGTAAACACGTCCAGCAATTATTTTACACGTTCGCAATTGGTCAACTCCAAGTCCACAACACTTAGAGTTTTTGCTAATCTAAGAAACCTAAAATTTGCGGAAGAAGGTCGAGACGATGAACAAAGTCTTAACTCGAGAGTCACCTTTTCTCAAAATTTATGGGATCGACTTGTCAATCTCAATACCACTTACGAAACCAATAGCGGAAGCATTGCTCAGCAAGAATTCTCTTACGTTGAGGTGGAACCTGGTCAAGGGCAATATACGTGGATAGATTATAATGAAAATGGCATCCAAGAACTCAACGAGTTTGAAATTGCCCAATTCCAAGATGAGGGGAGGTACGTGAGAATTCTTTTGCCCAATCAAGTATTTGTGAGAACCAATCAAACTCGTTTAAGCCAGCAGGTTACTCTCAACTTCCTTAAGTGGCAAAACGAAGAGGGGTTCAAGAAGTTAGCTTCCAAATTTTATAACCAAACCTCTTTGCTTTTGGATAAAAAATTGAGAAAAGACGGCAATGCGTTGAGTTTAAATCCATTTGGTGATGATGGTCAAGAGGTGCTAGGCGATAACACGACTTTTAGAAATATTATTTTCTTTAATAGAGGCCTTCAAAAATTTACGACCTCGTATAATTTCTCTCAGAATACGACCAAAAATTTAAGCCTCTTAGGGCTCCAGGAAAACTCGAATACCTTACATGAGCTCAAATTTATTCATAATTTTAAAGAAAGCTGGTTGCTCACTTTAACTCAGAATGTCAACTCTTCTGAAAGTTTTTCGGATCGCTTTGAAAATAGGAATTTTAAAATTGAGGGTTTTAACCTTAATCCCAAAGTGTCCTATCTGTTAGGCGATAAACGCTTTGATGTCTTCTATGAATTATCTGAAAAGAAAAATCAGCTCGGCGAAATGGAATCCTTAGACCAGCAAACTTTCGGCTTATCTTTTACGCTTAATAATGCTCAGAAATACAGTATTAATGGGGAGGTGAACTATATTCAAAATAAATTTGAAGGCAGTGCATTTTCACCTGTTGCCTATCAGCTGTTGGAGGGGTTGCAGCCCAACGACAATTTTACTTGGTCGCTATTTTTGCAGAAGAAAATCACAGACTTCTTAGACCTAAATTTAACTTACTTTGGGAGAAAAAGCGAAACTGCCAATGCCATTCATACCGGAAGTGTTCAGTTGAGAGCTTATTTCTAGCCCTTGGAGACTTTAAGGGTCATGCCTGGTTTAAGGGTGTTGCCTTTAAGTTGATTCAGGCTTTTCAAATCTTCTACACTCAAATTTGGGTACTTTCTAGAAATAATCCATAGAGAATCCCCTGACTTTACTTTATAAATTTTAGAATCTGTCGAGGAGGAAGTTTCAGTTTTCGCTTTCGTATCTGCTGAGTAAATCACCAAACGTTGACCAATATTGAGTGTGTTACTTCTTAAGTTATTCCAAGATTTAATTTGGCTTATTCTTACATCAAATTTTGAAGCAATGCGACCTAAGAAATCACCGGATTTAACGTAGTAGTTGACCTTATCTTCTGTTTTATCAGGTTCAGATTGAGTTTTTTCAGCTTTGGCTAATTGCTCCTCTGCATACCCATAAATTTTATCCTCGTTGGCAACAAACAACCCAGACTTAGCATAAGGAAGTCTAATGTAGTAGGATTTATCTTCTTCAAAAGGAACAATTCCTAACTTGTAGCTAGGGTTAAGAAATTCTATAAACTCCTTTTCTGTTTGAGTTACTTCAGCAATTTGGTCTAGAGTGATCATTTTTTTAACCCTAATCGTATCTGTTCCGTAATAGGTGGTTTTAGGTCGCTCAGGTTTGAAGCCATGTTCCTCCGCATATTCATACATGTAGAGCATTGCCTGGAAAGAAGGAACATAACCAGCGGTTTCTCTGGGCAAATAACGTCTCAATTTCCAATAGTTGGTTTCGCCGCCACTGCGTCGTATCGCTTTAGACACATTTCCAGGACCAGAATTGTAAGCCGCTAGCGCCAAGTCCCAATCGTTAAACATCAGATATAAGCGTTTAAGGTATTGTGCAGCAGCCTCGGTAGAAGCCACAGGATCCATTCGCTCATCGACGTAACTACTTACATCTAGATCATACATTTTGCCTGTACTGTACATAAACTGCCATAACCCAGTAGCTCCTACTCTCGATTTTGCTCTAGGATTTAAGGCAGATTCTACCAGCGCCAAATACTTCATTTCCAAAGGCACATCGTACTTATCTAAAGTGGCCTCGAACATAGGAAAGTAAAATTTGCTCAATCCCATTAGTCGCTCTGTGCCTTCCTTTTCTCGTTTTAAAAAATAACCGATAACACTTTCTAAGCTTTCATTGTATTCTATGTTGAATGGTGTTTTAGCATTCAAAGCGGCTAGTCTTTCTTTAAGAAGTTCTGTGGGAAGTTCTTTTATAACTTCATTGGATGCTAGACTATCCTTAATGACCATTTCCATTCGCTTAGAGTAACTCTGGTTTACCAAATGAGTTCTCCAAAGCGAATCCAATTCCATATTTCTTTGATAATCCTCAAGAATGAGTTCTAGAGAATCTCCCGTAATTTTGTGGAATTCAACCTTTTCAGTAGTCCATTTTTTGGTGACCTTCTCTTTAGCACCTTGTGCTGAAGAGAGAAGACAAGATAAAAGAATGGCAAACAGGGGAATCAAAGATTTGTGGGTCATAAAAGTATATGTATTATGTATTTCAAATTTAATTTTAAAAACTGGATTTCTATCATAAAACTTAAATCCACATTAAAATATTGTTCATTGTTAGACCTAATTTCTATGAGGTTGTATTTTTAACCCCAAAATAAAAATTAATGACACATTTTAACCAACTATCTATAAAAGAAATCAGTAGACAAACCGATAAAGCGGTACATATTCTGTTTGACGTTCCTTCTGAATTAACTTCAGAATTTCAATTTAAAGCAGGACAATATCTCACCTTAGAAACCAATATTAACGGAGAAGAAATAAGACGATCGTATTCAATTTCTTCTGAAGAGGGAAAGGATTTAGGGATTGTAGTGAAAGCCATTCCGGATGGTAAATTTTCCAATTATGCGAATTCTCAACTAAAGGTTGGAGATCCCATACAGGTTCACCCTGCTGAAGGAAAATTTCTACTGCCTCAACAGCTAGATCACAAGACGTTTGCAGCTTTTGCGGCAGGAAGTGGGATTACGCCCGTTATGTCTATGATTCAAACGGTACTATCTAAGTCGGATTCTGCAAGATTCGTACTGGTGTACGGAAACAAATCTCCAGAGCAGACCATTTTTATACAAGAACTCCTTAGTCTTCAGAAAGAATTTCCAAAGCGCTTTTTTACTGAATTTATTTATAGTAAAACTCAGGAAGATAAGGCTCAGTTTGGTAGAATAGAAAAATCCACCGTCAATTATGTCATCAAAAATAAATACGATGGTTTCGAGTTTTCAGAATTTTACCTCTGTGGTCCAGAAGCTATGATTGAAACTATAGAAGAGACTTTAAAAGCTACTGGTGTAAAAGGGGAACAGATCAAGCACGAACTGTTCTTCTCAAAATCCGAAGGAAATGTGGAGGCTGCTACCGATGGTAAAAGCGTAATTACCGTTATCGTAGACGATGAAGAATTTGAGCTATCTATGGATCAAAGTGATTTGATTCTGGATGCGGTATTAGCACAGAATATCGATGCACCGTATTCTTGCCAAGGTGGAATTTGTAGTTCTTGTGTGGCCAAAATCAAAGAAGGGACTGTGGAGATGAGAAAAAATCAAATCTTAACCGATGAAGAGATAGAAGAAGGCCTTGTGCTTACTTGCCAGTCTCAACCTACCTCGGCGAAAGTGGTGGTAGATTACGACGATATTTAATCTTTTTCTGGTTTTTTTAGCTGGATGTTTTGTGTTGCCGCCCCGAAGTCTCGGGATTGTTTAGAATATTGCTACAGAGGAAACTCAAGGTCTTTTGTTAACCTTAGACAAACTCTGAAATAAACCTGCCTGAGGAATGATCTCAGGCAGGTTCAGGCTGACAAATAAACGAGGTTTTGTCCTTCTGTCACGAAACTTATTTCTAAATAATAGATAAGCGTCTTGCCTAACAAAATAAAAAAAGCAGTTTTAAAAGTTATACCTTAGGTTCAGCATGAGATTTCGACCTGGACTTGGAATATTAAAAGCTCTCAAGATCGATAAATGATCGACATAAGTCTCGTTGAATAGATTCTGAAAAGCTACAGAAGCTTCCAATTTATTCGCCTCACCAAGGTTAAACGTTCTCCTCACTCCAATATCCACTAGCGAATATCCTGGAGTTTCCTCTTCATTAAAACCAGGTCGGTCTTGGGTTGCAATTCCTCTTAGTTTAGAAAAAAGAGAGGTGTGTTGAAGTTGGCCAAAACTATATTCCGCCTCAAAATTGATATTATCTGGAGGGATAAAGGTTAGTGGCTCATCGAAATCTTTGTTGTTTCCGCGAACAAAAGCTGCTCCTAAATTGAATTTAAGCTGTCTGTTTTTTAAAGCTATGTATTGCAAATTGAGCTCACTTCCATAGAGTTCCGCTCCTACTTGCTGGTATTCCCAAATTTGCAATCCAGAATCTTGACGGACGTCTCCCGTATCTGAAAAGAAAATATAGTTATCTACCCGACTTCCAAACACCGACCAGTCCAACCGAAATCTATCCAAGACCAAGGCATAATTAAAATCGACCTGAAAACTCTGTTCACGCTCAAAGTTGGCATTCCCAATTTCGAAGCGATTGGTGCCTGGGTGTTGCCCAAAAGAGTAAAGCTCGGCCAAATCTGGAGATCGAAAACCAGAGGAGAAATTCGCCTTTAATTTTTGTGTGGAGCTCAAGGTTTTAGTTACCCCTAGAGATCCTGTTAAACCACTAAAATTTGATTTTAAAGTTCTGCTTTCAGGATTGCCAGGAAGCACAAATCCCGCGTCTATAAACTGATCATTGCTGGCATCTGCTTTAACTTGTCTATAATCGTACCTCAAGGCCGCTTGTACAAAGTAACTTTTATAATCCCAGTTCATCATGTAATAAGCTCCATTTTCAGCATAATTGGCATTGGGAATAAGAATTTCTAAGACATTCTCCTGATTTTCATTTTGAAGGAAATTCCCCTGTAAACCTAGATTATGGGTAACATTACCCGTATCGAAGTTGATTCTTGCGTTATAAAACGTATTGTTTTGGTTGAGACCCAAATCAACTAAATCGACATCTGTTTCAATTTCTTTTCTATCGTTTATATGATGAGACACGTGTAGAACCGACTCTATTTTGCCATGATCTATCCGCTGGTTATAGGACACCAAGACATCAGTCACTTCTTGGAAGGGCAATTGCATGTCGCGATCATTACGAGTAGTAGCATTTGAGTTTATAAGCTCGTCATCTCCAATAATTCCCAAGTTTTGTTTGTTATAAGTGACCGATAGTTTATTGTCGAACTTCTCTTTATCAATACCTATATGAAATCTGGCGGTACTCATATTGAATCTGCTGTTACCAATAATGTCGCCATCACCAGACTTGTAGTCGGCATGGTTTTCATAGGCTAAATCAGTTCCAAAAAAGAGGTTATTATTGAAGCTTTTTCCTACAGAAGCATAACTCCTAAATCCATTGGACACCGAGTTGAAAGTGGAGCCAACATTTCCCGAGAGGGTTTTGGAATCTTTATAAAACTCATCTTCTTTTAAGAGGATCACTCCTCCTAAAGCCCCTGAACCGTAAAGTACCGAAGCTGGACCTTTTATCACATCAATGCTTTCTACCCCCAAGTCGTTCACACCGAGGCCGTGATCTGCTCCCCACTGTTGGTTTTCCAATTTGTTACCTTGATAAATCGTTGCTACACGGCTAAATCCTAAACCTCGGATAAAGGGTTTTACAATACCGTGGCCAAATTCTGCTCCATAGACTCCAGGAACTTCTCGGAGAACTCCCATTACTCCTGCGGGGCTACTTTTACTATCAATCCTATCCATGCGGACAGCGGTAAAGTTGTAGGGTGTTTTTGAATTTAATCCCGTTTGGCGATCTATGATGACGACCTCCTCCAATTGCATATTTTCTGGACTCAACCGGATAGTAAGTCTTTTAGTTTGATTGGCGGTGACTTTTATTTGCTGGGTAAGGGAAGTATATCCCAATGAATTCACCATTAAGGTATAGACACCCTCTTCAATATTTTTAAAAGTAAATGAATTCTCCTTATCAGTAATGGTATTCTTCTGCAGTTCCTGTAGGATTACCGTTGCTGAGAGCCCGGCCTTGTCTTCAAAAATAATTTGACCTTCTATAGATCCCGATTGTGAAAACAAAGCCGAAGAGATAAAAGATATTAGTGCTAAAAGTTTAAATTTCATGTCTATGTAATTTATTTTTAGACAAAACTAAAAATAAAAAGTTTATTAAACTAAATATTTTATAGAATAAAATAAAAATCATACTTTTGTCTAGCTTAAAATCAAATTATGTTTTCCTTATCCGAAGAAAATTACCTGAAGGCCATTCTGCATTTACAAAAGACCTCCAAGTCTGGAGTAAGTACGAATGCGATTGCTGAAGAAATGCAAACCAAAGCCTCTTCGGTGACCGATATGGTGAAGAAACTCTCCGAAAAAGATCTGGTTATTTACAAAAAATACCAAGGAGTGTATTTGTCGGATACTGGACGAAAAACCGCTTTACAGATTGTAAGGAAGCACAGACTGTGGGAAGTGTTTCTAGTCGATAAGCTCAGTTTTTCTTGGGATGAGGTCCATGAAGTCGCAGAACAGCTAGAGCACATCAAATCGGATAAACTGATTACCGAACTCGATAAGTTCCTAGAGTTTCCCAAAAGAGATCCACACGGCGATCCCATACCAGATGCTAAAGGCAATTTTCACGTGGCCAATAAAACTTTACTCTCCAACCTATCTAAAGGGGAACGTGGCACTTTGGTAGGTGTAAAAGATACCTCCACCGAATTTTTGAAATATCTAGATAAAAACAATATTGCTTTAGGGAAAACCATTGAGGTTTTAGATAAAGAAGAATTTGATGAATCCATGTTAATCCAGACAGGGGGAAAAACCTTAAGAATTTCACCTATGGTGACTGTCAACATTTTTATAAAACAATAGTATGAAAGAACTCATTGCTTATTTTGAATCCATAGACCCTGTTACTGCTGCCTTAATTGCCACCACTTTTACGTGGTTGGTGACCGGATTGGGGGCTTCCTTGGTATTTTTCTTTAAGTCTATGAATCGTAAGTTATTCGATACTATGTTGGGATTTACTGGGGGAGTTATGGTCGCTGCGAGTTTCTGGAGTCTTTTAGCGCCAGGTATAGAAATGAGCGATGGCGAGGGATTTGTAAAAGTGATTCCCGCGGTGGTAGGCTTTGTACTTGGTGCTCTTTTTATTTTTGGATTGGATAAAGTATTGCCGCACTTACACATAAATTTTAAGGAAGACAGAAAAGAGGGCGTAAAAACCAAATGGCATAAATCCGTTTTATTGACTCTTGCGATTACCTTACACAATATCCCAGAAGGGCTTGCTGTTGGTGTCTTGTTTGGAGGTGCTGCAGCAGGAATAGAAGGTGCCAGTATTGGTGGCGCTGTGGCTTTGGCCATTGGTATTGGTTTGCAAAACTTTCCTGAAGGCTTTGCGGTGGCTATGCCATTGCGCGGACTTGGGTTATCGCGTTGGAAAAGTTTTAATTACGGTCATTTATCTGCCATCGTAGAGCCTGTGGCCGCGGTCATTGGGGCTTGGGCAGTTTTGACTTTTGAACCTATTTTGCCTTATGCGCTCTGTTTTGCAGCTGGAGCTATGATTTTTGTGGTGATAGAAGAAGTCGTCCCCGAGTCCCAACAAGCTCGGAATATAGATTTGGCCACCCTCGGGTTTATAGGAGGATTTGTAGTTATGATGACTTTAGATGTAGGTTTAGGCTAAATTTTTTGACTTATATTTAGGTTTTAGAAACGCTAACCCCACACGACTTATGAAATTGTATCTGTTCCTTCTAGGTGTTCTGTCTATAACCTGCAGTCTAAACGCTCAAAATTCAGAAAAAAATACCACAGAAACTGAAAAAAAAATAGAAGTACCAGAGATTTTGACCAAGGTTAAACTTCTGGATCATGTCGAGGTGGGTGCTTATACCTTAACGTTTGCCGCAGTAGAAAGCGATGGGCGTTGTCCAAAACAAGTGACCTGTGTCTGGCCTGGTGAAGCCAATATTGTCATAGAAATTAACGATGGGACAGAAACCGAGCAGCATCGAATAAGCATTCCTGCACTGGGTTTCCACAGGGAAATCCTTTCTACAGAATCTCATAAGGTGTATCTTAAAAATATAGAACCCTATCCAATTAAGCCAGATGAGAAGCTAGAAGCCTACAAACTATTATTGAAAATAGAATCTCAAAATCTATAGACTACTTGTCTTTTGGGAAAGCTTTTTTGTTGAACACCACCAAAAGTCCAAATCCAGTGCTAATGGCCGTATCGGCGATATTGAAGACTGGCGCAAAGAAGACAAAATGCTCACCTCCCCAAAGGGGAACCCAGCTGGGCAATATGTCGCTATACATAGGGAAGTAAAGCATATCGACCACTTTACCTTTTAGCAATTCGCCGTAAGGTTCATCAGCAAAAAGGGTGGCGATTTGTCCTAAGCTACTATCGAAAATTACACCATAAAACACAGAATCGATGATATTTCCAAACGCACCAGCAAGGATTAAAGAAACTGAAATAATTAAAATTCTCGGCGATTTTTTTCTTATAGAATCCCACAACCAATAGCTAATCAAGCCAACTGCTACAATTCTAAACGAAGTAAGGATGACTTTACCGTAAGAGCCAGGGATTTTAGCTCCCCAAGCCATCCCTTCATTTTCGACAAAAAGGATACGAAACCAGCCTAAAACATCAATTTCTTGCCCCAGCATAAAGTGGGTCTTTATATATATTTTGGATACTTGATCTACCAATAAAATGAGTAGGATAAGAAGAGAGGCTTTCTTTAAGGACATAGCTATAATTTAAAAACACAAAAATAGTTTTTTTATTGACTTGGGATTTCATTTTCACTGCTTTTGCTAAGCAATTGGCTTTTTTGAGTTAATAGTTGTTATAATTTCTTCTGATTTTGACACTGTATGTTTAGAGCATTTGAGAAATCCAGTTTAAACTTTCGGCAAACTTGAGGTGTCGTCCAGAGTGAGATAAAATCTAAAGGCTTTATCTAGGATTGTAAATCCACTACATTTTTAATATTAACTAACGTTATAGTTGATTTTCGTTCTTTTTAATTAAGTTTGAAAATATACATCAAAACCTATAGGTATGAAGATATTCCCTAGCTTGTCCACAGCTTTTTTCTGTTTATTTATTTTTTCTTTTTCAATCTCAACTGCTCAGGAGTTAACAGATAAATTTAAATACAAAGCCACTTACGAATTGACTTGGCAAATAGATTCAACTAATGCGGAATCTATTCAAAATGAAACAATGCTACTTTTTACCGGAGCGGGATATTCCAGATTTTCCAGCCAAGGGCATCATATAGAAGATTCAATACAAAGGGTTTATAAAGAACGCGAACGAACTCCACAAAGTTTTAGTGAGATGAGATCCAAAATTTCTGAAACAAAATTCAAATATTACATAAATAAAAAATTAGCTGATAGAGAAATAAATTTTCAGGAAGAAATAGTAAAAGATTATTATGAATATTCTGAGGATCTATCGAGCATAGAATGGAATATTTTGCCCGAAACAAAAGACATATCTGGTTTTGCGGTACAAAAAGCAAAAACAAGCTATGCAGGTAGGAATTATACGGCCTGGTTTACTTCGGAAATCCCAATTCCCGACGGACCCTACAAATTTAACGGCCTGCCGGGATTAATTATAAAAATAGCTGATGAAAAAGAATATTATGTATTCAAGTTAACCGGATTTAAAAGTTTAAAGGAGCCGATTTTTGATACTGAAAGCGACGAAGACTACCTAGAAGTCGATAAAAACAAGTTCAGGGAAATCAAAGAAGAATATAATGTTGATCCCATTGCAGCACTGGGACGATCAGGAATGACCATTAGCTTTAAATCGGGGTTGGGACAAAAAGAGAAGATGATGAAAGAACACCGTAAGGAGTTAAAAAAACAAAACAACCCCATAGAATTAAAATAAAATTCGGACCAATGAAAAAGCTTATTATTTTATTAGTACTCAGTTTTGCAAATTTCCAAGCAGAGAGTCAAAACAACAACACTTTTACAGCTAATTATGAAGTCACCTACAGGCTAGAGTATAGCCCAGACTCTACAGATATTAAAGATAAATCTACTGAAGATTTTCATTTGTTTATAGGAGATAATAAATCAAAATTTATAAGCAAGAATCAACGAATTAGAGATTCTATAGTAACTAAAATGGAAGAAAATTTTAATGGTTCCATAAACTTTGCAAATAAAAATATGCCTAAGACTAAGTTTAATGAAATTATTTTTAAAGATTATAAAAATAATAAACTTAAGATTGTGGATCGAATAGGTAGTGATGAATTCTTATATTCTGAAGTTATTCAACCTTACACTTGGGAGATAAAACAAGATAAAAAAGTCATTAATGATTTTAAAGTACAGAAAGCAGTTACCAAATTTGGAGGTCGAGAATTTATAGCTTGGTTTACAGAAGAGATAGCTATACCACAGGGCCCTTATAAATTTGAAGGTTTACCTGGCTTGATTGTTCAAATAAGTGATACCGAAAACCATTATAACTATCAATTGATTTCTTTTAAGGAAGTTAATGGCGATAAACAAATTGAAGATTTAGATATAAACATAAACTATATTAAAACATCAAAACAAGAGTTTTATAAGGCCAAACGTGATTATTATGCTAATTATTTCGTAAGATTAAATGAAAAAGGTATATCCTTAGGTTTGAGTCCTCAAAAAAAACGAAAAATTCAGGAAAAGTTTGATAAACAAAACAACCCCATAGAATTAAAATAAAATTCGGACCAATGAAAAAGCTTATTATTTTATTAGTACTCAGTTTTGCAAATTTCCAAGCAGAGAGTCAAAACAACAACACTTTTACAGCTAATTATGAAGTCACCTACAGGCTAGAGTATAGCCCAGACTCTACAGATATTAAAGATAAATCTACTGAAGATTTTTATCTGTTTATAGGAGATGAGAAATCAAAATTTATAAGTGTCAATAAATGGGTTAGAGACTCCATGATAGTAAAAATGGCAAAAAATTTTAATGGTTCGCATATAAATATGTCAAAGAGAAAAACTCCAAAGACTAAATTCTATGAAATTATTTTTAAAGATTATGAGAACAATCAAATCAAGGTTTCAGACAGGATAGGTGGTGATGTATTTTTATATTCTGAAAATATTTCACCATATATTTGGCAGGTTAATAAAGATAAAAAAGTTATAAATGATTTTAAAGTCCAAAAAGCAGTTACTGAATTTGCAGGACGTAAATATGTGGCTTGGTTTACCGAAGAAATACCTATTCCACAAGGGCCTTACAAATTTGAAGGTTTGCCAGGTTTAATTGTACAAATAAGTGACTTGGAAAATCATTATAACTTTCAATTGATTTCTTTTATGGAATTAAAAGGAGAGAAAGAAATTATTAATTTTGACAATAACAAAAATTATATAAAAACTACAAAGAAACAATTACACCAAACTAAACAGGATTTTTTTGATGATCCTATATCGCGCATACCATTCGACTTAACTCCTCAAGATAAACGAAGAATAAAAGAGAAATATAAAAAACAAAACAACCCCATAGAATTAGATCAAAAATAAAATCGACATTTTATTAGCAATAATAATGAACTAATAACACTATAAACAAAAGTTAAACTTAAATTTTTAACATCTTACACTCTACTGTTGCGTTTTTTTTTTAAGTTCGTTTTGTAATTTAATAATCTTTCCAATTTTGATTTATTAATGACATAGACTTGCAACTCTAGCAGTACTGTTTTGGATACGTATAAAACAAATTGGATTTGTACGTATTCATTTTTAAAACAAATGTTTAATCGAACTCTAGGTTGAGTTCAAAAAATTTAAAATTATGAAATTATTAAAAAATTCCTTTTTAGGAACTGTATTTTTATTGGCTTTAGGTTCTGTATCTATAGTTACTGCAAATAATGAAAACAAAGACTTAGAAGTTGAAAAACGTGCCTGTGTTCGTACAACTTTTTCTTTTGGAGTAACAGCTTTAACTTGTGGAGATACTACTGAAGAAATCATTGCAAAAATTATAGAAGCTGACGAAGAAATTTGTCCTATAAATTAATTTAAATTAAACCTGCCTAACAGGCAGGTTTTTCCTTTTTAATAAATATTTCTTATTATGTCTAAAAAATTTATTTTAGTATTTGTACTAATAATTTCAATTAATATTGAAGCTCAGACAAAGTATGAATTAAACCATAAGTTTACCTATTTACTTACATATCAATCAGATTCTACAATTACATATAATAAGCAAAGCGAAGAAATGTATTTGTTAACAAATGAGAATGTCTCTATTTTTCAGAGTAAAAATGGATATTTAAAAGATTCATTGTTACTCGCAATTGAAAATGATCCGACTGACGAATTAAGTATGGCGGATATCTCAAGATTTCCCAAAACACAATTTCATTCTAAAATATTAAAGAAAAACTCCAAAGACAGCATTATAGTATACGATAAAATTATAACAGATAATTTTAAATACCTTGAAGATAAAGGGAATATTAAATGGAAAATAACTTCCGATACTCAGACTATAAATGGTTTAAAATGCCAAAAAGCAACTACCTCTTATGGAGGTAGAGATTATGAAGCTTGGTTCTCCAATGAAATACCTATTTCTGACGGCCCCTATAAATTTAGCGGCCTTCCTGGTCTTATAATTAAAATTTCAGATTCAAAAAATCATTATGTTTTTGAACTCATAGCTAAATCAAAAATTGATCTAACCTACTCAAAACTTGAGCCTAAAAAAAATCTATTTTTTACAACTAAAGCAGTTTTTTTTGATAAGCGTGAAGATTTTAAAAATAATGTCATAGAAAGAATCGCTCAATCAGGTTTTATCATTGATGATAAATATAAAGCTAAAGTAAGACAGAAATTTAGAAAAAGGAATAACCCTATAGAACTAGAATAATTTGAGTAAAGTCTGTCTTTATGCGTTAGCTTTAGTTGCCTTTTCAGGCTATGCCCAATCCCATCTTACAGGAAAAGTGCTTGATGAAAATGATCAAGTTCTAAGTGGGGCAACGGTGATGGTCAGTAAAGATTCTACAGGAACTATTTTGGCTTATAGCATTAGTAGTGGTAGTGGTGAGTTTAAAGTCCAACTGGATTCAGAGTTAGATTCCCTTTTTCTGAAGGTGTCGTATATAAGTTATACAACCTGGCAGCAACACATTCAGAATAAAGACCAACAGCTCGATATCCAGCTGTCGCCATCTTCAGAAGAACTCAAGGAAGTCCTGGTAAAGTCTAAAGAAATAGAACAAAGAGGCGACACCCTCAATTATTCGGTCTCAGCATTTTCAGACCAGAAAGACAGAGTTATTGCCGATGTGCTCAAGAAAATGCCAGGCATAGAAGTCATGCCAGGCGGCCAGATTAAGTATCAAGGTGAGCCGATTGAAAAATACTATATAGAAGGTTTGGATTTATTGGAAGGCCGCTACAATTTGGCCAATAATAATATTGCTGCCAAAGATGTGTCGCAAGTCCAAATTCTGGAAAATCACCAACCCATCAAAATGTTGGACAGTCTGGAATTTTCTGAGCGCGCTTCGCTCAATATCAAACTTAAAAAGGAAGTGACTGTAAGCGGCAATGCCGAACTCGGTTCTGGATTTTCGCCTTTGCTGTGGAAAGCTAAAATCACACCTATGCTGTTTACCAAAAAGAATCAAGCGATTGTGACTTACCAAGCTAATAACACTGGGAGCGATGTGTCCAGAGAAATCAGGGATTTTTCTATCGCTGATTTTGGTCGAGAAGAGTTCAACACCTCCAAAACCGATTGGCTCTCCATCAGGCAACTTGCAGAACCGCCTTTTTCACAAGAACGCTGGTTGGATAATAATGTGCATTTGGGTTCGGCTAATTATTTGATTCGGCTTAAAAAAGATGTGGATCTAAAAACCAACATTTCTTACCTTAATGACGCCCAACAACAAATCGGAAATACCCAAACCCGTTTTTTCACTCCTACCGATACTATCGATTTGACGGAAAACACCAACAACGATTTATTTAGGAGTACACTGCAATCCAAGTTTATTTTGGAGCGAAACACAAGTGACAATTATTTAAAAAACGAATTAGAGATAAATGGGTTTTGGGATTCTCAACGCGGAGCGATCAACACAGGGAACACTCAGGTGCAGCAACAGCTCTCCAATCCGTTTTCTGTGATTCGTAACAAATTGAGGTTTTTGCAGCCTGTAGGAAAGCAGGTGGTCACCTTTAGGTCCAACACGGGGTATACCGAAGCCAACCAAAGCCTGAATGTGAGCCCTGGCCAGTTTGAAGCCTCATTAAATGACGGCGAAGCATACCAGGAACTGCAACAAACCGTAGAAACCAATACTTTTTTTAGTGATAATACGGCGGGATTTACAAAGCGAATTAAAGGCATAACAGTGTCGCCAGAAGTAGGTGTTTCTGTCAAGAATCAGTCTTTAGGTAGTCAGTTAACTATTCTTGATGCGGATAGAACAGAAACCTTGGGAGGTGATTTTCAAAACAAGCTTGATTTTTTAAGCACTCGCTTTTATGCCACCAGCAAATTTGTTTACAAAAAAGGAGATTGGAATGTGAGGTTGACCACGCCCATTAATCTAAGAAGTTTTGATATTCAGGATACTTCATTACAAGAAAATCAAAACCTCAGTCGCGTCACGTTTGAACCCAATTTGTACGTGAGAAACAAAATTTCAGCCTTTTGGGAAACCAGTATTTCTGCCAATCTCAGCAATGATTTTGGCGACATGCAACAATTGTATTTTGGATTTATTTTTAACAATTATCGAAATCTTCAGCGTTATAATTCGCCTTTACCAGAAAACTTCAGTCAGAATTACTTCTGGCGACTTCGGTTTAGGAATCCATTAAAATCCATTTTTGCGAATCTTTCCTATTCTTTTAATCAGACAAAGCGCAATTTGCTGTACAGCAATCAAATCGGACTCAATGCCGCCACGATTTTCGAAGCGATAGGGCAGGATAATTTTTCAAACTCTCATAGAATCAACGTCAAAACCAGTAAATATTTTAGAGAATTAAAGACGACTTTAAGTCTAGGAAGTAATTTTACGATTTCCAATCGTGAGCAAATACTAAATGGTAATTTAGCCGATGTAGAAAATCAAAATTTAAGTTTTAATCTAGATCTAGAGTCCGAAGTGACCGACTGGTTAAGTGCGAGTTACTCAGGTAATTTCAGTTTTTTACAAACGCGTTTTGAAGATAGGGATTTCGATGAAATAAGAACTCAGCAGCACGAGTTAGACCTATTTTTTTATGTAGCAGATAATCAATATTTCAATTTGGATACAGAATACTATTTTAATAATATTTCTGAGGAAAACCGCAATAATTATTTTCTGAATTTCAACTATCAATATACCTTCGAAGAAGTAGGAATAGACCTAAATGCCAGTTGGAACAACGTCCTCAATACCGATGAATTTGTGCGGGTTTCCAACACAGATTTTTCCTACGTGCAAAGCACCTACCTTTTAAGGCCTTCTCAGATTTTAGTTAGCGTGAAGTTTTTGTTTTAAGAGCAACAGCCTAAAGTTTTATTGACTTGGGATTTCATTTTCAATGCTTTTGCTAAGCAATTGGGTTTTTCGAAGTAATAGCTGTTATAATTTCTTCTGATTTTGACACTGCATGTTTAGACCAGTTGAGATATCCAGTTTAAACTTTCGGCAAACTTAAGCTGTCGTCCAGAGTGAGATAAAATCTAAAGGCTTTATCTAGGATTTTAAATCCACTGCATTTTTTATATTAACTAACGTTATAGTTAATTGTCGTTCTTTTTAACTAGGTTTGATAATCTACATTAAAAACCTATAGGTATGAAGACTATTTTAGGAGTAGTGCTTATGTTTAGCGCTGTATCATTCTCTCAAGTTCAATCTGGAATTATCAATTACACCGCTGAAATGAACTTAAAGCATAAAAAAGAATTTATTGAAGGGATCAAGGAAAAAGAAGACCTTGCTATGAATATTAAGCAACAGGTAATAAATCATTATAAGAATGCAGAATCAGATTATTATGAGTTGCATTTCAATGAGGATGAATCTTACTACTTTCACGATCCTTCGCTTCGTCAGGATGCCAGTTACAACATAGGAAGTAAAGCAGGACTTGACTCTTATTACCAAAATACTAATTCTAGTTTAATTATCGAAGATAGTCGAATATTCAATTTTGTTGCTCACCAGCCTTTAGACTGGATGATTACCAATAATAGTAAAATGATAGGGGATTTTAAGTGTTATAAAGCAACCACCACAGAAACACTATATAGCCGACAAGGGCATTTTTACGATAGAGATGTCATCGCCTGGTTTGCTCCAGAAATTCCGGTAAGATTTGGTCCTAAAAATTATAGTGGTCTTCCAGGATTGGTGCTCGAGGTTAAAAGAAAAGAATTTACGATTACAGCCACCAAAATCAATCTTAATCCAGATGAAAAGAAATTAAAAATAAAACGAGTCGATAAAGATGAAAAAGTGATTTCACAAAAAGAAATGAATGAAAGGATTGCAGATATGATGAAAGATTACGATAAGAGTTAGTAATGTACAAAAAAATCTTAAAAACAAAGGCCATGACTAAACATACAATACATTTCAGCATTCTTTTAGTTCTAATATTAATTAGCTCTAATAGTCAATCTCAAGACCAGAGTGGCAGTATCACTTATAAAGGAATAGTAAATGAAAAATTCGTGGATAGCTTTTTAGTTGCTTATAAGAAAAAAGATAGACCAATGTCTGTCAAACAAGATGTAATCAAAGCTATGGAAAATGCAAAGGTTGAAGAATTTTTACTAAACTTTAAAAACGACGAATCCTATTATTATAAAAAACCAAATCTTGAAGATCAAAATTACTTAATGGGAAGTCGTGCAGGTACTACACCTTATTATACCAACAGCTCGAAGGATATGATCATTCAAATGAGTAGACCCTTAGGGAACATTAACTTTAAGCCCGTGGAGTGGGAAATAACTGGCAAAACTAAAAAAATAGGTAACTATACTTGCCGCCAAGCCAAAACAACTGAAAAACTCTACAGTAGGCAGGGGTATTTTTTTTATAAAGACGTTGTTGCTTGGTTTACACCAGACATCCCAATAAGTTTTGGTCCAAAGAATTATAACGGACTTCCTGGATTAATCCTTCAGATTGAGGATAGAGAATACACCTTAACGGCGATAAAGATAAATTTGAATCCATCTGATGATGTAAAAATTAAAAGAATAGATAAAAAGGATAAGGTTATATCAGAGAAGGAGTCTTATAGGCGTATTGAGGAAATGATGAAAGATTATAGTAAAAGATAAATTTTTTATGAGGATAAGTAAATAAGCAATATTAGTGAAGTATAAACAACATAAACAAAAGTTAAACGTAAATTTTTAACATCTTACACTCAGCTGTTGCGTTTTTTTTTACGTTCGTTGTGTAATTAATAATTCTTCCAATTTTGATTTATTAATGACATAGAGTTGCAACTCTAGCAGTACTGTTTTGGATACGTATAAAACAAATTGGATTTGTACGTATTCATTTTAAAACAAATGTTTAATCGAACTCTAGGTTGGGTTCAAAAAATTTAAAATTATGAAATTATTAAAAAGTTCCTTTTAGGAACTGTATTTTTATTTGCATTAGGAACGGCATCTACTGCTGGTACTACAAATGCAATAGATGAAGTGGATAATGCTTTAATGTTTTCATGTTCACAGACTCATGCCACATGCAATAGACTATCCTCCAGGAGATTTTGGTGGATTTGATAGATGTATGGTTAGGGGAGGATGTGCTGGAGAACAGCCAATCCAAAGCTTATAATTAAAAACCTTTAATCTTTGCTCTTATCTATGAACATTCTCAAAATAATTACTTAGAATGACAGCAAAGATTATTTTAATTAATATTAAAATGAAAGATTACGATAAGAGGTAATAATGAACAGAAATCTTAAAAAAATAAAGCTCATGACTAAACACACAATAAATTCCAGCATTCTTTTAGTTCTCCTATTCATTGGTTTTAATAGCCAATCACAAGATATTAACGGTAAAATAACCTATAAAGGGGTAGTGAAACAGACGTTCGTGGATAGTGCTGTAGCAGCTATCAAAAAAGAAAAAATCAGTATGTCTTATAAAAAAGATATCATTTATGCCATGGAAAATGCACACCCAGATGAATTTGTGCTCAGTTTTAAAAAAGATGAATCTTATTACTACAAGGAACCAACTCTCGAGAAAAACATAGATTTAATGGGGAGTAGGGCAGGTAGTTCGCCTTACTATGTTAATAAAACCCTTAATAAAACGATACAGGTGAGTAGCGTTCTAGGTAATATTGATAAAATACCCCTAGAATGGGAAATTACAAACAAAACTAAAAAAATTGGTAAGTACACTTGCCGACAGGCTAAAACTACAGAAAAGATTTACAGCAGGAATGGGTACTTTCTTTATAACAAGATTATTGCTTGGTTTGCGCCAGACATCCCAATAAGTTTTGGTCCAAAGAATTACAATGGGCTTCCTGGATTAATCCTTCAGATTGATTATAAAGAATTCACCTTAACGGCGATAAAGATCAACTTAAATATAAAGGAGAAAGATTTAGAAATTAAGAGAGTGGATGATATTGATAAATTAGTCTCAGAGAAGGAGTCTCATAAGCGTATTGAGGAGATAATGTCTGATAGGGAGAAAATGTATAAAAACTAACTGGTAATTTCACCTTTATTTCAATTTATGTCTTTTAGATTATACGTATTATTTTCTTTTTTAGTGTTATTCCAAACGGTTGGTTTTACCCAAAACTCCTTAACAGGTAAGGTAACAGACAGTCTTAATAAGCCTCTGGCCAATGCTAATATTCTTGCCGAGCCCAAAGATTCTCTGCAACAAATAAAGTTCGCCATTACCGATGACAAAGGTCGGTATCGCTTAGATCTAAAATCTATACCCTATACAGTGACGGCGAATTATTTGGGCTTTGCCAAAAAAAGTTTTGATATACAACTAGACAGGGATAAGACCCAAAATATTATATTAAAAGAAAGTGCAGAAGGCCTTGAGGAAGTGGTGCTAGACATGCCGATGGTTGTTAAAAAAGACACGATTTTGTATAACGTAAACCAACTTACCACTGGCGAAGAGCGTAAGCTCAAAGACATTCTTAAGAAGCTACCAGGGATGGAAGTGGATAAGAACGGTGGTATTACCGTTAACGGGAAAAAAGTGACCCACATGCTGGTAGAAAACAAAAAATTCTTTGGTGGAGGCACCAAGTTGGCAGTAGATAACATTCCCGCCGATGCCGTGAAACAAGTGGTGGTGCTGGATAATTACAATGAAATTGCCATGCTCAAAGACTTCCAAGAAAGCGAAGACATGGCCATAAATATCAAACTGGAAGACGATAAAAAAGACTTTGTCTTTGGAGATATAGAAGCCGGTTTGGGTAACGATGAGTTTTATAATGCCCATAGTAATCTGTTTTATTACAGTCCCAAAACCACGTTGAATGCCATAGGGAATCTTAATAATGTCCGAGAACGGGTATTTACCTACGACCAATACTTTAGATTTCAAGAAGGGATGAATTCTATATTCGATAAGGGAACGACCACCTTTGAAGATTCTTACGACGATTTTTCAGATTTTTTGGAGAAAGAAGACGTCATCGAAAGCGATCGAAGATTTGGTGCTATCAATTTCACTCAAGAAGTGAATAATAAATTGAACATTACGGGTTATGGAATCTTTTCAAAAACCAAAGAAAGTACACTGGTAGAGTCTACCAACGAGTACAATTTGTTTACAGAAGATAGATCTATAGCTACAGCTACCAATAACGAACTGGCCATGGGAAGCATCAGCGCGGTCTATATCCCCAATTATACCGACCAGTGGCATTTTAAGTCTCAATTTAAAAGTGCAGATGATAGTTATACCAATACCATCAATTCTCGAGTAGACACGGTTTCCAATGCTTTTTTAAACGATCGGTTTGGTGAGCAGACCTTTTTTAATCAAACGGTGGAATGGCATAGAAAACTATCTAGAGAACATTCTTTTTCTGGAGTTGTAGATTATACCTACGATAAGTTAACGCCCAGAACCCTGTGGCAAACCAACGATGATATCTTGGCAGGACTCATTCCTATTATGGATGAGCCAAGTATAAGAATCAACCAGTTCAAACAAACCGAGAAAAACCAGATCAAGTCTATTTTTAAACACTATTGGGTACTTAACAGAAATAATCATATCTATTCTACCATCGGAAATGTCAATTTAAATCAGACTTTTTTCACTGATGATGCTCAAGAACTCGATGATGGTACTCAAAATAATTTTGGGGAAGCAGGATTCAATAATGATTTCCAATTTAGATTGAATGACGCCTTTGCTGGGGTATTCTATAAATTTAGAACGGGGATTTTTACGTTCGATCAAGGAGCATTTATCCATTATTACAGCTGGAATCCCAATCAGGAAAATACGTCGGTTAAAGACAGAGTGGTGGTTTTGCCAAATATAACCGCCAAAGCAGAAATGACTAGGAGTAAGAGTTTACAATTCAATTACGAGTTAAAATCCTCTTTTTCGGACGCTTCTCAATTTGCAAGTCGGTTTTATTTACAAAGTTATAACAGCGTGTTTAGCGGGAATACGACTTTAGAGAACACGCTAAGGCACGATTTAAATTTGCGTTTCACAAAATCCAGAGGTTATCGAGGTTTTGGAATTTACGCCTCTGCAAACTATTCCAAACAAATAGAAGGTATTGTGAATAACGTCAACTACGAGGGTATCAATCAAGTTGTCACTCCTTTTCTTGTGGATAATTCGTCAGAAACTTGGGGCTTAAGTGGGAATGTGAGCAAAAAGATTAGTCAAATTAATTTCAGAACAGGCTTGCGTTATACCAATACAACGTTCTTACAATTCGTCAACGACATTCCTTTTGAAAATCGAAACCAAAACACCTCTTACACCCTATCTGCAAAGACACTTTACGATGATTTTCCTGTTATAGAAATAGGGTGGAGACAAAGTTTTGGGAACTTTACCCTTAGTGATAATACCACAAATTTTGTCACCACCGAGCCCTTTATTAATTTTGATTACGACTTTTTATCGGGATTTATTGTTTCGGCAGATTTTACGTCATACACTTATCAAAATCAAACTTTAGATCAACGCAACTCCTACGAAATCGCTAATGCCTCATTACTTTATCAAAAAGAAAGCAGTGCTTGGAGTTTTAAAGTAGAAGCCCAAAATGTGTTTGACGTCCAATTCAAAAATCAAAATACCTTCACCTCCTATATTATCTCAGATTCAAGAACTTTTATATTACCAAGAATACTTTTGTTTTCTATAGGTTACAATCTTTAATTTCTTCTGACTTTGACTCGTAAAGGCTCAATGCTTTTGAGATGTTCAGCTTTAAGTTTGAGTTAGTTTTATGTGACGTCTGGAGAAGGATGATAACTGAAGGATTTGATCGTGATTTAAAAATGAGTTTAAATTTGAAACCCAACTCCAAAGAAAAAATGATATGGTTTTGTTTTAATTAAATTAGCATGTATACCTTATATATATAATTCAGGTCCGTTTTATAAATCAACTATTGTGTCACAAAAAAATGAGTGAGGCGTTGAGGGACTTTATCTGTAGTAAAGGTAAACGCATAGGTTTTAGATCGATCCTTAGCGGTCGAAATCACCAAAGATCCTTGGTCAATTCGAAAATAACCAGCTTGACCCTTGCAATAGCATAAACGTCCAAATACAACATTAGCGGAGGTGAGTTGCTCATCGCTTAAGCTTAGGTTATCAGTTTTAGGGTCAATTTCGGCGTAGACAATTTCAGTATATCCGCCATCTGCAATGCGAGGATCCACACTGCGCTTGTATTCAAATTTCAGTACTGTTTTGTTTCCTTTTTTAACCTCTGGATAGAGTTGACCAATACCATCTGTAAGTAGGCTTAAGCTTGAGTTGGTTAAAACTTCGAAAGTACAGTTCCCGTCCTCGGGGCAATAGTTAGATAAGGTCTCCTTCTTCTTATCCTGAGTATTCAGGTTTTTTTGAGATTGACAGGCTAGTAGAGTACCAATTGCTATTAAAAATAAATATCTTACGTTCATTAATATTAATTTAATATCTATTATGTTTACTTGCTTCTTTTTGATAATGCGAATGAAAAATCTAAACAAATCATGAAACAATTTAACTTAAAAAAAATACTATTTGTCGTTTTTGCGGCATTAATTTCAAATTTTGGATTTTCTCAAGAGGGGGTGCCCTTTTGGAGTTCTTCAGAAAAAGGAACACCTAGTCCTCAAGAGGTGATTTTTACAAAAGCAATTCCTGAGATAAGTAGTTTTTTGAAACTAGACGTTCAAGGTCTTAAAGTAAGTTTAGAAAATATACCCAAACGTGGATCTACCAAAAAATCGACCACCATACTTGGATTTCCAAATGCTGAAGGGGAATTAGAATATTTTCGGGTTATGGAAGCTTCGGTGATGACACCAGAGCTTCAATCTCAGTTCCCTATGACCAGATCTTTTGTAGGCCAAGGAATTGATAATCCTTCGGCAATGCTTCGGTTTAGTTTATCTGAGGAAAAGGGGTTAAGTTCTATGGTATTATCCGATAAAAAAACTGTTTTTATAGAGCCTTACTCTAAAAATTTGGGGACTTACATCAGTTATGTCAACTCAGCTTCAGATCCGGTGGAAGATGATTTCAAATGTCATACAGAATCTCTAATGTCTGAGTCTACTATGTCGGATGAAGAGTATAATACGTTAAAGAATTCAGATGATGGTCAATTAAGAACCTATAGATTGGCTTTAGCGTGTACGGTAGAATATTCTCTATTTCACGGTGGCACTCTTAGTGATGTGATGGCAGCTATGAATACAACAATGACTCGTGTGAATGGGCTTTATGAACGAGATTTGGGTTTAACGATGGTCATGGTTCCAAATGAAAGTATTATTTTTCTTGGTCCAGACCCTAATTCCGATCCTTACACCAACAATAATGTTTCTGCTATGCTTGGTCAAAACCAACAAGTTTGTGATGATAACATAGGAACAGAGAATTATGATATTGGTCACGTGTTTGGCACTGGTGGGGGTGGAGTTGCATTTTTAAATTCACCTTGTACAAATAATAAAGCTGGTGGAGTTACAGGACAATCGTCGCCCGTAGGTGATACTTTTGATGTAGATTATGTTGCCCATGAAATGGGACATCAATATGGTGGAAATCATACTCAAAATAATAATTGCAATCGATCCTCTGTTTCTGTAGAACCAGGAAGTGCTTCCACTATTATGGGATATGCTGGTATTTGTGCCCCTAATGTTCAAAACAATAGTGACGACTATTTCAACGGTGATAACCTTAAAGAAATGTGGATAAATATTTCTCAAGGAAATTCAAGTAATTGTGGTGAAAAAACTCCCTCAGGAAATGTAGCTCCCGTCGCCGATGCTGGTCCAAATTATTTTATTCCAAAATCTACAGCCTTTATTTTGAAGGGCTTGGCAACCGATGAGAATACAGATGATGTTTTGACTTATACCTGGGAACAAAGTGATGCTACTCCAGCCCAAATGCCTCCTCAATCTACTTCAACGGTAGGGCCCGCTTTCCGTTCCTTATTACCAACAACATCACCAGATCGATTTATGCCAAACTTTAGTACTGTGCTATCGGGTTCTCTATCTTCCACTTGGGAGGTTGTACCTTCGGTCGCTAGGACTATGGATTTCTTATTAACAGTAAGAGATAATTCTATACTAGGGGGGAATACAAGTTCCGATGAGGTGGTTATTAGTGTAGTAGACACAACACCATTCGAAGTTCAGACCCCGCCGACATGGGCGCCAGGGTCTACCCAAACTGTTAATTGGACGGTTGGAGAAACTAATATAGCTCCAATCAGTTGCGAGACCGTTACCATTTATTTTTCAGAAGATGGAATAGATTTCTCTACTCTTTTAGCAGAGGAGGTTCCTAATTCAGGATCTGCAGAAATCACATTACCAACTATTGCAAATACAACTGAGGCTAGAATACTGGTAGAAGCTGTAGATCATATTTTTTATTCAGTATCAGATGCTTTTAACGTCGATACTACTGCAGATTTTAATATTAATGCTATAAACGGAGATCAAAGTATTTGTAATTTTGATTTTGCTAGTTTCGAGTTTGAGTTCATTACTTCCAATGGATTTTCAGAAACAACTACGTTTACGGCTAGTGGACCTAATCAAGCTATTTATAATTTTACCCCAGGCAGTTTGAATGCAGATGGAACGTTTACATTAGAAGTGTCTAACCTTTTAGAACTTAATCCAGCAAATTATACCATCGACGTTATAGCCACATCAGCTTCTATTACAAATTCTGTGAGCGTAAATCTTAACATTCTTAATGGAGCTTGCGTATCAGTAGCCAATACTGCATACGAAACCAGTACAACGGGGGTTATTATTAATGATGGAGAAACGGATATTCTAAGCAATCTGAATACGGGTAAGCCTTCTGGCTACAGCGATTTTACAGATATTATTACAGATTTGAATATAAATTCTGACTATGAACTTACTGTGAATGCTAATAGTGACGGTAATGTCCAAATCATTACCTATGTATGGATAGACTGGAATCAAAACTGTAGTTTTGATGATGCAGGCGAGCGATATGATTTAGGGACTTCCTTCAATTTGTTAAATCAACCCACTTCAGACTCTCCTTTACCTTTCTCCGTTCCTTCCAATGCAGTTTTAGGAAATACAACTATGCGGGTCACTACAAAATACACCCCAGGTGGAGCAAATGACTTTCCACTTCCTTGCGAAAACGGGCACGATGCTGAAGTAGAAGATTATACCATTAACGTAAAAACCACTTTGAACCAGGACTCTTTTGCTCTAGAAGACTTTTCGGTTTATCCCAACCCAAGTCAAGGAGAATTTACTATTCAATTTGGTACTGCAACGAGTACATCAGTCCAGCTAAAGGTATTTGATATTCGAGGACGTGCTCTTGTTCAGAAAAACTATGAGACTTCTGGGCAGTTTAATCAAACCTTAGATTTGCAAAATCTTGCGTCGGGAGTTTACCTCTTAGAAGTGGGTGACGGCTCTAGATCCATGACCAAAAAAATCATTATCGAGTAAATACAATTTGATTTCAATACAATTAGAACTCTTTTTAGGCAGTGATTGCTTGAAAAGAGTTTTATTTGTGATATGAATTTATCTTACTGGGAATATAAATCTTGGCTTACCAATGTAGACTACACCGTTGTGGGAAGTGGTATTGTAGGATTGAACTGCGCTTTACAACTCAAGCGACGATTTCCTAAAGCTAAGATTCTTATTTTAGAAAAAGGAATGCTCCCTCAAGGAGCGAGTACCAAAAATGCTGGCTTTGCCTGTTTTGGAAGTCTAAGTGAGCTCCTGTCCGATTTAAATTCTCATACTGAAGAGGAAGTGGTTAATCTGGTTAAAAAGCGCGTAGATGGCCTATGCCTTTTGAGAAGTACTATAGGTGACTCTGGTTTAGATTATCAAGCTCTAGGGGGTTATGAGCTATTCCCTGAAGAAGGCAATCTCTTTGAGAAGTGCCAGTCGAAAATGCCTGAAATCAATAGATGGCTAAAGCCTATTTTTGAGGCCGACGTGTTTAGTTTTAAAACCCATGATTTTGGATTTCAAAAGGTTCGAGACCGTTGTGGGTTCAATCAGTTTGAAGGGCAGATCGATACGGGCAAGATGATGGAAGCTTTGCTTCAAAAAGTTCAGACCCTCGGCATCAAGATTTTGAATCAGGTAGACGTTGAGACCTACTCTGAAGATCAAAATTCTGTAAAAATTGAGACTAATGCTTTCGCGTTTTCGTCTGCGAACTTACTCATAGCTACGAACGGCTTTGCTTCTGCCTTAGGAATTTCCAACGTTCAACCTGCAAGGAACCAGGTGCTTGTTACTAAACCCATTAAAGATCTTCAAATTAAAGGGACGTTTCATTTGGAAGAGGGTTATTATTATTTCAGAAATATAGACCAACGTATTCTTTTAGGTGGAGGTAGGCACTTGGATCTTAAAGGAGAAACGACAACTGAGTTGAATTCTACACCTCTTGTGCAAGAGGCTTTGGAAACACTGCTTAAGCAAACCATAATCCCCGGTGTTAATTTTGAAATAGAATACCGCTGGAGTGGCATACTTGGCGTTCACACCCAGAAAAAACCTATCCTTAAGCAACTTGGTCCTCGTGTGTTTTGTGGAGTGAGACTTGGTGGTATGGGAGTCGCTATAGGAAGTCTGGTGGGTAAAGACCTCGCTGATATGATAGATTAGAAGTGCTGGTTAACATTATTAATTAGCGACTTGTCTAGAGTCAATTTTAAGATATTAAACAAAGAGGATCTAGGATGTTTTACTACGTGTGTGACTGTAAATTTGAATACACAAAAAACCACCTTAGTAAAGAAATTTGTTATAAGCACTCTATGATTTTTAGATGTTAATCTATTGGTAGTTCATCTTATAGGTTGAAAAAACTAAAGACTGAAAGATTATTTTTTGATGAGTTTGAAATTTTTCAAAGCCTTTTCAGAGGTTTCAACGTTTATAAAATAAATTCCGTTTTCTAGATTTCCAATAAAAATTGCTTCATTATTTTGGTAATTATTGGTTTCCAATACCAATTTCCTCGTTATATCCAATAGTCTAAGGGTTGCGTTATCTGCTTGGTCAATATAAATATAAGTTGAAGCTGGAATAGGATAAAGTTTAATAGGAGACTCTTTTTGACTTTGAAGCGATAAACTTGAACTAAAGGAGTCTTTCACTAAAACAAGGCTAGTCGGGTTAAATGACATAGCAGTTTCAGTTATTGAAATAGATCCCAGCGAAGAGGCTCCTATTAGAGCTTCAGTACCAAGAGGAAACTTATTGAAATCAATGATGATATCATCGCACGCATTCCTCTTTACTGCATCGGTATTTATAATTTTAATAGTCGATACACCACCATTTTGTTGGTTCTCCTTCTCTGTAGCTAAAGGTGTAGTGTGAGGGGGTGGTAGTACTTGTATTATCAATAGCTATGTCTGTATAATTAATCAGGGGTAAATGATCTTAAAAAAGTAACTAGAATCGCATTTCAAAACGCGGCTTCTGTTGCTGGAATAAGTCCTACTACGGAATGTGCCTTGTTTGACTTTCCTGAAGAAAACGCAGGTGGGGCTGCCAAATGCCTGGAGGAATGGGCGGGGGCATGCCAGGTATGATGTCATTCAAATTCAGAATTATATATAAAAGCCACTACATTGATTTGAATTGGCTTTTATAACGTCTTAAACGCAAAGAATAACCTCCACATTTCCCCTGTAATGAAGTTATGTATCCAATGCAGCAAGCCTAAAGGAATTTGTGAAGATAAAATCTGCAAGACCCTTCTTGTGAATGAAATAAGTCTATCGGTTTAAATCAACATAAAAATCCTGTATGACATCTGTTATTAGTAAAACAATACTTAGAAAGGGTTTCCTATTTTATTTTAAAGGCTGAGCTCCTGAACACGAAGCCTAAAGGCAAATTTTAACGTTTTGTTTAAAGATAATCTTTGACGTTTAGGTAGCTTCAATACTAAATTCAAAGAATGAAATTTTTTATCAACGATCCAAAAGATGTAGTAAATGACGGGATAGAGGGAATGCTTACAGACCCCAAATTGACCCGACTGGATAATTTCCCCGAAATACGGGTAGTGTTACGCAGTACTATTAATAAGGATAAAGTTTCCGTAATATCTGGTGGCGGTTCTGGTCATGAACCGGCACACGCTGGTTTCGTGGGCAAAGGCATGCTTACTGCGGCTATTTGTGGTGATATTTTTGCTTCCCCATCTGTAGATGCTGTGCTCTCAGCAATTGTAGCAACTACAGGTAAAGCCGGTTGCTTACTCATTATCAAAAATTACACCGGTGACCGCCTCAACTTCGGCCTCGCAGCAGAGCAGGCCCAAGACATAGGATATCAAGTAGAAACGGTCATCGTTGGTGACGACATTTCTTTAGGTGAAGCCGTCGAGCAACGCGGACTCGCAGGGACCTTATTTGTACACAAAACAGCCGGCCATCTAGCTGAAAAAGGAAAAACCTTGGATGAAGTTGCAGCTTTGGCTCGTAAAGTGGCTGGACAAACCTACTCTATTGGCCTATCATTAGAAGAGGGCCAGAAGTTTCAAAACCCAGAGAAATCTCGATTGAGTAAATCAGAAGCGGAACTTGGATTGGGAATACACGGAGAACCTGGAGTAGAAACTATTGACATGAAAATGGCAGATGCATTGATGCAAAAAGCTCTAAACACTTTAAAAAAATACTTGCCAAAAAAAGGAAAGGAATACGCGTTGCTACTCAATAATCTGGGCAGTGTGACACCCATTGAAATGAACATACTCCTAGCCTCATTTCATAAGTCTGATTTGGCTGAAAAAGTAAAGTTTCTAATTGGTCCTGCATCACTTATGACCTCGCTCAACATGAAAGGTTTTTCTATTTCAGTAGTGACTTTAGATAAGGAAATTGAAGAAGCCTTAACCTCCACCTCAGATCCAGCCGCTTGGTTTATAAGAGAGTATGGCAAGAAAGAACCTCTACAGAGCCCAAAACTCCCTGATATGCTTCCCTTTGGTGCATCAACAAACGAGCGCTTTGATCGAGTCCTTGATGCTATTGTCGAGGAGTTGATTTCTGCAGAAAAAGAGCTCAACGCTATAGATGAAAAAGTAGGGGATGGCGATGCCGGCTCTACGTTTGCTGCAGCTGCAAAAAAGCTCAAGAAGCTTAAGGCTAAATTGCCCTTGGCTGATACCGGTGAACTCTTTATTACGATTGGCCGTATTTTAGCTCGAGAAATAGGGGGCTCTAGTGGTGTTTTACTTTCCATTTTGTTTACCCGAGCAGGTAACTCCTATAAAAAGAAGAAACATCTGGGTAAAGCTTTACTGGAGGGCTTGGAGAAAATGAAAGAGATTGGTGGTGCACGTGAGGGCCAGCGTACTATGGTAGACGCTATGCAACCGGCGTTTGAAGTGCTCAGTGAAGATGGCAATTTAGAAACAGCCGCCCAAAAAGCCCGAGAAGGAGCAAACAAAACCAAGGATATTACACAAACCGATTTTGGTAGATCTTCTTATCTAAGTGAAAAAGACTTAAAAGGTGTTCTTGATCCTGGAGCAGAAGCAGTGGCACGTGTTTTTGAACGTGTGGTTAAAGCCTTATAATCTCGACCACCCTACAATACCAATTTAAACCGATAATGTCGCAATAAATCGTTTCTTTTTCGCTTGCTTTTTATCAAAAATAATTACCGTAACTAAGGTTATGCTAATTATTTTTAACTTCGATCAATCAAAAAACCTGTGCTAAGTTACGTCGTAGTATAATTCAATTTATTTATACGACATTATAAATTTAATTTGGTGTAAGTAAAATTTCAAAATCGCAGCTTCTTAAGATAATAATTCATAGCGAATGATTTGGAGCCAATTGAATTTTCGCAAAACATAATCTTTCGAAATAGTACCATAAATTGAAACAAGATTTATGCGAACGTAGGATATAAATCTCAATCCAAGTCTAAATTTTAAACCTCGTAGAAATTTCTTTAAAATTATTAAAACTACCTGTTTTGCTCTAAAAACAGATGGTTTTAATCAAAAACAGTGTTGCAACTAATAGTAAACCTAGTGATCACTAAACCTGGATTCGGATTTCCTGTGGTATCAGATTCAGATGTAATGACTTTAAACCCGGTAGCATTAAATGATGGAGAAATTACAGAATAATAATTAGAAGCTAGTAAATTCCGGGCCAAGGCTTCAATTTTCGCGATTAAAACATACTTTATTCCATTTACTTCAACAGATCCAATTACAAAAATTAGATCAAAATAATTTGTGATGTCAAAAATACGCGTGTTTTGCGGAGTGAGACTTGGTGGTATGGGCGTCGCTATTGGGAGTTTAGTGGGTAGAGACCTCGCTGATATGTTAGATTAGAGGTGCTGGTTAACATTATTAGTTAGCGACTTGTCTAGAGTCGATTTTGGGATATCAAACAAAGACGATCTAGGATGTTTTAATACGCGTATGACTGTATATTTGAAAACACAAATAACCACCTTCGTAAAGAAGGTGGTTATAAACACTCTATGATTTTTAGGTGTCAATCTATTACGAGTTAATCTTATAGATTGAAAAAAATTACAGACTGAAAGATCATTTTTTGATGAGTTTGAAATTTTTCGAAGCTTTTTCAGAGGTTTCAACATTTATAAAATAAATTCCGTTTTCTAGATTTCCAATGAAAATTTCTTCATTATTTTGGTAATTATTGGTTTCCAATACTAATTTTCCTGTTATATCCAATAGTCTAACGGTTACGTTATCTGCTTGGTCAATATAAATATAAGCTGAAGCTGGATTAGGATAAAGTTTAATAGCGGTCTCTTCTTGACTTTGAAGCGATAAACTTGTACAGGAGTCTTCCACTAAAACAAGGTTTGTCGGGTTAAATGACATAAGAGTTTCGTTTATTGAAATAGATCCTAGCGATGATGCTCCTATTAGATCTACAGTGCCAAGAGGAAACCTATTGAAATCAATGATGATATCATCACACGCATTTCTCTTTAGTGCATCGACATTTATAATTTCAATATTCGATAAACCACCATTTGCAGGTTCACCTTGTCTGTAGCCAACGGTGAAGTGTAAAGGTGTTGTTGTGGTATTATCAATAGCCATGTCTGGATAATAAATTAAAGGAAGTTGACCGTTCCAAAAGTTATATACATCTGATTGGGGTTCTTGATAAGGCGACAGATATTGATAACTTGTTCCAACCTGATTTCCGGTTGCTTTCTCAAATTCGTATACAATAACATTAGATTGATCGGTGTTATTTCCATTGAAATATTCTCTGCGATAACCGTAAACGATTAAATTATCGGGAGTTGATAAGGATTCCAAAAGAGAAAATCCGTAGAAATCTAACTGGACATTTACTTCATTGACAAACCATGACTTATTAGGATCAATAGTTCCTAGTGCGTTATCAACCACAGTCACCCCAAAGTGATGCATGGATGAGTAATTATTCAAAACGAAAACTTCATCGGTAGTAGAGTCATAATATGCATCTACACTTACATCTCTTGAATTTCCAAAGATGTAACTACTATCCCATTCTTCGACTCCAAGGAAATTTATCTTATGAATCAAAACGCCAGCTTGTATATTGCTGTTGCCTTGTCCAGTCGTGCTTCCTGTTATTACAAAACCGTCACTAGTCTCAACTATACCATTGGCAAAGTCGTAATTAAGTGGACCTGAAACTGGAGAGCCAATTTCAGAAGCCCATATAGGATTCAGATTTAAATCTGTACGCAAAGCAAAACCAATATTGAAACTACAACTTGGGTCAATAATGAGGCAATTACTAACAAACCCAGTGATTACTAAACCTGGATTTGGATTCGTATCTCCTGTGGCATCAGATTCAGATATAATGACTTTAAACCCAGTAGCATTAAATGATGGAGAAATTATAGAATAATAGTTAGAAGCTAGTAAATTCCCGGTTGAGGCTTCAATTTTCGCGACCAAAACATACTTATCTCCATTTACTTCAACAGATCCAGTTACAAAAATTAGATCAAAATAATTTGTGATATCAAAGATTCGTGCATTTGTTAAGCCAGGATCTTCATACGTCTTAGACCAGACCATAGTCCCATCTTCTTGTAAGCGTTTTAATAAAGGTTCTGGGGAAGCGGTAGAAAGCCTGTTACTGGCGATAACAATATCATTTGTCCCATCGTTAACTTCAGCTAAATTAGCATTGATAAGATGGCCTTGTGGTGATTCGATGTTTTTTTGAAACAATTGGCTATGTGCAGGAATGGTGAATAGCAAATAACAAATAAAGAGTAGTTTTAATTTCATATCTCACATTTTAAATATTAATAATCATTGAATATATTAAAAAATTATGAAATATTTAGTGTTTAAAATTAAATTAATATAGCACTCTATGATTTTTAGATGTTAATCTATTGGTAGTTCATCTTATAGGTTGAAAAAACTAAAGACTGAAAGATCATTTTTTGATGAGTTTGAAATTTTTCAAAGCCTTTTCAGAGGTTTCAACGTTTATAAAATAAATTTCGTTTTCTAGATTTCCAATGAAAATTCCTTCATTATTTTGGTAATTGTTGGTTACTAGTGCCAATTTTCCTGTTATATCTAATAGTGTAAGGGTTGAGTTATCTGCTTGGTCAATATAAATATAAGTTGAAGCTGGAATAGGATAAAGTTTAATAGCGGACTCTTTTTGACTTTGAAGCGATAAACTTGTACAGGAGTCTTCCACTAATACAAGGCTTGTTGGGTTAAATGACATAGGAGTTTTGTGAATTGAAAGAGAAAGCGATCCTGCATTTATTAGATCTACAGTGCCAAGAGGAAACTTATTGAAATCAATGATGATATCATCGCACGCATTCCTCTTTACTGCATCGGCGTTTATAATTTCAATAGTCGATACACCACCATTTTGTAGGTTCTCCTTCTCTGTTGCTAGCGGTGTAGTGTAAAGGGGTTGTAGTACTTGTATTATCAATAGCCATGTCTGTGTAATAAATCAGGGGTAAATGATCCTAAAAAAGTAACTAGAATCGCACTTAAAAACGCGGCTTCTGTTGCTGGAATAAGTCCTACTACGGAATGTGCCTTGTTTGACCTTCCTTAAGAACACTCAGGTGGGGCTGAAAAATGCCTGGAGGAATGGGCGGCGGCATGCCAGGTATGATGTCATCCAAATTCAGAATTATATATAAAAGCCACTACATTGATTTGAATTGGCTTTTATAACGTCTTAAACGCAAAGAATAACCTCCACATTTCCCCGCAATGAAGTTATGTAACCAATGCAGCAAACCTAAAGGAATTTATGAAGATAAAATCTGCAAGACCCTTTTTGTGAATGAAATAAGTCTATCGGTTTAAATCAACATAAAAATTTCTGTATGACATCTGTTATTGGTAAAACAATACTTAGAAAGGGTTTCCTATTTTATTTTAAAGGCTGAGCTCCTGAACACGAAGTCTAAAGGCAAATTTTAACGTTTTGTTTAAAGATAATCTTTGACGTTTAGGTAGCTTCAATACTAAATTCAAAGAATGAAATTTTTTATCAACGATCCAAAAGATGTAGTAAATGACGGGATAGAGGGAATGCTTACAGACCCCAAATTGACCCGACTGGATAATTTCCCCGAAATACGGGTGGTGTTACGTAGTACTATTAATAAGGATAAAGTTTCCGTAATATCTGGTGGCGGTTCTGGTCATGAACCGGCACACGCTGGTTTCGTGGGCAAAGGCATGCTTACTGCGGCTGTTTGTGGTGATATTTTTGCTTCCCCATCTGTAGATGCGGTGCTCTCAGCAATTGTAGCAACTACAGGTAAAGCAGGTTGTTTACTCATTATCAAAAATTACACCGGTGACCGCCTCAACTTCGGCCTTGCAGCAGAGCAGGCTCAAGACATAGGATATCAAGTAGAAACGGTCATCGTTGGTGACGACATTTCTTTAGGTGAAGCCGTCGAGCAACGCGGCCTCGCAGGTACCTTATTTGTACACAAAACAGCCGGCCATCTAGCTGAAAAAGGAAAAACCTTGGATGAAGTTGCAGCTTTGGCTCGTAAAGTGGCTGGACAAACCTACTCTATTGGCCTATCATTAGAAGAGGGCCAGAAGTTTCAAAACCCAGAGAAATCTCGATTGAGTAAATCAGAAGCGGAACTTGGATTGGGAATACACGGAGAACCTGGAGTAGAAACTATTGACATGAAAATGGCAGATGCATTGATGCAAAAAGCTCTAAACACTTTAAAAAAATACTTGCCAAAAAAAGGAAAGGAATACGCGTTGCTACTCAATAATCTGGGCAGTGTGACACCCATTGAAATGAACATACTCCTAGCCTCATTTCATAAGTCTGATTTGGCTGAAAAAGTAAAGTTTCTAGTTGGTCCTGCATCACTTATGACCTCGCTCAACATGAAAGGTTTTTCTATTTCAGTAGTGACTTTAGATAAGGAAATTGAAGAAGCCTTAACCTCCACCTCAGATCCAGCCGCTTGGTTTATAAGAGAGTATGGCAAGAAAGAACCTCTACAGAGCCCAAAACTCCCTGATATGCTTCCCTTTGATGCGTCAACAAACGAGCGCTTTGATCGAGTCTTTGATGCCATTGTCGAGGAGTTAATTTCGGCAGAAAAAGAGCTCAATGCTATAGATGAAAAAGTAGGAGATGGCGATGCCGGCTCTACGTTTGCTGCAGCTGCAAAAAAGCTCAAGAAGCTTAAGGCTAAATTGCCCTTGGCTGATACCGGTGAACTCTTTATTACGATTGGCCGTATTTTAGCTCGAGAAATAGGGGGCTCTAGTGGTGTTTTACTTTCCATTTTGTTTACTCGAGCAGGTAACTCCTATAAAAAGGAGAAACATCTGGGTAAAGCTTTACTCGATGGCTTGGAGAAAATGAAAGAGATTGGTGGCGCACGTGAGGGCCAGCGCACTATGGTAGACGCCATGCAACCGGCGTTTGAAGTGCTCAGTGAAGATGGCAATTTAGAAACGGCCGCACAAAAAGCCAGAGAAGGAGCAAACAAAACCAAGGATAGTTCCACATTCAAAACATTATCGGTTTGATGTGCTAAATCCATTTCAGTTCGATAGAGCTCCATTATAACCGCTACATTACTTTAATCTCTAACTCTAAATTGCAATTCGCTAATTACCAGTGGCGAGTCACCTGTAGTAGTTTTGATAACTGCTTCGACATACTCGTTTGTTACCATATCAACTTCCCGCTCTAAAATCAATGTAAACGCCTGATTATTAGTCAATGCGCCCGTACTGATGATGGGACCAGCAAACGTGTTGCCTCCCTTTGAAAGTGTCATTGTAAAATTAGCACTATTGGCAGGGGCTTTGCCAGAAACTACAATATAAACAGATGCAACTATGGGTTCCTTTCCTATATATTTAAGTTGATTAGACACAGGAGACGTAAATTTTAACAGCTTTGTAGAAGAGGTGGTGCCATTGACTTTTACGTAGCTATCATCTGGGGAAGTAGCTGTGCTCGTCGTATTCCCGTTCATATAGATATAACCGTAAGCACGGGAATCAGGGATGTTTGTGTTTTGTTTCATGCTCCATCCAGGAGTGTAAGAGTCTATTCCAGATAAGGGTGTTGTGACATCTCTAAACATATTTGAAGTTAATATGCCCCTATCTATTGTTGCGCTAGCATTGACATTAATACCTGTTTGTCCTGCATAAATAAAGTAATTGTTTGCCATATCAATATCATTAGCGGTGAGTCCTGCTAAAAATTCTACACCAGCACCGCTGCTAATACCCACAATAAAATTATAAGAAGACGTGAATTTACCCACGTTGCCAGTGACTTTTACACCATCTGTGACGTTCCAATAGTTTTGGATAATGGTAATCGCATTAAATCCTGAAATCTGCCCAACACTACCCCCAATTACAGAACAACCAGAAAAAATATTACAAAAGTTTGCAGCAGTACCCGAAAAATCATAGGCTGAACCAGCAGTAGGAATTACGGTGAAATTCTGCATAAATATATTGGTGGCTGTACTTCTAAGAACACCCCCACTAGCCGATGACATGACACCATCCTTTTGTGGATCGGTGCCCCTAAGGCCCGCGCCATTCATTATGATGTGATTGGAACCAATGTCAACCATACCAGAAAAAACATACATTTTGGTGGCGTCTAATGTGATAGCGCCAGCAGCAGGAGTTGGTAGGTCGTCAACGGCGTAAACAGTCACAAGGTTAGATCTGTTAGCGTTAGCACTTTTTTGGGATAAAAAAGAGTTCCAAACCCCATCGATGTAAATATCTAAGGTTTTGTTGGTGGTATTATAAACCTGTAATCCTTCTGCGGGCTCTAAGATGCCATCCCTTTCTGTATCGGTCATCCTAGGAATAAGCAGTCCAGCTGAAGTGGATTGCATATCCAGAATAGATGAATCATCTGGAGTTTCAGTTCCTATACCTACTTGTGATATTGCGATGCTGCTTGTTAGCAAACACATCAATAAGAAAATGCCTGTTTTTTTAAAATAGTTATGTGTCATAAGTTAGTGTATTTGATTTATGTTTTAAGCTGTTTTATAAGTCGTCTTAACATTTATTTTGCTGGGATAGGTTCATTTTGGTCCTGCAACCTAAACGAAATTGCCAGCACTTAGGGTGTCGGTTCTTCCTTAGTCTTCGGCTTTAGAAGTAAAGCAAATAGCAACTGAAGGACACATAAGATAAAGACTTTTCACGATATTATTTTTTTAAGTTCATCCAGTTCAGTTACAACATAAGTCTAATATGCACTTTTATTATGAATTAATTCGTAAATAAAAGCATATTAACCAATTAAATGTGCTTTTAAACGAATAAATTTGTTTTCTATGATTTATTATTGTATAAAATGAAAACGCGTTTGTTTTTGGGATTGCAGGTCCGATTCGGCATTTAAAGCAACCTAATTCCGGTCACCTTTAATAAATTTATAGTTGTCTAATGTTTGTCTTTTTGAGATTCAGTAATTATGTTCAGCCACCAGGAGCTGCATGAGTTCAGCGCTTAGCTCTAAGCAGAGCTCTTGAAAATAAGCATAAAGATTTGTTGAAGCGATTTGCGTAAGCAGCGCTATGGAGCAAGGGCGAATAGTCTGCCATATCTAACGTTTTTAGAATGTGTTAATGTTGATAAGCTTGAGGTGCTTGGAAAAAAAGTAGGAGCAGTTCGCTTCCCATCAGCCAAATAGTTTAACAAGCTTAGCTTTATTGAGCGGCTTTTCTATAAAATCCAAAACAAGCGGATTTGATTTTGCGAGGTCGATGTCATCAAGGTCCACAGAGGAGGAGAGGGTCACTAAAAATGGAAGCGCTCCGCCAATAGTAAAGGCAGCGCCAGACGCCATCGCGGCCTGAATGGGTTTGGCTTGACTAATCTCGTTAATCCCCAATTCATCTCTAACGTGTGCTGCCAAAGCGTCTTTCTTTGTGAGTTCTTTGGCCACGATTAGGGCAGTGGCTTTAGAGAGGCCGCGTTGTTCATAAATATCGGCAAGCCTTTGCAATTCAAGCTCCGGCATCTCCTTCAATTCTATTTTTTCTCGTTCGATGTCTGCGTTTTCAACATCTGTTTGTGAACTTACTGAAACGTATTCTCCAGCAGCCATAGATAAGGCGCCAGCCACCAATCCTGCTAAAGTAGCGATAAGAATAGGCTCCCTCAAATCACTAGCAGCAGCCACACCAATAGCGAGACTCGCCGTAGATAAAATCCCATCGTTCGCTCCTAGAACAGCTGCTCGCAACCAATTACTCCTGTGGATATAATGGTGGTCTAGATAATCGTCCAGGTCTTCAGAAGGCTCTGTCATAGGCTTTGGTTGAGTGATAAATAGAAATATTTAAGCTTTCTATTTTAAAGAATCAGTGGAGTAAAGTTATTTTTTTTTATAAGGAAGTCTAAATGGTATCGCGTGCAATTCGATTTCTTAGGATTCAGCTTTCAACCGATAAGGTTCAAATCGAAAAAGGGCGGAAGCTTCCTTTAGTTTATTTGTAAAATGAGCAGAAAGTCAAGTTCGAATCACGTGAGAACTCCGTAAACTTGTTTTCCATAACAAAACCCAACGTGGGATACATGATTTAGCAAATCTACTGAACCCTAAGATTCGTGGTTGGATTCAGTATTATGTAAAGGTAAGTCGAAAGAGCCTAAAGTCTGTGTTTTATTAACTAGATAATAGTAGGATCAGGTGGATATTGAACAACGATAAACGCTTCAAAGGAAGCAAAATCAAAGCCGTAAAATGGCTTAGGTTTATTACAAAGTCTTATCTAAATTTCTTCTATCATTGAGAATTGGTGTGCAAACTGGTCTAAATTTATTTAGACTTAATCGACTGTATAACAAGAACCTTATGAATCGAGAGGTTCACGTACGTTTCTGTGAAAGGTCTAGGGGGTGAAATTCCTCTTTACCTACTTGACTAGAAAATGTTTTTTAAATTAAATATTTTGAATCATTTCCTAACATATTTTTCAAATCAATATAATCTATTTTAGTATTGTTTTCAATGATGTCAAACTGTTCAAATTTTTCTTCCCAAGAGAAAATAATATGACCATCTATTTCATTATAAATTTCAGATGCAATTTTTCTGAATTTTTCAAACTTCTCAGGTTTGTCCTCATGAGGAAGATATCCTCTCAATTCAAGTTTTGCCATTTTCAATTATTATTAAGGTATTTAATCAATTTTAACTCTATAATCCACAGCTCTTTCTCCTTCATCAACTTTCACCAATTTATTATTTTCGAAATAAAAAAATCTGATATCGGTTCTTTCAAGAAGTGGCAAACCGTAAGCATAATGATTATATGATTGTATGACTTTTTTGAAAATTGTAACTTTTACATTCATTTCAACAAGTTCTTCTTTTTCAATTTTCTCTTTAAATTCACTTATAGACATTCCAATGTATACTTTATCCATTGTTTTTGCTATGTTTCTTGCAGGATTAGCAGCGCAACTTAAGATTAAAGTGGATATACTTATTAAAATAATCAAGTGTAATTTTTTCATTCTTTTTGTTTTTTAATTAATTTTTTTCATTCCTTTTAAGCATTGATAAACTTAATATTTTTATTTTCAACATAGAAATAGTTTGAGTGGTTTCCGCCAATTTTTGCTAAAATGGAGATAACAAAACTTGTTGTGTTATCTCCATTTTATTTATAGCATAAACTTAGCAAATTTTTTATTGTCTTAAAATTTTAAGACCGTTACAAGATGAAAAGCCAAAAACAAATAAAAACAGGATAGAAGGTGATATTGTTTCCATAATATATGAATGTAAGAACTTCTAGCTGTATAGTATATTAGGCGATATTAAAAAATTAATCTTGAATGCAATTTTTTTTCTTATTACAATAAAGTTTATTTATTTACAAAAATGAGTGTTTATTTTAGAAATATATTTTATTGAAATTTACTGTATTCGTATAAGATCATCCTGTTTTTTTCTTTGAAAAATCCATTAAACCATTAGCAATAGTAGTAATCGGCAGCTTTTCAATATTAACTATCTTTAATTCAGAAAATTAACTATTAACAATTGAATTGTAATTTTTTCAAAATAAGTTTTTTAATAAATACTAAATTTCCAAAAGGGTTTGAAAGGGGTTATTTATTTATAACGCTTAGGAATACATATGTGTTATTTTCCTATCTAGCTAATAATTAGAATTATAGCTCCACAAAAGAAGGTGGGTATGTTCAAAGTAATAATTGTGTATATTTAGTTCTAATAAAATACTCTAGCTTTAAAATGGAAAGTATTTTTCGTTTTTTGAAGGAATTAAAAAGAAGAAATGTTCACAAAGGCATTATATCCTACGTTGTTTTTTCTTGGGTATTACTTCAGGTTATTTCGGTTTTAGGGTCACTCGTAGAACTCCCTATTTGGCTGGGAAAAGCGGTGCTTGTAACCTTGCTTATTTTGTTTCCTTTTTGGGTTGTTTTTTCTTGGCTTTACGATATTACTTCAGAGGGTGTAAAACTCACTTCTAGCCAAAAAAGTCAATACACTCCTGAACGAAATGAAACCGTAAACAAACGGCTCAACACTTTTATTGTTATTTTTCTTATGCTTGCTGTAATCTTACTTTTTGTAGATCGTTTTAGAATTACAACACAGTATGAAACAAAAGAAATTACAAGCCAAGTCGAGCAAGAGAATAGTATTGCAGTCCTGCCCTTCAACGATATGTCTATTTTAAAAAATCAGGCCTACTTTGCAGACGGTCTCGCAGAAGAACTTATAAACACACTATCGAAGATTGTAGGGATTAGGGTAACCTCTCGCACTTCTGCCTTCTCTTTTAGAGGAAAAACAATCGATATACCTACAATTGCGAAGAAGCTTAACGTGAAATATATTTTAGAAGGGAGTGTGCGCATGTATGATAGCATTGTAAGAATAAATGTGCAACTTATAGATGCAAAAAAAGATAAATCTACTTGGTCTGAAACTTGGGATAAGCAGCTAGAAAATATACTGGAGGTTCAAAATGAGATAAGCTCGAATATCGCGGAACGTTTAGAAATAAGTATAACTGACAACAATATACCAAAGGCAAAAAAGGTAGATCCTGCAGCCTACCGTCTTTACCTAGAGGCAAATTACGAAATGAATAAGACCTTTAGTATAGACGGTGATAAAAAGGCTAAAGATCTCCTATTAAAATCGCTCGAAATAGACCCTACATTTGCACCCGCCTGGGATTTATTGAGTACCGTCTATCATTTTTTAACAGATCACGGTATTTTAACGGTAGAGGAAGGCTATCCGCTTGTAAAGGGAAGTGCCCTAAAAGCAGTCGAGCAAGATAGTCTCTACGCCACTATCTATGAAATACTGGGTACCATAGCAATTTCTTATGAACGCGATTATGATAAAGCCCAAGAGTATGTAAATAAAGGCTTGAGCTTAGAACCTAATAATACCGCAGTTCTCAATCGTGCTGCTCAAGTTGCGCTACTTTTTAATGAGACTAAAAAAGCGGTGGCCTATCATGAAAAAATTTTAGCACTGGACCCCTTATCGGAGTACTCTTATTATGCTCTAGGTATAAATTATTATTATGCTAGGATGTATCCAGAGTCGGAGACAACCCTTCGTAAAGCTTTAAAAATAACGCCAGAGGCAGATATCACGCATTTGCTCCTTACTTGTACCTTATTACAACTAGGGAGGTTTAAAGAAGCCTTAAAGCATGCTGAGATGGAAAGCAGCGAGCCACTCCGCTACCATGCACTAGCACTGGCGTATTATAGTCTAGGAAATGTAGAAAAATCTCAAGAATTTCTGGAAAAGCTTATTACAACATATAGTAAAGATTACAGCTATACTATTGCGATAACCTACGCCCAGAGAGGTGACCGTGATGCTACTTTTGAATGGCTAGAAAAGGCAATTGAATATCAAGATTTTGGAATTACAGACTTAAATGTAGAACCTCTTTTTGATAGAGTAAAAGAAGACCCTAGATGGCCTATGTTTATTGATCGCCTTGGACTTATATATAAAAAAATATAATTTTTTGCCTCCTAAATTTATTAAAAAATGATACTCTCTACCCTAAAATATCGTGTTTTTTGAAAACCGCTGTTTGAAGCTCTCAACTTCTAAGGTGTTGTTGTTGGCTGTCTTAAATATTATTTTCATTTATATTTTTATGAATAGACTTAGATTGTATTTTCGAAGACTCAAACTTAACTAAGCCTATGCTTACCGTACATCTCAGAAAACATTTGCAGGAGAGATTTTCCTTAAACATCAAGTCTATCAGAGCCTTGAGCGGTGGGGATATAAATGAGGTTTATCTTATAGAAGATCAGAATAAAAAGTACGTCGCTAAAATAAATGAGGCTCACCTATTTCCAGGAATGTTTAAAAAGGAAGTAAGTGGTCTAAACGCTTTAAGGAAGACAGGAGCCATAGATGTTCCTGAGGTTTTAGGTTATGGTGACTTTGAAACCAACACCTATCTTATACTAGACTATAGGGAATCTGGAAAAGTTAGCCATAAATTTTGGGAGCTTTTTGGGCAAGCAATGGCGGCTCTACATCAAACTACTCACGAAACCTTTGGTTTTAAAGAAGACAACTATTTGGGTAGTTTGCCACAATATAATGACAATTTCGAAACCGCTTCTCAATTCTATATCCACCAGCGTTTGATGCCTCAGTTTAAAATAGCATTCGATAAAGGGTATGTGTTTAAGAATCTTGATTCCTTTTATCAAAGGGTAAAAGAGTTGATCCCTAATGAGCCTCCAGCACTTATTCACGGAGACTTGTGGTCTGGCAATTATCTGGTTAATTCACAGAATAAGCCTTGTTTAATAGATCCTGCCGTCGCTTATGCTCCTCGCGAAATGGATTTGGCCATGATGAAGCTCTTTGGAGGTTTCGACGACCGATTATTTAGTGCCTACGATGAGGCTTTTCAACTCAAACCAGATTGGGAAAAGCGAATCAAACTCTGGCAACTCTATTATATTTTGGCGCACCTCAATCTTTTTGGGGGGCATTATTACACTCAGGCTAAGGAAATAATGTCTCAGTATTAATAGCTGAAGGGTCAGAGCTTATGGTTTTTATTGCAAAACATACTTAGCTAGCACCTTTTGGACATCATAGACGTTAACGCTTTTATTAAACTTCTTTTGAATACTGGGACTAGTTTCACTAGAGATCCAAATTTTCAATTCCGCTTCTAAGTCGAAAGTGCCTGCCGTTTCAATGCTAAATCGTGAAATACTCTTATAAGTAATGGATAGATATTCAGTTTTTCGACCGGTCATTCCTTGTTTGTCTACGAGGATAAGGCGTTTATTGGTAAAAATAAAAGTGTCTCGAACCAGTTTAAAACCGATTTCAATATCTTCATGTTCTGTAAGAAGTTGTTCATATTCTTTCGCCAATTGTTCTTTGTCAACGGCGCCGGCATTACCGAGTAGTGAAGAAAATAGTCCCATTATATACTGCTGTTAATTTGTCCTACTCATCTGGCTTTTCGGTTAGGCCCCGTTTATATGGTGTCTGGTCTCCATTTTTTTAATAACGCAATGGTCAAAAGACTAATCTAGTCTATTCTTTTCGATTGGTTTGGTGTGTCTACCTTTGATGTGACGATTTTTATGAGTTTATAAATTTTATATCTGAGTTATGGTAAAAAAGTATGACAATGAATTTAAAGTCCTGAAGGTATCATAAATAGTCACCTAAAAGCAAAAGTTGATTTGGTAATGTCCCAATATCAAATCAGCTTTCAACTCAAACTGATTTTAGAAAACTTTTTACCGAAAAAAAACTGACTTGGAGAATTCGAAAATAGCTCAAGCCAGAATTGCCTTTATAAGATTATATGGAGGTATTAATTAACGTATTCGAATACTGCGGAATAGGTGCTCTCTTCAGAGTCCTCTATCGATACGTTAGTTACAGTAGCTGATGTTGGATAATTTTCACTGTCATACACATAACTTATATTAATAGTATAAATCAATTCCCCTTCCTCGTTTTTGTAGACGATTTGAGAGGGATTATTCATAGGGAAAAGTGACCTAGCTTTTACAATTTCGGGAACCTGTGGATTCATGCTGAAGTTCAACTGGACATCGTCCATGACTTCTATAATGCCCCCAGCCTCTAAGGTGAAAAAGTAGGGATTTGGAGCGTCATCATAAAAAACTTCTGCAGTGTATACTTTCGTAATAAAGTTTCCCGTTTCGTAGACGTATTCTTCTTCATAAAACTCGATTTCTTTGGGATTGTCATTCTCGTCATAAATAAGAACATAGCCAGTTTCAAAAGCATCATAAGGAGACTCATATAGATCTTCAGTGTTTAGATTATCACCGCCTCCTGTTATATTAGATAATTCGCCTTCGTCATAAACAAAAATACTTGTTTCAAAACCATCAGAAATAGTATTTAATTTACCATCTGAAGTATAGGATAATATAATATTTTTATTTTCTTGAGGGTCTTGAGCAGAGGTCGTGGATATTGTTTTTATCAATTTTTTTGAAGCATTTCCGTTTGCATCTGTAAATTCATCACTCACAGAATCATCACTACAACTAAAGACTAGGGCTAAAGTAAAAAAAGTGCAAATGAGGTTAATTGGTTTTTTCATAATTGTTTTATTGGTTTGATTAATTTTTTGGGACACTATCAATTTTGAATGATTTTCGATTGAAATTTTTACTTAATGAAAGCCTAAGCTAAATTTTATAAATCATTTTTAAAAGTTTAAAAATAAAGTCCTGAGTTCATATACGCAATACCTGCTATTGGGTAGAGTTTATGTGTTGCTAACTCACAAGCTATTCTACTGTATGTTTTAAGGTAAAGCTAAAGCGTTGATTTTATGTTTACGATGAAAGTACAGTCTAATTTTTTTTCAAGATTTACCTAATCATATAGGTGAAGCCAAGAGTGGGTCCAATGCCAGAATACAAGGTGTTGGTTTCTTTGGAGGTTATATTTCTAGTGTTTAAGTAAGGGATGATTAGCTCTATTCCGAAATGATCATTAAAAAAGTAATTCCCGCCAAAGCCTATATTCAAAATAGAGATTCCCCCACTTAAGGCTTCATGTTGAGACGTCCTCAAATTGCTATTATCAGCATCATATTGTATTGTTCCCAGACCTACACCAAATTCTGCAAACACTCTCAATTTGCTTTTATTAACGAAGTTGTTTCTTAGGGTAGGCGTAAACGCATAGGAGGTGTAGTAGGAGTCTACATTACCAACTCTTAAATCGTTTAAGGTGGCGTAGGAAAAATTCAAGTCTACAGAGGTTTTATCTGTGATAAAATACCCCGCAGAGGGTTTAATAACAAATCCATTCACTCCCGACTCGAAATCATCGGAAGAACCAATAAGCGGTAAAGCCGCTACTGTGAGCTTTAAGTCGTTTTTTTGGGATTGTCCAAACCCGTTAAATACTCCCATGAGTGTAAACATCATAACAAGTAAAGTAGTTTTCATAGTGTTTTGGTCTAAATGTTAAAAAATTAACCAATAACCATTCCAAGATTAAAGGCTATATCCAAATTTTATTTTATTGAATACTCTGTTGAGTATATTTCATTCTATTTACTAAATCTTAGCATTCTTAATGATGGTTTAGTTATTGAGTTGATACTGCATTTTCACCATCAATTTTGAGCTCAGAAAGTATAAGGTGTGTCGTTGGACTACCGTATTTAATGAGTTTGTCTATAAATTGTTGAAGATGTAATTGATCACGCAGCGCTACCCGCATATGTATATTATAAGGACCAGTGATTCTAAAGACTTCCTGTACTTCTGGATACGTTGTGATTTCTGATATGATATACTTAAGCTTCCCGTCAAATATTTTCAACATTATAAATACTTCCAGACCATTCCCCATCAATGCATGGTTTAATTGAATGTTGTAAGATTTTATAACTCCTAAATCTTCTAATTTCTGAATCCGTTCACGTACAGAAGATGGTGAAAGTGCTATTTTTCTACCAATTTCCGCAAATGAAGCTCTAGAATTACTTTTTAATATTTTGATTATTTGAATATCTAGATCGCTCACCATTGTTTCGGTTGTTTTATTCCAAAAATAGATTTTTTATTTGTAAATGTACCATTATATCCATCCAATCAATTTTATCATTAAACCTAGCATGTTTAGTTTTGACCCAAATAAATAGTCTTTTTTTTATGGATTTAACGGTTCTTTTAATCCTGGTAATTGGTGTTTTTATGGGGTTCTACGTCCAAACAGTCATTGGTTTTGCAGGGTCTTTAATTGCTTTACCTATTCTGCTATTGGGTATGCAATTGCCAGATGCAATTGCATACATTTCAATTTTCTACTTGTTTTCGAGTGCTTTCTTAATTACGAAGGAATGGAAAAATATAAATAAAAAAATAATTTTTAAACTCGCCATAACTTCAGTAATAGGCGTTATTTTAGGAATCTTGTTGCTTACTTTTTCAAAACCTATATTGCTAAAAAAAGGACTTGGAGTATTTATTTTATTATACGTAGCTTATGTTTTATATGGTAAAAAGAAAATAAAGCTAAATAAAGGAGGTGTGATAAGCTTTGGAGTTGTAGCTGGTTTTTTTTCAGGCGTATTTTCTACAGGAGGCCCTCTCTATGTTATATGTATTGAAAACTCTGTTAAAGATATTAAAGCATTGAGAGCTACTATGATTGGGGTTTTGGGGCTTGTCACCTTAACTCGAATTCCTGCGCTAGCTGTAAGCGGGATATTAAAATTCAGCCATTTAGAAATGACACTTTTGGTATTCCCCGTCTTTTTATTTGCTCAATTTTTAGGAAAACGAACTTTTATAAAGATTAATGAAACTGTATTTAAAAAATTATTGATGACACTTTTATGTGTTTCAGGTCTTATTCTTATCGTTTAAAATATAGGCTATGGGTCATTAGTATCAACCATGCAATAAATTAACTCTTAGTGAAAAACTGATTATATTTTACATTTAAAGGAAAAATTCAACTCTCCAGAGGGTTTAATAACAAATCCATTCACTCCCGACTCGACATCACCGGAAGAACCAATAAGCGGTAGAGCTGCTACTGTGAGCTTTAAGTTTTTTTTGGGATTGTCCAAACCCGTTAAATACTCCCATGAGGGTAAACATCATAACGAGTAAAGTAGTTTTCAAAGTGTTTTGGTTTAAGTGTTAATTAAATTAACTAAAAACTATTCCGAGATTATAACTACGTCCGAATTTCCTTTAATTAAAGATTAGAGTAGTCTGTATAAAGGATCTTAAGCCCCTTATAATCAAATACAAGTTAAGAAAGAACACTTCAGATCGTGAAATCTTTAGGGTTTATCTGCAGGTAAGTATCAACATAGAGCATTTGATAGCTATGTGTAAAAAATCTTAATTATTTTATGAATTTATTATTGTGTGATCAAATAATTAGCCTTTAGTTTGTAGAACTTAAACTACAAAAAAGTATTACACCACTTAACCTTATCAAATACCTTATAACATGAAAACAAGAACAGTAGCGAGTTTATTATCATTTTTTTGGATGTCTTCACTCTTTAGCTTCTCATCTGGAGATGCCATGATTACGGGAGCAATGACAAGTGAAAACGAGAGGTATTCAGCTGTAACAGAAGTCGGGGTTTTATTCGAAGAACTAGAGTTGACTGTAAATACAGTTGGAGTGCCAAAGTCTCTCAGCCTAAGTTCAAGACCTACTAATGAGGTTGAGATTGAAAGTGGAAATATTGTTCCTTTAATCGATGGTGCCAATATCAACATCGACGATTTAGAAGACCTACTTATAAGCGGAGATATAACTCTTTTAGCCAGTGGAGATATTATTGTGGAAGATGATTTTTCTCCACAACTTACGTCTACTCGTACTTTAACCTTTAAGTCTGGTAGAGATCTTGTTTTTCAGAATGATGCTGACATCAATTCTAGTATCTCTTCTTTACATGTTGTACTATGGGCAGATAGTGATGGCGATGAAGCTGGTGGGGTCTTGTTGGATTCAAACTCATCTATATCGACCAACAATGGCCATCTATGGATCGGTGGTGGGAGTGGACAAGCCACTTGGAATGGCCTTGATGTAGGCGATAGCTTCGCTGTTGGCTTAACCGCTTTAGCTTCTGGAGGTCTTCAGCCCTACTCTGGAATACATCTACTTGGAGAGATTTTAAATCTGGGAACAGGAGATGTGTATTTGAATGGTAAATCTACCGAAACCAACAATGCAAACGGGATTGGAATTCGTCTGAATGGTATGGATATAACTGCCCATCAAATTTATATGGCTGGTGTTGGATCAGAAAATGAAAATACAAGTGGAAATACCAACAGAGGCAATTGGGGAGTTGGATTGGAAAACACTTCCATTACAGCAACTGGTGGTTTAATAGTCGAAGGGGTCGCTGGTGGCCAAAAATCTGGAGAAAATGGCGGTTACAATTACGGTATTTTCATGGATAATAATTCTTCACTTCGAGGATTAGATCAAGCTAGCATAACACTTAAAGGAACAGGTGGAGGTAATCCAGAGATTCCAAATAATATAGATAACGACGGCTTGCGAATAAATGGGGGTTCAATTCGTGTAAACGAAGGCGATATCACTTTCCAGGGAACCTCTGGAGTAAATGTTGCTTCTGCAGATTTCGATCAAAATGGAGGAGTAGTAGAATCTCGAGATCTTTCTCAGAATTTATCTAATGGAGATATCACAGCAATAGCGAATCAGTTTGATATTTCATCAACGGTGAGGTATGCCTCACTTGGAACTTTAAAAATTCACTCGCGAGTGTCTACATCAAGTATAGGTGTTGGAGGAGCTTCAGGCCTATTACAACTTCCCAAACAATACTTTACTACTAATTTTGAAGACGGTTTTTCTGAAATCATTATTGGATGCCAAACTCAAGCGGGAGCTATAACAGTTGCAGAATCTAATTTTTCAGAAAATTTTACCTTACAGACTAGTGGGCAACTTACTTTTGAAGGAGATATTACGACTAGTGATGGGAGTGGGTTAACATTCATCAACGATGACTTATCTTTTGCAAGCCCCACAACATTTACAGTTGCTGGCCAATTTAAATATCTTCCGTTTACGGAAGATCTAGTCGACGCTATTTTCTTTCCTATGGCTAACCTTAGCATTCAAAGTGATGGTTTGGTTATTGGTAAAAAAGGGGAGAATAGAGATGTTCACATTACTCAATCTATGGAAAGTGATAAAACCATAGAGTTATATGGTGGGGACATTATTTTAGATGGTAATTTAGAAACAAAGGGGGCTGCCAGTCTCATTATTGAAGGGAATGTATTTTTATCTCCAGGAAACTATTTAGCTTCCCAAAATGATTTTACCCATACGGGAGACGTTACATTTAAAAGTGATGCTACAGGAGATGCCTATATGGGGAAAGTCTTAGGAACTTATACAGCGAAGGAGGGCAAAGCTAAGGTAGAGAAATATTATGCTGCACGACGTGCCTTTAGATTGGTAACAAGTCCAGTAGAATCTACTCAAACTATTTGGGAAAGTTATCAAAATGCAGATCTTAATGAAGTGGGTGTTGGGACTCACATTACAGGGTCTTCCAATGGGCATGATGGGTTTGATCCTACAACTACGGGAAATCCTTCCATGTTTAGTTTCAATAGCAGTACTGCTTGGATGCCTATCCCTAACACAGATACGAAAAAGTTGAGTGCGGGTATTCCGTATAGACTCATGATAAGAGGAGATAGAGGTACAGACTTAGCCAATAATGAAGCAGCCCCAAGCGAAACCCGTTTGATTGTCGAGGGGAATCTTAAAACGGGCAGTTTTAGTCAATCACCAGAAACTTTCTTTAGCGACCCTAAATATTTAAGCTTAGCGGGAAATCCTTATCAGGCTACAATAGATATTCGAGGCCTATTAGCCGCTTCGACAGATGTGAATACCAATTATCTCCATGTTTGGGATCCCATGATCAATACAAGAGGTGGGTTTGTAACAGTAGATCTTAGCGATGGAAGTAATGCTCAAGGATCTTCAACTGCTAGTCAATTTATAGGTCCCAGTCAAGCCTTTTTTATTGAATCAAAAACAAAATCTCCAACCCTCAACTTTTCGGAAGATTTAAAAGTCACAGAGCCCAAAAACAAAACAGATGAGCCCAATCATAAGACAATCCAATCACAGCTAAAACTTGAGTTATTGGACGATTCAGCCACACTGATAGATGGTTTTAAAATTAAGTTCGCCGATAATGGGAATAATTCAATCGACTTAGCAGATGCGGAAAAACTACTCAACCTAGATGAAAATTTAGCTATCCATAATAATGAGGTTTTGCTCAGCATAGAGTCTAGAGCTTTTCCAATCGACGAAGAGCGCATAGGTTTATTTATGGATAACTGGAGAGCTACGCAGTATAGCTTAAGAATGACATCACAGAAATTGGAACAGGCAGATATTGTGATTATCGATCATTATCTGGATACCGAGACACTCTTAAGTGATGGAGATATCTATTCGTTTACTATCGATCCAACTATTGAAGAGTCTATAAATGCTTATAGATTTGAAATTGCCTTTTCAATGGAAAGTTTATCGGCTTCTGAATTTGACACTGCACAGCTTCAACTTTATCCCAATCCAGTTCAGAATGAATTCAGAATAAATACACCTTGGACTGGTGAGGAGCTAAGGGTTGAAATCTATAATTTACTAGGGCAGAAAATCGCACATCAGTCTTTCACCAGCGAAACTATCCAGATGGATGCAAGCACTTGGAGTGAAGGAGTCTATGTAGTAAAAGTCAAAAAAGGCAAAGAGGTCTTCACGACCAAAATGATAAAACAATAAGGTTTAATCCTACTGATTTAGTTTAGTTTATTTTTTTTGTTCAAAGCAAAACTACTGGTGAATAGCCAGAAGTTTTGTGATTTTATAGAGTAGGGATTAAACTTTTTCATTCAACTTATAAGACATCTCACGCCTTATTGAAAAAGAAAGCCTTACACTTTCGTGTAAGGCTTTTGATGGTCGGGTTTTAGTGTATCGCTATGTTAGGACGTGACATTTTAAACATAAAAAAAAGCCACTTAGTAAACTAAGTGACTTTTCAAGTCGGGGTGGCAGGATTACCTCCCAAAAGTCGGTGATCCTGAAAATGGGGTTGTTGCTCATTAAAAGCCTAAACGTTTATAGCGTTTATAAGGCTTTTTTGTGTTCTCTTCGTTTTTGAAGCAAGCTTTAACCTCTAGAAAACAAAAAAGCCTTACACTTTCGTGTAAGGCTTTTGATGGTCGGGGTGGCAGCTCCGAAGCATCGGAGGAACCTTTGACCTCTTATTTTGAGAAATTTAAACAAAAAAAAAGCCACTTAGTAAACTAAGTGACTTTTCAAGTCGGGGTGGCAGGATTCGAACCTGCGACCTCCTGCTCCCAAAGCAGGACGGATATGGTTTTCTTATTCCTTCTTACTATCTGTTTATTCCCTATACATCACATTTAGAGGTATTTATAGTTTATTTGAAACTATCTGTTATTCATCATTTTCCTTTCCTATTCACAAATTATTCACAAATAATATTTTTTGAACTCTTCACTAAACTTTTAAAAAAAAGCTCCTACAACATAAAATAATAGATATGGAAAATACAGATTCGATTACACTTAGTTTAGAACTTAACAAAAATCATAAAAATAAGCGAGGACAACACAGCGTTCGACTTTTCGTTTTTAATTCAATTACAAAAGATAAATGCTATATTAAAACACCCTTCAAACTTTTAAAAGCCGACTTTGAAGGAGCGTGGCTTAAAAAAAATTCTAAGGCAAAGTTTCGAAATCTTAGAATGGAAATGCTAAAATTCCTAGATAGTGTAGATTCATGTATCTTAGAATTGGGCAGGTTTGATAAAGATGAATTTAAAAGTGTTTTCTATGGAAATGGCCCCCAAAAAAAAGACTTAAAATATTATTACGATAAGAAGATTACTGATTTTACTGAAAGTGGTGGACTTGGTACAGCTGACCAGTATCAGTGTTCCTATAAATTCATAAAGAAATACAACAATGATAAAGTCCCTGAGTTTAATCAAATTACTCCAAAATGGTTGATTAAATTTGACAAGCATTGCACCGATAAAGGTTTACTTACAACTAGCTCGATAGGCATGTATCTAAGGTGTTTAAAGTCTATTTTTAACCTAGCTATTCACGAAGGGGCCGTCTCAAATGATAAGTATCCATTTGGAAAATTCGGTTACATTATACCAAAAGGTGAAAATATTAAAAAGGCATTGATAAAAGAACAGGTTCAAAAATTATACGAGTCAAAATCTGCAACTCCATATCAAAAAATGTCGAAAGACTTTTGGTTTTTTTCTTACCTCAGCTATGGACTTAATCTTAAAGACATTCTCATGATTAAAAATAAGGATTTAGAAGAAGGGTTTTTTTATTTTGAGAGAAAGAAAACACTTCATACTGTTAAAACTAGAATTCCCATAAAAGTATATCTCACAGATTTCACTAAAGAAGTTATAAGACAATACGGTGACTACAATCCAGATAAACCACAAGATTACGTTTTCGATATTCTGAACATAGATATGAATGATATGGAAAAACGCAAAAGGAAAAAAAATTTTAATAGAAAAATTAATCAGCATTTTTTAAAGTTTGCTAATTCAATAGGTATCCAAGAAAATGTTTCTTTTTCTTGGGCAAGACATTCTTTTGCTACAATTGCTATACTTTCAGGTGTAAGGTTTGAAGTAGTAAGTAAACGACTAACACACACTTCAGTGGAAACAACTATGCTATATTTTAAAGGATTTGAGGAGGAAACGTTTCAAGAGATAAATGACAAGATTTTAGATTTTTCGAAAAAAACTGATGCTAATGATTCAAGTAATTTAACAAAACATCTTTTATAGAAGATATTAAATGTGTAATTTTTTTTGAAAACTACTAAACTTTTTCATGAATGTCCATATAAGTATTAAATAGAATGACATGGAAAATATAAGTTTTGATGAGTTACCATCCAAAATTGGTGAAATATTGGAATATGTAAAAAGCTTAGAGGAAAAGATAGATAATCTTGAAATAAATGGAAAAAGTAAATTAAAGTACACGCTCAGTGAAGCAGCAGACTTTTTAAACTTGAAGCAAAAAACCCTTTATAATTTAATACACAACAATGAAATCGCATATTGTAAGCCTTCTAAAAAAATATATTTTTTACATGAAGACCTAATGGCTTATCTCAAAAATTCAAGGTGTCAGAGCAGATATTAAAATTAGAAATTATGTTGGGTTGTAGTTTTGTATTTCTAATAAAAAAAGTCGGTGCCTATTGCCCTTTCATAACGAATTTGATTACAAATTAGCCTAAATTACTTTAGGCTTTACCGCCTATAAAATATAATGCCTTTACAAAATCAGACCAGTATTTAAGTTGAAAATTTATTAACTTTAAAAACAGTCAAAAATAATTCACTAATGCCTGAAAATAGTAAACCACTAAAAAAGAGGATAGAATATCGTGGTAAGATTCTCCGTGTTTCTAGAACAGGAGGGGTTTCAGCTACTAAAACATTATCAAGAGATGGTTATGGAGCTACCATAAATACTAATCATGGTGTCAGGCTTCATAAAAAACTGTTTAGAGGAGCTAGAATGGGACTTCAACGCGGGAACTTTCAATTTATAGGTCGATATGAAAGTGGTCCTTTCAACTTTAATGTTTCAAAAAGTGGTGTGAGTACTTCCATAAAAAATAAAAGAGGCTCTTATAATCTATTTAAACCCAATTACTCGAGTTTTAAATTAGCAGGTGTACAGTTAAGAGGTAAAAATGCAGCTACGCTTCAATTAATCTTTTTAGCCTTAAGTCTTTTCGTGAATATTTTTAAATTTTTATGGCGTATTTCGATGGCTGTATTGTGGTTTATGTTCTTAGCTATAAAATGGCTTGTAGATTTTTTAATTGGATTTTACAGAGGGTACACCTCTAATAATCCCACGCCCTAAAATTTGTTTTATGTAGAAAAAGTAGAACCTACTTGACTACCCTCGAAGGCAGGGAAGGTGTAATTACCAGGGGAGATCCATATAAACACGGGATGGTATAATAGAGAAGTCTGCTGAGGTCATAGTACCTACAGGAAACGAGTTTTATAAAACTGGACAGGTCTCACAAGTAGGGGAGGACGGAACGTGATCCTTCCAGAAATTAGGATGGGAGCAATAGTTTTTGCTATTGGGTGACCGATTCCCTAGAAAACAGGTAGCTTGTTCAAAAAGTATGGAATCGTTTCAATTGGTGTAAAGAGCGATTGAAAAGATGGATTGCGAACCGCCGTATACGAGACCTGTATTTACGATGGTGTGAGAAGCGAAGTGACGACTTTTAAGTCGTCACCCGTCTACTCGATTGGCAACAGTTATTTTTTATTTTGTCCAAGGTTCTTTATTAGTAACATCCGTTATTTCTTTTCCATCGTAAAGGCTTATTCCTTATAACCCTGTAGATAGATTCATATTTATGTTAAGTATTTACATTATTTTTTCTAATTATTGCCAACGTTTTGCAGCTACAAGAAGTTGGCGATTTCGAAGCACTAAACTGTCTGCTACCACAAAACTTGATACGAAGCATAAAGCCTCATTTAAGCACTGAACCGCCAATTTCTTGTAGGTGCTGTTATATGCTGCCCCTTCTTTTATTCGTGTCCTGTTAAGACGTCTTTAATTTTCTAAAACTGCAAAATATAAAGTTCTGAATAGTGTCGAGCGGTGTCTTGTGGTCAACCGTTATACATTTAATTTTTTCAAAAAATCTTGTCAGTCGGTCGGTCATTGTTGTTTCGGAATATTGTTTTATTTCAATTCCGCTGCATTTTTTTGGTCCTTGTTCAGAGAATGTCCCGATAACTAAAACACCTGTCTGCTGAATACTTTTCTGCACTGTGTCGAGGTAGTTTTCAATTTCTTGCTCTTGTGTCAAAAAGTGAAATGCTGCTCTGTCGTGCCAAAAGTCGTATTTTTCTGTCGGTCTAAAAGTTGCTGCGTCTGCAACTATCCATTTTATTTTATCTGCTCGGTCGCCAAGTCGTTGCTTTGCTTTGTCAAGTGCTGTCGCTGAAATGTCGAGAACGGTAATGTCTTGATAACCCAAGTCGAGCAAGTTGTCAACTAAAAAACTGTCGCCACCTCCAATGTCAATTATTTTTGCAGTGGTCGGAATATTGAACTGTTTTAAGAAAATTAAAGACGTCTCTGGTGTCGGTTGAAACCAACTTACATCTTTAAGTTCTTTTGTCTGGTAGATTGTCTCCCAGTGTTTTTTTCTGTCGAAATTTTCCATTTTATTTCTGTCTGTTTATTTATGGTCTGTCGTCAAACAGGGTTGCGTATAACGTGATGTGGTCGAGTAGACCAAGGGATTTCACCCCAAGCCTCTCACAGAACCGTGCTTGAAAGTCTCCCCTCACAAAGCTCTTCTAATAGTATTTACAAATATAAGCTCATCCTTTATCAAGTTGGCAAATTGTAAATTAAAATTAGCCCATCCCTTTGCTCCAGTTCCATTACACAACCTTCAATACTACTACGAATGTACAACTTCGGTATTCTATCTCTCGATTGTTTTTGTTTTTAACCGCAAAGCATTGCCTATCACTGAAACCGAACTAAAGCTCATCGCCAGAGCTGCAATCATAGGTGATAGCAGAATCCCAAAAACTGGAAATAAACCCCCTGCGGCAATGGGTATACCTATCGTGTTATAGATGAGTGCAAAAAACAGGTTTTGTTTGATGTTTTTCATGACGACGTGACTCAAATTTTTTGCTTTCACAATCCCGTGGAGATCGCCTTTGACTAATGTAATCATGGCACTTTCAATAGCCACATCGGTTCCTGTTCCCATCGCAATACCAACATCACTTTTAGCCAATGCTGGAGCATCATTTATACCATCACCTGCCATAGCAACTACTTTGCCTTGTTCCTGTAATTTTGTTACTTCTTTGAGTTTGTCTTCGGGTAACATACTGGCTTTAAAGTCAGCAAGGCTAAGTTCTAAGGCTACTGCTTGAGCAGTATCGTGATTATCTCCCGTCAACATAATTACGGCAATACCCTTGGCTTGAAGCTCTTTTATAGCCTTAGCACTGGTATCCTTGATTTTATCACCGATAACTACATAACCTACTACTTTTTCATCTACTGCTAAATACGATACTGTTTTCCCTTGTTTTTGATAAGTTTTGGCCTCTTCTTGCATCTGTGAGTCAATTTCAACATTAGCATAAGCCATCATTTTAGGATTTCCCAAAGCAACTTTTTTGTCATTTATAGTAGCTTGTACCCCTTTGCCTGTGACTGCACTAAATCCATCTGACTTTATCATTTGAGCATTTTGCTCTTTACCATATTTCACAGTTGCCTCTGCTAAGGGGTGTTCGCTATTACTGTTTAATGACACGATGTATTGCAGCACTTTACTTTCATTAAAACCTTCCTTGCTAGTGGGCTGACTATCATTAAATGAACCTATTTTTTCTACAGTTGGTTTCCCTTCCGTAATGGTTCCCGTTTTATCGATGATGAGTGTATCTACAGTGTCCAATTTCTCGAGGGCTTCGGCATTTTTTATCAATACACCGTTTTGTGCACCTTTACCTACACCAACCATTATTGACATAGGTGTTGCCAATCCCAAAGCACAAGGACAAGCAATAATAAGTACTGCAATGGCATTGACTAACGCATAAACATAAGCTGGTTCAGGACCCCAAATTGCCCAAACGGCAAACGTAATTAATGAAATGCCAACGACCACAGGTACAAAATAGCCTGAAACCGTATCTGCCAGTTTCTGGATTGGCGCTCTACTGCGGCTCGCGTCATTGACCATGTGTATAATTTGAGAAAGCAAGGTGTCGCTACCTACTTTTTGGGCTTTCATCAAAAAGGATTGGTTACCGTTGATGGTACCGCTACTTACGTTGTCATCTTTAATTTTATCAACAGGAATAGGCTCTCCAGAAATCATTGATTCATCTACTGTCGTTTTTCCTTCAGTGATAATACCATCTACAGGAATTTTGTCGCCTGGTTTAACTCTTAGAATATCTCCTTTTTCAATTTTATCAATGGAAACTTCTTCTTCATTTCCATCAACCACACGTACCGCTTTATTAGGTGCAAGCTTTAATAATTCCTTGACTGCGGAATTGGTTTTACTATGCGCACGAGCTTCGAGGACTTGACCCATTAAAACAAGCGTAAGTATTACGGTTGCAGCTTCAAAATAAACGTGTACTGCGCCAGATTCCGTTTTAAATTGTTCAGGGAAAAAATCGGGAAACAACATCCCAAAAACACTAAACAACCACGCTACACCTGCACCAATCCCGATAAGGGTGAACATATTGAGATTCCACGTTTTTATACTTTTATAGGCTCGCTCAAAGAACATCCAAGTAGCATAAAACACAACAGGAATTGATAATGCAAACTGAGCCCAGTTCCACCATTTTTGTTCCATCAAATCGTATAATGGATTGTTAGGAATCATCTCGCTCATCGCCATCAAGAAAATGGGAAGTGTGAAACCAACCGCTATCCGAAATTTCTTTAATAGTCTTTTATAGGTCTTTTCTTCGGCAGAAATATCTGGTTGCAACGGTACCAAGTCCATTCCGCAAATAGGGCAAGCTCCAGGTTCGTCTTTCACGATTTCGGGATGCATTGGGCAGGTCCATTGCTCAGAGGTTACTGCCGATAAATTTTGCTCTTCTACCAAATCCATTCCGCAGACAGGACAATCGCCAGGTTTGTTGTAGGTTTTGTCGCCTTCGCAGTGCATGGGACAGTAAAAGGAGCCTCCTATCCCTTGAAAGGGGCTTTTCTCACTCTTATTTTTCGAAGTCTTTGGGCTCCTCTCCTTCGGGGAGGTTGGGAGGGGATTTTTGTGAATACTATAGCTACCGCCATCTTCCTGCAGTGCTTTTTGAAACGTCTCGATAGGAATGTGTGATTCCATTTCAATTGTGGCTTCTTCTTGTTCTAAATTAACCGTAGCGTTTGAAACTCCTTCTACTTTAGAGAGCGTTTCTTCTACGTGATTTCTGCATCCATTGCAGGTCATTCCGTGAATATGATAGGTGTGTTTCATTTTAATGTGATCTGAATTTTAAGTTCATTTCTAAGGACGGACCTTCTGCATAGACTCCGTAAGCATCTACTAGAAGTCCTTTTACCCATGAGTTGATGAAATAGCATAGAGGCTGCTATTATCGCCAGGATTGCTCATCCCTTCAAAACAGAATACTTTATTGATTTTGAAATCTTCGGGATGCCATTGAACTTTTGGGGAATCGCATTCCACAAAATGCGCCATCAAGTTTAAATCATAGGTATAGCCATTTGCCTTTAAATCGTTTATAGCTTCCGAAAGGGTATCGTAGTTTTCCATATTAAAGATGAACAGTCATCACTGGTTTTTTTGAATGATTTGTTATGCTTTCAGCAATACTATTTGAAAATATACTTGATAATCCCTTTCTACTATGGGTGTACATTACTATTAAGTCCACTTCATTAGATTCTTCAAACTTTTCAATGCCACTTAGTACGCTAGATTCGTTGTATACGTGAATCGCATAGTCTTCTGGTTTTGAGAAGTCCTTTAAAAAGTCCCTGATGGGTTGAAGCCCATTTTCAACACTATTAACATCCGATGTGGTGTTGATGTTTAGTAAATGGATTTTTGCATGGCATTTTTCAGCCATTTTTTTTACTTCTTCGAAAACACTGGAAATGTCTTCTTTAAAATCAGATACGAACACAATATTTTTGAATGGAAATGTTACTGTGTCTTCCTTTACAACTAAAATAGGCACTCGTGCTGATCGTATGATTTTTTGGGCACTGCTTCCTAACAATTGTTCTAAAAACCCTTTTTGCAAGCCTTTGCTTCCTGTAATAATGAAATCATGATGAAAATTATCTGAATGTGATAAAATTGCTTTATCATTTGAAACAAATTCTAAAAACGTTCTGGATGTCAAACCTTTGTGCTCCGCCTCTTTGTCCAAAGCCCTTAATTTGCTTTTAGCAATCCCTATTTCCTCAAGAGTATCAGGATAGTTATGCTCCTGGGTCTTATCGAGTTTTACCCAATTTACAGGTGTATTAAGCTGATGTAAAAAATGGATTTCTGAATTAAAAAGTATTGCCATTTCAATAGCTAATTTTGCTGCTTTCTCACAATTATCTGAAAAATCTGTGGGCACTAATATGTTTTTCATTGTCTGTAGTTTTTGATTAATTTAGTTTGCTTCACCTTTCAATTGTCTCATATACTCTATGATCTCGGTTTGCTGTGCTTTAGACAATACAGCATCACTGTGAATTAAGGTATAGCTACTCAACGGCATCTCATCGCTTTCAACTTGCTTGATAATAGAACGGAGTTTACTAGCTTTTCTTCGCCTAGACAAGGAATCCCATTCGTTAAAATTAAGCTCGCTTTTTCCTTCTTTAACATGATCTTCCAAATACCAAGCAGCTGGTTGAATCTTATTATACCAAGGATACTTCGTATTATTACTGTGGCAATCATAGCAAGATTCCTTTAGTTGATTCTGAATAGAAGTTGGTACTTGGTTGACCAACATAAAATCAGTTTGAGGTATTAAATCACTTTCATTGCGGTCGGTAGGAAAAAATTGAATCCCCACAAACGCAATCAAAGCAATCCAAGCTATAACCTTGAAAATCTTCACTTAGTTGATCTCTCGTTGTAGTTTACCGCAGTTAAGCATTTGGCTACCGTAGTAAGGATTTTTAATATCTTTTTCCATACTTAACCAAACACTACCACCATCGTACATTGGGCAAAATTGCTCGTACAACTTCTTGTTTGTTCCTGTAATAGCGACCATATCTGTAATGTCTTTGCTTAAGATTTTAAAATGTTCTCGCTGGTGAGCTATATCACTTTCTGAAATGTGCTCCGCGTGTTCTGTGGCATCTACAATAATATCCTTCAATTCTGTTTGCTCAGTATTAGAATGACTTGACACATCAAAAGATTTTAGAGATTTTGTCAATGCCATTCCTAAGTCTTTAGCTTTTGCGTTATCATCGCCTACCAAAGCATTTTTCAGGTTGAAGTAGTCTTTTAAAATAACTTCAGCCTTTGAATCCTGACTGTCATTTATTGCCATAGCATTCTTGTCTACATCGTGGTGCCCATCGCTGTTGTCGTGATTCATTTCTGAATGATCTCCATCGACACTCATTTCAGAATGGTCACCATCTGCTTTATTTTGTTCTTTTTTGTTATCGTTACAAGACACTGCTGTTAAGGTTATAAATGCTATCGCAACTACACCTAATGTTGATCTTAATTTACTCATTGCTTTAAATTTAAGTTTATAATTATTAATTTTTAGGGTGACCTTACAGTCTTTCAATTACTTTTTCCAGCATTGCAGTTATTTCGTTGGCAATGTCATTCAATTTTTCATTATTTACAGCTTGCATAGACGCCATCGGGTTGACCGCAGCTACTTCAATCACGTCCGTTTCAATTTCCTGTACAATGACATTACAGGGCAACATCGTGCCTATTTTATCTTCTGCCTGCAAGGCTTTATAGGCAAAAGGCGGATTGCAGGCACCAAGAATTTTGTACTGCTTGAAATCCACATCAAGTTTCTTTTTCATGGTTTCTTTTATATCGATTTCTGTGAGTATGCCAAACCCTTCCACTTTCAATCCTTTCTTGACTTTATCGATAACCTCTAGAAAAGTACCTTCGATTGTTTTATTAAAATAATACTTCATTGTTTTTTAATTTTTAGTGTTCAACGCTTGTTTTTGTTCTTCATACTCTTCTTTGGATATTTCACCCTTAGCGAGCCGCTTGTCCAGAATATCCATAGGATTTTCTCTCTTCACGGTATTTTGTCTATTTTTTCCATTATATAGAAAAAGACCCAAAACAAGTAAAACAGGTATCAATATCCACCACCACATCATCATAATTGTATAGTTTTTATAGTTAACTGGTTATTTATTATTATCAAGCCCAATCTTTAAGGCAATAATTTATTATCCCTTATTTTTCATTTTCCCTTTCATTTCAGGATTTTTATCCATCATTTTCTGCATCATTTCTTTCATCATCTCAGGGTTTTGATCCATCATTTGCATCATCTTTGCTTTCATATCTTTTTTCATCTTTCCGTTAGAATGAATTTTATCCATCAACATTTTACGACCCTTTTCGCTCTCCATCATTTTATCCAACATTTTGGAATGCTTCTTTTGCATCATTTCTGGATTATTCTCCATCATCTTCTGCATATGGGATTGCATTTTTTCTTTCATTTCGGGATTTTTGCCCATCATCATTTTCATATTTTCAGATTCCATCTGTTCCATGTGGCCTTTCATCAATATCATTTTGGCTTCTTCATTTTTTCGAGCCTCACTGATGAAGTTGGTCAATTGAACGGGGTTTGAAATGATTTCCTGGTAGACAGCTTGCCTGTTTTCTTCTACACTTAAAGTCTCGGTAGCATTGAAAGTAGACTTGCAGCTGGCCAATGTTCCAACTAATCCAATTGCTATTAAAATGTTTACTGTTGTTGTTCTTAGATTTTTCATTTTTTGTTGTTTTAAATTATTTATTCTGAATCTTATTTGTATTATTCTTTTTCAAAAACCATCTTTCTCCTAAAAAGATAAGGGTCATAGCCACTAATGCCACGATGATGACTATTATATCAGAGCTTGCTTTTATCCATAAAAAGGCACTTAAGACTACAGCATCTAAAAGTATCGCCGTTATAATTATGGCTGAATTAGCCTTCACTTCTTTTCTTAAGTTACGCAATATTCCCCATTGGATGCCGATGTCCATCACCAGATAAAATATAGCCCCTAAAGATGCGATTCGACTTAGATCAAAAAATATCGTTAGGACTATGGCAATTACAGCAACATACACCAGCATGTGTTTCTGAACATTCCCTGGCATACCAAAATGTTTATGAGGAATAAGCTTCATATCCGTTAACATTGCGGTCATTCTTGATACGGCAAATATGCTGGCTATAATTCCCGAGATGGTCGCCACTATGGCTATACCTACGGTAAACCATAATCCGTATTTACCAAAAGCTGGCTTCGAGGCCTCGGCCAATGAGTAATCCTTTGCTGCTACAATTTCTGATATTGTTAGGTTTGAAGACACTGCAAATGCCACTAATAGATATATTACTGTACATACTAAAAGTGAAATAATAATAGCTCGGCCAACATTCTTTTTTGGGTTTACAATTTCTCCACCGCTATTTGTGATCGTCGTAAATCCCTTATATGCCAAAATAGATAAAGCCAATGCACCTAAGTAATCTGTAGTAGGATAATCTGTTGAATTATTCAATGAAATTGCATCTTGAAAAGAGAATCCAACCGCCCAAAGCGCCCCTATGGCAAAAATAGCAATACCTCCAACCTTAATGATAGCCATAATCAATGACGACTTTCCAATAATATTGTTTCCTGAAATATTAATCAGAAAGGCGCCAACAATAAGGAGTACACCTAATATCGGCACCCAAACACTATTGTCGCCTACATTAAAAAGCTGCAGTGTATAAGAACCAAAAGTACGGGCCACCAGACTCTCATTTATGATCATTGAGAATGCCATTAAAAGTGCACCCGATGCTGCAACAGTTCCTTTGCCATAAGCTTTAACCAAATACATTGCAATACCACCAGCGGATGGAAATGCATTTGACAATTTGATATAGCCATAAGCACTAAATCCTGAAATTATAGCTCCAACAATGAAGGCAAAGGGAAATAAATTACCAGATAGTTCAGCCACCTGACCCAATAGGGCAAAAATTCCCGCACCAATCATGACACCAGTCCCTAGGGCTATAGCTCCAATGAGTGATAAACTGTTTTTTTTATAGGTATTATCCATAGTTAAAATCTTAATGAAAGGCCACCACCCGCACCAAAGCGGTTATCGTAGTTTCCCATCAATGAAAAGTTTCGACTTAACACGTACTCTAAACCAACCTTCCAGACGGTTTCTTCTTCAAAGTCGGTGCCGTCTTCAAAATCATTTACCCAGCCAAAATCCATCTGATATTCATATTCCCCAAAAACGGCCACCCTTCTAAAAATCATTGTGGCGGTTGACAGTGAAATTGTAGGTCTCAATTTATTGTCTATTCGCAAATCAGAATCAACAAGAAGTGGAAGCAAGTAGCGCACACCTATCACACCTGTGGTTCCAATCTCATCTAGACTATCTTCCATCTCATTCTCCATATTCACACCACCAAATACACGGAAATAACTGTTTAGCCAGCGTTCATAGGTGAATTCTGCTTCCAAATTTTCATTCCAGCCGTATTCGCCGCGCAAAATGAATTGATTCCTTATGTTTGTTGCCGTGTAGAATAACTCTGTCATGTGGCTTGCTGCTGTTACTTCTCCCCAAGTAAACATGTGATCCGCTTCATTAGTTAGGTTTTTTAAAGGATAATCTTTTAAACGCTCATCCCTTGGTGTATCATAGCTAAAAACCCTGGCCATACCACTACCAAGATGGTACAATACATGGCAATGAAAGAACCAATCTCCTTGTTCACTCGCATCAAATTCTATCACAACCTTCTGCATTGGTGCTACGTTGACAGTATGCTTCAATGGAGAGTATTCACCATTCTCATTCAATACTCTAAAGAAATGTCCATGAAGATGCATAGGATGGTGCATCATTGTTAAATTGTTTAAAGTGATACGAACCACTTCGCCTTGTTTGATCTTAATTTTATCTGTTTCTGAAAGTGGCACACCGTTGATACTCCAGACGTATCGATTCATATTACCTGTAAGATTGAAAAGCATTTCTTTAACAGGTTTATCACTTTCAAACTCTGTAGGTTCTGGCGAGCGCAGATAATTGTAATTGAATTCTGGATTACCACCTGTTTTCATATTGTCGCCTATCACTTTATCTTTTGGTATGATGTAGCCCATCTTCATGTCTTTCTTCTCCCCATTTTTCATAGACTTATCGCCCATTTTCATATCCATTTGATCCTGATTCATGTTCATGGGATCAGTCTTTTTTGACACATCACCCGCTTTCATATCATCATTCATGCTCATCCTATCCATCTTCATTGCATATTTTTTCATATACTTAATGGAATCAGTCTTAGAAGGATTGAATTTTGCTGCAGGTGCACCCATTTTCATGTCCATGGCCATCATGCGTTTCATGCTCTCAATTAAATCTGGCTCTGGAACTACTGGTGCTTTCAGCATATCACCATCTCCCAAATAAGCAGAGGCTTGTCCTGAACCATCTTGAGAAGTCGCTCGTATTTCTAGTTTAGCATTATCGGGAATGGTAACAATAAAATCGTAGGTTTCGGCAACACCTATAAGCGTTTTATTCTTTTGGATGGGCACAACATTTAATCCATCTGAAGCCACTAAAATTGGGTCGTTACCGCCAAAAGTCAACCAGAAATAGGTTGCTGCAGAGGCGTTGACAAAACGGACTCTTACCTTATCCCCTGGTTCAAAATCATTATAGTCTTGAGTAGATTGGCCATTAACAAAAAACTTGTCATAATAATTATCAAGAATAGCCATATCTGGCATACGTTGCCACATCATTTTTAATTTGGCACCCACTGCATCTTTCTTTATTATTTTGTCCCAACTTTGTATTTGACCTTTTTTAATCAGATACCATTCGTTACCTCTTTTTAGATTTTTAAGCTGTGATTTTGGATTTTCATCCATCCAGTCTGAAAGCACTAAAACCAAGTCCTTATCGTATTCTAAATTGGTTTCTTTTGGGTTTATCTGAATACTACCATACACACCACGTTGTTCTTGTAATCCCGTATGCGAATGGTACCAATAGGTTCCAGACTGTTTCAAAGCAAACTTGTATTGTAGAGTTTCGCCTGGTTTGATGGGGGGCGTGGTTAGGTAAGGCACACCGTCGTAGAAATTAGGCAGAATAAGCCCGTGCCAGTGAACTGATGTTTCTACATCCATCTTATTGGTGACATTGATAATCGCAAACTCCCCTTCATTGAATTCCAGATTAGGACCAGGAATACCTCCATTCACAGTCATTGCTTTTATATCCTTTCCAGTGAAGTTTACCGTTTTGTAATCTATGGTTAGGTCATAAACGCGTTCTGGCCAGTTGTCCACATTCTCTTCAGATTTATTTGCCGTCAATTGTGCATTTGCCCCTAAGGAAATACAGAACAAGAGCAGCACTAATAGTCTCATTATCATCTATTTATTTTTTTTCTGTATTTTGTATAAAAATAAGACTGATTTTCAGCGCGTTGTGTCATAATTCTGGTTTATATCTATACAATTTGGTCTAATGGGTTTCTGACCTTTCTTTGTTCAGCTTTGTATTGAGAAAGACTTAATCCTGTTTCGACTTTAAATTGCCTACTTAAATGATTGATATGACTATACCCCAATAGTTGACTGATCTCCGTAAAGTTTTCTTCCTGTGTCTGGATCAGTTCCTTTACTTTCTCAATCTTTAGCTTTATGAAGTACTTCTCAACAGTCACACCTTCAGTTGATGAGAATACCTTACTCAATCTTGAGTAGTCTTGATGCACCTTTTGTGAGAGATGTGTTGATAATTTCTCGTTCAAATCAAGAGGTAGATTAGATAATATTTTAATGAGTTGAATCTTCACCTGTTCAGTCAATTTATCTTCAACAGAATTAATGAGTTCAAAACCGTTGATTTGGAGAATTACTTTCAATTTATCAATTTGTTTTTCATTTTTAAAGTCTAGTTGTACACGGCCAAGAACAATTTCTTGCAACTCTATTTCTTGAGCTTCAATTTCATTCTTGAGCACCTTGATACATCGATCGCATACCATATTTTTAATATAGAAATCCTTTACCATCGTTATTTATTTATATAGTTAATACTGCAAAGTTGCAAGTCATATCTTTTTTGAAATTTTATTTGGTTCATCTGAAATATTGAATATCAAAAAAACCTTATCATAATTGACAATAGAAACCTGCTTTAGTACTCATTCTTTTAAGTTTTAAAGCTGTTCGATTAAATAGTAGCCATTTTGGTTTCTGAGCTTTTACTATTTAGAATTGATAACTCTCATTTTTTTAGATTTTCTTTAAATACTGCTTTCAAACAGGTCGCGGTTTCTACTTTAAATTTTTAACAGGGAGTTAGACTCCAGTAGATATTACGATGAAATTTATAAATTGAAAGTTCTATGAACTAATCAAAATACATAGATTTTGAAAAGGAGTTATTTGTTAATTCCTTTTCATTTTATAAATTGAAAGTTCTTGTAAAAGCTAAATAATACTACTTTTCTGGTTCTACTGAAAAGGACAGACCTATGGCTGTCAAAATAGGTTTTAGCTTATATTTGGAGGGAGCCAAATGGAAATATAGACTGCTTTTGGAATAAGCTGGACGTAGGCCCAATTATTGTCTAAAAGTTTGAAATTATTATTCAATTTTGATTGATAATTGTTTTTAAAAATGGGAGTGTTCACAGATACTGGACAATGACAAGAATTGTTATTACAAAAACCATCACAACTTTCATCCCCACTATCGCAACAAGATTTTTTTTCTGAATGATCATCTTGTTTCGAACAAGAAGTACTAACCACTTCAGCTTTATCAGAAGAATTTTCGCAGGCTAAGATAGTACTTGTTGGAATAACCAAAAATATCAAAAACAGAAATAATATGTGAGTTATGTTTTTCATTTGATACTTCCACAAAGATAACATAAAAATCAAACTTTAATTTGGTATTTAATTTCAAATATTTTTTTCAGAATTTTGAAAAGCATAAGCCAAAAAAGAGGGCTGTTGCTACACTTTTAACAGCCCTTTTAAATCTTATATCATTGGTTAGTAAAACTACTGTTTTCTAATAACCAATTGATAAACACAAGGAATAACCACCAAATTTAAAACCGTAGCTGATAGCAATCCACCTAAAATAACTACAGCCATCGGGCTTTGAATTTCACTTCCTGGTTCTCCGCCTTTTAATGCTAAAGGTATTAGTGCTAAACCAGTTGTAAATGCTGTCATTAGGATAGGATTTAATCTATCTAATGCTCCAATTTTAATTAATTGAAAGCCTTTCATCCCTTCTTTTCTCAAATCCTCGTATCGAGAAACTAATAGTATTCCATTACGAGTGGCAATCCCAAACAAACTAATAAAACCAATAGTAGCTGCGATACTGATGATACCTGTTGTAAAATACACAATCAAAATTCCACCAATTAATGCCAAAGGCAGGTTTATCAGTACGACAAAAGCCAATTTAACATCCTTAAACTCATAATATAGCAACAGAAAAATGATAGCGATAGCAACGATTGCAGTTATAGATAATAATTGTGATGCTTTAGCTTCACTCTCAAACTGTCCGCCGTATTGCACCCTATACCCTTCAGGCAATGAAATGTTTTGGTTTACGGTTTCTTTTATTTCTTCTACAGCACCACGTAAATCCCTTCCTTGGACATTTGCAGCGACTACGATTTTACGTTGAACGTCTTCACGGCTAATCTTACTAGGACTACTTACCGACTGGACAGTCGCTAACTCTCCCAAAGTGGTTTGACCATCATTTGGTAAACTAATTAAGGTATTTCCAATGGCCTCTATATCATCCCTAAAGGATTTCTGGTAACGAACCACCACATCAAAATATTTCTGTCCTTCATAAATCTCTCCTGCTTCTTCCCCAGCATAGGCAATATCAACTTGTTCCATTAAATTACCTACCGTCATTCCGTAACCCGAAAGGATTTGGCGCTTAGGCTGAATGCGAATCTGTGGCACTTCAATTTGCTGGTCAACAGCAACATCTGCCAATCCATCGATATCTTTAATATTCTGTTCGACACTTTTACCTAACTCATATAACCGCTGCAAGTCTGGACCAAAAATCTTGATTGCAATATTAGCTCGAGTTCCCGAAAGCATATGGTCTATACGGTGAGCAATAGGTTGCCCTAAAGTGATATTAACACCTGGTGCGATGCTTAATTTATTTCGAACTTCTTCAAAAAATTCTTCTTTGGTCTTGTCTTCGAGAACAAAAGGCACATCAATTTCCGAAGCATTTACGCCTTGCGCATGTTCGTCTAATTCAGCTCTTCCTTGTCTTCGAGTAACAACTTCAACTTCGGGTAAATCCAACAAAATGGTCTCTATCAAATTTCCTGTTTTGTTGCTTTCTTCCAAAGACATCCCTGGGGGTCCAACGACACTAATCACCAAGGAACCTTCATTAAATTCTGGTAGAAAACTTCTTCCCAGTTGTGTGACTAGGACAAGACTTAAAAGAAATGCGATGACAGTTACACCAATAATGGTTTTAGGAATTTTTGTAGCTTGTCCCAATAGGTTTCCATAATGTTTCTGTAACCAACGTTCCACACGGGTACCATCTGCTTGCTTTTTTAAAAGCTTTTCGTTATTTAATAAATAGGAGCACAAAATTGGTGTGACGGTTACTGCAACAACTAGTGATGTTAAAACAGACGTTACAAAGGCTATACCCAAGGGTTGCAACAAGCGTCCTTCCATTCCGCTTAAAAAGAAAAGGGGAATAAAAGACACAATAATAATTAAGGTTGCAATGATGATAGAACTTCTTATTTCTACAGATGCTTCACGAACAACTGTAAGGGTTGATTCACGTTCTGCTTTTGGCTTTCTTATGTTTTCACGCAAGCGTTTATATACATTTTCCACATCTATAATTGCATCGTCTACCAAGGCACCAATGGCAATTGCCATACCACCCAAACTCATTGTATTGATAGTGTAACCCAACCATTTTAAAATGATAATAGATACCAATAATGAAATAGGAATTGCTAACAAGGATATTAAGGTTGTTCTCCAATTCATCAAAAAGATGAAAAGGATAATCATTACAAAGAATGCGCCTTCCAATAAAGTTTGATTCAGATTGCTAATGGAGGCATCAATAAAATCAGATTGCCTAAAGATTTGACTTTTGATGTTGACCCCTTTTGGTAAGGTTTTTTGTAAATCGGCAATGGCTTCGTCAAGTCGGTCTGTCAACTCCAAGGTGTTGACATCGGGTTGCTTTGAAATGGTTAAAATCACTGCTGGTTTTGCATTTAAAGAACCATCGCCAATTTTATCGGCAGCACCAATTTGAACCGTTGCCACATCTCTTATTTTAATGGTTTGACCGTTAATTTCCTTTAAAACAGCTTCTTGCAAATCTTCTAACACGTAAGCTCTACCACTACCTTTTATTATGTATTGATTGCCATATTGATTGATAATTCCTCCAGGCGCATTGGTATTAGCTTCCTTAACATGTTCTACCAATTCGGAAAGACTCACATCATAATGTTTCATCTTTTCAGGATTGGCAAATACTTGATATTGCTTATAATCGCCTCCTATGACCACCACATTTGCAATACCACCAATTGCTTTTATACGCGGTCGTATAGTCCAATCAGAAAGGGTTCTTAATTCCATTGGTGACAAACTATCTGAGGTTACACCCAGAAGCATTATTTCCCCCATAATGGATGAAATAGGTGCCATAGTTGGCGCACCAATACCTTCAGGTAAGTTTTCACGAACCATAGGGATGCGTTCACTTACGATTTGGCGCGCCTTATATATATCGGTTCCCCATTCAAATTCTATCCAAACAATTGATATTCCTGCTGCAGAAGAGGAACGGATCCTTCTTACATCGGGCGAACCGTTTAAGGCTGTTTCCAATTGGTAGGTAACTAATTTCTCTACTTCTTCAGATTCCATTCCGTGCGCTTCAGTAAGTATGGTTACCGTTGGTGCCGTAAGGTCTGGGAATACATCTACATTCATTGTTCGAGCGTAGTAAATACCCAATACACTTAAAGCAACCGCACCCAATAGAATGAATAATCTATTCTGAAGTGAAAATGATAATATTTTATTTAACATCTAATTTAATTTTTAATGCTGAATTTTTAATGTTGAATTCATAATTCAACATTTCATTAATGATCGTGACCATGTGCAGGAGTTGAACCCGACATTGAAGCCATTTTAACTTGGTATGCTCCTGTAGTAATGACCGTTTCACCTACTTTCAAGCCTTGTAGTATTTCAACATTCTCTCCGTTTCGCTCGCCAATCTTTATAGGTCGTCTTTCAAAACTTTCGCCAGAAAGCTGAACGATGACTGAATAACTTCCGTAGTCTTCCAATAAGGCATTCACAGGAATCATTGTGTTTTCATTAGCGGTGCCCATAGTAATTTGTACTGAGGTCAAACTACCTTCAGGCATATCCACATCTGCATTTACTTGAGCAAAAACTGAAATCAGAGGATTATCTCGCTCTACATCTTTACTGATAGAAAGAATATCCCCCTCGCTATCACTTACACTCTTCCATTGTCCGTCTTTAGTTTGATACCAAATACCTTTCACATTCTCCATCGAAAGCCCATAATTTGGAGCTAGTTGTGTTTTTAGTATTTTGGATTGGTGTGAGCCAATAGATATTAATGCTACGCCTTGGTCTACATAATCCCCATTAGAAACTGAAATAGACTTGATGAAACCATCAAATGGTGCTCGAATTTGTTTGCTTCCATCTGAAACTCCCAATGCTAAAGATTGATAGATAGATTTGGCTTTACTAAAATTACTCTCCACAATTTCGAAATCTGACTTTGGAATAATTTTAGAATTGTACAATTCTTTTTTACGCTCGTATTCAGATTTGGCTTGTTCAAAATTGGCACGTGCATTTTCAATTTCTGTATTCAAATTATTAGATGCCAAGCCTTGACTATTTAAGCTCATCAATAATTGACCTTGTTTTACTACAGTTCCTTCTGTAAGAATATTCATTTTAAAATCAACCACACCATTAGATTTTGCGGCCAACGATTTCACAGAGTTTGGGGATGGCATCCATACACCAGAAGTATTGATGACATTGTAAATTTCACCCGAAACTACAGGTGAAGTTTGAAAATCAATTTTCCAAGCCTGTTCTTTTAAAAACGAAATGCTCTCATCTTCTTCGGCAATCCCTAAAGTCTTTAAAGCATCATCAAAATTTGCATAAACAGTTACATCATCAATCGTAATTCTATCAGAATATTCAGGTGTTTTCAATTCAAATACAAGTTGGTAATTTCCAGCTTCTTTCGGTTGAATCGTAGGCGAAAATATGCCTGGTGATGATGGAGCATCAACAGTATTCCTCAATCCTTTATTGCCCTTAATTAAACTAACTGTAACCGAACCTTCACGGACAGGTTGATGCTTGTTTAAAACAGTGAAGTGAGCTGCAAATCTGCTTGGATTACCAACAATTAACGCAGGAAATTCTACAAATAATTCTGTTTTATCTGTCCAAATGGTATGGTCCAATCTTGGCATTTCTTCTCCAGCATGACTACCATCGGCATTGTGAGCGTGTGCATCATCTGCCTTGTTGTTACAAGACATTGCCATAAGGGCAAGCACTATAATTATATATTTCATATTTTATTTTTTAGTGGTCTTGATGTTCTAAACCATTACCGTGAGTGTGTGTTTCCTTATTCATTTCCATAGAATTTGTATCTACCTCAAATTCTTTATGCTCGTCTGTTTCTTCATGCCTGTGATTCTCGTCAGTTCCATGTTCGTGACCGTGTTCTTCTGTGTTTGTTTCCATAGAATCTTTGCCTACTTGAAATTCTTCTTGTTCTACCTTTTCATCTTGCATATGTCCACCATCTGCATTGTGTTCGTGGCCATGGTCATCACTACTTTCGGTTTTAGTATCTCTACAAGAGCTTACCAAAAAAGTTGATGCGATTGCGGTTACGAATATTATTTTTGAAATTTTCATAAGTGTGTGTTTTAAAATTTATAATTGATGTTTTAATAATTGTGCTTGAAGCAGTTGTAGTTCCTTTTCCATTTGCAGCATTTTATCTGATGCATTTCGGTAGAACTGAAGCTCTACATAATAATCCATAAAAGAATATTCACCCAATTGATAGGCTTTAAATAACAATTGCTCACTATTTAAATTATCCATTGTGATTTGATACTCATTGTATTTTCGGAGTATCAACTCATATCTTTCGAAGGTTTCCTGAAATTGTGTGTTAAGAGAATTGGTAATAACCTCAGTAGTGGATTGCAGATATTCATAATTTGCCTCGGCAGCTTTTACTTTGTTCTTGCTATTCCATAGGGGGATCGAAATACTTCCATAAAAACCAGAATAATTGCTTTCGTTTACACCTTGGTAATTATAGCCAAGCGCTAAATTTGGCAATCCTTTATTTTCCTCCAGTTTTATTTTTTGAAGTGAAGCTGCTTCGTTTAGCTTCAATTCTTGCAATGCAGGTTCCTTGGATAATTTTTCTTGCCAAAGATTCTCTACTGTACCTATTTTAATAGGCAAAATAATTTTTGGTGATATACTATCTAAAGGTTTCCCACCATTCAAGGTTTTAAGTTTCGACAGTTGGATTTGTATGTCGCTTTCTATCTTTTGTACCACAAATTGTTCTTGAATCCAAGCAATTTTAGCCTTGTTCAAATCTAAAAGTCCAACTTGCTCTTTGTCAAAAAGCTTTTGAATTTGATCAAAAACTTGCTTGCTTTGGGCTCTCCTTTTGGTTTCTATAACTTTCTGTTTTTGTAGGAAAGCGATTTCTATAAGAACATTTTTCGCCTTCAATAAGACCTCTTGTCTTCGCTTTAAATAAGCTGATACTAATTGTTTTGATTTAGAGTCGTTCCATTTACCACGCGCGGCATATACTGTTGGAAATTCAAAAGATTGAGACACCTGATATTCGGTATAATTTCCTGTAGCGTTATCACCAAAAGGCAGATAAAATCCTGAAATTTGGGGATCTGGTAAATTATTTGTGCTCTTATTTTTGAGTTCTTGACTCTCAATAAAAGCTTGATAGCCTTTTAACTCTTTATTATTTTGTTCTATTTCATCAAGTGATTCCTCTATGGTTATAGTTTGTGAGAAACCATCAATAAAGAATAGGCATCCGCAAATTGCGAATACGATATGTTTATTCATTGTTTGAAATTTTAGGTTTAATCTTAATTGATAAGGTGGAATACTGTCTTTAGAGAAGTACCCTTAAACGATTAACCTAAAGATGGTGGACCTCGCGAATTGAGGGATGAGAGATATTGATCAAAATAAATATGAGGTGGATGGTAATCCCTAACCTTTTCCGCTTCATTATAGTTTATAGAAATGCTATAATGATAATCCGAGGCAGGCGTGCTTATATCTTTTTTAAGATTGAAGTGTTTGACACCAATTTTATTGGTCACCAAAATATCATTAGAAGCCACAGAGTGTGCATGGCCTACTAAAAACAAATCTAAAAGCCCTTTATTTGAACTTTCTTTTTCTGGGACATTTTGATTGTGGCTATGACTCTCACTATGTGCAATAGCTTTATGCGAATGCTGAACTTCATCCTGGTGATGCCAATGAGGGACTACCTGATGCAAAAAAAATAGGCTAAATATGCCTAAAAAGAAAAGAGCCTTTATGTGATTGTTTTTTTGCATTAAATGCAAATGTAGTATTTTATAATTGATTTATATATTTCATTTTTTTTAAAGAAATAATTTCTCAGCAAAAAGTCGAAAACGGGTCTCTGTTTATTGTTGTTTTGCGCTAGGAGATAATAAATATATCCTTTGTGAACAAAATAAGAAAAAGAAGCTAGCCTTAATCGCCGTAGCCAACAAGCTACTTAAACAATGTTTTGCTATCGCAAAATCTGGTAGGCCTTATGATGAAAGTTACGTTTCTGTGTTGCCTAAATAAATAGAGAAAAATCAATTAAAAAAGCTCAAAGAATCAGTTTTATGAATCCATGAGCCTAGACTACTAGTGTTTCAAATTAAAGTAGAAAAGAGTTGTTTTTTACCTCAGTTTTTTTTTGGCGTGTCGTTATTTTTTAATTTCAGAAGATTTAAAATTCAACTACATTTCGTTAGTTTGAAATTATTCACAATATTTTTTTATAAAGTCATAAGCTTCATCATTACCTAATTTAGCGGCCTTATTCCAATCATTACAAGCTTCCTTTATATTTCCTAACTTTTGTCTAGCTAGACCTCTGTTATAAAAAGAATGTGGGTCTTTAGAGTTTATTCCAATAGCCTTATCAAAGTCTTCTATCGCACCTTTAATATCTCCCAAAGTACTCTTAGCATAACCTCTGTATTTATATACCCTTGAATCTTGAGAGTCGAGTTCAATTGCTTTATTGTAATCTAGAATTGCATCATTTAAATAACCTAATTGCTTTTTTGCCCAACCTCTATTAAAGTATCCTCTTTTATCTTCTGGATTAATTTCAATAATCTCATTAAAGTCTTCAATTGCTGATTTGTACTGTTTTAAATACTGCTTTGAAGTCCCTCTTAAATCATAAAGCGTTGGATTTTTTGGCTCTAATTTTATTGCCATTGTAAAGTCCTCAATAGCTCCCTCATAATTTTTTAATCTATTTTTGAATTTTACAAATTAAAGTTGCAGTTATAATTAAAAATATGACTTAGAATTTATCAAAAACCAAAATATGACTTGACAAATCAATTAAATAAACTAGAAATTAAAATCTTTATATTTGAAATCTGGTTAGTAAAATGTAAAATAAATTCATGATAAATAGGTTTTATTCACAAAATATTCACAAAAAAAAGGGGAGCTACAGAATATATATCTGTAACTCCCTCATTTTCAAGTCGGGGTGGCAGGATTACCTCCTGAAAGTCGGTGATCCTGAAAATGAGGTTGTTGCTCATTAAAAGCCAAAACACCTATAGCGTTTATAAGGTATTTTTGTGTTCTCTTCGTTTTTGAAGCAAGCTTCAGCCTCTAGAAAACAAAAAAGCCTTACACTTTCGTGTAAGGCTTTTGATGGTCGGGGTGGCAGGATTACCTCCCAAAAGTCGGTGATCCTGAAAATGAGGTTG
>NZ_APLF01000009.1 GCF_000355905.1 Psychroflexus gondwanensis ACAM 44
ACACTTTCGTGTAAGGCTTTTGATGGTCGGGGTGGCAGGATTACCTCCCAAAAGTCGGTGATCCTGAAAATGAGGTTGTTGCTCATTAAAAGCCTAAACGCCTATAGCGTTTATAAGGCTTTTTGTGTTCTCTTCGGTTTTGAAGCAAGCTTCAACCTCTAGAAAACAAAAAAGCCTTACACTTTCGTGTAAGGCTTTTGATGGTCGGGGTGGCAGGATTCGAACCTGCGACCTCCTGCTCCCAAAGCAGGCGCGATGACCGGGCTACGCTACACCCCGAGTGTAGATTTTGTTTGAGTTTAGATGGATCTCGCTTCATCTAAAATATATCAGCGGAGAGACAGGGACTCGAACCCTGGCGACACTTACGCGTCGACAGATTAGCAATCTGCTCCATTACCACTCTGGCACCTCTCCAATGTTTATAAGAACATGCGCTTTTTGCGGTTGCAAATATAACTGCAATTTTGATTTTGACAAAGCGAATTGAGATTATTTTCTAGTTTCTTTTTAACTCATTGGAGTCTGCTCTTCTAGAACAACAATAAGTTCATTCGCCTCTTTCTTTCCGCTCTCTCTCCATACCATTTCACCCAAATTATAGAGCATATAGGTAGGAAGGTTCTTTACTTTTAAGGCTTCAACGAGCTGTGGATTTTTTTCAGCATCAATTTTAATAATCTTTAACCTATCTCCTAAAGCAGCACTCACGTCTTTCAACCGATCGTGGATACCTTCACAGTCTTCGCTCCAATCTGCAAAAAAATTGAGCAGGATAGGTTTTTTCTCATCGATAAGCTCACCAAACTTTGTCATCGAATTCTAATTTTGATTAAATTTAGTTCAAAATACTTCAGCTTCCAAATCTTTTAGGATGAGGTATTTACAGGGTCTGGTGATTTTTTAAATCTCAATTTAGCTCTTAGGACCAAATAAAACATCACAGGAACTATAATTAAGGTTAAGAAGGTTGCGAAAATCAATCCAAAAATCACTGTCCATGCCAAGGGTCCCCAAAAAATCACGTTATCTCCACCCACATAAACATTTGGTGCGTAATCTACAAAGAGTCCAAAGAAATCGATGTTCAAACCTACCGCTAGCGGGATTAATCCAAGTACTGTGGTGATTGCTGTAAGCAATACAGGTCTAAGTCTAGATTTCCCTCCAGCAACAATTTCTTCAAAATACTGCTGTCTGGTAAGCATCTCTTCATCCTCTAAGTCTAACTTTTCTTTTCGTCGGTCGATAAGGATTTGAGTATAATCCACCAGGACAATCGCATTGTTAACAACAATACCCGCTAGTGAGATAATTCCCATCATGGTCATGATAATAACGAAGTCCATTTGGAATATCCCAAGTCCAAAGAAAACCCCGCCTAAACTCAAGATTACTGCCATCAAAATGATAATTGGCTTAGAAATAGAGTTGAATTGTGCTACGAGAATAAGCAGAATCCCTCCTACGGCAAGCAGAAGTGCTTTAAGAAGAAAATCTAAGTTTTCTTCTTGTTTTTCCTGTTCTCCAGTAAATTTATAAGTCATACTTTCTTTCAAGTCAAAATACTGAAGCTCGCTTTCTAGTTGCTGAACAATTTCATTGCCGTTATAGCCGCCGAGGACGTTAGAGTAAACGGTAATGACTCTCTTTAAATCTTTCCGTTTGATAGAGGAGAAGGTCGATGTCTGGGTCTTATCTATTAAAGTAGAGATAGGCGTTTGTATAATCTCGCCTTTATTGTTTCTGAAGGTCACTGGCTGGTTAAAAATCGTGTTTTCATCGTACCGGGTTTCTTCATTAAATCTTACATTGATCTGGTAGTCGTCATCCTCATCCTTGTAAGTGGACGCTTCTTCTCCAAAGACAGATCGTCTTATGACTTGACCCACCTGAGCGGTAGATATGCCAAGTTTACCAGCTTTTGCTTTATCGACTCTAATGTCCATTTCAGGTTTGGATTTATTGATGTCGATTTTTAATTCTTCAATCCCATCGATTCCAGCATCGTCGATAAATTCCCTCATGCGCTCTGCTTCAGATAGCATCTGATCGTAATTTTCACCCTTCAACTCAATATTGATAGGATATCCTGAAGGAGGTCCTGCGGCGTCTTTTTCAACAACAATGGATACTCCTGGGAAACCTCTTACAGACTCTCTTACTTCGTCCAGAACTTTGCTACTTCTTACGCCTCTTCGGAGTTTAAACTGTCGCATAGATAGCGTGACTTTTCCGCGATGAGGCATTTCGTTGGCTTGCCCAGCATCTGTATTAGGGTTTCCAGAGCCTTTACCGACTTGCGATATAGCAGACTCGACCATAAAGTTATAGCCGTTTTCATCTTCGTATTTTTTTAAGGTCTCAAAAATACGTTCCTCTACCTTCTTGGTCAGTTTGTTGGTCTTATGAATGTCTGTCCCTTCAGGATATTCAATATAAGCCATAATTTGATTGGGCTGATTTTCGGGAAAGAACAAAACCTCTGGCTGAATAATGCCAATAAATACAAAAGAGGAAAATAAAATACCTAAAGTTCCAAAAAAGAAGAGATAGGCTCTCTTTTTATAAATCGCAAACTTGAGGAATTTCTCGTAGAAGTTTTCCAATTTCTTTAAAGATCGGAACTGAAAGAAATAAATTGCTTTCACTAAAAATAACTTATAAATCCAAAGTAAAATAGAGGCTAATATGGCAAGATTTCCCAAACCGCGTAAGCCTCCAATATCTAAAATAAACCCTAAACTCAAGGAAATAATACCTATTCCAAGGAGGATAAGACTCCACCGAATCGTTTGTTTATTTTTTAATTTCTTTTCCTCAACTTTCATGAATTTTGAGGTTAACATCGCGTTGATGATCAGCGCCACAAACAGTGACGAGCTTAGGACTACCGAAAGGGTAATGGGAAAGTAGATCATAAATTTACCGATGGTTCCCGGCCATAATCCCAAGGGGAAAAAAGCAGCCAGCGTCGTTGCCGTAGAAGCGATGATTGGCCATGCAATTTCTCCAATTCCTTGTTTTGCTGCGGCGGTTCTACTCATGCCTTGGTCCATGAGTGAGTACACATTTTCTACAACCACTATACCATTATCCACCAGCATACCTAGTCCCATAACCAAACCGAATAGCACCATTGTGTTGAGCGTAAACCCAAGTCCCGATAATATGATAAGCGCTAATAGCATAGACATTGGGATAGCTACCCCTACAAAAAGTGCATTTCTAAAGCCTAAAAAGAACATCAAAACGATAATAACCAAGAGTACACCAAAGATGATGTTATTCACTAGGTCGTTCACTTGGTTTTCAGTCTTTATAGATTGGTCGTTGGATAGGCTGATGTTTAAAGCTTCTGGGAAATAGTTTTCTCTTTCATCATCGACGATGGTTTTAATTTTTTCTACCGCCTCAATCATATTTTTACCAGCTCTTTTCTTCACATCGAGCATGACTACTGCCTCACCGTAATTTCTAGCAAAGGTTGTAGGATCCTTGGTGTGGAAATTCACTTTAGCAACATCCCTTAAATAAACTTCACCTCCATCATCTTTCACCACGATGTCGTAAAGCTCATCTGGAGACTCAATCTCTCCTAAAATCCTGATGTTCTTTTCAAATCCGTTGGATATGATATTACCTCCAGAGATGGTTTTGTTTTCATTACGAATAGAAGTGATAATATCGGTAAAGCTCACCTCCATGGCGGCCATTTTGTAAATGTCTACCGCAACTTCTACTTCTTTTTCATCTACACCTCGAACCGTAGCCTCTTTAATTTCAGGTAGCAACTCTATCTTATCTTGAAGGTATTCTGCAAAATCTTTTAATTTCTGGATATTATAATTCCCCGTAAAGCTAATATTCAGTATAGGAATCATCTCAGATATATTAAGGTCGAACACGTTGGGCTCTACCTTTGCACCATTGTCTAGAGTTGGCCAAGTGGTTTCAGACTTAACTTGGTCTACCTTGTCTTTGATGAGTTGCTTGGCGTTTTGTACTTCTACATCTTCTTCAAACTCGACAATCACCATAGAGTAATCCTGCAAAGTAGAAGAGGTAATTTCTCGAACGCCCTTCACATCCTTAAACACTTCCTCTAATGGTTCCGTGATAAATTTTTCAACATCTTCTACAGAGGTGCCAGGCTCTATAGAACTCACGTATATCTTGGTTTCAACAATCTCTGGGAAATCCTCCCTTGGCATTCCGTAGTAAGCCATTATTCCTCCAATGAGTATAATAAGGCTTATCACATATACGGTCATCTTATTATCTATTGCCCAAGACGATAAGGCAAATTCTTTATAAGTGTTCTTTTTGGCCATTACTTACTTTTTTTGAAAGTTCAACACTCTTACTTTATCATCTTTTTTGATTGTTCTGGCACCTTCAGTGACCACAACATCTGTAGCTTTTAGGCCTTCTAAAACTTCTATTTCCCCTTGATAACTTTTGCCGAGTTTCAACTCACGGAAATTAGCAATACCAATACTATCGTTTTCCATCTGAAGAGAAAACGTAAAGGATTGTCCCGATGCATTCTCTTGCAAAATATTTTCTGGGATAACGATAGCTTGTTTGGAAGTGTAGTCATTTAGTTTTAAAGTAGCAATTAAGTTGGGCTTTACAAAGTCTATACTGTCTGGAATAGAGACTCGCACTCTAAAGTTTCTATTGCTTTCTGAAATATTACTAGAGACTTGAGAAACCTTCCCGATAAAGCTTTTTCCAATAGCACTTAGGGTCACAATAGCTTCGGAGCCTTCGTTGATATTACCAACATAATTTTCTGGAACATTTGCACTAACGTACATCTCTCCTAAATTCAAAATTCTAAAGATTGGCGTTTGACCAGGGGAAACCACCTGACCTTGGTCTGTGATGATTTCATCTATTTTCCCAGAAAAAGGGGCGTAAATTACAGATTTGTTGAGTTGGCTTCGCATTTGGTCAACTGCATTATCAATTTGCTCAAAGGCCGTTTTAGCTTCAAGATATTGTATTTCTGAACCTATATTCTCATCCCAAAGTCGCCCTTGTCTTTCGAATATCGTTTTGGCAAGCTCTCGCTGTGCCTTCATTTCCTCTAGTTGGCTCGATTGTCCTCCATCATCAATTTTGGCTAATTTTTGCCCTTTCTTAACCTGGTCACCCTCTTTGACGTAGATATCTTTTAATACACCTGAAAACTGAGGGTAGATCATGATATTTTGATCTGTAGTGACATCGCCTTGGACAGTGACATAGTGATTAAAATCTTTTGGAACTAGACTTAAAGCTTCCACTAAGGCATACTTTGAAGTATCTTCAAAATCAGCCAATTTTTTATCTAAGGTTTTAACCTGGCTATTGAGTTTCCTCATCGAGGTATTCAATTCCTCACGTTTTTGATTCAGTTCTGCTTTAGATCCATTTTCGACAATATCTTCAATAGATTTTTCTTTGGGACCACAAGACACAATAATAACAAGGGAAAGTAGAGTGAGGTAAGATATATATTTCATGGGTTTAGTTTTCAAAATTTGTAAATGGAGTATTGATGATCTTTTCGATTTCTGCTTTGGAATTGATAATATCTAGCATAGATTGTAGCAATTCGTTTTGTGCAGTGTAGAGTTGTAACTGAGCTTGTCTAAGTTCAAAACTCGTACCGACACCTTCTTTAAATTTGATTTGGTTTTTGCGCTCAATGCGTTCTGCAAGTTTCAGGTTGTCTTTCGATAATTCATAATTGTCTACGGCAAATTCAAAATTGCTTTTTGCATTATTCAATTGAAGGTTAATTTGGTTGATGGCTTCCACCTTTTGGGTTTCTGCTTTTTCCATTTCAATTTTAGCTTTTTGAGTTCGAGCACTTCGTTGAAGAGAACTAAAAAGGGGAACATTCAGGCTTACCCCAATCGTGGAGAATTCAAACCATTCTGCCCGTGAACTAAAGAATTCAAAATTCTCTCCAAAACTGGTTTGTCCATAGTTGGCAAACGCAGATAGGCTTGGCAAAGCTTTGCTTTTTTCTAGTTTCATCTCCAACTCTCTCTGCTTTACCAGATTGTCTGCAATCTTAAATTGGATGGTATTTTCGATTTGAAGATCTTCCGTTATAAGTTCTGCTTCCAAAGCATCTCTATTGGCTAAGTTTTCTAGATCTTCCAGTAATTCGACTTCAGTAGAAATAGGTAAACCCAGCACCATATTGAGACTTTCTTTGGAAATATCTTCCATACGCTTGGCATTATTGAGCTGACTTTGTAATTGCTGGTAAGTAATCTGAAGTTGCTCTACATCTTCTTCTTCGGCAAGGCCATTTTCAAAAGTGATTCGCGTTTCTCTTAGATTTTCTTTTGCAGTCTCTAGGTTGCTCTCTACAATAACAATAGAGTTTTGAGTTAGTAAAACATTACCATAGGCACTCACCACATCTTTTCTTACTTCTAGCTTAGTGCGCGTTTCATTATTGTCTGAATACTCTAAGAAGGTTTTAGCAGCTTGAAGAGCAACGATGTAAGAGCCGTCAAAAATAATTTGGTTAAGGGTCACCGAGGCATTCATGTTTTGTCTAGGTGAAAACTCTACTGGAATAAAAGTTCCTGGCTCGCCATCGACAAGTTCTGCTGGCAGTGGCGTTTGCCTTATGATAGGGTTATATTCATAAGTCAAACCACCATCGATTTGAGGTAAACCATCGGCAGTGGTTTCCCACTTCTGTTTTAGGGCAATAGCCACATCGCGTCTGGCGTTGATGGTAGCATAGCTACTATCTATAGCAAAATCTATAGCTTCTTGTAAGGTGAATCTATAGCTCTTCGGCTCATTTTGGTCCTGAGCATATACACTCATACTCATTATGGCAATGAGACTGAAAATTAACTTTTTCATTCTAGTTGTTGTTTTTCTAGTTCTATTAAGCGTTGCTTTCCTTTGGTATCTACAATACTCCTTAGGTGGTATTTTAAAAATTCTTCGTAAAGTTCTTTAGGTGTAAGTTGGCTGTCCTTAAAGAGCTCTTCATCTTTAAGATTTAACATGCCTGAGATGTAGATCTTGCAGGTGAAAACCTTGTGTAAATCTTTTCTGTAATAATCATCTTTTACACCACGATCTATATTTTTGCTGATGGATTCTTCCATTTTGCAAACTTGAGATTGTCGCATTTTATCGTAAATCCTTGGATAATACTTTTGAAACTGAAATTGAGGCGAGGATTTTTCATTCTTAAGCCTTTTCATCACTACCCTTTTAATTTCGAACATTTCCTCAATAGGATCTAGCTGCTGAATCTGGACTTCGTCTATTTCCTTGTGAATGCGATCTCGAATGTAATAGGCGACTTGCTCGACTAAGTCCGACTTGTTTTTGAAATAACCGTAAAGGGTTTTTTTGGACACACCAAGCTCCTGAGCCAGATGATCCATGGTGACGCTCTTGAAACCGAATTCCAAAAACAAATCTCCAGCCTTATGTAAAATATCTTCTTTCATTTCAGGCTGCAAATCTAAACACGGAAACTTTTTATACAAGAAAAGTTTCCAAAGTTTTGCTAAATTTTAACATTAGGATTTTAGCTTTTAGTTTTTGGACTTTTGAGGAAAAATAAAACCATGGAAAATAGCTTCACAGACATTAAAGGAGGTAGAAATTATATTCAAATTATAAAATGATGAACATATAGGATTGAGCTAGTGTTGGTAGGGGCTAGAGATTAACAAGCCAAGCTCAGTAGAATTGTGTTTGAACGCAAAGCCTTTGCCAAATTAAAGCTCATTGTCGTAGGACTTTCTTATTAATTCTGCTTTGCTATTAATTTCTAAGGCTTTGTAGATGTTTTTAATATGAGTGCGAACGGTGTCTAGGGATACAAATAAATCGTTGGCAATCATTTTATAGCTTTTACCAGCGACAATGCCAGCAACTATTTCTTTTTGTCTTTCGGTAAGCACATTGCTTTTAATCTGCCTTTGTGCAAAGTGGTTTGCAATTTTTCGTGCAATAGCTGGCGACATATAAGACCCACCTTGGTGTACTACCAGAATGGCTTCCAGTATTTTTTTAAGAGATGTTTTTTTAGACAAATAGGAGCAAGCTCCGGCACATAAAGCTTTATAAATACTATCATTATCCTCAAATGTGGTGAGCATAATGATGGATACTTCGGGCAATTCCTTCAGAATTAGGGGAATCCCTTCAATCCCCGACATTCCTAATAAATTGATGTCTAGAAGGATGATTTCAGGATGGTTTTTAGAGGATTTTATAGCTTTAATAAAATCTTCTACCGAAGCTGTAATGAGCAAACAGTCTAGGTGAGGTTGGGCATTGAAGTAGTCACTCAGGCTTTCCTGAATTAAAGTATCATCTTCTATAATGGCTAACTTAATGCTATTCATACTCTATGCTTCAAAACAATCAAAATTTAAATAATATTGCTACTATCTGTAAAGTTATTATATTATACTAGCAATGCAATCACATTAAGATGTGGTTTAGAGTGTGAATGGTAAAAATAGCTTAACCTCAAATCCGTTTTCCTTGTTAAATTCCAGGTGGCCCTTAAGATTTACAGCTCTCATAGTCATATTGGATAAGCCTAATCCAGTTGAGGTATAGCACTCTTTTTTACTCCCATTATCTTTTATAATAAGGCAGCAACCTTTAGTGTCGTTGGTGATAGTGACAGCGGCATGGGTGGCATCAGAATGCCGTAAAATATTGGTAATCGCTTCTTTATAAATCAAAAATATATGCTGTTTTGTGTATGCTGGCAATTTTTTATTTGGGTTTTTAACGTTGAAACTATCCATTTGAAAGGAGATGTCTTTTGGCAACAATAATTCTTCGGCCAACTCGCGCATGCGCTCTAATAAATCTTCGACGGTTTCGCGTCTGCTGTCGATACTCCACACCAAATCTCGCATCTGTGAAATAGCATTTCTGCTAATGCCTGCTATTTTTTGAAGTTTAAATTTATCGGTTTCACTGGCGTTGATTTCCATAAGTTCGGTCTGCATGGCGAGACCAGATAATAACGAGCCAACATCATCATGTAAGTCGCTTGAAATTTTGGTGCGCAAGCGTTCTATTGCCAAAGCTTGTTGCAATCGATACCTGAAAATCGAATAAGCTATGCCAGCTATAGTCAAAAACATTAGGGCTATAAACCACCATTTTTTATAAAATATTTGACGTACATTAATTGGAATGGATAAGATAGAAGCACTATCAATTCCTCGGGAATCTTTTCCTTTTATTTTTAAGATATAGTCACCTGCCGGCAATTGGTTATAGCGAATTGATGCCGAGTTGCCTTGGTAAAACCAACGGTCTTCAAAGCCTTCTAGTTTTGTGCTATACGTGTTTTTTTGATTCTGAAAATAGCTTGGCATCGTCCAATTGATCTCAAAATACTGATCGTACGGAGATAATTCTAAAGCTGTAAATTTAGTTTTGATATAATCCTCTGTAAAACTAGATTTATTTTGGTTGTTATATCCTGATGCACTTAGAAGGCGAAGTTTTGGTGGATTGGATTCCCTAACTATGTCTTCGGGCTTAAACGTATTTAAGCCATTCATTCCACCGAAATAAAAATGACCTCTGCTATCTTTAAAAAAAGAGGCATAATTAAACTCGAAATGTGTTAAGCCATCTTCGGTATAATAATTTTGAAAGATTTCGGTAGTTTTATCAAAATGGGATAAGCCATTGTAAGTACTTATCCATAAGCCATTAGCCTCGTCTGATAGCAAACCAACCACATTGTTATTTGGTAGTTGTTGAGATTCGGTAAAGGTTTTCACAGTATTGCCATCTGCTGAAATATGATTGAGACCACCACCATAAGTTCCTACCCAAAGGCTTCCATCGGTATCTTCTTCAAGAGCTCGAATACAATTTCGTGATATATTTGGAGTTGTTTTTGTTGTAAAATACTTCTCTAAGCGACCCTTTAGATGCACTTTCAGTAATCCATCGTTTTGAGTTCCTATCCAAATAATACTATCTGTTTTACTTTCTTCAAAAAACTTGTAATTTGAAATATCATCTTCTATTTTTGAGTCCTTAAATAGGAGCGTGCTGGTTTCGTTTTCTATATCAAAAAGTACTAATTGTGATAAACTTTGACCGAAAAGCAGTTTACCGTTTCTCAATTTAATCAGCGGGTTTTGGCCTTTAAAAGTAACGTAGTTTCGAAATTCATCATAACGTTGAACGCTGCCATCCTTTAGGTTTATTTTCATTAAGGTCTCACCCAAGGTAAAAACATGTTCTTTTTTGTTGTCTACAACAAAAAAATTAGCCGTGTGTTGAATGGCTTCTAAGTCCACTTTATTCAATTGAATTTGCAGTGTATCCACTTCACCACTTAGGGTTTTGTATAGAAAGGCGTTGTTATTTTCGCATTTCGCAAAAATTGTCCCGTTTTTATCTTCAAAAATACCGCGCATGGTATTTCCCCAACCTTCATTGTTGGACTTAAATAAGGGTTTAAAAAGTTCATCGCCAATCCGTATTTTAAATAATCCATTATCTGTAGCTACCCAAAGTAATTTGTTAGCATCTATAAACAGATCTCTGATTATGGAATACTTAAATCGAGCTTTAAGTTGGGCTGTATAGTCTGTAAACTCACCTTCCGGACTCATCCGGTAAAGCTCATCTAATCCGGAAAACCAGATGTGTTTTTGATAATCTTCTATAGCATTATAAAATTGAATGGGTTTATCAAGGAGGCGTTTATGAGTAAGCTTGTCTTCATCAAAAATATGAATACCGCGTTCTTGTTGTGGAAAATAATAGTGAATATTGCAAGAATCATAAAAGGATACATTAAATTTTAAATCGGTTCCAAACCACTTAAAACTTGACAAATCAAATTTAGCTTCTAAATTTCCATCGGGATCAAATTTCAAACTTCCGTTAGAGGTGCTCCATAATATATGGCCATGGGAATCTGAAATTAATTGGCTATAATCTACTTTACCTCTTAGAATAGCATGTTTAATTTCGAACCGGTCACCATTCAACTTTTGAAGATATTGTTTTGCCTTTCCTTTTTTGGCGGTCTTGAAATCATCACTTACAATCCAAAAACTACCATCTTTATTTTTTAGCAAGAATAAAACTGACCCTATGATGTTATGAGTTTTATCGTAAGTTATCGCTTTGTCAGTCAATGGATTGAGCTTAAATAGTTTTTCATTAGCTATATACCAGAGGTCATTGGTAGCATCATCAATATCCAACCCCGCCATAATATATTCTTTTTCAATAAAAAGGGGATTATTTTTATTTGAATTATAGGTTTTGATATGATATCCATCATAATGCATCAAACCAACCGCTGTGCCCATCCATATAAATTCGTTTTTGTCTTGGGTAATGGATTTGATGTCTCTGTAGGATAAACCTTGTTCGGTTGTAAAAACATCTATTTGAGATGGGCTTTGAGCATAAACAGGATGGACTACCAAAAGTAGACCCACTTGCACTACTAAAACGAACAGGATTCTGAAGAATTTCAAAACGTGCTGATTAACTGTTTTATGAACGCTAACTCCCAAATATACAAAAAGTTAGCTATAAATATCACATCAATATGTGATTGACAAAATTCTAAATATGGATTAGTTTAGTTCTGTTAATTCAAAATACTTAAAAACGCTATTAATTTAAAATCAAACTAGCATGAAAACAGTCAAAACAGTTGCAATTTTATTAGTATTAATGATTGGGCAAGTCACTTTTGCTCAGGAAAAAAGCTACAAAGAAACCGTAATAGAAAATCCTACTGCAGAAGAAGACCTTAAAGTCGTTGCAGATCATTTAGAGGCTATTATGACCAACAAAATGGGTAAAGCTGCCAGCTTACTTGCAGATTCATATGAAGGAAGAGGTCCTGCGTTCGAAGAAACCGAATACATCTATTATGACCAACTCGATTCTCACTACAGCGACAAACCAAATGATTCAACACTATGGACCATAGAACATTTTGTAGAAGAAGTGGAACAGGTTCGTAAAGCTTTGAATTTGGACAAAGATAATTTCTACTTATTAGGTCAATCTTGGGGTGGCATGTTAGCAATGGAATATGCGTTGAAATATCAAGAAAATTTAAAAGGTCTGGTCATTTCTAATATGATGGCGAGCATTCCTGAATACGAAAAATATGCAGCGGAAGTTTTAGGGCCGCAACTACCACCAGAAGTTTATAAAGAAATCAAAGCCTTGGAAGCTGCGGAAGATTTCGGTAACCCACGTTATACCGAACTCGTGATGGAGCATTATTACACTAAACATGTACTGCATAAACCATTGGATGAATGGCCAGAGTTTGTCAATCGTGCCTTCTCACACCTTAATCCTAATATTTACATCTATATGCAAGGCTATAGTGAATTTGGGGTCACTGGAGATGCAACATTAAAAGGTTGGGATGTTTCTGGCAGGTTAAATGAATTGAAAATTCCAACCTTAATGATTGGTGGCAAATACGACACCATGGATCCAAAATATATGGAATGGATGAGTACCGAAGTGCAAAACGGACGAAGTGTAACCACCAACGGAGCACATGTATCACAATATGATGATCCGGAAACCTATTTCTCTGGATTGATACAATTTATAAAAGAGGTGGATGATGGTTCCTTTTAAATTTTGAACAGATAACTGACTTACAACCAACTCACATGAAACATAAAAAATCTTTAAGTATTGCTATTGCTTTAAGTATTTTGGGCATCACAGCCTGGGAAATCTATTGGCGTTCTCAAGGCTATTTTCCAGATCTAGACGATGATAAATACCTTTGGGTAAAAACACGAGCTCTTGTTGAAGATGCTACAGAAGATGATGTGGTTATCGTTGGTTCTTCTAGAGCACTTTTTAATATTCAGCTGGGTCAATGGGAGAAATTAACAGGTATTCAACCCATACAATTAGCAAATGCGGGAGCCACGCCTTTACCCGTATTTCATGATATTGTAGAAAACTCGAGCTTTAAAGGAACTGTAGTTGTAGGTGTAACACCACCACTTTTCTTTTCTACCACCTTTGAACAAGCACCACCTTGGAGTAGAGCATCATCACGATCAGAATTTTATAAAAATCTCACCTATGCTCAACGTCTTAATTATAGTCTATCAATTCCCCTTCAAAATTCATTAGCATTTGTGTCCAATGACGATGAAGCATGGATAGACGACATTAATCTAAAAGCTTTGCTTAAAACCATTCATCTGCCGCCTCGGACAGACAAACCTCAAGAACCTCCATTTAGAAGGTTTCAAGATATAGACATCAACAGAAATGTTAGGATGAAAGAAGAAATGGTGAGTGATACTGCCTTTGCAAATTCTATTAAAACAGTTTGGAAAACGTTACTATCTGGAGATATACCACCACCAGATAAAGAGGCAACCATCGAATACTTTCTGAAAGATGCTGAAAAGTTTACCTCAAGAGGTGGGAAAATTATTTTATTAAGAAATCCCTCAGATGGATTTTTTAAAGATTTAGAAAGTAAGGGCTTGCCTCGATCAGAATTTTGGGACGAATTAGTCACAAAAGCAAATGTACCCGCATATCATTACCAAGACTACAAGGGCTTAAGTGCCTTTAAAACCATAGAATGGTCTCACTTATCGGCTAAAGATGCAGATCAGTTTACAGAAAACTTTGTAAAGATCCTCCTAGAAGACGGGCTCATTACTAACCTTAAAAACAACTAGTTATGCTATTCAACTCATTAACTTTTGTTGTCTTTTTAGTGATTGTTTTGGCACTGTATTATTCAAAGATTCTCAGCTGGACAAGTAAAAAGGGCATGTTGCTCCTAGCTAGTTATCTTTTTTATGGACTTTGGAATCCGCCGCTAGTGATCTTATTATGGATATCAACTATGGTGGACTGGACTGCTGGAAAAAAATTAGCTGCAGAAGAAAGTCAACGCAAAAGAAAATTTTGGCTACTTTTAAGTCTGTTTGTTAATCTTGGGTTTTTAGCTTTTTTTAAATACCGGGATTTTCTATTAGACAATTTTACGAGTGCAGTAAATGCGTATGGTTATGGCTATGAGGCGCAACCTATGGATATTATTTTACCCATGGGTATTTCATTCTACACCTTTCAAACCATGTCTTACACCATCGATATTTATAAGCGAAAAATAGAACCCGCTCATACCTTTTTAGATTTTGCGTTGTACGTAACCTTCTTCCCACAACTCGTTGCAGGCCCCATTGTAAGAGCTCAAGATTTAATCACCCAATTTTATGAAGAAAAAAGAGCCAACTTTAACCAGTTTGCTTGGGGTACTTTCTTATTAACCATAGGCTTATTTCAAAAAATAGTTCTAGCAGACATCCTACTGGCCGATACTTCTGATCAAGTTTTTAGTTCAACAGCTATTCTTCATGGTGTAGACGCGTGGACGGGCACACTCGCATTTTCTGGACAAATATTTTTTGACTTTGCCGGGTACTCAACTTGTGCCATTGGAATAGCATTAATGCTGGGTATTGTGCTGCCAGATAACTTTAAATATCCATATGCTTCTATTGGGTTTTCAGATTTTTGGAGGCGGTGGCACATTACCCTTTCAAGCTGGTTAAGGGATTACATCTACATTCCCTTAGGTGGTAATCAACATGGAATAACCAGAATGTATGCTGCATTAATTATAACCATGCTCCTAGGTGGTTTATGGCACGGTGCGGCTTGGACATTTGTGATTTGGGGCGCTTTGCATGGTCTTTACCTTATAATGGAACGGTTGCTTAGGTCTAAAATTCATATAAAAATCAACGCTATTAACGGGATATTTCTCGCATTGCTTACCTATATCATGGTAAACTTTACCTGGGTGTTTTTTAGAGCGCGAGAGTTCGCTACCGCTAAAAATATGATTATATCCATGTTATTTATAAATGGTGAAGGAGAAAAAATCGTTGAAACATTTGATGTGATCAAAGTGTTTTTACTTATTTCCCTCTTATTTATGTGTCATTGGATGATGAGAAACACCTCTATGAAAGAAGTTTCATTAAAAGTAAACCCATGGATTTTGGGTGTTTTCTGGGCATTCATGGTGTTTTTGATTGTCATCTCACAAGGAAGTGGTGAGCAGTTTATTTATTTTCAATTTTAATACTCACGCATCATTTATGAACCCCTTTAAATAAAGCACCATGAATTTAGGACTAAAAGAAAAAAATGCAATCATTACGGGAGGCAGTAAAGGCATAGGAAGAAGTATTGCCCTAGTTCTTGCAGAAGAAGGTGTTAACGTGGCTATTTGTGTACGTGGCGAGGAAGCACTTCAAACAACTAAAGAAGAGCTTCTTAAAAATGGAGTGAAAGTACATGCCCAGTCTTGTGATGTAAGCGATACTGAAAAGTTTAAAGCTTTTCTTGATGCAGTAAAAAGCAAATTTGCCACCATAGATATATTGGTCAATAATGCCTCTGCATTAAGTCTAGGTAAAGAAGATGCCGACTGGGAAGCTTCTATAAACATTGATTTGTTAGCCAGCGTACAAGCTACTAGAAAATTCGTTCCATGGATGATGGAGTCTGGTACTGGAAATATTCTCTTTATCTCCTCAGGTTCTGAACTTGAAGCGGGTTCTCCTGCGGCTTATGCTGCTGTAAAGGCAGCACTGATTAGTTATTCTAAAACCCTATCTGCACAATTGGCTCCTAATAATATCCGTGTCAATACAAATGCACCAGGTTCTGTTGAATTTAGTGGAGGACTTTGTGAAATGATTAAAGCACACGATCAATCTTTTTATCACCATACCGTAAACAGTATTCCCTTAGGCAGGATGGGAAGACCCGATGAAATAGCAAAAGTAGCGGCCTTTTTGGTTTCGCCATGTGCAAGTTGGGTTACTGGAACTTGTCTGTCAGTAGATGGAGGACAGCATAAAGGGAATTGAAAAAAACACTATTAAAACCAGTAAATTTAAAAACCAATATAATGAAAACAAAAAACCTTGAAAAAGTAGAAGTCAAGATGGAAACACCAGACTACTTCATGCTAAGACCAGAAGTTGAAAAAGCTTATGGCTACTCGCACGCTGTAAAAATCGGAAATTCCATTAAAATCTCTGGTGCTGTAAGTATGGATGATGAAGGCAACCCAACAGCCGTTGGAGATTTTGAGCAGCAAATGAAAAACTGCTATTCAGATTTAGAAAAAGTGTTGAAACATTACGGATGCACCTTTGACGATGTGGTAAAAGAAGATGTGTTTACCACAGATATGCCTAAGTTTTTAGAGTTCGCAGGCTATAGAACTGAAATTTATAAAAACCATTTTCCAACTGGGTCTTGGCTTGGAGTTAAGGAATTGGCATTACCAGAATTTATGATTGAGATTGAATTAGAGGTACATAAACCAAATTAATTTATAAAATCATGAAACACAAAGCAAAAAATTGGACTAAAACAGAATTGCAAGTATACATTTTATTGATGTGTGCCAATGCAGATAAAGAGCAAACGAAAGAGGAACTCAACATGATATCCTCAAAGGTAGATAAGGAAACCTTTGATAAAATGGCAATGATATTTAAAGCCGATTCTGAAGAAAAAAGATTGATAAAGATTAGTAAAAATATCCAACAACAAAGCTATAGTGTGATGGAGTTAGGTGCTTTTAGAAAAGAAATTCACGAAGTTTTTTTATCGGATAATAAATTCACAATGATGGAACAAAGACTAGATTGGACACTGGATAATATTTTGTACTAAAATGAAATAGAGAAACCTCAATACCAGGTTTTTTTATTTCATAATGATACGTCTGAAGAACAATAACCAGTATAAGTGAACTGACAAATTAAAAACGGGTAAGGCCAAAAACCGATAAAGAGTAAGCATAAAATCACAAAATCATGAAAAATAAAGTCGTATTAATTACAGGGGCCAGTAGTGGCATAGGAAAATCGACAGCTGAGGCTTTTGCAGCAAAAGGTGCTCACGTGGTTTTAGCAGCACGTAGAAAAGATGAATTAGATAGCTTAGTGGCCTCAATTAAAGCAGGTGGCGGAAAAGCATCTGCCATTAAAACCGATGTTTCAATAACTAAAGATGTGCAAGGTATGGTTGCATACACCATAGACACGTATGGCCGTTTAGATTACGCTATAAATAATGCAGGTATTGAAGGCGAACTCGCACCCATTACAGAATTACCTGAAGACGTTTGGGATAGCGTGATGAACATCAATCTGAAAGGCGTTTTTTTATGTATGAAATACCAAGCAAAAGCGATGATAAAAGGTGGTCATTCTGGTGCCATTGTCAATGTGGGTTCAGTAAATTCATTTCTAGGGTTTCCCTCAGGTGCTGCCTATGTGACCTCAAAACATGGCCTAGTTGGTTTAACTACTAGTGTTTCTGCTGAGTTAGCACCACAAGGCATTAGGGTTAATTTGGTGTGTCCAGGAATTACAAAAACACCTATGCACGATCGCTTGAGAGATGTCGTTGGCGATGATTTGTACGACAAAGGGCTACTCCCAACTGTACATTTACAACGTGCAGGAAGACCAGAAGAGATGGCAAATGCCATTGTATTCCTTTGCTCTGACCAAGCAAGCTATATAACTGGTTCAACACTCACCGTAGATGGCGGACTGACCTTAACGATGTAAAACATCAATAATTTATTAATGAACACTAAATAAAATTTAACATGAAAACTTTACAAATCGCAGTAATCTCAATGTTTGTTTGTGCATTCTCTTTCCAAACTCAAGCGCAAGAACTAAAAACAGAAAAAGCAAATTTAGAAATCATAAATGGACTCTATGAGTTCTTCGGTAAAGGTGATATCCCTTCTGTTTTAGGGCTAATGGACAAAGAAATTATGTGGAATGAAGCTGAGAGTAATTCCCTAGCAGACGGCAATCCTTACGTTGGTCCAGAAGCTGTATTAAATGGTGTTTTTGGAAGAATAGGTACAACCTATAAAGCCTTCAGCTTAACAGATATTGAGCTACACGATATGCATAATAACAAAGTGTTAGCGACCTTATATTACGTAGTTACTGGAAATAATGGGAAAAACTATGAGGTACAAGCGGCCCACCTTTGGACTTTAAAAGATGGAAAAATTATAAAATTTCAGCAGTATGCAGATACTAAGAAATTGGCAGAGGCGGAGCAAAAATAACACGACTAACCCAATAAATTATGAAAACAGCATTAATTACAGGAACAAGTAAAGGCATCGGCCTTGAAACCGCATTGGCTTTCGGACGCGCAGGATATAAAGTATTTGCAACCATGCGAAATCCAGCAAAGGCTGACGATTTTAGACAACGAATAAATTCCGAATCCTTGGACATCCAAATTTCAGAAATGGATGTGGATTCTGATACATCAGTTAAAAAATGTATCGATGCCATAACTCAAAACCATGGGCAGGTTGATAAGCTAGTCAACAATGCAGGCATCGAACGCCATGGCTCAGTGGAAGAAATGCCGATAGAAAATTTTTGAGGCGGTTATGAATACCAATTATCTTGGAGTATTGCGTTGCACCAAAGCGCTATTGCCTCAAATGCGACAAAATAAAAAAGGATGTATCATCAATGTAGCCTCTGTTTCTGGCCACATTGCCAACAGCCCTTTGGGAGCTTATGCTGCAAGTAAATTTGCGCTTGAAGCTATTAGTGAAGCTTTGGCGCAAGAAATAAAATCTTTTGATATTAAAGTAGCCATTGTAGAACCAGGTATTATCAACACTGATATGGCAACTGATATTTCGGTAGATAAAATCTCTTTGTATCCGCATTCCAAAAGAATTGCAGGTATGTTTTCGGCATCGCTAAAAAATCCAACACCACCAACCTTATTGGCAGACAAGGTTTTAGAAGTTGCAGAAAGCAATAGCTGGAAATTAAGGCATCCCATTGGACCAGACGCAGAACCCTTCATCGCATGGCGCGCTACCATGACAGATGAAGCATGGGTGGATCGGAATGCCGTTGATGATGATGAATGGTATGAAGCCGTTCAAAGCACATTTGGATTGGATGCCAGATAACTATTTATAAAAATAATTTCTCAAAAAAGGTTTTTATTATGGATTTCACACCCATCAATGCACAATTTCTCAACCGTCAAAATTTTTCAAAATGAAATCTAAAAATCAAGATGCTTTTCATTAAAAAGGGATCATCATAACCATTAACCAACTATCAAAACCAACCAAAAATGAGAACAACGCAAACCTCATTAACCCCATTAAAAGCACTCGACCGTATTCAATCTTTAGATGTAATGAGAGGTATCGTGCTTTTTGGAATTTTATTGATGAACATCAATGGTATGGCATTGGCACATGCTTATGAAGACCCAACAATATCTGGAGGAGCTAAAGGATGGGATCTCTATACTTGGGTCACCACCAATATGCTTTTCGAAGGAACGATGAGGGCTTTATTCTCACTATTATTTGGAGCAGGAATGTTTATTTTTTTAGACCGTCTAGAAAAGAAAGGTGCTGGCATCAAGGCTGCTGATATTTACTTTAGACGTTTACTATGGTTGCTTCTTTTTGGACTCATACATGCCTATCTCCTATTATGGTATGGAGAGATTTTATTTAGCTATGCGCTTATGGGGTTTTTAGTGTATTCGTTTCGAAATATGGCGCCTAAAAAGTTAATCTTCATTGCACTCATTTTATTTTCAATTGGCACCGTTTGGAATTATGCCGATTATAAATCTGATGTTAAAATGATCGAAAACCTTGAATTGGTAGAACAATTCAAATCGGAAGGCAAAGCACTTACCGATGAATTAGAAGAAGCTACAGAGCAATGGGAAGACCTACAAAAAGAGCGCTCGCCTGAAGCCATTGCGGAATACAATTCAAACATGCAAAAAAATTATTTTGGCGTGGTGGCCTTTTTAGCACCTCAAAATTTTAATTTTCATAAGTATTATTTATTCCGTTACGATGTTTGGGATATTTTGAGCATGATGCTCTTGGGTATTGCGTTTTTAAAATTTAAGCTACTTTCTGCAGTAAAATCCTATCGTTTTTATGGCATTATGATGGGTGTGGGTTATGGCGTTGGATTAAGTGTTAATTATTATGAAGTTCAAATGATCATCGAGAACAACTTCTCGTTATTGAGTTTTTCAAAATCCAATATTACCTATGAATTAGGTCGCGTTGCTGTTGCCATGGGACATATAGGCGCCATCATGTTGCTCTGCAAATTACCTGTTTTATCGCTGTTGAAAAATGCCCTTGGTGCGGTGGGTAAAATGGCGCTGACCAATTATGTAATGCACTCAGTCATTGCTATGTTCCTATTTACAGGAGCTGGATTTGGCCTGTTTGGGGAGTTTCAGCGTCATGAACTATTGTACATCGTGTTTACAATCTGGATTTTTCAGCTCATTGCAAGTCCTATTTGGCTCAAGTATCACTATTTCGGTCCATTGGAGTGGCTATGGCGCAATTTGAGCTATCAAAAAAGACATGCTTTGAGAAAGAAACATTCAGAATACCAAAGCCTAAAATAGCACATAGAAACATATGAAAGCCACCCTCTTAAATGCCGAAATTGTAAAATGAAAAAATTTCCAAATGCAATCGTCATCATTCTATCTGTGATACTATTCGCCTGGATACTTACATTTATTATTCCACAAGGCAGTTATGAAAGGACATTAAACGAAACAACCGAGCTAACAAGTGTAGTGCCTGACTCCTACCAACAAGAGGAATTACCACATCTTTCTGTCTTTGATTTACTGCTTGCCATACCTAAGGGAATCGTAGGGCGTGCAGATTTAGTTGTTTTAATACTTCTCCTCGGAGGCTGCTTTTATCTCATTGAGAAGACAGGTGCACTTCAACAAGGGCTAAATCAGCTTATTGTAATATTAGCTGGTAAAGAGTCCCTTGCATTAGTCATTATTTCATTACTATTTATAACGGGTGGCTTTACAATTGGCTTACAAGAAGAAATCATAGCCATGACTCCTATATTGCTTCTGTTTGGACGTAGTATAGGGTACAATGCTAACACTATTGTTTCGTCAAGCCTTGGATCTGCTATCGTGGGCTCTTCTTTTAGTCCTTTTAATCCATTTGGTGTGGTGATTGCACAAAAAGAAGCAGGTTTAGAGCTTCTTTCTGGATATGAATTTAGGCTGATTGTTTTAGCCATTGCTTCCCTTGTTTGGATTTTTTATATACTTCAATATAGCCGAAAAAATCGCATTGAAAAGTCAGTACAAAAGATAGTAACTGAAAAGTTAAGCTTTAGAAATAAACTAATTCTGATGCTTCTTGCCATTACATTTTCAATTGTCACTTACGGTTTGATTTCACTTAATTGGGGTTATAATGAAATGTCTGCCTGCTTCTTTGTTTTAGCATTGACTTGTGGCTGTATTGCAGGCTTTAGCCTTAACAAAACCACTGAAATTTATATTGGCGGTTTTAAAGAAATGGTTTTTGCAGCATTAATTATAGGATTGGCAAATGGCGTATCTGTAATTTTAAAAGAGGGGATGATCATTGACACAATCGTATATGGGCTTTTCGGTCCTTTGCAGCATCTTCCGCCAGCACTATCTGCAGTGCTAATGATGGTATCTCACTCCATATTACATTTCCCAATGCCAAGCACCTCTGGCCATGCTATTTTAACCATGCCTATTCTAAGTCCATTGTCAGACTTAATAGGACTATCAAGACAAATTTGTGTACTGGCTTATCAATATGGTGCTATTATGATGGATTTAATTGTACCCACCAACGGAGCTACCATGGCCGTCATCGCCCTAGCTGGCACCAATTATAAAAACTGGTTAAAATTCATCGTGAAGCCAGTTTTAATAATGATGGGCATTGGGGCACTTGCGATTTTAATCGCCGTACAAATTGGCTATAGTTAAAAGCAGATGAATAATGATGATCTACATAATTCTTCTTTTAAAGAAAAGGAGGATAAAGTCGAAAATGGTCTGGATTACTACCCTGAAACACTTTTTATCGCTTGTGGCACTGAGTTTAGCGCTATGGCTTTGGCCCAAAAAGATGACAGAAAAGCAGCTTAGACCGAAGCTAAAAACAGCATTGAGGACCATATCGCCACATCTATTTTCTGGCCGACGATCTTCTGAAAGGCAGAGAAACTGGAACCCCTAAAAATGGAACAGAGCGAAGCTTCTAACATTTTGACTTTCAAAACATAATGCTGCCTCAAACGCCAAGACCACATGAAGATGTGATTGACAGTTACTGCTTTAAAACCTAATTTAGCTTGTGTTGTAGTTCAACAGTTTTAGGCTTCGTTTTAAAAGTGAGCAAAAGCTTATGAAACCATAAATGACATTATTTCTAATAAAAAGGATTTAGAGCCAACAAGAAAATAAACTCGTGAACTATCTAAAAAATTTAAAACCAAAAACATGATGAAAAAAACAATTCTTTTCGCTCTCGTTGCACTTATTAGTTCAACCGCGTTCGCACAATGGAACTACCCAACAACAAAAAAGGTAGAAGTAATTGACACGTACTTTGGTGTAGATTACAAAGACAATTATCGTTGGCTAGAGGATTTAAATAATCCCGAAGTAGAAACATGGTTTAAACAGCAAGCCGAATTATCTGATGCCACCATGAGCAACATTTCTGGAAGGGATGAACTCATTGCCGAATGGCGAAAACTGGATGCATTGCAATCAGAAACGTTTAGCGACCTAAAAAAAATAGGCGAACGCATCTTCTTTAAAAAACGAATGCCTGGCGACAAAGTAGGTAAAATCTATTACCGTGAAACAATGAACAGCCCAGATATATTGCTTTTTGACCCATTGAGTTTCAAAGAAGGTAAAACCTTGTCCGTCGAAAGTTTTATACCCAGTTATGATGGCAAAAAACTATTGATAGGCTATTCGGAAAACGGGGCAGAAATTTCTATCCTTCAGGTTTTGGATATCGATTCCAACACCTTTTTGCCAGATCTTATTCCTTCCGCTTCCGGTGCCATGGGTTGGTCTTTTGACGATAGTGCCTTCATGTATATGTGGATAAAATCTACTGATAACAAAGATCCAGAGGGGAGATTAAACCCTAAAACAAAATTGCACAAATTAGGAACAAACTACAAAACCGACATCGATTTTTTCAGTAATGAAGCCTATCCAGATTTGGATATTCCTTCCAAAGCCTATCCCTATATATCACTTTCGAAAAATGCAAAAGACTATGTGTTTGCAGGACAGGGAACGGTTGCCAAAGAATTAATACTGTATTATGCACCAATAGATCAATTTAATTCAGAAAATATAGAGTGGAAAACCTTATGTAAAGCAACGGATCAATTGATAAACGGTACACCAGACCTAGGAGGTTCACTAGCAATTTTTGGGACAAACGTGTATGCCATTACCTATAAGGATGCCCCAAAATACAAGCTGATTGCAACCGATTTGAAAAACCCGGATTGGGCAAATGCCGAAACCGTTGTTGCCGAAAAAGATATGAGTTTAACAGGATATACCCGTAGTAAAGATTATCTCTTACTCAATTATAGTGATGGGATCAATTCACATCTTTTTAAATTTAATCCCAAAACAAAGACAAATACAAAGATCACCTTACCCTTTATGGGAATTGCCAAGGCAAAATGTATAGATACCAAAACGAACGACTTTATCATAGACCTTACCTCTTGGAACAAACCGCTGACCGAATTTTCATTCGATGCCGATACTGAAAAATTTACGGCAAGTCCGTGGAATACACCTGTAACCTACCCTGCCGAATACAATGATTTGATTGTAGAAGAAGTAGAAGTAAAAGGCCACGACGGCGTGATGATTCCCTTATCGATTATCTATAAAAAAGGGACAAAAAAAGACGGTTCTAATGTTTGTTTTATGAGAAGTTACGGCGCTTATGGATATAGTATGACACCATCTTTTAGCTCCTTTGCTAATGCATTAGTCACAAAAGGCGTGGTATATGCAGTTCCACACGTACGTGGTGGAGGCGAAAAGGGCGAAGCATGGTATAAAGCAGGTTATAAAACTACCAAACCTAATACGTGGAAAGATTTTATTAGCTGTGCAGAATATCTTATTGAACAAGGCTTTACCCAATCGTCCAAATTATCTGGTATGGGCACAAGTGCTAGAGGAATCTTAATTTCGAGAGCCATTACAGAAAGACCCGATTTGTTTGCAGCAGCCATTAATAATGTAGGAACTTCCAATAAAATGCGAGGCGAATTTTCAGCAAATGGCCCAGCAAATGTTCCAGAATTTGGAACCGTTACAGACCCCATCGAAGTAAAAGCACTCTACGAAATGGACGGCATGCAACACGTAAAAGATGGGGTGAACTATCCCGCAGTAATCAATATAGCCGGTTGGACAGACTCGCGTGTTGTGGCATGGCAACCCGGCAAATTTGCAGCAGCCCTTCAAAATGCAACAGCATCCAGCAAACCCGTTTTAATGAAAGTAAATTATGATAACGGCCACTTTACCGAAGACAGAGAAGTAACCTGGGCAAATTTTGCAGACCAGTTTGCCTTTGTGATGTGGCAGACAGGGCATCCAGATTTTCAGGTGAAAAAGTAAAGATTGCTCATAATTATAATATTGTTTTTGACTGTTCGAGCCTGCTTTACCAGCAGGCAGGAGCAGTCAATAATAATAAAATCGAGCAAGTTTTGTTTCGACTTTTGTTTATCCTGTATTAGCGCACATATAAATAAAAACTTCAAACTAATGAAGACCATCAATTTAATAATCTATTTCACATTTTTAATCCTGCTTATGGGTTGTGAAAAATCATCAAACAAGCGGACCATTGTCATTGAAAAAGGCAAAGTAGGAATGATTGGATTTGGGTCGTTAATGTCTCTTAACAGAACTGAAGAAGTATTCAAACACTCCTACACAGACTCCATTTATTTAGTTCATCTGGAAGGTTTTCAAAGAAGCTGGGATTTTGTTGCTTCTAATGATGACAAAGGCTACACAACAGAAGAATTGAAAAATGATGGCTATTACATTCGAGACAATGACACGTTGCCTTTTGACAAATCTATTTACTTAAACATTACAGCACAAAAAGGGGGCGCTATGAATTGTGTTCTGTATATGGTAACAGAGGAAGAAATTAAAGATATTGATCTTTATGAATTTGGATACGAACGGATAGATGTAAGCGAAAAGATTACCGAATATAATTTTAAGGGAGGAAAAGTTTACGCCTATAAAGCCACGCCTGAATATGTATATGATTCGGAAAAAACCAAAGGTGTAACTATAATTCCCCAAGATTATGTGGATTTAGTAACCAAGGCTTGCGATAGTATTGGATTCGATTTTAGAAAAGAATATGATGCGACAACAAGTCCTTTGAATTTGGAATTAACTGCACCAGTTATCTGGAAAAAGGTACGATAATATAAAGGCTAACATCTTAAAATAGTAGTGGATAAAAACGAGAATGATTTAAAATCCCAAAGCGTCGCGGGCTTTCGGGTTTTCTATTTACCAAATGGGTTATTTAAACACTATTTCTAGTCTAATTTAATCAAGTTGGCATTAATTGGGCCAGCTCGTGGACAAAGACTCGTAAACCGACAAAAGCAAAAAATAAATCAATAATTAATTATCATAAAATGAAGACACACAACTATTCAATCCTAACATTAATCGCTGTTCTATTCCTTTGTTTGGGTTGTCAGTCAAATAGCGAATTAGAGAACGCAGACTACAATCGAAAGCTTATACTTCAATACCATGAGGTTTGGAACACTGGACAAGTAGAAAAATTAAATGAAATATTAGCTCCTGACTTTGTATGTCATTATTTAACTGATCAGGAGTGGAAAGGCATTGCCGGATCCAAAACTGAAATCGTTAATTGGAGAGCGCTATTTCCCGACTGGCATGAAGAAGTAGTCGATATTATTATTGAAAAAGACAAAGTGGTAACACGCTATAATTCCACAGGAACACATTCGGGAACTTATGAAGGAATTGATTCGACTGGGACTAAAGTGATGATTGCTGAAATATCCATTTACCGAATTAAGGACGGCAAACTTGCTGAACAATGGTGCCTTATGGACGATTCAGCTTTAAAAAATCAACTCATAAAATCTCTAAAACCTATTTAGACAAGGATTTGACCCACTGACAATTGGGGGCTCTTGAAATATAAAATTCAAAAAAAGAAGTTATGAAAAAAGCAATCATTCTACTCCTTTTAATTCAGTTTTCTAATGTTGTCATTGGGCAAGAAAAGAAAGAGTTCTCTCTTTCCTTTAATCACATGGCATTGTCAGTTAAAGACGTAAATGTATCAGCTGAATTTTACACAAACGTTTTGAATTTGGAAATAATTCCATTACCACCAGAAGCTAAAAACGTAAAATGGATTTCATTAGGAGATGGAAAAGAATTACACCTATTATCAATTTTCAAAGAGGAGATTAAAACAGATAAGGCTATACATCTTGCCTTATCCACTGCGAATTTTGATGCATTTGTTCAGAAACTCACAACAATGAATATTGAATTCTCTGATTTTCCTGGAAACCTCAATAAAATTAACCTAAGACCCGATGGAATCGAACAAGTGTTCTTTCAAGACCCAGATGGCTATTGGATAGAAGTGAATAGCATTAATAACTAAATTTATTACACTATGATAAAAATACTTTTTTCAGTGATGTATATTATCCTTTTTTAGCGTTTGATAGACCAAAAAAAGACCAACTTCATATCTCTCGTAGTATCAATTTTTTTCTATTTACGAGAAAATAGATTCAAAATAGATGATGGTAACAATCTCAATACAATAAGATGATAAAAATTTTTAGAAAAATAAGATATAACCTAATGGAAACAGGCAAAACAACCAAATACTTCAAATACGCCATTGGTGAAATTGTCCTAGTGGTGATTGGTATTTTAATCGCACTTCAAATAAACAATTGGAATGAAAACCGAAAAGCTACTATTGAAGAAACCGCTATTCTAGAAAGTCTTTACGAAAATTTAATATTAGCCAATCAACAATCAGAAGTACTAATTACAGATGAGAAGACTCTAAAACAATTACTCATTCGTGTACTAAGAGTTGAAACTAAACCTGTCGAAATAGAAAAACATACAATTTCAGATTCAATTTTTAAAAGTGCAGTTTGGGATTTGCAAAGTGACTTACCTATTATTAACACTTACGTAAACCTAAAAAACAGTAATAAAATAAGCCTAATTAAGAGTAAAACTATTAATGAAAAATTCACCGATTTAGACTTTCACTTCAATAAACTAAATGATGCACTTGAAGATAGATTGAGTGTACATCAAATTAGAATAGACGACATTTTAGAAAAAGATGTCAATTTCATTCTTTTGATTAAATCTAACGTTCAGGAAATTAGTACTGTAAATGAATCACCAAATAACTATGAGGAGATCCTAAAGGATAAAAGAATAAGAAACCTACTAGGAATGAAACTGGACTTTACCCAAGATGTTATTGATCGTCGTGTAGCTCTAGATAAAGAAATGGAGTATTTAACAAGCCTGATTGTAATAGAATTGAATAACAGGTAACAATAGCAAAAGCAAAATACCACATAAAACCACTCGTAAAAATTTGAATATGAAGACAAAATTAGTTTTAGGCAGTTGGCTGGCTATCGTCATCTGTTTATCCGCACACAGTCAAACCCTTGATCAGAAATATGCCAAAGATGTAACATCGATAACTGCAATCGTTGATGCGTATTACGATGTGATTTCAGGCGCAAGTACAGATCATTGGCAATTTGAAAAAGATAGGTATTTACATTCTGCTACTGCGCTCATAACACGCTTAGACGACAATGGAAAAGCAGATGTGCACACTTTAGAAGCAGAATACGTCCCATTATTATTGCTGCCTAAAGAAGATTTTTACGAAACGGAACTTAAACGAAAAGTAAGTCAATATGGTAATATGGCGCAAGTATGGAGTGCTTATGAAGTAAGAACCAACCCAGAAATCGCTTCAAATAGTAGAGGTTTGAATAGCATTCAACTTCATTTTGAAAACGGAAGATGGTTCATAGACAGTTGGACGACGCAAATGGAAACGAAGAGCAATACTATAGTCGCGGATTTCTTGAAAACCGAGTAAAGTTTTAAATCAATAAAAACTGTGCTCAATTAAAAATTGTGTGTGTAAATTAAAGGAGACTGTTATGATTAAATTCTTTAGGAAAATTCTCCAAAACCTTCTCAACGAAGGAAAAACCAACAAACCTGCCTCGCCGGCAGGCACGCCCACCCATTTAGCACTACTGCTGATGAGAATCTTTCGAAGGCTGTACCCACAACAAACCGTACTCTAGATGTTAACCATTTTGTGTATTTAGGCTTGTAAAAAATAGATTCCCATTTTCATGGGAATTTAAGTATGCCATTGAAAAAATAGATTTAGCCACATAAAAACGTCTTTTTAGGGACGAGCTATTGGTAAACTTATACTAACGGAGAAGCTCGTGCCTTAAGGTACGATATATCATATCACGTACCTAAAGGCACGTTTTTTAACCTCAGCATTTTGAATTTACCAAGATGAAGTCCCTAGCGGGACAAAACAACAAACTAAAAAGATTCCCATTTTCATGGGAATTTGTGTGGCACATAAAAAACGTCTTGTTATGGACGGGCTATTGGTAAAACTTATACTAACGGAGAAGCTCGTGCCTTAAGGTAGGATATATCACGTACCTAAAGGCACTTTTTTTAACCTCAGCATTTTGAATTTACCAAGATGAAGTTCCTAGCGTAAAAAAACAACAGACGAATCGAAGAAGCGCTACTACACTAAAAAACATACCCTATCCTAAAGTCAAAAAAGTCTGCTACGTGCAGGTGTGCTTTTAAGTTAAACCCTGCAAAAACGTGTTTTGTAAAATGATAGCTAAGTCCGTAGCGTTGGTATACTGCATCTGTAGAGCGATTCTGTTTAAAATAATAAACCCCTAATTGTTGACTAAAAGTAACACTGCCTAACCAAAACTCATGACCTCCTAAAAACGCCCCTTGACCGAAGGCCGCATTGCTGCCCTCTAAGGTAAAGCGCTCTTTTCTGGAGTAATCAAAAATCCACTCGGTTCCTGCTGTCAAAGCGCTCCTGCCACCTACCCATCTTGCATAGTTACCAAGAAATCCTAATACATAGAATTTATCTTTATCTCCCACATTGGCATTGCTCCAGCCAGAAAAATGCACCAACGACCATCGTGTTTTATCGTCTGGAGGCTCCCGCTGTCCATTTTTGGCAAGGGAGGGAAACTCAATGGGCTCAAGACTGGTGTTTAATCCTATATTTAAACTTGGAAAATTCAATCCTTTATTGGGGGTTCTTACCCCTCCGTTGGAGGTGTGATTGTACTTAGCTGCTAGTCTTAGATTGAGCTTGTCTGTGAGTCTGTAATTTACACCTACGCCTAGTACAATCATAAAATTAAACAAGGTACTGTAGGACTCGTTTAGAGGATTGCTGATGTCATCATACTGCTGGGTTAAAAAAGCACCACCTAGGCCCATTCTTACAAATAAATTGATTCGCTTTTGAGTTAAGAAGTAAGGTTCTACATAGGCTAAAGGAGCAATACCTACACCCAGCACTTCAGGGTTATCCCAGTCCCAATACGCAAGGCTAACTCCTACTCTGGGAAAGCAATTGCAAAAGTTCCAAGATTCTTGCGTAATTAAGTGTTTACTCCAATCCAATCTTATGGCAAAGGGATAGGCATCATCAATTTGTCTAAGCGATTCTGTATGTTTTAATAAATTACCATAATCAAAACTTATCCCCAAAACCGTAGGTCTACTTTCGGTGAAAATGCCATCATTTTGAGCTTTAGTAGCAAAGCTTATAAAATTGAACACAATTAAAAACAGCATTAATTTTTTCATACTAAGATTGAAGTATTAGTAAATAGTCAATTCAGAAAAAAGTTACCAAATCACTTTTTTTCGTTTTTCGCGATAGTAGTCTTTAGGCCTATTAGTTTAAGTATAAATATATAAACTAAAATTCATTAGATTAAGGACAAGTCGTGAGATATCTATATGGAAAATTAATAAAAATTATTCTAAAAACTTAAGAGTGGACAGGTCCCTTAAAATCTTAATGCGAGATTAAAAAAATAGCCATCGAGATCTTTTTAACTACTTATAGTTGAGTTGTGTTATTTCTTGGTTGAGTATTTGAGATTTTAAAAATCACTTATAGCTTATACGATTAATTGACAACTCCGTAAACCTCATGTGAGTAGTCACTTGGAAATAAACAGAAAAGCCCCTAGTCATTCGCCTTAAAATGCTTCTCTCGTTTTAGGTCTGTTAACCTTCGATAAATGATGTTTTTGAAAGCTGAGGTTTCATCATTATCAAACTGAGTCTCGTAGCGTTTATAGTAAGCTAATTTTTTATTGGTATCTGTATAGAGTCGATCTGCGGCCAATGCCATTTCTACATAAGCTCTTTCAAACTTAGGGGATTCTTCTATCACCAGCTCTAGCAAGTGGATGCCTTCTTTCAATTTGTCTTGTTTGATCTTAGCTAATGCCAAAGTAAAACGCTCCTGGTCCAAGCTGGTGTCCTTTAACCCAATGGAGATTTGGGCATGGCTTTCTGCAGATTCAAAATCCTTAACCATGGAATATACTTTTGCTAATTGATGGTGGTATTTAAAATTCTTTGGCTCTATCCTAAGTAACCGCTTGTAGTATACAATCGACTTTTGAAGTTGAGACGTATTGGCATAAGCAATAGCCATTTTCTCGACTACAAATTTTGGAGGTGTGGTGAGTTGTTCGAGATTCTCAAAAGCTTCTAAGGCTAAATTCAATTTTCGTTGTTGGTAGTAGATTTGTCCTTGTAAACCGATTATCTTTTGATTGGAAGGGTTGAAAGTAAGAGCAGTTTCGCAAGTTTCTTCTGCTTTTTTAAAACTGCGAATCTTGAAATAATATGTTGCCAAAGCATAGGCAGCAGCTTGATGACTAGGGTCTTGCTGTAAAGCCTTCAAATAAAATATATCCACAGACTTAGAGCCCAGCTCTGCTTTGGTGAGGCCTAGTTGGTAAGAGAACTCGGGATTGCTAGGATAGCGCTCGTGGAGTTGTGTTAATAGACTATCTGCAGGCTTAAATCGATTATTATCTTTTAAAAGCTTGGCATATACAAATTGATATCTGGGGTTATCCTCTTCTGTGAATAAGGCCTCTCGATAGGCGTCCAAAGCTTTCTTATAAAACCTTTTGGCGTGAAGACTTCTAGCTCTTAGGATTTTAGACTCAAAATGAGTAGGGGGTGAGTTTTCATAATTCTCAAGGACTTTAGAATACTCCCCGACAGCAAACAAACTATCTAGATCCTGACCAAAAGATTCTTGTACACCTCCAAAAAGGTGTACAAGAATAAGCAGGATGAAGCTTGTCTTAATCTTCATTACTAACCTTAAAAGTAATAGGTAAAGAGTAGATAACACCTACTTTCTCACCACCCTGTTCACCAGGTTTCATAGTGGGTAATTTATTGATGACTCGTTCCCCTTCAGCTTCGAGTATTGGATGCGGTGCGCGCGCAGTTACATTCACTATTTTGCCATTTTTATCAATTTTAAACTGGACATAAACTCTAGTGATACCTTTTAGGTCCAATTCTACCGCTAGATTAGTGTTGAAGTTCCCATTAACAAATTGACTTATCTCGTTACTCATGCATTCTTTACGTTCCTTGTTGGTCTCTAAGCCTTCACAACCTGGGAAGACGGGAACATTTTCAATAACTGCGAAGGGCACATCTCCTATGCTATTACCCTTTTCAATTTCTGTAACCGTAGTTGTAGGGTTGTTTTTTTGTTTTAGGTAATCCTCATAGGTTTGAGATTTTACCTTTTCAAGTAATTCAGAATCTGTAGCGCCTACTTTACTATTTTCATTAGCCATTTCTGTTGAAACGTAAATCATAAGTGCATTTATTCTATAAAAATCTTCTTTAGATTTAATTTCTCTGTAATTACTAAACTTAAATTTATCTGGCATATCATTAGACCACATCCCATACTCAGCCACAGCTTCCTTAAGCTCTTTCATGTACTGTGCTTTAAGTTGTTTTGCTTCAGCTTCTTCGGTCATCTGCTGGATCTCATCCTTACTTTCCTCTTTACAGGCCGTGTACGTGAGCATTAAAGCAACGAGTGGTAAAATCAGAAGATATTTTAATTTACTTCTGGAAGTGGAGTTCTTTTTTTGTAACATCATAAGTCTTAGTTTTAATTGTGAATGATTAAAAAACGAGTTGGAAAACTCAAAATTTTGTGTATCAAAAGCTTGGTTAAGTAAGCTTTGGGCATACTCTTTCTTGCTTAAGTGCTTAGCAGCAACCGCATCCGCTTGAAGCTCATGCACCAGCAATAGCTCTCTTTTCAATACATGGTGGGCTGGACTCAGCCATAACAAGGCACGCAATATTTCAGAAAATAACAGATCAGCTCCATGATTGGCTTTGGCATGCTCCAGCTCATGGACTATAATTTTATCTCGCTGGTCTTCAGCAATTTGGTCTCCAATAAAAATGGAATTCCAAAAGGTAAAAGCATTGTTGGAGGATGACAGGCTGTAACATTTTATGTTCTCTTTATAAGAGTCAAAAGTCGCTGTCGCTATAACTTGCTTAAGTTTCCAATACCCTATACTGAATTTGACGCAGAATACGCTAAAGCCTATAAGATATACAAGCTTCAAAATCGCGTCTAGACTCCAAGATAACGTCTGGGGAGTAGAGGTTTGTCCTGAAGTCGTTAAGTTCACTTCCTCACCCATCAGAAAATAATTTTGTAATTGAGATGTGTTTTGTTCCGCAGCATTAGCACTCCCCAAATCGAAGGCCAAAAAGCCCAAGTCTAGCAGAGGAAGCATAAAAGAAAGCAAAGCAGTTCCTAGCAAATACAAGCGGTTGTAGGAATAGAAGGTTTCTTTTTTGAAAACCAGATAGAGTCCCAAAAAACAACTTTGAAAAAGGATAACATCCAAGATATAGAGTCCCATTAGTCTTCGGTTTTATCGATGTCTTTAAGAATGCTTTCCAGATCTTTGGCGCTCATATTTTTCTCTTTTACAAAAAAGGAAACCATGTTTTTAAACGATCCTTCAAAGTAGGAGTTTACCATCTTTTTCATGCTGGCTTTCTGGTAAGTAGATTTGTCAACAATAGCGAAATATTTAAAACCCCGGCCTGCTTTTTCATGACCTACAAATCCCTTGTCTTCCAATATTCTTATAATAGTCGATACTGTGTTATAAGCTGGTTTAGGCTCTGGTATATCAACGATAAGCTCGGCAACGCGAGCATTTTCTCTTTGCCATAAGAGGTGCATAATGTCTTCTTCGGCTCTAGTAAGTGGTCTCATAAGTTCTAATTTTTGACTAATGTAAACTAATATTGTAGTTAAACTACCATGTTAGTTGTTAAAGTTTGTTTTTAGATGGTTTTGAAAAACCTTAGGTTTACTTAAATTTTTGAACTTATGGCCACAATTTTCCAAGTAGACGCGTTTACAGATCAGCTCTTTAAGGGAAACCCTGCGGGGGTTATGCTTCTAGAAAACGGATTTTTGGAAGAAGATCTCATGCAAAACATCGTTAAGGAAATGAATGTGTCTGAAGTTGCTTTCGTGGTTCCTAGAGAAAAAGAGTTCGATATTCGATTTTTCACTCCTAAAGCAGAAGTGCCTCTTTGTGGACATGCAACCTTATCTGCAGCTCATATTCTTTTTGAAACTGGACACGTATCTACCACAGAAACGATTCGCTTCAACGCGATGAAGGATGTGTTGGAGATTAAATCAATAGGAGGTAAGCTTCAGATGAAGTTTCCAGAGTATGAGCTAAGACCAATTTCCATTCTAACAACTGACCAAAATCTATTGGATATAAATGTGGAGGAGGCTTTCGAGGTGACCAACGATTGGAAGCTGTTGGTGCTATCCTCGGAGGAAGAGCTTCAAAATTTTGTTCCTCAAGCCAAGCAACTTCAGGATTTAGGTCTTGGTCAAAGCATATTTACAGCAGTATCCAAAACCCCAGAGAGGGACCTAGTTTGCAGGTGTTTTGTGCCCGATTTAGGTATTCTGGAAGATCCCGTTACAGGTTCTGCTCACTGTGCTCTTGGAGTATATTGGTCCAAAAAGCTGAACACATCCACTTTGAAATCTGAACAAATTTCTGAGCGAAAAGGACAATTGCAACTCGAGATGAAGCAGGGCAGTGTCTTTATTTTAGGAGAGGCTAAAACCGTTTTTAAAGCTGAATTTTACTTGTAGAATTTTTGAATTCATTAAATTCGTATAGTTAATAAAACATCGAGATGAGCATAGAAACACGAAAAATAGAATTTGTCCAAGAGTTTTTGAAACTTCAAAGTGAAAAGTCAATTTCAAAATTTGAAAAAACAGTAAAGACAGAAAACAAACATTCAGCTAATAGAAAAGTTGAATCAATATCAGCTAATGAATTAAATGTTCGCATTGATAAATCATTGAAAGATTCAAAAAATGGAAGGTTGACTGAAGTAAACGACCTGTTAACAGAGATTGATAAATGGAGTTGAAAATATTTTGGACCGATTATGCTAAAGCTGAACTCAAAGAAAACTTCAAATACCTAAGAGAAAAATCAGGGTTAAGTGTTGCAAAAAATGAAATCAAAAAAATAGTTTCGCAAACGTTAAGGTTAAAAAAAACAAGCAGAAATTGGACAAATTGAGCCAATGTTGAAAGAAAGGAATATAGAGTTTCGCTACTTATTACATCAGACTTATAAAATAATCTATTGGATAAATATCGAGAAAAATCAAATTGAAATAATGGATGTTTTCGATACTCATCAACACCCTGAAAAGATAAAAAGAATTAAATAAAGCTAAAACCGTTTTTAAAGCTGACCTTTACTTGTAAATCGATCTCCAATATATTTTTTTAAAGCTTCGTTCTACAACTCTGTAGACTAAACGCTCCAAAAAGTCGTCGTGCCTCATTAAGTCTTGAATTTCCTTTTCGTGAATATCTATTCTATACAACAGATGAATAAAACTTGATGTTTTCTGATGCATCAGTTCAGAAAAGATGGGCTGTAGCCCGTTCCATAGTTCTTCCGGAGTAATGTTGGTTTGCAGCTCTATATCACTAAGTCCTACTAAGGCGAGGTCTTTATTGATTTGTTGTATCAGCTGCTCCCAAACCTCGGCGTACTTGTCTACCTGGTCGATAACCTCATTAAGTTGTGAAGGGCAATTCATTTACATCTTTCGGTTCATCAAGTTAGTGCCAAATTGGATCAGGAAGTCTTTTCCTTTCTCAGACACTTCTATATCTTTTAAGCTTTCAAAAGCCATTTCAGTGTATTCTTTTATTTTGGCTGTTGTTGCTTTTTCTGCTCCAGAATCTTCAAAGATTTGCTTGGCAGTTTCTATTTTACTAGATGGGTTTTCTGGCGAAATAGTGTAGAGATGTTTCAATTGCTCTGCGCTGCTCTGGTCTGCCAATTCCAAAGCTTTCAGGTATAAGTAGGTTTTCTTGTTTTCTATAATGTCTCCGCCTATTTGTTTTCCAAAGACGGCCTGTTCTCCAAACGTGTCTAAATAGTCATCTTGAATTTGGAAGGCAATACCTAAAAGTCTCCCGAACTCATAAATTTTACTCTGCACACTTTGGGAAACATCGCTTACAATGGCGCCCATTTTTAGAGCAGCTCCCACCAAAACAGCGGTTTTATACTCAATCATTTTAAGGTACTCCTCGATAGTAACGTCGTCTCTTTCTTCAAAATCGACATCATACTGCTGTCCCTCACACACCTCAATAGCTGTTTTCGTGAAGAGTTCTGCTAGAGGCTTGAAGTGTTCTGCCGGATAATTTTCAAACAACTGGTAGGCATTGATGAGCATGGCATCTCCAGAGAGAATTCCTGTATTGATGTCCCATTTTTCATGGACGGTTTGTTGTCCTCTTCGCAGAGGGGCGTCGTCCATAATATCGTCATGTACCAAAGAAAAATTATGGAAAATTTCAATGGCTAGCGCTGCATCCATTGCTTTTTCTCGGCCTCCGCCAAAAATATCGGCACTCATTAAGACCAACACAGGTCTCAGTCGTTTTCCACCGAGTCCAAGAATATACTCTATAGGTTCATATAGATTTCTAGGTTCTTTTTTTGGAACTTGAGCCTCCATATATTCTAAAAAAGACAACTTATAAGCTTCTAAATCCAACATCAATTTTTTTGTGCTAAAATAAATCTTTTGAAGTTTCTAACTTGTTTTTTATAAAATTGTTTGCTGTGGCGCTTCGATTTTGTTTAAGCCTAAAGGCTTATCGCCTAAGTATTGATAATATTATTCCAAATGAACCGATTTTTAGATAGAAATTGTAATTTTGTAGTACACATTACTAGATGTAATACCAATATGGACAAATATTCCTTTTTAAATGCGATGTCTCCATCGCTACTAGCAGATCTTTATAATCAATATTTACAAAATCCTGACGCTACAGAGCCAAGCATGAGAGCCTTTTTTCAAGGTTTCGACTTTGGCCTAGAGTCTGGAGAATCTCTTGGAGAATCCTCTAATGGAACGACAACTGTCACCCTAAAAGATTCTGGAACCAAAGAAACCGAAAAGGTTGAGGTGTCAGGAAATGTGCAGAAAGAATTCCAAGTCATCAACCTTATTGACGGTTATCGTCACCGGGGACATTTATTTACTAAAACAAACCCTGTAAGGGAGCGTCGTAAATATTCACCAAAACTAGACATCGAAAACTTTGGTTTATCCCAGTCAGATCTGGATATAGACTTTGAAGCTGGAGAAGTCATAGGGATTGGTAAAACCTCTTTGAGAAAAATCATTGAGTTTTTGGAGAACGTATTTTGTGATTCTATTGGTGTAGAATACGCCTATATCCGTAATCCAAAAGAAATAAAATGGATTCAAGACAAAATTTATCACAATCAAAATAAGACTGATTTTTCTGAAACTCAGAAGAAAAATATTTTAAGAAAACTAAATGAAGCCGTCACTTTTGAAACCTTCTTACATAAAAGTTACGTTGGGCAAAAAAGATTTTCGCTAGAAGGGAATGAATCTTTGATTCCTGCTTTGGATACCTTAATAGAAGCTGCAGCAAATGTAGGGGTGAAAGAGTTCGTGATGGGAATGGCCCACCGTGGCCGTTTAAACACCTTGGTGAATATTTTTGGTAAAAGTGCAAAAACGATTTTCAATGAGTTTGAAGGTAAAGATTATGATGTTGATGGTTTCGATGGAGATGTCAAGTACCATTTAGGATGGACTTGTAAACGCCAAAGCGATTCTGGTAAAGAAATTAATCTCAACATGGCTCCCAACCCGTCTCACTTAGAGACCGTTGGTTCTATTGTACAAGGTATAGCGAGAGCGAAGCAAGACGACCATCATTTGGGAGAAGAACAGGATGTTTTACCTATCGTAGTTCATGGAGATGCAGCTATCGCAGCACAAGGTATTGCCTATGAAATAGTGCAAATGGCACAGCTAGACGGTTATAAAACAGGAGGAACTATCCATATTGTAGTGAATAACCAAATTGGGTTTACCACCAATTATACAGACGGAAGATCTTCAACTTACTGTACCGATGTCGCTAAAGTGACTTTGTCTCCAGTGCTCCACGTGAATGCAGACGATGCAGAGGCTGTTGTCCATGCGATGAATTTTGCTCTACAATTTAGAATGGAATTTGGTAGAGATGTCTTTATCGATTTGTTGGGGTATAGAAAATATGGACATAACGAAGGGGATGAGCCAAGATTTACTCAGCCCAAATTATATAAGGCCATTTCTGAGCATAAAAATCCTAGAGATATTTATGCAGACAAATTGGTAGAACAAGGAATCATAAACAAAGATTACTTGGACCAATTAGAGGAAAGTGTAAAGTCTAAGCTTAACGAAGAATACGAAGACTCTAAGAAAGAGGATAAAGTAATGATGACCAAAATTCTCCAAGAAGAATGGGAGGGTTATGAACCTGCAGATAAGAATGAGATGCTCAAGCCTGTGGACACCACCTTCGACTTGAAAGAACTTTCAAAATTAGCGGAAGCCATCACGACCTTGCCAGAGGATAAAAATTTCATGAAGAAGATAAAGAAGCTCATGAAAACCCGTCACACTATGTATTTTGAAAAAAATGAGCTCGACTGGGCAATGGGTGAGCTTCTAGCCTATGCAACATTATTGAAAGAGGGGCATGATGTGAGAATATCTGGACAAGATGTAGAGCGTGGAACCTTTTCCCACAGACATGCGGTTATCATAACTGAAAATAGCGAAGAAGAGTATGTCCCTCATAATCATTTGGGTGGAGAACAATCTAAATTTTATATTTACAATTCTCTTCTTTCAGAATATGCTGTGGTAGGGTTTGATTATGGTTATGCTATGGCAAGTCCATCGTCGCTAACCATCTGGGAGGCACAATTTGGTGATTTTAGTAATGGAGCTCAAATCATTATCGATCAATACATCTCTTCGGCAGAGGATAAATGGAAAACGCAAAACGGTTTAGTCATGCTGTTACCTCATGGTTATGAGGGGCAAGGATCAGAACATTCTTCAGCAAGAATGGAAAGATACCTTCAGTTGTGTGCCAAAGACAATATGTTTGTCGCCAACTGTACCAGTCCAGCAAATTATTTCCACTTGTTAAGACGTCAGCAAAAAACAAACTATAGAAAGCCACTCATTGTATTTACGCCCAAAAGTTTATTGAGGCACGCAGAGGTTATATCTTCAAAAGAAGAATTGGCCGAGGGAAGTTTCCAAACCGTAATAGATGATGCTAAGGCTAAGGTAAAAGACACCAAGACTCTTGTGTTTTGTTCTGGTAAATTTTACTTCGATCTTAAAAAGAGACGAGAAGAAGAAAAAAGAAACGATGTGGCTTTAGTGAGAGTAGAACAGCTCTTTCCATTGCCTAAAGAAGAGATGAATAAGGTCATCAAGAAGTATAAGAATGCCAAAGATGTGGTTTGGGCACAAGAAGAACCAAGAAATATGGGAGCTTACACGCATCTTCTGTTGCAATACGATAAAACGAAAGACTTTAGAGTCTGTAGTAGACGTTTTTACGGTTCTCCTGCGGCAGGAAGTCAAACAAGATTCAAGAGAAGACACGAAGAAGTTATCGATTATGTATTCGATGATTCAAAAGACAATTGTTTAAACGACTACAAATAATAAAAACCAAGTTACGAAACACATAATATTATGGCTTTAGAAATGAAAGTCCCTTCTCCGGGAGAATCCATTAGCGAAGTTGAAATCGCAGAATGGTTAGTAAAAGATGGAGACTATGTAGAAAAAGATCAAGCTGTCGCAGAAGTAGATAGCGATAAAGCAACTTTGGAACTTCCAGCAGAAGCCTCAGGAATTATCACCTTCAAAGCCCAAGAAGGCGATGTTGTTCAGGTAGGCGATGTAGTTTGTTTAATTGATACAGAAGCTGAAAAGCCATCTGGCGGTGACGATAAAAAAGAAGAATCTAAGTCAAAAGATTCTTCTAAAGACTCTTCAGAAGATAAAAAAGAAGATAATAAAGAAGCCCCTAAAAAAGAAGAAACGTCAAGTTCAAAAGAGGAAACGTCAGCTTCAAAAGAAACTAAAGAGGAAACCTCTTCTTCTAAAGAGACTTATGCAACAGGAACGCCTTCTCCAGCCGCTAGGAAAACCTTAGACGAAAAGGGAATCGACTCTAAAGATGTGAAAGGGACAGGCAGAGATGGTAGAATTACCAAAGAGGACGCCGTCAACGCAGAAGCAAAACATTCTATGGGATCTCCAGGTGCTGGAAAACGCAGCGAGACGAGGAGTAAAATGTCTATGTTGAGACGAAAGGTAGCGGAGCGTTTGGTAAGTGTTAAAAATGAAACGGCTATGTTAACGACTTTCAACGAAGTCAATATGCAGCCTATTTTCGATCTTAGAACTCAGTATAAAGAGAAATTTAAAGAAACTCACGGCGTTAGTCTTGGTTTTATGTCTTTCTTCACCCTAGCAGTTGTTCGTGCATTGGACAAATTTCCTTCTGTCAATAGTATGGTAGATGGTAAAGAAATGATTACTTACGATTATAAAGATATAAGTGTTGCGGTTTCGGGGCCTAAAGGCTTGATGGTGCCAGTAATGCGTAATGTCGAAAATCTTGGCTTTAGAGGGGTTGAGCAAGAAGTAAAACGTTTGGCAACTCGCGCTAGAGATGGTAAGATTACGATAGATGAAATGACTGGAGGAACCTTTACCATTTCAAATGGAGGTGTTTTTGGGTCTATGTTATCTACTCCGATCATTAATCCTCCGCAAAGTGGGATTTTAGGAATGCACAATATTGTAGAGCGCCCAGTCGCTATAGACGGTAAAGTTGAAATACGCCCAGTTATGTACGTTGCTCTATCTTACGATCATAGAATTATTGATGGCCGTGAATCTGTTGGATTCTTAGTCGCTATTAAAGAGGCTTTAGAAGATCCTAAAGAATTATTGATGAACGGAAATGTAGAAAAAGCATTAGAGCTTTAATCTATAGATCTTTTTAAATCACTTACAACCCTGAAGTTTTACAAAGCTTCAGGGTTTTTTGTTTCTGTTTTAAATTGGATTTGCCCCCTTTAACTTCCGTGGGTTTCGATACATTTCTTAAGGGTTTTTAGTTGGCTTAGGATATCCAGCTTGGTGAGGAACATTAACTAAAGGTTTTACGTTGAAAAGAGCTGTTTCAATTATTGAAGCGGCACTTTTATGTTACAAACAAGTTTTACTTTAAATAGAGGCGACTGATTTTTTTAATCGATAACCGCTTTGCCTTTTTAAGAATATCGATACCGATGATGCCGTGAACTAGTTCAGCATCATAATTGCTTAAGGCTTTATTGACCTTTGATAAGTCATTTATAATTGATAGAATCTCTAAAAATCGCAATTACAGCAATTTGGTTGTATATTTACAACAAAACTATTGTAATGAGTGATGTCCTTAAAACAAAGCCTTTCAATACAAAAGTAAGTATTGATAAAGCTAAGCTGAATAATAAGAATATCCAGAAATGGATTTTAATTGCTGATGGTAAAACTTTTGCCTGGTCAAATAGGTTAGAGAGAGTTCAAGTAATTCGGAAAGGGATCCCTTACGACTCCATAGGGAGTATTAGTAAGAAAATCAACAGCCCTGTCAAAACAGTTTTAAATATTGTGGGGGTTCCTCAAACTACTTACAACAAGAAAAAAAGTAATCATTCTTTATTGGATAGCCGGGATAGTGAACTCGTATTAAGGATTTCTGAAGTAATTGATTACGGTATTGATACTTTTAATAATGAGGATGAAAAATTTCAAAGATGGCTTCATAAACCAAATCTCTCATTAGGAGGAAGTCCTCCAATTAAATTCTTTGATACGATAAGCGGAATAAACGAAGTGAAATTTTGTTTGAGCAGAATAGAATACGGAAACTTTGCTTAATGAAACTCTATCGAATTGAACGAAAAAAATATCTAAAATCGACATTGACAGGGATTGGAGCTTCGAAATCAAAAGGGTTCAGATGGAATAGTGAAGATACACGATTAATCTACACTGCTGATACAAGAGCCCTTGCCATGTTGGAAGTTTCAGTTCACTTAGACATAAGTGAAGATTTACCTGATGATAGATATTTTGTTGAAATTGAAATACCAGATGATATCTCTGCACTTGAAGTGAAATTAAAAGATCTACCAGAAAAATGGGATTCAAAACCCCCATTACTTGTTACACAAATAATTTGTGATGACTTTGTTCTAAATAATGAAGCAGCAATTCTCAAAGTGCCAAGTTGTATAATTCCTCAAGAACACAATTATCTAATTAACCCACTTCATCCAGATGCTGAAAAGATCAAAATTATAGGTCAAACATCGTTAAAATTCGATGAAAGATTTAAAAAATAGCGACTTATGGTTAAAGCCAATCATCTACTCAGCAAGATCTATTTTACTTCAAATACAAATAACTCTTACTTTAAATAGAGGCGACTGGTTTTATAATCGATAACCGCTTTTCCTCTTTTAAGAATATCGGCTCCTATGATGCCGTGAACCAGTTCAGCATCATGATCGCTTAAGGCTTTATTGACGTGAGAGAGATCGAATAAAATTAAATCGACTTTTTTTTTGGTCCACTTGCCAATGCTTACTTTGTTACTGGTAGACGTTTTGGTAAGCATATTGGTCGCCCCCGCTCCAGCAGCTTTGATATTACTATCTTCAGAAAATAAATTGAAATGCTCTGCATAAATAAAGTCGATACAAGAACTGGAAGCCCCAGTATCTATGATAAAACTTCCTTCAACACCGTTGATGAGGACTTTACATTCAAAATGATTAGTTTCAGTAGTATTCATCTTAAGTGCTTTATACTTCTTTTCTAGTAAAAATGATTTTAAGGAAGACATTTATAGAGTTTTCGGCAAATATAAAGTTTCGTTTTAAATAAATTTGCCCTTATGATAATTACAGATACACATACTCATTTATATTCTCAAGCTTTTGATGAAGACAGAGAAGAAATGATCCAAAGAGCACTAGATAATGAAGTGAAACGGTTTTTTATTCCTGCTATAGATTCAGAAACAACCCAAGCCATGTACGATTTGGAACGTCGTTATCCAGAGCAAATGTTTTTGATGATGGGATTGCATCCAACCTCTGTCTCCGAAACCGTGGAAGAGGAGCTAAAGCATGTGGAGGAACAACTCAAGAAAAGAAAATTTTATGCCATTGGTGAAATTGGTATAGATTTGTATTGGGATAAAAGTTTCTTAGAAGCTCAGAGAAAAGCCTTCAAGCGTCAAATTCAACTCGCTAAGTCTTATAAACTTCCTATTGTGATTCACTGTAGAGAAGCTTTTGATGAGGTGTTTGAAGTCCTTGAAGAAGAGAAAGGAAAGGACTTACACGGAATTTTCCATTGCTTTACAGGAACAAAAACGCAAGCCGAACAAGCTATAGGGTACAATATGAAATTAGGAATAGGGGGGGTGTCGACCTTTAAAAACGGTAAAATAGATCAGTTTTTAAATGAGATTGACTTAAAACATATTGTTCTGGAAACAGATTCGCCTTATTTAGCACCAAAGCCTTATAGAGGGAAGCGAAATGAAAGTGCTTATGTGTTGAAAGTTGCGGAGAAATTAGCCGAACTTTACGACTTAAGCCTTGAGGATATTGCCCTACAAACCACAAAAAACTCAAAGGAGGTCTTCGGAATCTAATATAGCATCAGTTATGTCTAAAATCTTACTCGTTTATACAGGTGGTACAATTGGGATGGTAAAAAATCCTGAAACTGGTGCCCTTGCGGCTTTCAATTTTGACGAGCTTTTGTCTAATATTCCCGAGTTGAAATTATTGGAACACGATATCAGTACGGTAAGTTTTGAAGAACCTGTGGATTCTTCAGATATGGATATAACAGATTATGTAAAGTTGGCGGAGTTGATAGAAATCAATTTTGAAGACTACGATGGATTTGTCGTTTTGCACGGAAGTGATACCATGTCTTATTCTGCCTCAGTAATTTCTTTTATGTTCGAGAATTTAAAAAAACCTATTATTTTTACAGGATCTCAACTTCCTATAGGTGACTTGCGTACAGATGCAAAAGAAAATTTGATTACTAGCATACAGTTAGCTGGTCTTAAAGAGCAGGGGGAAACCGTTATTAAAGAAGTTGGACTTTACTTTGAATATAAACTTTACAGGGCAAATAGAACGACTAAAGTGAATGCAGAGCATTTTGAAGCCTTCGCGTCTTCAAATTTTCCTCCTATTGCAGAATCGGGTGTTAATCTCAAGATCAGCTACGATAAATTGATCAAGCCCAATGTGAGAAAGAAAATGCTAGTTCATAAGCTCTTAAATGATAATATTCTCATATTGAAACTATTTCCTGGAATTAATTATAAAACTTTAAGTCATATTTTTAACATTCCGCATCTCGAGGGGATTGTTTTAGAAACTTTTGGGAGTGGAAATGCGAAAACAGATCCATGGTTTTTGGAGCTTTTAAAGTCGGTTATAGATCGAGGAGTGAAAGTTGTAAATGTGACTCAGTGTGTTGGCGGGTCAGTGATAATGGGCAAATACGCTACGAGTGCGGGCTTAAAAAACATTGGAGTTATAAGTGGAGGAGACATTACGACAGAGGCTGCTGTCGGGAAAATGATGTATCTTTTGTCCAAAAAATTGGGGCCTAAAGTATTTAAAACTATATTTGAAACTTCACTACGTGGAGAAATGAATTAAAAAATTAACGCTCATTTCTTCTTGTAAAACTATTTTTTTTTATTTATTTGCTATGCGTTAATAAATGTTCATTTTAAAACTAGAGAGGTGACCGAGTGGTCGAAGGTGTGCGCTTGGAAAGCGTATGTTCCGATTGTATCGGAACCGAGGGTTCGAATCCCTTCCTCTCTGCTGTTCACTTACAAACTAAAATCATTTAAACACTAATTATTAATTCTAAGACAGACAACAATGAAAAGATTATTTTCAATTTTAGCCATTTTGGCAATCATGGCAGTTGGTAACACAACTTTAACTGCAGCAAACACTTCTGAAGTTTTTACAGAAGCTGCTGTCAATTTCGTTCAAGATGATGCGAGTGCTTCCGCAGAAGGTTCTGAGGAAAGCGTAGGATTCCATCAAGAATTAAAAAACCGTTTCATTGAAGGTGGACCTGGATTTATGGGTATCGTACTTCTTTGTCTTATTCTTGGATTAGCGATTGCTTTTGAAAGAATCATTTACTTAAACTTAGCAACAACTAACTCTAAAAAGCTTGCTCAAAGCGTTGAGGATGCAATGAAGAGTGGTGGTGTAGAGGCTGCAAAAGATGTTTGTAGGAATACAAGTGGTCCAGTAGCGTCTATCTATTATCAAGGTCTAGACAGAATGCATGAAGGCGTTGAGGCTTCTGAAAAAGCTGTCGTTGCTTATGGTGGAGTTCAAATGGGACAATTAGAGAAAAATGTATCCTGGGTATCTTTATTTATCGCTCTAGCACCAATGCTTGGCTTTATGGGTACTGTAATAGGTATGATTCAAGCTTTTGATAAAATTGAAGCAGCGGGTGATATGCAACCTTCTTTAGTAGCAGGTGGTATTAAAGTCGCCCTTTTAACAACTGTATTTGGTCTTGTTGTAGCTATTATTCTTCAAATATTTTATAATTATATCATTGCTAAAATTGATAGCATTGTGAATGATATGGAAGATGCTTCAATTACACTTATTGACATTTTAGTTGCACATAAAAACAAATAATCAGTATGAACAAAATATTTAATATCATAAAAATCGTTTTCGGTGTTGTGGGAGCTATCCTTTTTATAAGGATTCTCAACGCTGGGGACGAGGCGATAGAAGCAGATGCAGCCTTACAAACTAGTGTTTTGGCTCCGTTTATGTGGGTATCCTACATTATTTTAGGAGTGACTGTATTAGCTGTTCTTTTCTTTGCTATTAAGGCTCTTTTTACAGGGAATATTAAGAAAACACTGTTATCATTAGGTGGATTTATCTTAGTTATAGTTATTTCCTACGCCGTTTCTAGCGGAACTGAAACAGCCATGAGGGACGGAGATATTTTATCTGCTAATGGATCTAGATGGGTAAGCGCAGGATTAGTAGCTTTTTACATCCTTGCAGCACTGGCCGTATTAGCGATGTTTTTATCTAGTGTGAGAAAAATCATAAACAAATAATTATGGCAAAAAGAGCAGCACCAGAGGTAAACGCTGGATCCATGGCGGATATAGCTTTCCTTTTGCTTATCTTTTTCTTAGTCACAACAACTATAGAAACTGATAGCGGAATTACAAGGAAATTACCTCCTATAGATGATGAACAAGAAGAGCCACCAATACTGAAGGAACGTAATATCTTTGTTGTCCTTGTCAATTCCAATGGTGATCTTCTAGTTGAAGACGAGATTATGGAGTTTAAGAATCTTAGACAAGCCACTATTGATTTTCTTGATAATGGTGGAGGACTAGGTGACGAAGCTTGCGATTATTGCCAAGGCCCTAGACTTACTAGCTCATCAGATAATCCTGTAAAAGCTGTTGTTTCCTTACAGAACGACAGAAAAACTCAATACGGAAGATATATAGCAGTACAAAACGAACTTGTCGCTGCCTATAACGTCTTAAGAGATAGAGAGGCGAATAGATTATATAACATCGATTTTACAGAAATGGAAGATGATTACAACGATCCAGAATTTCAAGGGGATAAGGATAAGTTGAAAGAAAGAATTGGTGTTATAAAAGAGTTATTCCCACAAAAACTATCTGAAGCAGAACCTAAACGATAAAAATTTGAGCACTTATGTCAAAATTTAAAAAGAAAGGTGAGGGAGGAACCCCAGCAATTTCAACTGCATCCTTACCGGATATTGTTTTTATGCTTTTGTTCTTTTTTATGGTGGTTACTGTAATGAGAGACAATTCTCTTAAGGTTCAAAATATTTTACCTTTCGCAGACCAAGTCGAAAAATTGGATAAGAAAAATCTGATTATGTATATCTATGCGGGGAAACCTTCACCAAGATATCAAGAGACCTTTGGTACAGAAGCCAGAATTCAATTGAATGATAAATACGCAAGTATCAGCGATGTACAACAATTTATAAAAGAGGAACGTCTCTCTAAGCGTGAAGAATTACGTGATAAGTTGACTACCGCTTTGAAAGTTGATAAAGAAACTAATATGGGGTTAGTATCCGACATCAAACAAGAATTGCGTAAAGCAGAAGCATTAAAAATTAATTATACTACTAAACAAGGTGAAGCATCGCTTAATTTAGAATAAGCACTTGTTTTACTGAACTTAAAAAGGCATTTCTTAATTAGAAATGCCTTTTCAAGTTTATAAACTAGCTTATCTTTCCTTTATCTTTGTTGTTCATGAAATTTATAGGTCTCCTTTTCTTCTTCTTTTCTTTTTCTTCGCTTCTTGCTCAAGATGAGCTTGAGTGGTTGAAAGAAAATAAAAATGATTCGCTCTACAGGGAGGATCAATTTTATTTTGGGTTTAGCTTCAATTTTTTGACAGAATTACCCTCAGATGTTGAACAATCTGGATTTTCTGGGGGTCTTATGTTTGGATACATTAGAGACATGCCCATTAATAAAAGACGCAATCTGTCAATTGGCTTAGGGCTTGGTCTTAATCTTAATACATTTGGTCAATCTCTTCAGGTTAATTCTAATGCGGGTCAAGATATATTTCTTCCTATAAATCCCGATCGCGACTATAATGTCAACCGCTTTACGACCAATATCGTTGAAGTACCCCTAGAGTTGCGGTGGAGATCTTCAGACATAGATAAGTATGCTTTTTGGAGAGTTTATCTTGGCGTTCATGTTGGCTATGTATTTCGCTTTAAATCTACTTTCGAGTCGGTTGAAGAACAATATACTGTTACAGATGTTGATGCTCTTAATTCTTTTAGAACCAGCGCTAAACTTACTTTTGGTTATGGTGCCATCAACTTTTTTGTAAACATGAGTCTTACCCCAGTCTTTGACGGTGAAATTGAGTCGACAGGAGAGCGTGTGAGCATTACCCCTATAAAGGCAGGTCTCGTATTTTTCTTTCTATAGCTATACCCAATAACTGAAGAAATATAACTGAGGTAAAATCCCTGCTATAATCCCTAAAAAGATCTCTGGGACCGTATGTGCGTTTTGAAACACTCTAGATGAACTCACAACGCCTAAGAATAGAGTAAAAAATACAATAGACAGGAGCATGCTTACATGAAAGGATAAACTCAAGCCAATAATAAAACAGGTTAATCCACTTATCCCTAAAGCATGCAGGCTTATTTTTATGCTAAACATACTAAAGAGCAAAGAAATAATACCAGAAAATAAGATGCCCGAGAAAAAATAAAATAGAGTTCTATAGTTGTAGACGTCTATAATTCTGTTGAGTAACACTAAGATCAAAAGGATAAAAAGCATCAAAAATAATCGCCTTTCTCTGACTTTGGAAAGTTCATAATCCGAAATGAGTTTTAAATTCTTAGATATAAATAGAAAAACTATGGGTAAGAAAATAGTAAGAATGGAAATGGCAAGTAGTTTTGCCGTGATGAGTTGGTTATCTAAGTAGTTTGGAATGGCATAGAAGTAATACAAGCACCCGAGTAATGGCATCCAGAGTGGATGGCCAAGAATGGAAACTGCTTTAGAAAATCGCCTTAGTGATTTCATATTTCCTTACGAAGTCTGGCTACAGGCAAATCCAATTGTTCTCTATATTTAGCAATAGTTCGTCGAGCTATAGGATAACCTTTCTCTTTTAAAATCTGAGCCAATTTAGCATCGGTATGCGGCTTCTTTTTGTCTTCTGAATCAATAGTCATTTCTAAGATTTTTTTAATCTCTCTAGTGGATACTTCTTCCCCTTCTTCGTTTGTCATTGATTCTGAAAAGAAACTTTTAATCAAAAAAGTTCCATAAGGTGTTTCCACATATTTGCTATTAGCCACTCGAGAAACAGTACTGATGTCCATATTGATTTTCTCTGCGATATCTTTTAGGATCATCGGCTTCAAGCTCCTTTCATCACCAGACAAAAAGTAGTCTTTTTGATGAATCATAATAGAATACATGGTAGAGTACAAGGTGTCTTGTCTTTGTTTTATAGCATCGATAAACCACTTTGCAGAATCTAGTTTTTGTTTGATGAAAAAGACTGCTTCTTTCTGTTCTCTCGTTTTTTTAGTAGACTCTTTGTATCCCTTCAGCATATTGGAATAATCACGTGAAATATGCATTTCTGGCGCATTTCTACCATTCAAGGTGAGCTCCAGCTCTCCATTTTTTATGTGAATGGCAAAGTCTGGAATGACATGCTCTACCGATCTACTATTTCCGGAAAAAGAAGCGCCAGGTTTTGGGTTGAGATGTTCAATTTCTTCAATAGCTTCTTTGAGTTTTTCTTCGGAAATAGAAAATTTTTGAATGAGCTTTTCATAATGCTTTTTACTGAACTTATCAAACGCCTCATCAACGATTCTGTAGGCTAAGTCAGCGCTCTCTGTCTTATTTTTTCTGTGAAGTTGAATCAATAAACATTCTCTCAAGTCTCTAGCGCCAACTCCAGCTGGGTCTAGAGATTGAACTATTTTCAGAACCTTTTCTACGGTTTCTTCGTCGGTATAGATGTTTTGGGTGAAAGCCAAATCATCTACAATATCTATAAGGGAACGTCTTATATATCCACTATCATCAACGCTACCTACTAGAAAAAAGGCGATTTCTTCTTGATTTTCTTTAAAACTAAAGGTTTGTAATTGTGTTTTAAGAAATTGAGAAAAGGAGGTCCCAGAGGCATAAGGGACTTGTTTGTCTTCGTCGTCGGCACTGTAATTATTGGCCTTTAATTTATAACTAGGAACTTCATCATCACTCAAATAATCATCTACATCAAATTCTGTTTCAATAATATCCCTTTCCTCTTCGGTATTTTCATTACTGAATTCATCTTCAAATTCATCCTTTTCCTTGCCAGCATCCAAGGCAGGATTTTCTTCATATTCCTGCTTTACTCTTTGCTCAAAGGCCAAGGTAGGAAGCTGTATCAGCTTCATCAACTGGATTTGTTGAGGGGATAGTTTTTGTGATAACTTTAAATTTAGGCCTTGTTTGAGCATTATGTTTTAGTCAATTTTTTACTTGTTCGACGGAGAACCCTAATCAAAATTAGGTTAGGTTACTGCATTTCAAATCTAAAAGATTACAAACTCCTATTTATAAATTTAACGAATTTATGTGGTAATTCTGTTTCGAAACTTAATCTTTTATTGGTTTTAGGATGATGGAGCTCGAGAGAGGAAGCAAATAACATTAGCGTGTTAGATGTTTTAAGGGAACCATAGGTTTTGTCACCAACTATAGGATGACCTATTTTTGAGAGGTGAATTCTCAGCTGATGGGTTCTCCCGGAGCTAGGCTTCAAGCTCAATACACTGAAATCCTCTTGATTTATTTTAAACGCCTTTTCAACCCTATAGTTGGTAGAACTTTGTTTTCCATCAATATCTAGGCTTATGACATCACTAAGAGGATCGAAGTGTCCTTCAACGATAGCTAAATAGGTTTTATGAACCTTATTGTGCTCGAATAAAACTGAAAGGAAGGATTTTGAAGTTAAGGTTTTAGCAATTATCAGTAGGCCAGATGTAGGATTATCGAGTCTATGAACGGGCTGTGGATAGGGGAGTTTATCTTTTTCTGAAGAGACTTTTAGATTAAAGGCTAAGGCGTTTTCAATGGTTTTGAAATAATTCCCATTGGTAGGATATCCTTCAGGCTTATTCACCACAGCCATAGAGTCGTCCTCAAAAATAACCTCGAGTCGTAATGGAAAAACTTTCTTTTTATGATGAAGCTCTTCGGCATACAATTCCAAAATTTGACCTTGTTCTATCCAATCTGATGTTTCAGCAACTCGACCATTAAGAAAAATAAGTCCCTTCTTAATGGCCTTTTTTAGAGCACTCTTAGTTTTAATTGACTCAAACACAGTAAATCCATAGTCCTGAAGCCGGATCTTTTTTTCTAGGGCTAACACGTGATGACTTTCAATGCAATCTCCTGGCTTAAAATTCTGCATTTTGAGGGCTTCTAGGGTAAGGAATAACATCTCTTATGTTCGACATTCCTGTAGCAAATAACACAAGACGTTCAAAGCCTAATCCAAAGCCAGAGTGAACACAAGTTCCAAATTTTCTGGTGTCCAAATACCACCACAACTCTTTTTCATCTATCCCAATTTCTCTCATTTTAGAAAGTAAAACATCGTAGCGTTCTTCTCTTTGTGAACCTCCTGCGATTTCACCAATACCGGGGAAAAGAACATCCATGGCTCTTACGGTTTTGCCATCGTCATTCAGTCGCATGTAAAAGGCTTTGATATCAGCTGGGTAATCATAAATCACAACTGGACAGCCAAAATGTTTCTCTACGAGATAGCGCTCGTGCTCACTTTGTAAATCTGCCCCCCATTCTTCAATGATATAATTGAATTTTTTCTTTTTGTTAGGTTTCGAATTTCTTAAGATATCTATAGCCTCTGTATAGGACACTCTTTTGAAATTATTTTTGAGGACAAAATCTATTTTTTCACGCAGAGGCATCGGTGATCTATCTTTTTCTGGCTTAGATTTTTCCTCTTCAAGAAGTCTGTTTTCCAAAAATTCTAAATCAGATTTACAATGCTCTGTAATATATTTCAAGACATATTGGATGAAATCTTCGGCTAAATCTATATTGCCTTCTAAATCACAAAAGGCGACTTCTGGTTCAATCATCCAGAATTCCGCTAGGTGTCTAGTCGTATTGGAGTTTTCTGCTCTAAAGGTAGGTCCAAAGGTATATACTTTTCCTAGGCCCAATGCATAAGTCTCAGCTTCCAATTGACCGCTAACCGTTAGATTGGTTTCTTTTCCGAAGAAGTCTTGGGAAAAATCAATCTCGCCGTCTTCAGTTTTTGGTGGGTTTTTTAAGTCTAAGTTGGTAACTTTAAACATTTCTCCTGCTCCTTCAGCATCACTTCCAGTAACAATAGGCGTGTTCACGTAATAGAAACCGTTGTCATTGAAGTATTGGTGTACAGCAAAAGATAGTTTGGATCGCATTCTCATTACCGCCCCAAACGTATTTGTTCTTACTCTCAAATGAGCTTGTTCTCTTAATTTTTCAAAAGAGTGCTTTTTAGGCTGAAGAATGGTTTTCTTCACATCTTCTGGATGAGCTTCTCCAAGAATGTCGATGGATTTCACTTCCAATTCTACACTCTGTCCTTTTCCCTCACTTTCTTTTAAAGTTCCAGAAACAGAAATGGCAGCACCTGTTGTTATTTTTTTTAAAACTTCATCATCTGTATTTTCAAAATCGACGACGCATTGTAAATTCTCTAAACAAGATCCATCGTTTAAAGCGATAAACCGATTACTCCTAAAGGCTCTCACCCAACCATTAACTTTATAGTCCTGTAGAACTTGATCGCTTTCTATTAGCTCAACTACCTTTTTAATTATCATTTTGTTTGTTTTAAGAGAAAGGCAAAGATAATTTTTTCCCTAAGGCTTTACAATACCTTTCTCTAAATAGATGAAGAGTCTTAACTTGTACTCATTTTAGAATCTTGTGGTAATTATGATTAAAAAGCTTGTTGATTTTCGAGAAAGCTTCATATCTTTGTTTAAAATCATTCTAAATAAATGTTGACGATCGCTAGTTTAAAAAAAGGACAGAAGGCTATTATTGGTGAGATGACTTCTCAGGATATACCACTTAAGCTCTTAGAAATGGGGTGTTTGCCAGGAAATCATGTTGAATTGATACAGATTGCTCCCTTTAAAGACCCGCTATATCTCAATATTAATGATACTTTTTTATCGATTAGAAGAGAAACAGCAAAGCTGATTCACATTGAACTTATTCCTGATGAGTAAACAAATAAATGTCGCTCTAGTTGGGAATCCCAACACAGGTAAAACTTCAGTATTTAATAACTTGACCGGTCTCAACCAAAAGGTGGGGAACTATCCTGGCATTACTGTCGAGAAGAAAGAAGCGGTTGTAAAACTCTCTAGAAACCTGAAAGCTCATGTTCTAGATCTTCCAGGCACCTACAGTCTTAATGCAACTTCTTTAGATGAAAATGTGGTCATTGAACTACTGTTGAATAAGAATGATAAAGATTACCCAGATGTTGTTGTCGTTATAAGTGATATCGAAAATTTAAAGCGAAACCTTTTACTGTTTACCCAAATCAAGGATTTAGGTTTGCCAACCATCTTAGCTATCAATATGGCAGATCGTATGGATAGGAAAGGCATTCAGCTAGATGTGGGTTTACTAGAAAAACGGCTGAAGACCAAAGTTAATCTTATAAGTGCTAGAAAAAATAAGGGATTTACTGAGCTTAAGCAATCCATATTGGATTATCAAAAACTATCTGTGACTCCTTGCCTAGAGGCTTCAAAAATAGATAAACAGTATTTTGAGTCTTTAAAGAAAGCTTACCCTAACCAAGATTTATACAAATTATGGTTGGTGATTACTCAGGACGTCAATTTTGGTAAAACCAATAGAAATAGGATTTCATCAGAAAATGGATTCAAACCAAAATCAGATTCAGAAATTAAACGCCTTCAGCAAAAGGAAACTATAAAGCGGTATCAGTTTATCAATGAAACCTTAAAAGAAACCTTGACCAAGAATTTAGCTTTAGCAAAAGGCTTAAGAGCTTCTATAGATAGGCTCTTGATTCATAAAATTTGGGGTTATGTGATTTTTTTAGCTATTCTTTTTTTGATTTTCCAGACTATTTACGATTGGTCGACTTATCCCATGGATTTTATTGACGAAAGTTTCTTGGCGCTGAGCGAATACGTAAAAGATGTTTTCCCTGTAGGAATGCTTTCAGACCTAATTTCTGAAGGAATCATACCAGGAATAGGAGGGATCGTTATTTTTGTTCCACAAATCGCCTTTTTGTTTTTGTTCATTTCTATTTTGGAAGAAACGGGTTATATGAGTCGAGTCGTCTTTTTGATGGATAGAATTATGCGAAAATTTGGGATGAGTGGCAAGAGTGTTGTCCCTCTAGTCTCAGGGACAGCCTGTGCTATACCCGCGGTTATGGCTGCAAGAAATATAGAGAGTTGGAAAGAAAGGCTAGTGACCATATTGGTGGTTCCTTTTACTACTTGTTCTGCAAGACTTCCTGTATATCTTATCATTATAGGTTTGGTGATTCCAGACGAGCGTTGGCTTGGAGTGTTTAATTATCAAGGAATTACCTTGATGCTTTTGTATCTGCTTGGCTTTGTGACTGCCGTTGTTTCTGGTTGGTTAGCTAGCAAAATGCTAAAAATTGAATTTAAGTCCTATTTCGTAGTTGAAATGCCAGATTATAAGATGCCCATTTTTAAAAATGTATTTTATACGGTGATCGAAAAAACTAAATCTTTTGTTTTTGGAGCTGGGAAAATTATTCTTGCGATTTCTATTATTTTGTGGGTTTTGGCAAGTTATGGCCCAACGGATGATTTTGATAACGCTGAATCTATAGTCACTGCATCTTTAGATGTGACAGAGCTATCCCAAGAAGAAATCAATACTGAAATCTCATCCTATAAGCTCAAGAATTCTTATATTGGATATGCCGGTAGAGCGATAGAGCCAGCTGTTATTCCTTTAGGTTACGATTGGAAAATAGGAATAGCGATCATCGCTTCCTTTGCAGCCCGCGAAGTATTTGTAGGAACCTTAGCGACGATTTATAGTGTGGAAAATGATAATGAGCAAACCATAAAAAACAGAATGGCAGCAGAGACCAACCCAATTTTAGGAGGTCCATTATTTACCTTTGCAAGTGGTATTAGCCTGTTGCTATTTTATGCCTTTGCAATGCAGTGTATGAGTACATTAGCTATTGTAAGAAGAGAAACCGGAACCTGGAAGTGGCCGATGATACAGCTATTTGGAATGTCTGGATTCGCTTATGTAGTTGCTCTAATAGCTTTTCAAATTTTAAAATAATAAATTGATGTTACAAGAAATTCTAGTTCTTCTTATTTTTATGACAGCCGTAGCTTTTTTGATTAAGAAATTCTTCTTCAAGTCTAAAACGGCCTCATCCTCATGTGGCTCTGGAGATTGTGGGTGTAAAGACTAGCTTTGTTTGAAGGTGTAAACAGCTTTTGGAGTAATGCAATAATCTAAAGCAATGTCATAATCATCGACTTCTAAAATATCCTCGTCTGGAGGAAAAAAAGAGAGACCTACTTTGATGACGTCTTTTTTACAGCTCGATAAAAATCTATCGTAGAATCCTTTTCCATAACCCACTCTGTTTCCTAAAGTATCATATCCAAGTAAAGGAACAAAGACAAGATCCAGTTGTTGAGGATCTATTTTAATTCCATTTACAGGTTCAGGAATATTCCATTGGTTAAGTTTCAGTTTAGTGGTATCTGTCAGTAAATAGTGCTCAAGATCTTGACCTCTCATTTTTGGGATTACCACATTGGCGTCTTTTCCAAAGATAATATGAAGTATATATTCTGTATTGATTTCCTTTTGGTTTTCAATAGTAAGAAAGATATGGTAAAATTCTAAATCCCAAATGTCGAGTTTTAAACTTTGGTTGGCAATTTGAAGGCTAAACTCATCAATTTGGTCTAAGGAAAAATCACTTCTTAGCGCTTTATATTTTTGTCTTAGACTGGTCTTATCCATCTGCATCGTCTTTGGAAATATGAAAAATCGCATCACCTTGATAAACGATGGGGGACTGGTTGGCATTGATGATATAACCTGTGTTGCTAGCCTTTACCTTATGCCTAAAACTTCCATAGGGATCTGTAATAGTGGCTACAAATTCTCCTCGTTGAACGAATTTACCAATGGGAATCTTGATGTGAAGAAGTCCGCTATATTTGGCTCTCATCCAATAGGTACTGGAAATAAATTTTGTTGAGTCTACAGGATCCTCAGCATCAAAGTTAGATTTCAGCATGTCAAAATGTTTCATTATTCGCTTTAAACCATCTACGCCGTACTTTGAAATGTGTTTGCTGCTATCTTGAGATTTTCCACCTTCGAAGAGAAGTATGGTCTTACCTTGTTTGAGACAAGTGCTGCGGTAAGAATTTTTGATGGTTGAAGAGTAAACAGTAAACGGAGCGTTGAAGACTTTGGCGAGATCCTCAGAAGCTTTGTCGGTTTTGTCTACGCGAATTTGCGCAGCATTAAAACGACTAGCACCGCCAGTGTGAAAATCGAAGCAGTGATCTGCAAGAGGCAGAATTTCAGTTGCAAATTGATAAGCAAACCGACTTGCTAAAGCTCCTTTTTTGGATCCAGGGAACATGCGATTAAGGTCTCTGCCATCTGGAAACTCCCGTTTCATATTCAAAAATCCGAAGACATTGAGAACAGGTACACAAATAACCGTTCCTCGAGTAGGCTTATGAATACCTTTGGCTATAAATTGCCTTACCGTTTCTACACCATTAATTTCGTCGCCATGAATTCCAGCAGTTACCAAAAGGACTGGGCCCGGTTTTTTTGCTCGTTCTATAATTATAGGAACCTCTACAGAAGTTGTTGTGTATAGTTTTGCAGTATTAAAATTGATACGCGCCTTTTCTCCTGGAAATACTTTTCTCTCTAGGATGTGAAGAACATTTTTAGAATCGATGTGTGGCATTACACATTTTTTTCAATATACTGAATGATAGTCTTGGCAATATCTTTTCCTGTTGCTCTTTCGATACCTTCTAGTCCTGGAGAAGAATTTACTTCCAAAATTAACGGACCTCTAGAACTTTGTAATAAATCGACTCCCGCCACTCCTAGACGCATAGCTTTAGCAGCTTTTATAGCAGCAATTTCTTCTTCGTCTGTAAGTTCAATGACCTCTGCAGAACCTCCTTGGTGAAGGTTTGAACGGAATTCTCCTTCTTTCCCCTGTCTTTTCATAGCACCAACAACATGGCCATCCACCACAAATACTCGTATGTCTGCCCCTTTAGCTTCTTTAATAAATTCTTGGACAATCACTCTAGCCTTAAGACCATTGAAGGCCTCAATAACAGATTTGGCTGCATTTTTAGTTTCGGCCAAAACCACTCCTAGACCTTGTGTGCCTTCTAAAAGCTTAATCACCAAAGGTGTACCTCCAACTTGTTGAATTACCCCATTCACATCTCTAGAATAGTTGGTAAAGACAGTTTTTGGAAGGCCAATTTTTGCTCTAGATAAAACTTGTAAGCTTCTTAGCTTATCCCTACTTCTCACCAAGGCTTCAGACTCTATAGTACTAAAGGCTCCCATCATTTCAAACTGTCTTACAACGGCAGTCCCGTAGAAGGTAACCGAAGCTCCAATTCTAGGAATAATAGCATCGGTGTCTAGAATATACTCTCCCTTATAGTAGATGTTTGGATTGCGTTTTTCTATAACTAAATCACATTTTAAGGGATCAATAACTTGAACGTCATGTTTCCTCTTTTTAGCGGCTTCTACAAGTCTTTTCGTAGAATATAAATTTGGATTTCTCGATAAAATTTTAATGTTCATGCTGGAAATTATTGTAGGATATATTCTTTAATTCTGGGTCAACTATAAATTTTTTATTCAAGAATTTACGCCCCAAAAGTACGGGATGTTTCATCTCTTTTCTATTGCTCAAAGAAAGTGAAATTTTATAAACTTTTCCGAAAATTTCTATGTTAGACTTTATTTCATATCTTTTTTGAGCAATTCCATTACTGCTTTTTACTCTTATTTTATTGTAATTACTGAAAATGAAAGGCTTGTGGTTGTATTTTGAAGGCTCTTCATCTAAAAAAATACAGTGCAGACCATCTTCTTTTTCCTCCATATTCTCGCAATGAATTGACGACGTATAAGCACCAGTATCCACTTTTATAGAGATGTCCTTTAAGTTTAGGTCAGGAAAATTTGCTTTGTCTAATCTTCCAATTATTTTTTTCTTCATAGTGTCGCAAATTACAAAAATGAAATTCAATACAATTTTAAGACTTAAATAATATTATATTTATCAAAAATTTAATCTCATGTCTACCGAAGATTTTTACGAAAATATAAGAAAATCAACAAAACTTAATCACTTCGCCAACTTAGTCACCCTTGCTGCCATAGATGGAGAAATAAAGCCAATTGAAGAAAAGTTATTAAAGCGTTTTTCAAAGAAATTTGATGTTTCTGAAGAGAACTATGAAAAAATACTCGATAATTCAGCTTCATTTCCAGTGTATGCTATCAATTCTAAAACCCAAAGGCTAGAATATCTATTTGATTTGCTTAGGATCATTTATGTCGATAGAGAAATGGACGAAGCTGAGGAATTTTTAATTATCAAATATGCTGTAGGCCTTGGTTACTCTGAAGATCAGTCACGAAGCATTGTGAACAAATCCAAAAAGCTTTTTGAAGGAAACTTTTCATTCGATTTTTATAAGTATTTTATAGAATCTGAAGATTAAGCTCCAGTAGTTTCAGCCTCTTTTGGATGAGCTGCTTTCATGAAGTCTTCCGCTTTCTCTACCATTTTCTTACTTCCGCAGAAAAAAGGAACACGTTCGTGCAACTCTGTAGGTTGGATATCTAGGATTCTTTTAAAACCATCGGAGGCCTTTCCATTCGCTTGCTCAGCGATAAAAGCCATAGGATTGCATTCGTAAAGTAATCTTAGTTTTCCTTTTTCTGCACTCGAGCTTTTAGGATACATGTAAATGCCTCCTTTTATCATATTCCTGTGAAAGTCCGACACTAAGGACCCTATATATCTAGAGGTATAGGGATCTTTATCGCGTTGAGCCTGGCAGTATTTAATGTAGTCTTTGACGCCCTGAGGGAAGTGAATATAATTCCCTTCATTAATGGAATAAATCTTTCCATCGTCTGGAAACTTCATGTCAGGATGAGAAAGATAATAAGTTCCAATAGCTGGGTTAAGCGTAAATCCATTTACGCCGTGACCCGTTGTGTAAACCAGCATTGTGGAGGTGCCATAAATAATATATCCTGCAGCAACTTGTTGATTCCCTGGCTGGAGGAAATCCTGCATTTCTACAGGCTGTCCAATAGGTGTAATCCGTCTATAAATTGAAAATATAGTACCTACCGAGACATTTACATCTATATTGGAACTCCCATCAAGTGGATCCATCAAGACCACATACTTGTTTTTATGATCTTTATTGTTTCCCTGTATAGTAATATAATTGTCATTTTCTTCTGAAGCAATACCACAAACTATCTCTCTATTGATTAGGGTTTGTATAAAGGTATCGTTGGCATAAACATCCAGTTTTTTCTGATCTTCACCTTGAATGTTTTGGCTACCATAATCACCGACGATATCTACTAAACCTGCTTTATTTACCTCATGGTTAACCACTTTGGCGGCTAGTCTGATAGAATTGATGAGTCTGGAGAGCTCCCCAGATGTATATTTAAAAGATTCTTGATTTTCAATTATAAACTCTCCGAGAGTTTGATTGGTTTTTTTCATAGCGAAAACGTTGTAGCTGCCCCAAAAGTAGAAAAAAAACACAATGTAATCGTGAAAGTGAATCGTTTTAATTTTTACTTCATTATTTTTACTCCAAAATTATCGAAAAATGGATTTCAAAGTACGGTTTGCTACTCAAGAGGATTTACCAGATATGCTAGAGCTTATCCAAGAACTTGCGGTCTATGAAAACGAACCCGATGCTGTTCAAGTTACCCTAGAAGAACTTCGTAATTTCGGTTTTGGAAAAAATCCACTGTACAAATGTTTTGTCGCCGAAGTCGATTCTAAAGTGATTGCTATGGCCTTGTTTTATTCAAGATTTTCTACTTGGAAGGGAGAAACGGTCCACCTTGAGGATCTCATTGTTACCAACCCTATGCGGGGGAAATCTATTGGTAAAGCTTTGTTTGAGTCTGTAATAATGTACGCCAAAACTCAAAAAATTAAAAGAGTAGAGTGGGTAGTACTAGACTGGAACACAAATGCTATCGATTTTTATGAAAAATATGGAGCTAAAGTTTTTAAGGAATGGCGTACCGTCCAACTAAACGAAGAGCAAATCAACCATTTTAAGTCTTAAGTAAATGCAAGTATACAAATTTGGAGGAGCATCTGTAAAAGATGCGAAAGGGGTAAGAAATGTAGCTACAGTTTTAGAAACGACAGGACCCAAACAGAAAGTCGTTGTCATTTCTGCCATGGGTAAAACCACTAATATGCTCGAAACTATCATCTCACTTTATTTTGATAAAAGCAAGGATTTTTCAATAGCGATATCCGAACTGAAAAACGACCATTATGAAATTTTAGATGAATTGTTTGAAGACAGATCTCATCCTGTTTATACCAAAACCAATTATTTTTTTGATGAAATGTCGATTTTCTTCGATAGGAATAAGTCCCCAAATTACGATTTTGTTTACGACCAAGTTGTTGGTTTTGGTGAGCTTATTAGTACCAGTATCGTCAGTTACTATCTCAAGTCTGTTGGGTTAGACAACGTGTGGCATGATTGTAGGAATTTAATAGATACAGACGACACCTACAGAGATGCTGAAGTAAATTGGGAAAATACTCAGCAAAAAATCTTCAAACATATTAATAAGGAGGAATTAAGTATCACTCAAGGTTTTATTGGCTCCGATTCCAATAATTTTACAACCACCTTAGGCCGAGAAGGCTCCGATTATACAGCGGGTATTTTCGCCTATTGTCTCAATGCAGAAAATGTCACAATCTGGAAAGATGTCCCTGGAGTGCTTAATGGCGATCCTAATGTCTTTGAAAATACTAAACTCTTGGAGCAGATTTCTTATGAGGAAGCCATTGAGCTTGCTTTTTTTGGAGCATCTGTTATTCACCCTAAAACGTTGCAACCCTTGCAACAAAAAGAAATACCGCTTTTTGTAAAGTCGTTTTATAATCCCAAAAATAGTGGTACAAAAGTGGGAAAAGGTAAATTGATCAAGCCTTTGTTACCATGCTATATTGTTAAAAAAGATTTGGTTTTTCTTTCACTCTCCACCTTAGACTTTTCGTTTTTTGTTGAAGAGAATATCAGTGAGGTTTTTGCCCTTTTTCACAAACATCAAGTCAAGGTAGATCTTATTCAGAATTCAGCGATTAGTTTTTCAGTTTGTGTAGATAATAAATTTAAAAACGTAGATAAATTGATTGATATATTTAAGGCGAAATTTAAAGTAGATCATCAGAAAGGCGTCTCTCTGTTTACCATACGTCATTACGACGATGCAGCGATACAGCATATAGTAAAAGATAAAACTGTACTTTTAAAGCAATCGTATAAAGAAACTATTCAATTTGTAACTGTTTAATGGATTCGCTAACACAAATTGTTTTAGGTGCCGCCGTAGGAGAACTGGTCCTAGGACGTAAAGTGGGCAACAAGGCTATGATATACGGAGCCGTCGCAGGGACTATTCCAGATTTGGATGTCTTTATAGGTAACTTCTACGATACCGTCACTGCTTTAGAGATTCACAGAGGCTTTTCACATTCTATCGTATTCTCGGTTCTTATGGCTCCTGTTTTGGGCTATTTACTGTCCAGAATTCATAAACAGGCGAGCTGGAAAAACTGGTCTTCTCTTGTATTTTTTGGTCTCTTTACCCACCCGTTACTAGATTGTTTTACAACTTGGGGAACTCAATTATTCTGGCCCTTAGACCTGAGAATAGCCTTCAAATCGATTTTTGTAATAGATCCTTTGTATACCTTACCATTCTTAATTTGTTTAATTGCAGCTTCAAGGTACCAAAGAACTTCTGTAAAGCGGCGTCGATTGAATCGATGGGGATTGATAATCAGTTCTAGCTATCTTATACTATCTCTTGTGTCGAAAGGATTTGCCTTCGATAAATTTGAAAATGCTTTAGCCGCTCAAAACATTTCCTATACTGAACTAGAGACCAGGCCATCACCACTTAATATTTTATTATGGTCTGCCAATGTAAAAACGTCAACTGCATTTCTTATTGGTGAGTATTCTATTTTCGATTCGCAACCTATTCAATTTAGAGCTTACCCTAAGCAGCATGAAAAAATAGAAGGCTTATTGAAATACGAAAATTTAGAGCGGTTAACCAACATAACCAAGGGTTGGTTTATAATTTCTGAACGAGAGAATGAATTGTATTTTAATGACTTGCGTTTTGGTTTGGTAAGTTTAGACCCAGCTTCAGAGAAATTTGTGTTTTCTTACAGCTTATCTGAAGTTGATAACGAATTAATAATTACTGAAGAACCAAAAACCAGAGAGGATGTAAAGGCTCTGTTTTCTGAATTGTGGACAAGAATTAAAGGCAACTAGTCTTTCAAAATGTCTATAATTACTACATTCTGCTCATCTACGATTCTGCGTTTTAAGCGGTAAGTATTGTTTTTGAAATTTTCAAATGCAGTTTCTTTTATCAAGGTGTCTTTTTGATGAATAAATAAATAAGTTTTATTGGGTAGAGTCTCCAGCATAGATAGATCTGGAAATTTAGGTTCTGCTTTTACAAAAGGTAAATATCCGGGAAGTTTTTCATTTCTGATTCTTTGATTCATTGTCATATTTAGGGCAACAGATTCAATAAATTTTAGGTCGGATGCTCTGTAATATCTCGAGTCTGCTTCAAGCCTGTTCCAGTAGGAGATGAGTGCATTGTATTGGTCGAGTATATTCTGGGTGACTTCATTCCCATCATACATATTTATAGTATTGCGTTGTAAATTGATGAGTTGCACAGGAGTAGATCTAATTTGATATTTGATGTTTTCGATGGTATTCTCAGAAACCGTTTGATTCACGATAAGTGTTAAACTAGGAAAAGAATTAGCATCCATTGACATCGAGCTAAGTACTTTTCTTACCTTTTTGTGGATCTTATTTAAAGAAATGGTATCTCCTTCAATACTGACATTTTCATCATTAATAATTTCAATGGTAGCTATGTTTTCAATTTTATTGCTACTTTGCGCCTTTGTATTGAAATGTAAAAGGAGTAACAGAATAAAGGCGATTAGATGAGCTTTCATAACTTATATTTAATTCAAAAATAACTAAATATACCTGAACTTAGTTTTGTTTTGAGTCACAAATAAGTACGATTGTGAATGTTAATAAAAAATTGATTTTACTTTTTCCTTAAAAAATTACGATGGTACATCTCAATAAACTAAATTTGTCGACTAATAGAACTCAATTGAGTCCTTTTATGAAAATAAAAAAACTTATCTTTCTTGTCTTAGCTTTCATTTTTTCCGCGGGCTGTGCATTGGCTCAAGGTGGCCCACCTCCCCCTCCAGATCCCGTAGATGATATTACCTTACCAATAGATGAACAACTATGGGTCGGGATTATTTTAGCAATACTCTTAGGAGTCTACTTTATCTACTCTCGAAGAACTTCTTCCCAAAAATAATTTCTTTTTTAAGAGTACTTCAAAGACTATAATGCTAGCTAGAATTCCATATTCTAAGGCTATTAGCCATGAGTTTTCCTCAAAATTTGCATTCGCATAAGCCGCATAGCTTAAAAACACCAGCCAACTCCAAACCACCATATAGTTAAACTTAGTGAATACACCCAAAAATAGAGGAAGCATTAGATACCACGGATGTACTGTTGTTGAAAACAGATAATAGAGAGTACTGGCCCAAAGCATGTGTTGAAGTAAGGTTCTAAAACTTATCTTTTTATACCTCAAACTCAAGTAAACAATATAACCTAAACTCACTATAGAGCCTACTTTTCCAAAAAGCCCTATCATATTATAATCCTTCCATTGATAACCAATCCACCTAAGGACATAGTAAATACTTGCATTAAATTCAAAAGAAGAAAAATAGAGCGATAAAGTTGCGAGATTCTTGGAGAGTAATTCAGAATCCCAAAGCCAACTATAAGCTATAACTAGGCTAATAAGGCTTACTATACAAAAGCTAAAAAATCTACGAAGTTGTTGCGTATTAAAAACCGTTCCTTTTTTATTGAAAAAAGAAAATAATAAAGGTAAGAACATAAGCGGCATCAACTTAGCCGCAACTGCCCCAGCTAATCCAATGGCCGATAAATGTAGTTGACTCCTGTACAGATACAACAAACTCAAAGCCAAAAATGCAAGCATAACCACCTCAAAATGTAAACTGAAGGTCGATTCCAAAATCACCAAGGGGTTTAAAATAAAATACAGAATGCGAACTTTAGGGAATTTAAGCTGCTCTAATATTTTAAGTCCAACATATAAAATCCCTAACTCCGCAACTAGGTTGATGAGTCTCAGTATTATAATATTCAATAGTAGGTTATTGCCTCCAATAGCATAACTCAAACTATAAAATAACTGCGCTACAGGGGGATAGGTTGAATAATTATTGGCACTCAGTTCACCCATCTTATCATAAAGTAGGACATTGAAACTTTCAGAATTGAATTCTGTAGTAGTCATCAGTTCAACGGGGAGATGTAAATAAGGATTATAGCCTTTTACCGTTAGCATACCGTCCCAAATAAATCTATAAAAATCCTGAGACAGTTCAGGTACAGCAAAAAGGAAGATGAGTTTTAGACCAAAGCTTAGAGCGATTAAATAGTTTAATTTGATCCCGCTTTGCATCAAGTAGTAGGAGGCTGAAAAAGCTGTTGTATAAAGAGTGAACAACAACCAAAAGCTGGTTCTGTCGAGTTCATAGCCTATCCAATAGTAGAGGAGACAAAGTACTGCCACGCAAAGGGACCTTAGGAAAATATGCACAGCTTTTGAGTCCATCAGTGATTGGGAAATAAGGTTTTAAAGGAAATAAAACCAAAACCAAAGGTGAGCATCAAGTGGAAAATGACCAAACCAAAATCTTGAGTTAGATAGGCGCTGTATAAACCGTATATGAAATAACAAAAAAGCAAAAGCTCTACACCGTTGAGGATCGAAAGTTTTTTGTTAATGTAGGTTTTATCTTTCCAGGTATCGGTATTGGAGGAAATATCGAATTTTGGAGTGCGAATAAAAGCTGATTTTTTATTAAAATGACCTTCTAAAATCGCTAAGCTATTATGGACGGAAAGACCCATAGCAATAGAGAAAAAAGTGATAAACAAACCGATAAACTTAAAAAAAGAAACCAATCCACCTTTATGGATCTCTTTGTAGCTGGTCCAATACCCGTACATAAAAATAAAGGTACTAGATCCCATAGCCGCCAAAATATAAAATATAATATCCCAAGATTCTTGTTGAAATTTAATATAAAGGATAGGAATGCTCAAAATAGCTACAGTGAGAATCAATAAGAACATACTGGAATTGAGCAAATGAAAAAAGCTGTGTAATTTAGAAAGGGGTTTTAGATCCTTGCTACACCAAATTTCACTAAAATTTTTCTTGAAGTTTTCTGCAGCTCCTTTATTCCATCGAAACTGTTGAGACCTTGCGGCGCTTAGAACCACGGGGAGTTCTGCTGGAGTCACTACATCTTTAAGATAGGTAAAGGTCCAGCCCCTCAGCTGGGCTCTATAGCTTAAATCTAGATCTTCTGTAAGCGTATCTCCCTGCCAATTCCCTGCATCCAAAATGCAAGATTTTCTCCAGATTCCTGCAGTTCCATTAAAGTTGATAAAGTGACCTCCGTATTTTCTACCTACTTGTTCAACGAGAAAATGAAAATCTAAAGCAAAGGCTTGTATTTTGGTCAATAGGCTGTAATCTCTATTCACATGTCCCCAACGGGTTTGGACTACACCAATATGAGGAGTGTTGAAATGAGGAATAGTTTGCTTTAGCCAGTTGGGCTGAGGTAAAAAGTCCGCATCAAAAACTGCAATAAATTCTCCTTCAGCTTCGTCAAGACCTTCGCGTAGAGCTCCAGCCTTAAAATCTATCCTATTGGTTCTGTGGATGTATTTAGCATTTATTCCTCTTTGAATTAAGTCTTCAGTTAGTTTTTTGGTATAGGCTTTAGATTCATCTGTAGAATCGTCAAGAACCTGAATTTCGAGCTGGGAGGAAGGATACTCTAGTTTAGAAATATTATCTAATAAGCGCTTAACCACATATTTTTCATTATAAAGCGGGAGTTGGATCGTCACTTTTGGCCACTCTTGGGGTTCAATAGGGTTTTTTGAAACTTGCTGTTTGGCCTTCTTATAATTCAGAACAAGTTGAAGCTGAGCTAAACTGTAGAGTAAGATAACTAATAAAGCAATGCTGTAAATACCAATTATAATATAGTCAAGTATCATTTAAATGTGTATTTGAAAATCCAACCTAGAATCTTTACGCCAGCCATAACCGCTCCTTTTACAGTTCCGGAGACTTTAGATTGTCCAATTCGGTTTCTATAACGAACTTCAACTTCAGTGTAAGATAAAGATTGTTTTAGAGCTTTCAGCTGCATTTCTACAGTCCACCCGTAGGTTTTATCTTCCATCTTCAAATTTAACAGCTTTTCATATTTTATAGCCCGGAAAGGGCCTAGATCTGTAAATTTCGATTTAAAGAAAACTCGCATCAGTGATGTAGCTAGCCAATTACCAAATACTTGTGGAAAGGTCATTGAGCCAGGCTCTCGTTTGGATTTGACTCTAGCTCCTATCACAAAATCAATATGATCATTGATGATTGGCGCGAGGATTTTATCTATTTCCTCGGGGTAGTCACTATAATCCCCATCTAAAAAGACAACTATATCGGTTTGCTGATCCAGAGTTTTTAAATAAGACACGCCTTTCAAACAGGCATTCCCGTAGCCAGATTTGGATTCTGAAAGAACGGTTGCGCCTGCATTTGCAGCAACTTTGTTGGTGTGATCTGTAGAATTATTGTCTACGACTATAATCTCTGTAATGTGAGTCGGGATATCACCAATGACTTTAGAAATGGACTTTTCCTCGTTAAACGCTGGTATAATAACTCGTATCATCTTCATAAGCCGCGAAAATACGCTTTTAGAGATATAGTCGTGCGAAACTGCAATTCATTTCAATTAATATAATAAACCTTAAGAGACTTATTTGCGTAAATAGATGTAGTTGAGATTAGAGTGTTTTTTTGTAATGGTTGTTTTTTTGTTGATAGATTGGAAATTGTGGTTAGTTTTCCACAATTTCCTTTTTTTTAAAGAAGATTTGCCAAATGATTTTAATTAAGTAGTTTTAGAAAAAATTATAAATGCAACCAGACGAGCTCATTTTACAGTTGAAGAAACAAAATGAAGTTGCTTTCTCCCAAATTTACGATATGTATTCTGAAAATATTTTTGGAATCATAAATAACATAGTTAAAGATGTAGAAATTGCAGAAGAAGTTCTTCAAGATGTCTTCATTAAAGTTTGGAATAAATCTGACTCTTATTCCGCTGATAAAGGGCGTTTTTTTACTTGGCTATTGAATATATCCAGAAATGCAGCGATAGATAAAGTCAGGTCGAAAGCTTATAAAAACAAACTTAAAAATTCTGATTTCGATGACTTCTCCTTTTTCATAAAAGATGATATGGATTTAGATAGTCAGAGTGATGGTTATGGCCTGAGAAAATTTGTAGATAAACTTAAGCCAATGTGTGTAAAATTAATCGATTTGCTATTTTTTAAAGGGTATACGCAAAAGGAAGTTTCAGAGACATTAGACATCCCCTTAGGAACAGTGAAGTCGAGAAATAGAAGTTGCTTAAACTCACTAAGAGAAACATTAGGATAATATGAATACCAAAGACTATATAGAATCTGGATTGCTTGAGCTTTATGTATATGGGGTACTTTCGCCCAAAGAGCAAGCTAAAGTTGCTCAAGATGTAGCAAAAGATCCCGAACTTCAAGCAGAAGTAGAATCGATTGAAACCATTTTACTGGAGCTTTCAAAAGCGACATCTCCAGGTGTAAAACCTTCCCTCAAAGAATCAGTAGTAACAAAATTAAGATCGAAATCCTTTCAACATAAACCCAAGGTAAAAATCATGACTTCCAATTACTCCTACTTTGGATGGGCAGCAGCTATTCTTCTATTGGGAGGAATCTTATGGTTATTGAAATTGAATCAAGATCTTCAAAATGACATAGAAGTTGTGAATTCTCAATTAGAAACGAAAGAGGTTCAAATTACTAAAGCTTCACAAAAAGCAGAGACTTTGGAAGAACTGCTTTTACAAATGGGAGATCCTAGTACGCGTAAACTGACTCTACCAGGAAATAAATTAAATGCTCCAAATAGTTCTGTAATAGCCTTTTATACCGATGAAAAAGAAGAGTTGATTTTGGATATTAGTAGGTTGCCAGAGGCGCCAGAAGGTATGGTTTATCAAGTTTGGTCGCTCAAATTTGAGCCTCTCACACCGAAAAGCATAGGACTTTTAGCCGAGGCAAATTCTACAGAAAATAGAGTGTTTAGATTCAAAAATGTTCCAGAATCTGAAGGATTTGGAATTACTTTAGAACCTGCAGGAGGAAGTGAGCAGCCTAATTTAAAACAACTTTACGCTTTAGGAACTATCTAAAGGAATTCAATTTAGTCTCCAGATTTCAAAATTAAGCGCAGTAGCAAAAGCGATCCAAAGTATATAAGGAATAAGAAGATATGCTGCTGTTTTATTAACAATCTTAAACCATTTGAAAGTGAGTAAGACTAGTATAAGGAGAGCTACAATGATAAGTAAGCCTATAAGTGGTGACTGGTAACCAAAGAAAACAATAGACCAAGAGGCGTTTAAAATCAATTGAATACCAAAGTGATAAAGTGCTGTTTTCACCCATACATGGTAAAAACCTTTGCTCCAAACAATACCAGCAGCGACTCCCATTAAAATATATAAAGTTGTCCAGACAGGAGCAAATAGCCAGCTGGGAGGATTGAAACTAGGCTTATTCAAAGTGGAAAACCAAGTATCTACGCTAGTTTGAGTAGCAATGGATCCTAAAAATCCTATGCCTAAGCAAATTATTATAGCAATAAAAATTTTGATAACTGTAGAGGATTTCATAAGTTAAATTCTATACAGCAAAGTATTAATATTTTTCCATATCTACAACAGTAAGCTTAACGAGAGCCTTTTCTTATATTTGTATAAAATTTCAAGAATGCAAAATCAAGATTTTATATATAAGGCTACTCATATTCTTCCAGAACTAGGGAAGTACTTTTCTGAAGCCCCTAGCAACATCGCTTTGGTAAAATACTGGGGGAAATATGGAGAACAATTACCTAAAAACACCTCTATAAGTTACACCTTAGAGGAGTGTAAGACCAAAACTGAGGTCGTGCTTAAAAAGAAGATAAAGGCTGGTGTTCAATTTCATTTTGAAGTGTTTTTTGAAGGAAAGCGAAAAGCATCCTTCGAGCCTAAAATTGAGACCTTTCTAAAAAGAATTGAAACCTATGTTCCTTTCTTAAAATCTTTCGAATTTGAAATCCATACCGAAAACACCTTTCCTCACAGTAGCGGAATAGCTTCCTCAGCTAGTGGAATGGCAGCCCTCGCTAAATGTATTATGAAAATAGAGACCTCTGTATCTCCTGAAATTTCAAACGTATACCTAGAGCATAAAACGTCTTTTTTGGCAAGATTAGGGTCGGGAAGTGCCTGTAGAAGTACGGGCGGAAAGCTCGTAGTCTGGGGGCAACATCCAGAGATCGATGGCAGTTCCAGCTTTTATGGTATAGATTACCCTTACGATGTCCATTCAAATTTTAGATCATTTAAAGATTCTATTTTACTTATTGATGAAGGGCAAAAGCAGGTGAGTAGTAGTCTTGGTCATAATCTTATGCATAACCATCCCTTTGCAGAGCAGCGTTTCAAACAAGCAGATGATAATATAACTAAGCTCAAATCTATCTTAACATCTGGGGATTATGAAGCATTTTTTGCTTTGGTAGAGTCAGAAGCCTTGTCTTTACACGCCATGATGATGACAAGCTCTCCCTATTTTATTCTTATGCAGCCCAACACTTTACAGGTGATTGAGAAGATTTGGGAATTCAGAAAAAAGGAAAACGTTCACTTGGGTTTTACTTTAGATGCAGGCGCCAATGTTCATCTGTTATATCCAGAATCTTCAGCAGCTATGGTGAGGCCTTTTATCGATTCTCAGTTGCTTCCTTTTTGCCACACTAACAAAGTGATTCACGACCAAATTCAATTTTAACCTTACCTAAAGGTTTTAGACCTAAATTGAATTAAAAGCATTATTTTTGCAGGGCAAGTAGTTTAAAGGGCAATGATATTTTTTTAATAAAAGGACCTATTATTCCTTAATTTTCAGTAATATTTGCACTATAGAATAGACGTATTCTAAAATTAACCACTATGAAAGGACCTTTATTTTATTCTAAGATATTGTTATTCGGCGAATACGGTATCATCAAAGACTCCAAAGGCTTATCCATCCCTTACAATTTTTACAACGGCGCCCTCAAAGTTGATGAACAACCCGATGCAAAAGCTGTCAAATCCAACATTGAATTAAAACGATTTTCTTCTTATTTGGAAGAATTTCAGGGTGAAATTGATAATCCTGTTCGTTTTGATATTACTGAACTCAATGCAGATCTTGAAAAAGGAATGTATTTCGACAGTAGCATTCCTCAAGGCTATGGTGTAGGAAGTAGCGGAGCCCTGGTAGCTGCTATTTACGATAAGTACGCTTTCGATAAGATTACTGTTTTAGAAAATCTGACTAAAGAAAAATTACTAAAACTGAAAACCATTTTTTCCAAAATGGAATCTTTTTTCCACGGAAAATCTTCAGGTTTGGATCCCCTTAATAGTTATTTAAGCCTACCCATTTTAATCAACTCCAAAGATAATATAGAACCTGCAGGTCTTCCATCTCAAGCTCAAAATGGGAATGGAGCTGTATTCCTTTTGGATAGTGGAATTGTTGGTGAAACAGCACCAATGGTTCACATCTTTATGGAAAACATGAAGCAGGAAGGTTTTAGAAATATCATTAAAGATAAGTTCGTAAAACACACCGATGCTTGTGTAGAAAACTTCTTAGAAGGCGATTTCAAATCTCTTTTTGGAAACATCAAGCATTTATCCAATGTCGTTTTAGATAATTTCAAACCTATGATTCCAAAACAGTTCCACGAACTTTGGAGAAATGGTATAGAAACCAACGACTACTACCTAAAACTTTGTGGTTCTGGAGGAGGCGGTTACATCTTAGGCTTTACTGAAGATTTTGAAAAAGCTAAAAAAGCTTTAGAAGGACACAAGCTAGAAGTCGTTTACACTTTTTAAAACCGTATAGATGTCTTGGGAGAATAAACGTATTTGGCTCAAATTCTTGAGCTTGTTCTCGGTTATTCGTGGATATAACATTCTCATTATTGTTATTGCTCAGTATTTGGCATCCATTTTTATTATGGCTTACCATTTGCCACTAAGGCAAGTGGCTTTGGACCTCAATTTATTCCTTATTGTTGTGTCTACAGCGCTCGCAATTGCGTCCGGTTATCTTATCAACAACTTCTACGATTCCGAAAAAGACCTTATTAATCGGCCTAGTAAAACGCTGCTCGATAATTATGTGAGCCAAAAAACCAAACTTGCGGTTTATTTTATTCTCAACTTTTTGAGTGTCATTATTGCGAGTTATATCAGTTTTAAAGCGGTACTCTTCTTTTCATCTTACATTTTTTTGCTGTGGTTGTATTCTCATAAACTCAAGCGTTATCCTTTCTTAGGGACACTCACGGCAGGCCTTGCGGCAATACTTCCGTTTTTCATCATTTTCGTGTACTATAGAAATTTTGAGGAAGTGATTATAGTTCACGCTGTCTTCTTGTTTTTTATTATTCTTATTCGAGAATTAGTTAAAGATTTGGAAAACCTCAAGGGAGACTTTACCCTAGATTATTCTACCATTCCTGTAAAATATAGCGTGGAATTTACCAAAAAGCTAATTTCTGTTTTGGTGATCTCTACAATTGTTCCAGCCCTTATTCTTATTTTGTATTTTGACTCGGGGTATATGGACTATTACTTCCTGCTCTGTGTTGTTTTACTCCTTATTTTCTTGTGGCAACTATGGAGGTCCAAGCAAAAGCCACATTACTTAATCCTACACAACCTTTTGAAATTTGTTATTGTCCTCGGTGTGTTTAGTATTATGCTAATTGATATCGAAACCTTGATAAAACGCTTCTTTTAAATACTTTCTTCTGAATTTACTCCTCGTAGTCTCATGCCTTAAGACATCTAGCCTAAAGAATTGAGATAATAGCTATGCAATCGTCTGGGATTTAGAAAATGTTTCAAGTTTAGCGTTGCGATTAATACAAACGTGAGGCCTGAAGCTTTATCGACAGCAGACGTAAAAATTAAGTTTGTAGAAAGCGATAAGCTTGGTGTCGCCAATGCAATATATGAGCAGAGGCAAATTCAGTATAAAAATTTAATTTGGGATTACTCTTCTGGGAGATATTCTAGCCTAAGGATATCGATATCCTCGATGAGTTGTTCTATTTCTTCGGGATTGGTGCCGTCATAAAAACCACGGATGCGTTTCTCTTTGTCCACTAGCACAAAATTTTCGGTATGGACAAGGTCATATTTGCCTCCATCACCCTCGGTTTTGGAAGCCAGATATTCTTTCCTAGCTAAGTTGTAAATCTGTTTCTTATCCCCAGTCACCAGATTCCATTTACTGTCGATCGCCCCTTTTTCTAGAGCATATTTTTTAAGCTGCGCAACGTCATCCATTTCTGGTGTAACCGAATGGGAAAGCAATAAAATATCGTCGTCATCTTCAAATTCTTTTTGCAAAGTTTGCATGCTTTTAGCCATGTCTATGCAGATGTTCTGGCAGGTGGTAAAAAAGAAATCGGCCACATAAATTTTATCCTTATAGTCCTTTTGGGTAATGGTATCTCCATTTTGGTTCACTAGCTTAAAGTCCTTTACCTTGTGGTATTTGCGAATGTACTGGACCGTGGTATCCACAAGATCTGCAGTGACCATGCTAGGCTGGTATACTGGAAGTTTTGGAGTGGGATTAAGTTGATCATAAATTAAGGTGATGATGATTCCAGAAAGCACTAGCATCACTATGGCGAAAAACTTGTATTTGGCAAAAAACTTTAGCATGACGATATAATTACCACAAAATTACGTGTAAAAACAGGACTACAAAGTGCTATAGGTTACAATTAAATGTTAAGTATACAGGGAAGCGATTCAAAAATTTTTTATGCCCCAATAAAAGATTACTTTTGCGACTGAAAAAATTACAAATTAATGGATCCATTTTTTATAAAAGCAATACAACTCTTATTGAGTTTATCTATACTTATTGTCCTTCACGAACTCGGTCATTTTATACCGGCCAAGTTGTTTAAAACTCGGGTAGAGAAATTCTACCTTTTTTTTGATGTTAAATTTTCGCTCTTCAAAAAGAAAATAGGGGATACCGTGTATGGAATTGGTTGGTTACCTCTTGGAGGATACGTCAAGATTTCTGGGATGATCGACGAGAGCATGGATAAAGAACAAATGGCTAAACCGCCAGAGCCGTGGGAGTTTAGAAGCAAGCCGACATGGCAACGCCTTATTATTATGCTAGGTGGTGTAACGGTGAACATCGTCCTTGGCTTTCTTATTTATATGATGGTTCTATTTGTTTGGGGCGAAGATTACCTAGACCCAAAAGTATTTGAAAATGGTCTGGAAAGTGCCGAGTTGATGAAAGACTATGGCTTTTTGGATGGCGATAAAATATTGAATGTTGACGGGAAACCTCTGCAGAGTCAAATCGATATTAATAGACAGCTTTTGTTGCGGGATGTGAATGAAATTGAGGTGCAACGTGCCAATGGAGCCATAGAAAGCCTCTCCATGCCAGAAGACATAGGCCAGCAATTATTCCAATCTGGAAGTTTCCAGCCTTTTTCTCCGGTTAGAAAACCCGTAATAGACAGTGTAATTCCCAATTCGCCAGCAGAAAGAGCAGGGTTGACCCAAGGGATATTGATAACAGCTGTAAATGGCGAAAAAGTAACTTACTGGCATGAGTTTAGAAAAAAAGTGAAAGCTACCGAAGGCCAAGCCTTCAATCTTAGTTTTACTTCAGCCCCTAGTGAAAACCAAGCTCTTAATAAAGAACTTAATGCTGAAGGTTTAGGTACCGTAAATATCACCACCAACGAAGAAGGCGATATTGGCGTGTATACTTCTGCCTTTAGTCAAGACGATATTCTGACTAAGACGTATAGTTTTGGTGAGAGTATACCGGCTGGATTTGACTTTGCCTACTGGACGCTCAACGATTATGTGTCGCAGTTTAAATATGTATTTACCAAAAAAGGCGCCACGCAAGTGGGTGGTTTTGGAGCTATTGGAAGTCTGTTTCCCGACACATGGGATTGGCAGTCTTTTTGGACGACAACTGCTTTTATTTCTATTATTTTAGCCTTTATGAATATCCTGCCCATCCCAGCACTGGATGGAGGACACGTGGTCTTCCTGCTTTATGAAATGGTGTCTGGGCGTAAGCCAAACGAAAAAGTGATGGAATATGCGCAGGTCGTTGGTTTTTTCATCCTAATTGCCTTAGTGCTTTTTGCAAATGGGAATGATGTCTACCGCTGGATTACGGGAGACTAAAAAACTAATTTTTTTCCAGAAAAATATTTTGCAAAACTAAATATTGGTTTATATTTGCAATCGCAAAAGATTAGAGTTCATTACATACGATAAATTCCTCCTTAGCTCAGTTGGTTAGAGCATCTGACTGTTAATCAGAGGGTCCAAAGTTCGAGTCTTTGAGGAGGAGCAAGTAAGCCTGATATGAAAATATCGGGCTTTTTTGTTTTTAAATTTTTCCTTCCTTAAGTATTGAACTTACTGGTGTTCTACGAGATTTAAGTCAAAGTCAACTTTTTCCTAATAAAAATTAGGGTACCTATTTTAGAAGGAATTTCGTAAGCCTAGATTTTTTCTGCCTACCTGCGGTTGAGCAGGCAGGTTGATTCTCCCGACACCTCGGGATTCATCAATGGAAAAAATGAATGAAAGCATTAATTTTTTCTGCAGCTTAATTAAGGAGTGAAACTTTAAGCTTAAATACACCACTTACACAGATTCCTCGTCGAAGCAAAAAGGCTTCTCTGTCGGAATGACACTTATGAATTGGTGGCTGAGTGGCCCGCTTTTTTTTAGCGGGGTGTATCGAAGCCACGTTGAGAAAGATCTTTCGTCACTGCATTCCCTCAAGATGACAAAGGCAGGTTGAATGTAACAAGTTTCTTGATAGTTAGAAAACGGCCTACTAAATTCAAACGTGAAAATTGAAGCAAAAGCCTCGTAAAATATTAGACTGTTTGAGGCTGTTTTTACCAGCCGAGTTTCTAAAATTTAGACATCAAGCGTAAATTTTAGACTGAATTTCGAATATCGCAAAACTAGATCGGTGGTGCTTCTATTAATGATGCTACGTTCATTCCTCCAATACATACTTCCATTGGAGAAATCATGTCCGACCTCGAGCAATTTGCTAATAACGAGTTGAATCATCTACCAGATTTACTTAAAATTGGCATCATTCATTATCAATTTGAAACCATTCATCCCTTTTTAGACGGAAATGGAAGAGTAGGAAGACTGTTAATTACGCTTTACCTGGTCAATAAAGGTATTCTTAAACAACCCATACTTTACCTTTCTGATTTCTTTGAGCGAAACAGACTGTTATACTATGATAATTTGATGCGCGTGAGATCCAACAATGACCTCAATCAATGGCTTAAGTTTTTCCTTACAGGCGTCATTGAAACAGCTAAAAAAGGAGTAACTACTTTTGATGGTATTATGCAGCTACAAAAAACATTGGAGCTTAAAATCAAAGGTTTAGGAAACCGAAGTGGTGATGCGAAAAAAGTTATTGATTACTTGTATACACAGCCTGTTATAGGGGTAAGTCGAGTGGAAAAAATTATTCAAAAATCCAACGTCACAGCCTATAAGCTGCTTAATACTTTAGAAGAAATAAAGGTCTTAAAAGAAGTTTCAGGTGCACAACGAAACAAATTGTATGTATTCAATGAATACATTAATCTTTTTAAAATTGATTAAATGAATACCATACGCAAATCAGAACGCAGCACTCAAAACTGTATCGTCCAGCTTTTTCAAAAATGAATATGATAAAATATATGTTTGGGTTCTTGGGATGGAATAATTGACTGATAACCCAAAAAGAGGTTTATACATCCAAGTTTATAAGTTCAAAAGCCTAGATAAATAGTGTCAAATTAATCAAAAAAAGTGTTGTTTTTCACTTCAGTTCTTTGTTAAGGGCTTATTCTATTATACTATTACAACTAGAGCAATTAGACTCTCCAATTAACTTGCCATTTTTATCAAACTCATATTTACAACATTCGTTGAATTTTTTCTTTAAAATAGCTTTTGCCCTTTTGATTCTTGCTTTTACGTTTTCAAGACTTATTCCTAATTCTTTTGCACTATCTTTTTGTTTTTGTCCTTTTATATAACTCAGTTCAATGACTTGTCTGTAGATATCGGGCAAATCATTTATGAATTTATCGAAGCAGCATATATGTTGATATTCTTGTAGAGAATTTTCTTTATTTATATCCAACTTCTCTACATAAATAGATTCTTCATTAAAGTAATTAACTATTTCATTACGAGCAATTTGAAAAATCCAAGCTCTCGCTTTTTTTTCTTTTTCGAGGGTGAATAAATTTTTATGAATTTTCAAGAATGTATTTTGGAAAATATCGTTTGTAATGTCTTTATTTTTAACCTTTTTAAGGATAAAAAAATATAGTTCATCATTGAAATTGTTCCATATCGTTTGAGTTTCCATATTTTAAAAATAAATAAAGATTAGTTTATACACTAACCTTTATTAGATTTAGCAACACTTGCATTTATTGCATTCGCATTTAGAACAAGGACAATTGCTTTCCAAACAATTCCCACAATTACATTTGGTACAATCACAATTAGTGCATTTACAATTATTCATGATATTAAGATTTTAAAGTTCATCAAGTAGACTCATAAACATCATAAAGGATACATCTTATTTCGTTTTTTTTTATGCCTTTCAACCGTTTGGCAAAGAAACCTGCCCCAAAGGCTATGTTTACTTAGCCTTGTTGGCCTCTAAACTTTTTTTAATATAAAAAATAGTTATGCAACTTATAATATGTATAAATTATAATATATGATAAATTGATTGCATCTTTACTTTATAAATAAAAACAATTAACAGATGCGAAAAATCACAGTAGCAAAAGGAGACGGAATCGGTCCAGAAATTATGGACGCCACACTAGAAATTTTATTAGCCGCAGGTGCTAAAATTGAAATTGAAGAAATTGAAGTTGGAGAAAAAGTCTATTTAGCTGGCAATACAGCAGGTATTGCTTCTGAATCTTGGGAGACAATAAGACGAAACAAAATCTTTTTAAAAGCACCTATTACAACTCCACAAGGAGGCGGTTATAAAAGTTTGAACGTGACCACTCGGAAATTCCTTGGATTGTACTCAAACGTGAGACCTTGCATGAGTTTGCACCCTTTCGTAAAAACGAAGCACCCTGTTATGGATCTTGTCATAATAAGGGAAAACGAAGAGGATTTGTATGCTGGAATAGAACATCAGCAGACCGATGAGGTTGTGCAATGTTTGAAACTAATAAGCAGGCCTGGTTGCGAAAAAATTGTGAGATATGCATTTGAATATGCTAAACAACAAAACCGCAAAAAAGTAACCTGCTTTACCAAAGACAATATCATGAAGCAGACAGACGGTTTGTTTCATCAGGTATTTGATGAGATTGCTAAGGAGTATCCCGACATTGAAAACGAGCATTGGATTATAGACATTGGAGCAGCAAAAATGGCAGATACACCAGAGGCTTTTGATGTGATCGTTATGCCAAATTTATACGGCGATGTTCTTAGCGATGTGGCCGCCCAGATAACTGGATCGGTAGGTTTGGCTGGGTCTGCTAATATTGGCGAAGAATGCTCCATGTTTGAGGCTATACATGGTTCGGCTCCTAGAAGAGCAGGACAAAATTTGGCCAATCCTTCTGGCTTGTTGCAAGGCGCCATAATGATGCTAAATCACATTGGGGAAACAGAAGCGGCAGAAAAAATTCAGAATGCATGGTTAAAAACGCTTGAAGATGGCATTCATACCTATGATATTTTTGAGGAAGGGTCCAGTAAGCAAAAAGTGGGAACTAAAGAGTTTGCACAAGCAGTAATCGAAAATTTGGGTCAGAAGCCTTCGATTTTAAAGCCTGTTTCGTACGCTAATAATTCGGCCCTAAATCTTCCAAAATACAAAAAAAGACCTGCGGCCAAAAAAGAGCTAGTAGGTGTTGATATTTTTGTTCATTGGAATGGCGTAGATCCAGATGAAATTGCTGAAAACTTAAAAAAAATTGGCAAAAACGGAATCGAGCTTACTATGATCACAAATAGAGGGATAAAAGTGTGGCCTGATGGATTTAGTGAAACCTTTTGTACAGATCATTGGAGGTGCCGATTTAAGCGTACTGATGGTTCGGGAATCACTAAAGAAAATATCAATGAACTTTTAAAGTATGCAATTGACGAGAACATTGATACTATTAAAACTGAAAACCTATATGAGTTTGACGGCGTTCGAGGCTATTCAATGGGGCAAGGGCAATAATAAATTAAAAGTTTAAAAAAATGGAAACACATCACATTAGATTGATTGATAACTCCTACGACCTTGAAATTGCTCAGCAGCTTTTGGATAAATTTATTTCTCAAAAGATTGCTTTCATAGAAGATCGAATCAATGAAACAGATCCCAATGACGATGATGAACTCAATCAATTGAAGTTGAGAATAAGCGACTTGAATTCTGAATCCAGATCTCTTGACTTATTAATTGAAGAGCACGATGGAGAACATGTTGAGATGGAAATAGGCTGCACGATTGTAATGTCTATTAAGAAAATCGAAACCACATAGATAATCCAGTGTCTAGTCCTAAATAACCTTTACAGGTTTTAGGTCAAATAATTTAATAAGTATACCATAGGGAAAGCGCTTTCTCTATGGTATTTTTTTTTATGTTTTTATGGTCGAAAATATCAGTGTGTTTTTTTTAAAATATGTCACGTCTTGAACTCGGTGGACTAAAAGATCAAGCAATTAAGAGGAGTAGCATGGAAGGGCCAAAACCAATACTCTCAAGGAATACTTCGGGAAAGGAGGTGATGATTTTTAACTTATCATAACTTTATCATCCGAGATAATACTAGATTTACATTTTATATTTTAGACTAAATTTTTACTATGAATTGTCTTTTAACTGGAGGAACCGGGATTGTTGGTAGTCACATCGTATTTGAGTGGATACATAAAGCACTTGTTGAGGAATCAGTAAATCATCTTTTTGTCGTCATTAGAGACGGAGAAAAATCAGCTCAACACCGATTGATTGATATTTTACAAAGCCCTACGCGTCCCAGTTTTTTAAACCACTTTACTTTAGAGGCTTGTCTGGAAAAAATAACGGTTCTTTCTCATGATCTATCTACTATCACCAAAGGTTATTTAGAGCAGCATGTTTTTGATGCCGTGATACATTGCGCTGGTTCTACTAGTTTATTGCACACCAGTGAATCTAAAAATAAAGTACATGCGCAAAATTATTTGGTAACCAAGCAACTTATAGAGCAGTTGCCAGAGCGCGTAACTCGATTTCTTTATATAAGTACAGCCTATTCTTTTGGTATCCAAGATAAAAAAGTAAAAGATACCATAGAACAGTATGAGGTTACTGATTTTAGAAACCCTTATGAGAAATCTAAATATGAAAGTGAACGTTTTGTAAAAGAAACCTGTAGGGAAAAACATATAGCATTTCAGATTTTAAGGCCAAGTATAATTTGTGGCCGTTTAATTGATGCGCCATTTTTTGAAACCCCAAAATTTGACGTCTTCTATTCTTGGGCTATTTTTTTAGATAAATACGCCAAGAAGTCTACCGAGAATTTTAGAATTTGGATCGATAAAAAGAGTGGTTTAAATATCGTTCCTGTAGATTTTGTCTCTAAAGCTGTGTTATATGCTTATTTCAATCCCGATATAAAGGAGCTCAACATCGTAAATCCAAAGCAAATACTCCATAAAGATTATGTAGGTGACGTTTTGGAGTCTTTTGATATCAATACTTACGAGTATATAGAGGAAATGCCTAAAAACCTCACTATTTTTGAACAGTTGTACTATAAAAGTATTGGCGGCCTTTTTGAAAAATATGTGTCTGTCCCAGATTTACAGTTTCAGCCAGATCAAATATTAAAACTGATTGATCAGTTACAGTTGGATATTACCTTAGGAGTCCACGAGAACTTTATGAACTTGATTAATTTTTCAGTTGAAAAAAAATTTCGAAAGAGTTATTAATGAAGAACTTCTTATATTTTGAATCATCTCCTTATATAAATGGAGACACTAAGTAAATCCTTTTACATTGAACAGCCAGCTCTATTTTTTCACTTTTCGATTCTAAAAACAAGCTAACCTCAAGGTTTATTAGCTTTGCAAGCTAAAAGACTTCGAGCTGCCTTTCTATCGATTCATTAGGCTCGCTTCTTATATACGAGCTAAGTACCGTTCTTTATTCGAGGTTCTATAATATACTCAACAATTTGTTTGTAAGATATTTTGGATTGAAAAAAATCTTGTTTTCAACATCTATTTTCAGACCAACTGAAATTACTCACCCCAGAAAAAAAACACAAAATGCAATTAATTTATGCACTGAGTTAAGATTAAATCTATCTTTAGATTGAAAAAGCACCAAATTTGAAACAACTATTAAGCTAGTAGGAGGGTAAACAAGCAATCGGAAATCAATTATAACCGAAAGCTATACTTCAGGACTAGACTTTATAAAAGAGAAATTTAAATAAAACTTATGGATTGGATTTATAGTACAAAAGACCCGCTCTTGCAGACCTTAGTTGGATGTCTCATAATTTTTGTTGTGGTCATCATATTGACCAGAATCGTAGGTCTTAGAGCCTTTGCGAAATTTACAGCTTACGATTTTGCTTTTACCGTGGCTATTGGTAGTATTATTTCTTCAACACTTACATCCTCTACTTCGTTGGCTCACGGGTCTACAGCTATAGCTGGACTTCTTCTTATAATGTTCCTCTTTTCTTATTTGCAGAGAAAATCCAAAAGCTTAAGTAATGCCATTTCCAATGCACCTTTGCTTCTTATGGATGGTCCTACGATTTTGTACGAGAATTTAAAATTTGCACGTATACAAGAGGAGCAGGTTATCGCTAAACTTAGAGAAGCAAATGTCCTTAATTATGACCAAGTCTTTGCTGTTATTCTTGAATCTACAGGAGATATCTCTGTTTTACATTCTGCGAATGCGGATAAGAATGAGCGATTCGACAAAAAATTACTTTCAGGGGTTAGAACAAAGCCATAAGTTATAGGAGTCAATGTTGAACCAGTGGATTGTGGATAAACTGAATAGCAATACTAAGCTTTAACTTCATCTTTTTCTTTAGCTATATAAAACTGAAAATGCACATGCTTAAATTTAAATTTGTAGGATACATAGTTCGTGCTGTTGCTATTTATATTAATTCCCTACATTTATAAAAAATCCGAATCATGAAACCTGTTTTATCATTTCTTATATTTTTATTGACACTAACCTCCTTATCAGCTCAAGACCAGTATATCTATTGTGGAAACTTAATAGACGTAAAGTCTGGTGAAGTCTTAACCTCTAAAACAATTATCGTTAAGAAGGATATGATCCATTCTGTAGAAGATGGGTTTATTAAAGTGCCTTCTAAAGCCAAATTGATTGACCTTAGAACCTCTACGGTACTTCCTGGTTTATTCGATATGCACGTCCATTTAGAATCTGAAACGTCTAAAGATAATTACATTAAACCTTTTACACTGAATGAAGCGGATGTTGCTTTTGAAGCTCAAGCGCACGCAAAAACCACTCTGATGGCTGGATTTACATCGGTGAGAGATCTCGGCGGAAGTGGTGTAAACACGAGTTTGAGAAATGCGATCAATAAAGGCTTGGTAGTTGGGCCTACCGTGTATTCATCGGGAAGAGCTATCGCAACCACTGGAGGTCATGCCGATCCTACAAATGGCTACAAAGCTGACCTAATGGGAAATCCTGGTCCAGCAGAAGGAGTGATTAATGGTGTTGAAGAAGCAAGGCAAGCTGTTCGCCAACGCTATAAAAATGGAGCAGACGTGATTAAAATTACTGCAACGGGGGGTGTTTTAAGCGTTGCCAAAAGCGGACAAAATCCTCAGTTTTTTGAAGATGAAATCAGAGCCATTGTTGAGACGGCCAATGATTATGGAATGATCACTGCTGCCCATGCGCATGGAGATGAAGGGATGCAAAGAGCTATACGAGCTGGAATCAAAACCATAGAACATGGAACTTTAATGTCTGAAGAAACCATGGAACTTATGAAAGAATACGATACCTACTACGTGCCTACTATCACCGCTGGAAAAAGTGTGGCTGAGCTCGCGGAAATTGAAGGCTATTATCCAGCTCTTGTTGTTCCTAAGGCTAAAGCGATTGGTCCAAAAATTCAAAGTACGTTTGAAAAAGCCTACAAAAAAGGAGTAAATATCGCTTTTGGGACAGATGCTGGAGTGTTTAAGCATGGGAACAATGCTAAGGAGTTTGGCTATATGGTAGAAGTTGGTATGCCAGCTATGGAAGCCATCCAGTCGGCGACGATTATTCCTGCACAGTTATTAAAGGTTGATGCCTCTTACGGCTCTATCGATAAAGGTAAAATGGCTGATATTATTGCAGTAAAAGCTAATCCATTAGAGGATATTTCTACGATGACAGATGTTATATTTGTGATGAAACATGGAAAAGTGGTTAAACCATAATCGTTTTAGTTTTATAATGCTTACTTTTTAATTTCTTCTTGAAGGTTTGAATCTCCTAGACTTGCCTTGAGGATCTTAATTACCTGGTACTTTTTTTTTGTTTACCATAAAAAGTTGAATGTTACTAAAATTAACTATTATTTAATTTCGAACTAATTCTACAAGAATTTAAGATTTTGACCTCTATTTTTGTTCAAAATCAATCGTTATGAACAAAATTACTTATGTTTTATTTTTAACTCTTACTTTTTTTTACAGCCAGACCTACGCCCAAGGTTCAGGTAATGCATTAAGTTTGAATGGTTCAAATACTGATATTACTATAGCCCATAATAGTAATTTAGTAGATGAGAACACACTTAGTTATGAACTTTGGTTTAATCCATCAAGTTTTGGAGGTTATAAACAAATGATTGGGAAATCTGTTCATGGCGGTGGTACATCAAGAGCTCAAATGGGTATTTGGCTTGGTGGTTCACAATTAAATGCAAGAGTTGTAAGAACTGGTGGTGGTAGACTCAATTTGACAGGCTCTGGAGTTCAATTAAATAGATGGAATCATGTTGCTGCTGTCTATGGTGATGGCTTTTTTAAATTATACCTAAATGGTCAGGAAATTGCTTCAAGCGTCTCCACAGCATCATTAGTAACAAACACGGATCCTTTAAAAATAGGGTGTGATTTTGGAAGATGTGGTGGTGATGGCTTGAATTACACTTTTGATGGGGTTATTGATGAAGTAAGGGTTTGGAAAAAAGCTTTATCTGAAACTGAAGTCAGAGAAAACATGTGTAAAAAATTAGTCGGAAACGAAGTAGATTTAGGTGGATATTGGAGACTGGATGAAGGTTCGGGCTCGATAGTAGTTGATGCGACATCAAATTCTGCTGATGGAACTTTTAGCACTTCACCTCCATCTTGGTTGGTGTCTGGAGCTCCCATAGGTGACTCTAGTGATTTTTTCTATAATACTCCTATCAGTAGTAGTGATTCATTTATCCATTCTTCAACAGCTGGAGATACTTTTACTGTGAGTAATGTAACGGATTCTCCTGATGGGATTCATATTTACAGTGTGGATTCTTCTCCAAATACCGATAATGGCATCATCCCTTTAGGAATTAATGCTCATTATTATGGAGTTTTTGTTGCTAATAGTACTTCAGCAGAATATACTGTTGAATATGATTATTCTGATAATCCTTCATTTCTGAATTTAGTATCTGTAATTGATGAAAGCGATCTTGTATTAAATAAAAGAGAAAAAAATGATGAGATAGCTTGGCTAAATACAAACGGTAGCCAAAATATTAGTAATAAAACAATATCTACCTTAGATATATCTAGGCAAGAATATTATTTAGGTTATTCGAAATATATATTTAATGTTAATGGTGATTGGGAGACAGTGGGTAATTGGTCAAATAATGATTTACCTCCTGTAAATGCAGATGTGCTAATAGCTGCGAACGCTGATATTCTATCAAATCAAAATATTACTAATATTGATGTTAATTCTGGTGTAACAATTAATGTTACAACTGGGATAAATTTAAATATCCAAGGCGACCTTGAAAACAACGGTTCTATCACCGGCGACGGCGAAGTGGTTTTAAACGGCACTTCCGCCCAGGCTATTTCTGGTGGTGGTTCTTTTGAAAACTTGCGTCTCAATAACACCACTACAGTGGACTTTAATGATGCTTCCGATTTATTTGGGGTACTTTATGTAGACCAGGGCACTTTAAACACGAATGGCAATCTTTCTTTGCGATGTAATTTTGGAACACCTCCAAAAACCGCACAGATAGGTCCCGTAGGTGGTGCCATAGTAGGGGATGTCACTGTAGAACAGTGCTATCCCGCTCGACGCGCTTTTAGATTTTTGTCTTCATCTGTAACGACTTCAACTTCTATAAAAGAAAATTGGCAAGAAGGGGCATCTAGCTATACCGATAATCCAAATCCTGGATATGGAACGCATATCACAGGAGTGTCACCAGGTTCTGCAAATGCTATTGAAGGCCAAGATGGCAATAATGGGTTTGATTATAGCCCATCGGGGAATGCATCGATGTTTACCTTTGATAATGCAACACCAAGCTGGGATAGAGTAACAAATACGAATGGTGTTTTAACCGCTGGAGAAGCTTATCGCTTATTTTTAAGGGGCGATAGAAGTATCGACATTACACTTAATGAGTCACCTCCAACGGCTACTCGTTTATCAGCAACTGGAGTTTTGGCTATAGGAGCACAAACTGAAACAAACTTATCGAATACGGCAAATGCCTTTAACTTCATCGGTAATCCTTATCAGGCTCAAGTGAATGTAAATTCACTTGTAACGGGTTCTACAAATATATCTTCTGCAGAATATTACGTCTGGGATCCCACTCTTGGTGGTTCACCTACTCCGGGTTTGTCAGGAGGCAGAGGCGCTTATGTCACTGTAAATCTTCCATCAGGTACCAATTCTTTTAGTCCTTCAGGGACGAACAAAGGCTCTAATGCCAATCAGTTTTTACAACCTATGCAAGCCGCCTTTGTAAGGACAAATACAGATGCTCCAGCATCAGTGACCTTCCAAGAAGCTATGAAAGCGGTTAATGAGATCCAAACGGATGTTAAATCTAATAGTGTTCAAGAGTATATTAATATTCAACTGTTCAACGCAGAAGCCTTTTCACAAGGCAGCACACCATCGGATGGATTGAGAATTAACTTTGATAAATCCTTTAGTATCTTAACGGAAGACGATTCACCAAAACTTGGTAATCTGGATGAAAACTTAGCTAGAGTAGAAGGCAATGCTTTCTCAGCGATTGAGCGTAGACCACTTCCAGAGGCTACAGAAGAACTGCTTTTGTTTATCAATCAATATAGACGGGAGAGTTATGTGATGAAGTTTGATGTGACCGATAACTTAAATATAGAAGTGTTTATTAAAGACAGCTATTTAGAGACTCTCACTGAAATCACATCTTCAGAAAACACCTATAGTTTTGCAATAGAGTCTTCTATTCCAGAATCAGTGGCATCAGATCGCTTTAGCTTGGTGTTTGAACCGGTGAGTTTATCGACTGGAAATGAAGACTTAGTAAACCTAAGTTTATACCCTAACCCAACCAAGGGAAACTTTAGCATAAGTGGAATAGACTCGGGTCAAGATACAGAAGTAAAAATTTACAACCTGATAGGTCAACAAGTGTACACTGCAAAATCAAGTGGCCAATCTACACTAGAGATTACAGATTTCAATGGAACCACAGGGGTTTACCTTGTGAAGTTGAACACCAATCAAGGGGAAAAAACCTTCAAACTCATAAAAGACTAAGATCATGAAAATAAACAAATCACAGTATATAGCTCTAGTATTGGTTTTAGCCTTTATCCTGATTTCAGCAACCAGTTATGCCCAGTTAGGAGATGTTGGCTTTCCAGATGATGTAGATGATGAACCGGTTGCACCCATAAGTGGTCTTATCGCTTTAGGTCTAGCAGTAGGAGGTTATTTAGGGATAAGACAGGCGAGAAAACAAGACTAGCGAAAATCAGTAATAATACTACAAAAGAGAAAAACCATCTGAGCAATCAGATGGTTTTTCTCTTTTACTTAAAAAGTCTGGGTTAAAACTATTAACTATTATTTAATAGAATCGTTAAATTTCGAACTAATTCTACAAGAAATTGAGAACAGGAAATCTATTTTTGCTTAAAACCAATCTTAAATGAATAAAATTACTTCCGTTTTTATATGCTTATTTATTTCATTCTCACAATTCATTTTTGCACAAAATGGACCTGGTGGTGTGGGTGACGATGCTTCCAATAGATTTTGGTTCATTGCAGAGCAACTTAACCAAAGTGATGGCTCAGCAGTTCCTTTATGGTCAAATCTTGGTGGGAATGCTAACGACGCTACTTCGTTTAACAACGATCCAACCTATGTCACAAACTCATTGAATGGCTATGCTGCCATACAATTTGGTATTGGGGCAAATGCTGGATTAACAATTCCTGATAATACAGACTTGAATAATGGAGGGCCTTGGTCGGAGCGCTCGTTTTCAATAGTTGTTGAAACTGGAGCTGATGTGGCGACAAGACAAATGATTTACGAAGAAGGCGGAAGTGGAAGAGGGTTTAATATGTATATATTTAATGGAAACTTATACTACGGAGCGTGGAATACAAATAACGATGGTACAGCCTCACCATGGGGGTTTACTTCTTCCCAAACTCCAATAAACGCAAACACAAGTTACGTTATTTCTTTTATCTACAATGGAAATGATACGTCTACAGGCTCAGTTGAATGTTATTTGAATGGAACTCTTGTAGGAACTATCCCTAATATTGGATTTTTATATGGTCATGATCAAGCTGGCATTGGGAATTTAGAACAAAGCTCTCGTGTTGAAACTGGAGTGGTAAATTCTAATTTGCCTTTTGATGGTTTTGTATCAGAATTTGTTATGTATAACTTCAATTTAAATACAAGTCAGCGTATTTCGTTAGAAAACTACCTTTCTTCTAAGTATGATATTGGTATTTTTCCAGATGATATTTATGATCAAGATACAGCCTTAAATGGTGAGTATGATTTTAATTTGGTGAGTGTCAACAGGCAGAGTTCAATAGACGAACATTTAATAACTAATCAAGGTACGGGTTTAATCTCTTTAAACACATCTGCTCCACTCACTGATGGCGATTATTTCAGTTTAGGAAGTGATCTTAAAGATCAAACCTTTCTAGGACCTATAGTATGTAATCCTAGTAATCTAGATATATCAAGGTTGCAAACGACTTGGCGAGTAGATAAAGTAGGAAGTGTTACACCTAATATTAATTTTGATCTCTCACCAGCCAATATAAATGTTACTGACGTAAGCGAAATAACAATTTTAATAGACGATAATCCTAGCTTTTCAACACCGATTTCTCTAAATGCTTCAACACTAAGTCCTACGACTGCAACTTTTTCTGGATTAACTATAAATGATGGGGATTATGTAACGTTTGAAGTATCTGTAAACCTTAGTATTTTAAATACAAGAGCTGGTCTTAATCTACCCCAAGAATTAAGATTTGCTTTTGAAGCTAATACTATTGATCAAGCTGATGGAACTGATGTTGCTACTTGGATCAATGAAGGTGAAAACCTAAATGATGCCAGCACACAAACGAATTCGCCAAGTCTTTTAATGGATGTTAGTAATGGACAAGATTTTGTTCAGTTTTCTAGTGCCAATAATGAGAGCCTAGAGATTCCTGATAATTCAGATATTAATCAAGGTGGCGAACCTTATATAGAACGTACCTATTCTCTAGTTTTTCAAACCGGGACAAATGTTAATCCCAGACAAGTTATTTACGAAGAAGGAGGTACTACTCGAGGTGTAGTCATTTATATCTTAAACGGAGAGCTATATTTTGGAGCTTATAATGAATCTAATGATGGAGCAGGCTCCCCTTGGACATTTAGGTCAGTCATAACAAATGTTAATCCAAACACGACCTATGTTATGACCAATGTATTTAACGGTAACGATTCATCTACAGGGGTAATACAAACTTACCTTAATGGAAGTTTGGTGGGAACGACAACAGGAGTGGGATATCTCTATGATCATGGTGCAAACATCAGTATTGGACAAAACGGTGATGGAAATATATATGAAGGCGGAGGTGTTACAACTGCAAGCTATTTTAATGGACTATTAGGTGAATTTTTAATTTACGATAATGCTTTAGACACTAATCAAATAGATATTCTCAACAATTTCTTATTAGCAAAATATGGAGTCACTCCAACAGGTAATGATATATACACATACGACACTAACGGTGGAGGAGATTTTGACTTTAATCTATTAGGGGTAAGACAAACTTCAGCATCTAGACTAGATGAAACAACATACTCAACTGGTATTATTAAATTTAAAAATCCAAGTGTTATGGCGGTTGGTGATGCATTGATTGCTGCCAGTGATACAGAAGAGCAGACTACATTGAATACCTCTACTGTAGATTGTTCCAACACCTTAGCGGATGATTTTAGATTAACTACAACATGGAGAATAAATGTCTCTGGAACCCCTGGAACTATAGATATTGAATTAGATTTTGATAAAATTGATATTGAAGTAAATTCAGCTTTAGAATTGGATTTACTTATTGATGATAATCCAAACTTCACAAGTCCAACTAGGATAAGTGCTTCTGAATTTTGCTCGACTGCTCTTTATCAAAATGTAAACTTCACTAATGGAGAATATTTTACATTTGAGCGAACTGGAATTCAACCTGTCTTATGGGATGGGTCAAATTATAGTAATGGCTCAGGACCTTTAAACGAACCTACAGTTACAGACCAGTATAAGAAATTAGTGATCGACGGAGCTGGAGCTATTTTAAGTGAAGATGCTGCTTGTACATGCCTTAGTGTTACAGCGCCAAGCAATTTAAATACCAGTGGCTTTAATCTTAATATCACTGGCGATGTAAACAATGCAGGTATTTTAAGTGGCGATGGCGAAGTGGTCTTAACTGGAACTTCGGCACAGAGTATTTCTGGCGGCGGCTCTTTTGAGAATCTAAGATTAGACAACCCAACAAGTGTAGATTTTACAGACTCAGCAGATTTGTTTGGAGTAGTCTACGTAGATCAAGGCACCTTAAACACGAATGGCAATCTTTCTTTACGATGTAATTTTGGAACATCAGGAAAAACGGCTCAAGTGGGTCCTGTTGGAGGAACAATTGTGGGGGATGTTACTGTAGAACAGTGCTATCCCGCTCGACGGGCTTTTAGATTCTTATCTTCCTCAGTAACCACAGCAACGTCTATACGAGAAAATTGGCAAGAAAACCCAGCTGGATATAAGGATAATCCAAGACCTGGATATGGAACGCATATCACAGGAGTGTCACCAGGTTCTGCAAATGCTAGTGAAGGCCAAGATGGCAATAATGGGTTTGATTATAGCCCATCGGGGAATGCATCGATGTTTACCTTTGATAATGCAACACCAAGCTGGGATAGAGTAACAAATACGAATGGTGTTTTAACAGCTGGAGAAGCTTATCGCTTATTTTTAAGGGGCGATAGAAGTATCGACATCACACTTAATGGGGCACCTCCAACAGCTACTCGTTTATCAGCAACTGGAGTTTTGGCTATAGGAGGTCAACCAGTAACCAATCTATCAGGCGATGCAGGTGCTTTTAACTTTATAGGTAACCCTTACCAAGCCCAAGTGGATATAAATGTTTTTTTAACTAATTCAACAAACCTTTCAGAAACTGAGTATTATGTATGGGATCCTACCCTTGGTGGGCCTGCAAGTCCAGGATCTTCTGGAGGACGTGGTGCTTATGTAACAATTGACCCTTCAGATGGGAGCAATTCTTTCGATATAAATTTGCCAGGTTTAGATACATCTACAGCAAACCAATACTTACAACCAATGCAGGCAGCATTTGTAAGAACTGGCTCAGAAGGTACAACACCAGTGGTTTCATTCCAAGAAGATATGAAAGCAGTTGGAGAGATCCAGACGGAAGTTAAATCCTTATCACAACAAGAGTACATCAATATTCAATTGTTTAATGCAGAGGCCTTTTCACAAGGTAGCACTCCATCAGATGGACTGAGAATTAACTTTGATAAATCCTTTAGCATCTTAACGGAAGACGATTCACCAAAACTTGGTAATCTAGATGAAAACTTAGCTAGAGTAGAAGGCAATGCTTTCTCAGCGATTGAGCGTAGACCACTTCCAGAGGCTACAGAAGAACTGCCTTTGTTTATCAATCAATATAGACGAGAGAGTTATGTGATGAAGTTTGATGTGACCGATAACTTAAATACAGAAGTGTTTATTAAAGACAAGTATTTAGATCAAGTAACAGAAATCACATCTTCAGACAACACCTATAGTTTTGTAATAGATTCTTCTATTCCAGAATCGGAAGCTTCAGATCGTTTTAGCTTGGTGTTTGAACCGGTGAGCTTATCGATAGGAGATGAAAACTTAGTAAACCTAAGTTTGTATCCTAACCCAACCAAGGGCAACTTTAGCATAAGTGGAATAGACTCAGGTCAAGATACAGAAGTAAAAATTTACAATATAATAGGTCAACAAGTATACACTGCAAAATCAAGTGGCCAATTTACACTAGAGATTACAGATTTCAATGCTTCATCAGGGGTTTACCTTGTGAAATTGAAGACTAACCAAGGGGAAAAAACCTTCAAACTCATAAAAGACTAAGATGATAAAAATAAACAAATCACAGTATCTAGCCTTGGTATTGGTTATAGCCTTTATCCTGATTTCAGCAACCAGTTATGCCCAGTTAGGAGATGTTGGCTTTCCAGATGATGTAGATGACGAACCGGTTGCCTCCATAAGTGGTCTTATCGCTTTAGGTCTAGCAGTAGGAGGTTACTTAGGGATAAGACAGACGAGAAAACAAGACTAGTCAATAGGCTAAAACACTATAAAAGAGAAAAACCATCTGAGCAATCAGATGGTTTTTTGGATTAATTATCTCTATTCTTTTTTCGGTCCCTCAGTATTTTAGCGTACATCACCACAATGTAAATCATGATAAGAACAATACCTAGATAAACCCAATTCTCTTGAATGAATTCTGAAAATTCAAAAGCTCTGTAGGATTCATTATTATGGGGTTTGGGAAGTTCACTTTGCATAAATATGACTTTTATTCAAAGTTATAAACCTTTTATAAAACTACCGAAAGAATCACCGAAATTTAATTGAGTGTCGACTTGGTTTCTGTCTAGTTTTTTATGAACAGATAAGCCCCAAAGGATAAATTCCAACCAAAAGTACTTTTCAGCCTTATCATAATTGGAGACATATTCATTTAGCATTTCTTCTAAAGGTTTGATTTTATTGAGAGCTGATTCATATTCTGCATTAGAGTCATCTTCAAAAAACTGAACATCGTCATTCTTCATAAACCAATTCAAAACTTTATCATACGATTGGTCCTCATCTTGTTTCTCTAGTTTTTTGATTTCAGGAAAATATTTAGGATATAGATTTAAAATTGCAGCTTCTATAAGCTGTTGAGCAACAAATTCAGCGCCTTCTTCTTCTCCTTCGTAAACCAATTCTACCTTACCAGTGATAGCAGGTATAATACCATTAAAATCACTTAATCTGAGGCAGGTTTTACTATCTCCGTTTACAAGAGCTCTCCGTTCTGCAGTACTCATTAAGTTTTCGAAAGCAGTAATACTTAGTCTTGCACTTACACCACTTTTAGAATCTACATAATGACTTTGTCTTGCTTCAATAGAAATTTGTTCTAGTAAGGTTCTTGCTAAATCCGGAACAATAATATTTTCTTTTTTGAAGTCAGAAAGTTGGGCTTCCTGCTTGGTGATTTGCTTAGCAATCTCAATATCTTTGGGATAGTGTGTCAAAATTTGAGAGCCTATCCTATCTTTTAGAGGAGTAACAATACTTCCTCGGTTGGTGTAATCTTCTGGATTTGCGGTAAAGACAAATTGAAGATCCAATGCTAATCTTAAGTTGAAACCTCTTATTTGAACATCTCCTTCTTGAAGAATATTGAATAGAGCGACTTGAATTCTAGCTTGTAAATCTGGTAGCTCGTTGATGACGAAAATACAACGATTGGCTCTAGGGATCATTCCATAATGAATTACCCTTTGGTCGGCATAGCTCAACTTTAAGTTGGCCGCTTTTATAGGATCGATGTCTCCAATCAAGTCCGCAACAGTCACATCTGGAGTAGCTAGTTTTTCAGCAAAACGCTCACTCCTGTGCAACCAAGAAATAGGCGTATCATCTCCTTTTTCTTCAATAAGTTCTTTGGCATATAAGGAAATAGGGTGGAAGGGATCATCGTTGATTTCAGACCCTTCAACTACTGGGATGTATTCATCCAGTAGATTTAAGAGTTGTCTAGCTATCCTTGTTTTGGCTTGGCCTCTTAAGCCCAGTAAATTGATATTATGCTTGGACAAAATAGCCTGTTCTAGCTGTGGAATCACGGTGTGTTCATAACCAAAAATCCCTTCAAATGAAGATTTATCCTTTTTTAGGTTATGAATGAGATTATCTCTCAACTCATCTTTTATAGATTTGGATATATAAGAATTGGATTTTAAATCTCCAAGTGTCTTTAGTGCAGTCAATTGCATATTATATTTTTTTTCGTTTATTATTTTCGTAATCTTCAAAAATCATCTCTCCTAAGCCTTTGAGTCCAGAGAAGTATGCCCTACCTTGGTTGGACTTGGTAAATTCCCTTACAAATTTTTGCAAATAGGGATCAGAAGCAATCATAAAGGTGGTAATAGGTATCCTCAATTTTCTGGCTTGTGCAGCCATGTTGTAGCATTTTTTAGTGATGGTATCATCTAGGCCCGCACTATTTTTATAGTAGCTCCCATCCGAAAGTTTTAAGCAACTTGGTTTACCATCGGTGATCATAAAGATTTGCTTATTTGCATTTCTCTTTCTACTTAAAATTTTCATGGCTAGTTGAAGTCCTGCCACAGTATTAGTATGATAAGGACCCACTTGTAAATAAGGTAAGTCTCCAATTTTTACAGGCCATGCATCATTTCCAAAGACGATGATATCTAAGGTATCTTTAGCATATTTTGTAGTAATCATTTCTGCCAAAGCCATTGCCACTTTCTTGGCCGGTGTTATTCTATCTTCACCGTACAAGATCATACTATGACTAATGTCTATCATGAGTACTGTGCTCATCTGTGTTTGGTGATGTGTATCGTTAACCACCAAATCATTTTCAGACATCTTAAACTCATCGATGCCGTGATTAACTTGAGCATTTTTGAAGCTTTCGGTCATGGAGACTTGATCAAAACCATCTCCAAACTGAAATTCTCTCAAATCGCCTGTTTTTTCGTCGCCAAGTCCAGTATGTTTGGTTTTGTGCTTACCCGAACCGCTTCTTCTGAGTTTTCCGAAAATTTGTTCTAAAGCATGCTTTCTTATAGCTTGCTCAGTTTTATTGGTGATTTTCACTCCAGAATTACCATCTGGTTTAATTTCTTCACGGATATACCCCTTTTTCTTTAAGTCTTCTATGAAATCATCAATCGTATACTCTTCAGTGGTGATCTCGTATGCCTTGTCCAATTCTTTGAGCCAATCAATAGCTTCATCGAAATCGCCAGAGGTATGAGTGATCAATTCCATAAAGATGTCCAGCAGTTTATCAAACAAACTGGTGTTTTCTTCATGAGGTTTAAAAATGATACCTTTTCTATAATTTGCCATAGCCTAAAAGTACTTGAATTATAAAGAGCTAGAGAGTAAGATTGTGTTAAACTGTTTTTAAAACTAAACTAGATTTTTCTACGTTTTATCGAGGTACTTGTTTCGGAATTTGATCACTAGAGCTAAGCTTCTAATGAGCATCCATACAAAAAAGGCAATCCAAATCGCGTAGAGCTTGAGTCCCAGATAATCCAAAACTAACAGAGTTGGCCAAAATCCGAGGAATGTCGCAACGAGTAGAACGTTTCTGAGGTATTTTGCCTCTCCTAGACCTTTAAAAATCCCATCAAACATAAATGCAATAGCATTCACGGGCTGCATGATAAGAACTATCCAAAATACGGAAGAAAACAGAAGTAATACTTGCTCATCTTTATTAAAGATAAGTCCAATTTCATCGTAAAAAAGAGCACAAGAGCCAGCTAGAATCAAAGCAATAATTATAGCGTATTTGCTTATGTCTTTACTAAGGTTCCAGAGCTTGGTATAAGCTTTTGCGCCAAGTAGTTTGCCCCCAATTGCATTTCCCGCATTGGCATAGCCATCGATAAAAAAGGAAAAGAATAGCCAAATATTCATGAGTATGCTTTGTGCAGCTATGTAATTTTTTCCGTAGTCTGTAGCGTATGAATTGGCTAAGTAGATAGCGATATTTAAAGCTAAGGTCCTTAAAAACAAATTGGCAGCCATGGAAATTAGAGGCTTCAAATTGGGATTGATCTTCAAACTTGGCTTAAGATGAAAAGGCGTTTTTTTGTAGAAAAAATATAAAGCCATGACCAGCATTACTCCTTGGGCAATTACACTTGCAATCGCTGCTCCTTCCAAGTGTAAAGCAGGGATAAAACCTTCTATTCCGTAAACGAGTAAAAAATCCAGACCTATGTTTACAGCCCCTCCAACCAAGCTACATTTCATGGCCCAAAGTGTATTTTGGAGACCTCTAAAGACACCGAAAATCGCAAAGGTTACTAAGGTAAGAGGAAAGCCTAAGGCGCGTATTTTGTAGTAGCTTTTGGTGTAGTCTAAAATTAATCCTTCAGCATTATACGCACTAAAGATAAGTTCAGCAAAAAAGGCAGTCACAAAATAAATAATAAGACTCAGGAGAAAATTGAGTAAAATAGTTTGAGGTACTAAGGTTTTTACAGCATGTAATCGGTTAGATCCCAAGTGCTGTGAAACTATTGCTGATATAGCAGTTTTAGTTTGTGCTAAAATCCAAATAATAGCAGATAAGAAAGAGCCTACAATTCCAGCAGCAGCCAAAGCCTCCACAGCGTTTTCTTCTACATTACCAATAATGGCGATATCGCTGAGAGAGATGAGGGGTTCTGCAATACCCGCTACAATGGCAGGAAGGGCAATGGTATTAATTTCCCTGAAAGAGACTTTTGGTGTTTTTATGCTTTTTTTAGAAGGCATCCATTAGGGTTTCCAATTGCATCCCTCTGGATCCTTTTATCAAAATAAATGAAGATTTCTTAGGTTTGTTTTTCGATATAAAGTCAGTAAGGTCCGTTGTGGTTTTGAATGAAGATATATTTTCAAAGCCTTTTGATGCTTCAGAAAAATGCTCACCGCAGACAAGAATAGAATCAAAGTTTAAAGCCTCGCAGATTTTTAAGATTTGACGATGTTCCTCAAGAGTAGTTTCACCAATTTCAAACATATCCCCTAAAATAACAGTGTGAGAGGTTGCGCTCATTTTTTTGAAGCTATCAAGTGCAGCCTTCATGCTGGTTGGGTTTGCATTGTAAGCATCTAACAGAATCTTTAAGTCATTTTTTTCGATAACTTGGGAACGCATTTTTTCAGGCTCGAAATTTTCAATAGCTTCCTTAATTTCATCCTTTCCAACTCCAAAATAGCGTCCTATACCTATGGCAGCTGCAATGTTTTTAAAATTATACTCGCCTATTAATTTGCTTTTAATTTGAAGATGAGAATATTCTAATTCAACAAAAGGGTTGGCCTCCACAAAAGTGACTCTACAGTCTGATAGCGCTTTTTGGCCAATGCTATAATTTTTGTAATTGACAGCTTTTTTAACTTGAATGTCGTCGTCTCTGTTGAAAAAAATCAAACCATCATGTTGAATTAAATAGTTGTAAAGTTCAGATTTTCCTTTTATGACTCCTTCTATTCCCCCAAAACCTTCCAGGTGAGCTTTTCCAAAATTGGTGATATAGCCGTAGTTCGGTTCTGCTATTTTACACAGGGATTCTATTTCTTTTTGATGATTGGCGCCCATCTCAACGATGCCTAAATCCAATTCAGCAGTAAACGAAAGCAGAGTTAGAGGAACGCCAATGTGATTGTTCAAATTACCTTTAGTTGCTCTGACTTTAAATTTTTTAGAGAGCACTTCTAAAACTAGCTTTTTGGTCGTGGTTTTTCCATTACTTCCTGTGATCGCGACAATGGGTAGCTTGAGCTGTTTCCTGTGAAAATTCGCGAGATGTTGTAAGGCAGTAAGAACATTTTCAACCAGGATTTTACGGTCTCCTTGTTGATCTGGATCATCTATCACCGCAAAGGAAGCTCCTTTTTCCAAAGCTTCGTCAGCATAAAGATTAGCATCGAAATTATCGCCTTTTAAAGCAAAGAAAAGACAATTGGACTCTATTTTACGAGTGTCTGTAGAAACACCGCTGCTTTCAGCAAATTTTGAATATAAGTCTCTAATTGTTGTCATAATGAGAAATAAAAAAAGCCCTAATACAATATTAGAGCTTTTAAGTTGAAAAATAAATATATTTTAATTTCTTGTTCTTCGTCCTTTGTTAGATTTAGATCCGACTTTAGACATAGCATTTCTAAATCCAATGTCGTCTGTAGCCATATCTTGTGGGAAATATCTTCTTTGTGCTGGGTCTAACCAATACTCTCTGTCTTTCCAAGACCCTCCTTTATATACTCTTACGTGGTCATCGATAAGTGTCGTTCTTTTTGTAGAATCATCATAACGTCTGTCGATTTTACCGTCTTTAAGCGTCACTTCATTATCAGGAGAATTGTACATTTCTTCATCTTTTTTAGTATCTCCCTGTTCGCCATAATATCTTGAAGATGATTTATCACCATCTCTGAAATTAATATTATCACTTTTCGAAAATTGCGTTCTTAAATAGGTTTCTTGGTCACCAATACTAGTTTGAGCAATTTCTCCAGGAATATTTCTAGCCATAATTCTACCATTGCTTAAGGTGTCATAGATCACTTCATCTGCAGTTAAAACCTTCACTTTGCCATCCTCAGTAATAGCGTTTTTGGTATACACATTTCCTCTAAAATAATTGAAATCGTTATACTCGTTATCAACTCTAGGTCTGTATACATCCGCAACCCATTCAGAAACGTTACCAGCCATGTCATAAAGGCCGTAATCATTAGGCTCATAAGATCTTACTTCAGCAGTAATATCTGCTCCGTCATCACTCCAGCCTGCAATTCCACCATAATCACCTTGGCCTTGCTTAAAGTTAGCACGTTGATCACCGATGGTTTTTCTATCTCCCGATCTGGTATATTGTCCATCCCAAGGATATTTTTTTCTACCCCTGTAGGAATTATAGTCTCTTAAAGAACTCTGCCCTAACGCAGCATATTCCCATTCTGCTTCTGTAGGTAATCTATAAGCGGGAAGAAGTTCTCCATCCTTTCGTTGAACGTAAACATTGGTACTATCTGGATTATTTCTCAGCTTTCTGTCCGTTTCTCTTCCTCCTCTGGTAATAGAATCACTACCTCCGTATACTTTGCTTGGTGCGTTAAGATATGTTTCTGTACTAAAAACATTATCGGCACTACTATTTTTATAGGCATCTCTCGATGTGTATCCTTTATCTGATAAACGTTTTTCGTTAACACGGTCTGTTCTCCATTGACTAAATTCAGTTGCTTGAATCCAATTTACCCCAACAACGGGATAGGTATGAAAAGCTGGATGTCTTAAGTAATTGTTGACCATATTCTCGTTGAATCCTAAAGGATTTCTCCAGACCAAAGTATCCGGTAATGCACCTGCATAAATGTTTTTGTAGCGTTCTTCCGATGGAGGAAAAACTTGCTTTAACCAATCCAAATATTCAAGGTACATCACATTTGTAACTTCAGTCTCGTCGATGTAAAAAGATTGAACGTGTTGTTGAGTGGGAGTGTTATTCCAATCATGCATAACATCATCTTGGACTCTACCCATTGTGAAAGTTCCTCCTTCTACAAATAAAAGACCAGGTCCGGCCTCTTGTTCTTCATAGTCGGTTTTGAAACTCACACCTCCATCTCTACCACTTAGATCCCAGCCTGTGGCCCTAGAGCTGCTGTTATCTCTAGAATTATTGCAGCTTGTTGCAAGGATGGCAAATGAGGCAAGCATGCAAGATTTAAAGAAGTTTTTCATAATCATAATTTCGATTTTAATCCAAATTTTGTTCGCAATATAATGATTAACGCGTTATTAACAAGTATATTTTTTAGCGTATCAATTATTTTTTAAATCTAGCTTCAATTTTTATTTTAATATACTATCATTGTAGACAATCCGTTATAGCTTACACTAAAAGATTCTAAAAATGAAATTCTTTATTACGCTTTCATTCCTTTTTATCTACCTTATTGCTGTTTCGCAAGTTGACAAAGTTAACATAAATTGGCGTAATGACAACAAAGTTGCTAAATCTTCTGAAGGAAATATAAATTTATCTCAGTTAGATGCCAATTACTTTGAGTATGACGATGGCAGGCAAAGCTTGAATTACACTCATTTTTTTAATTTAAATTCTACAAATTATAGACTTTCCAATGTTCAGTCCGTTGTGGTTTCTGAACAGATTTCAAACCAAATACAGACTATTCCTGATGAATTATCTTATGAATTCAAATTAGCTCAAGGTCCTGACTTTACAAAGTTGGCTTTAATCTTAAACCCCTTTTATTCTGAAAACAATTCTATTTATAGAATTGTTTCTTTTGAGGTTGTCCCTACTGCTACTTCCCAATCTTCCACAACAAATAATAGAAATGCTAATCTTTCAAGAAATACTTCTGCTGTTTCCAATTCAATATTTAATACTGGGAGTGTTTTTAAGTTTTATGTCGAAAACACAGGTGCTCACCGTTTGGATTTTTCATTCCTTAGAAGTTTGGGGATTACTGAAAGTAATATTCCCTCTAGTAATCTCAAAATTTTTGGGCATGGTGGAGGAATGCTCCCCTTAGTAAATCAAGACAATCTTTATTTTGATCCTCCAGAGTTATCTATTCAAGTATTTGACGGTGGAGATGGGGTTTTTAATTCTGGGGATTATATTTTATTTTATGCAACCCATACTGAAGGCTGGAGTGAAGAAAATGAAACTAACTTAAATCTTTATGCCGATAGATCGTATTATTATTTGACAGTGAATTCCTCTGGGGGTAAACGCATGTCAACTTTAAATCAGCCTGTGGCTGCAGCTACGACTACAATTACAGAATTTGATGATTATCAATTTTATGAAGTCGATGAGACCAGCTTATCATTAGTAGGGCGTAAATGGTTTGGGGATAGATTTGATGTGGAAACTGAACGAACTTATGAGTTTGCGTTTCCTGATCTTGTTCAATCGGAACCTATCCAATTAAATATTAGCCTAGGAGCTATTTCCCCTCTAAGATCATCTTTTACTATTTCGGTGAATGGACAGTCCACAAGTAATCCTATTAATCTATCGGCGACTAGAGCTAATAACCCATCAAGCGGTGCTGAGTTTTCAACCCAAGTTAATTCAAGCACCGATGAAGTCACGATACAACTTACTTACAACAAAAACGGAAATCCTGGAGCTAGAGGGTTTCTGGACTATATTTCTTTAGAAGCTAGAAGAGATCTTATCGCTAGTGAAGCTCAGTTTAAATTTAAAAATACCGATGTAAGTACTTTGCCTGGTGTTGGGGAGTACCTTATCCAAAACTCATCAGAGATAGACCAAGTTTGGGAGATCACAGATCCTATAAATCCCAGATTTATATCTAATCCTAATGAAGCTAATGTTTTTTCTTTCAAAAGTCCACTAGGATCAGCGAAAGAATTCCAGGCGGTGACTTCCACTTATTTTTCACCAAGTATAGAATTTGGTAATGTGCAAGTTCCACGTCAAAACTTGAAGGGGAGTATTCTCACCAATGCCCAAGGTCAGTTTCAAGACATCGATTACTTAATAGTGACACGTTCAGATTTTATGTCAGCTGCCAATCGGTTGGCCCAATACAGAAGGGATAATGATGGGTTAGTAGTTAAAACTGTTACTGTTGAAGACATCTACGAAGAATTTAATTCTGGTAAACAAGACATAGGAGCTATTCGGAATTTTGTAAAATATATCTATGACAATGCCTCTTCACCGGCAAATAGGATTAAATTTTTAGGCTTGATTGGAGATGCTTCTGTAGATTATAAAAATAGGTTGCAAGGAAACACTAGCATAGTTCCTACTTATCAAAGCTTGGGAAGCTTTTCTACAACAGTTTCTTCATTTATGTCAGATGATTTTTTTGTGATGATGGATTCAAATGAAGGTCAAATGGGGTTTGGAGAAGTCATGGATCTAGCCGTTGGTAGAATATTAGCAGACACTCCTCAACGCGCCAATGCGATGGTCGATAAAATAATTTCTTCAGAACAAAAGGAATCTTATGCGCAATGGCGTAATAATTTTGTACTTATTTCTGATGATGCAGACGATGTTAATGATTATAGTCTACAAGTAGATTTAGATAATCTTGGTGATGAAATTTCGGCAAACAAACCCACGGTTAACGTCAAAAAAATTCATTCGGATGCTTTCCAGCAAGTTACTAGCGCTGGAGGAGATCGATATCCAGATGTCAACCGGTCTATAACAGATGCCATAGAAGTGGGCGCTGCTGTGGTTAATTATTTTGGACACGGCGGGGAAGATGGCTTGGCTCAAGAGCGAATCGTTACACAAACCAATACTCAAGACTGGAGAAATCCAGATCGTTTCAATTGTTTTGTGACGATAACTTGTGAATTCACCAAATTCGATAACCCACTTCGTATGACTGGAGGAGAACTTACCTTTTGGAATGAAGATGGAGGAGCTGTTTCACTAGTAACAACTACTAGGGCTATAAGTGTTTTTGCAGGAGTACAGTTTAATAATGTTTTTGCTCCCTTTTTATTTGACTTTGTTGATAATAATGAAACCATAGCTCAATCTGTGGCTAGGGCAAAACAAAACATTTCTGGAAACGGTAAGCGAATTGTCTTTTTTGTAGGGGATCCAGCGATGAGGCTCCCTCTTCCTAAGCCAAGAGTCCAATTATCCAGTATAAATGATATTCCGATAGGCCAATTTACAGATACCTTACAAGCTTTAGGTAAATATAAGTTTAAAGGTCAAATCCTAAACACCAATAATCAACGACTTCAAGACTATAATGGAGATCTGTCAGCTATTGTATTCGATAAGCGAATCGATAGACAAACCTTAGGAAACGACGGAGCTAGACGAAATGGAGAACTTGCAATTATGGACTTTACCACTTTAGGAGAGAACCTTTTTAGAGGCCAAGCTAGTGTGGTTAATGGTGAGTTTGAATTTGAATTTGTGTTGCCAAAAGATACGCGTTTACCCGTAGACCAAGGAAGGGTAAGCTTATATTCTTCAAGAGAAAATCAACTTGAGGAGTATAGTGGTTTTAATACCGATATTTTGATAGGGGGTTTGAATGAAGATGCGCCAGAAGACAACGAGGGCCCACTTATAAATCTTTACATGAATGACGAAAACTTTGTAAATGGAGGGATAACCGATAATCAGCCATTTATTTTTGCGCTTTTGGAGGATGAAAACGGGATAAATACTGCGGGAGGGATTGGTCATGATATTATAGCGATCTTGGACGGAGACGAGTCAAATCCTATCATATTAAATGAATATTATGAAGCTGAACAGGATGATTTTACCAACGGAAAGGTTTACTACAGACTCAGAGATTTGGAAGATGGTGAGCATACCTTGAGTTTTAAAGCTTGGGATGTGTACAATAATTCTCAAACTCAAGATATCCAATTTGTAGTTGCCGGAGAAGATGAGCTTAAAATAACTCGGGTTTTAAACTATCCCAATCCTTTTATAGATTACACCGAGTTTTGGTTTAACCACAACCGTCCTTTTGAGCCTTTGGAGGTAATGGTCCAAGTCTTTACCGTTACTGGGAAGTTGGTCTGGACACAAAATCAAATTGCTAATACCAACGGATTTCTTTTTAGAGACTTAAGCTGGAATGGGCGAGACGATTTTGGCGATAAAATAGGAAAAGGGGTTTACGTTTATAAATTAACAGTCAAATCTACATTAACTCAACAAAAAGTCGAAAAATATGAAAAACTTGTCATTCTTTAAATTATATATATTTGTCAATTCAAAACTTCATATGAAATCAATACCATTATTTTTAATCACCGTTTTATATTTTAGCAACAGTTTACAGGCTCAAGACGATCGTAGAGTTATCACCACAGGCGTTCCATTTTTACTTATTGCTGCAGATGCCAGATCCTCTGGTATGGGAGATCAAGGGGTGGCGACTAGAGTCGATGGCTTTTCTCAGCAATGGAATCCTGCAAAATTTGCCTTCTCAGAAACAAAAACCGGGATAGGTTTGTCCTATACACCTTACTTAAGAGAGCTTGTAAGCGATATCAATTTAGCTAACTTATCCTATTTCACAAGAATTAATGAACGGAGCGCAGTAGCCGCTAGCATAAGATATTTTGGTTTAGGAGGAGTAGAGTTTAGAGATACTCCAGAGCAAGTCGCAAGAGAGGTAGAGCCTAATGAGTTTGCTGTTGACCTAAGTTACTCTTTACGATTAAGTGAACAATTTTCTATGGCGGTAACAGGCCGTTTTATCAACTCCAATTTAAGATTTCCTACAGGAATCGCAGATGCTTCTGCAGCGAGTAGTTTTGGAGCAGACGTCTCTATGTTTTATAGAAGTGAGGAGAAGTTTTATAAAGATTTTAATGGTCGCTGGAGAGCTGGTTTATCTATAAGTAATATCGGGCCCAAAATAAAGTATGATGATGCTGGAGATGAAAACTTTCTGCCAACTAACTTTAAAGCGGGTGCTGGGTTTGACTTTATTTTGGATGCTTCCAATACTATTGGTATACATTTGGAGATCAATAAATTGTTAGTCCCTACTCCTCCAAGAATTGTAAGGGATGAACAAGGTCAAGTTTCACCAGAGAGCCAACAAGCTCTTCTAGATTATAGACGGGAAAACGAGTTTGGGGCTATATTTTCTTCGTGGGGAGATGCTCCTGATGGGATTTCAGAAGAACTTCGAGAAATCACTTGGGCTCTAGGTGCAGAGTATTGGTTTGAAGATAGTTTTGCGTTAAGATTGGGTTATTTTAATGAATCTCGAGACAAAGGCTTTAGAAAATTTGTAACTATGGGGGCAGGTTTTAAATATTCAACCATCAATATAGACGCCTCTTATTTGTTTTCGACTTCTACGGTCCAAAATCCATTGGAAGGAACCTTGAGGTTTGGTCTTACATTTAATATCGGAGACGGAACTTATATAGAATATTAGTTATAATTAAGGATAAAAAAAAGCTTTAAAAGTATCAATTGAATTGATGCTTTTTTTGTCTAAATGATATAAAAAATTATGGTAGAAAAAGAACTGAAAACAACTATTCAAATCTTTGAGGGTATAGAGGAGCTCCCATTGTCTATTCAAAACCTCATGAAAAGTGCTTTTGAAGCTAGAGATACTGCGTATGCTCCTTATTCAAAATTTAAGGTTGGCGCTGCATTGATTTTGGATACTGGAGAAGTGGTGACAGGTAGTAACCAAGAAAATGCATCATTTCCTTCTGGGCTATGTGCAGAGCGAACAGCCATTTATGCAGCTGGAGCAAATTATCCCAAGTCTATTATTAAAGCCATTGCCATTTCAGCAACTTCAGAAAAGCATGACGTTTTAGAACCTATAGCTCCCTGTGGAGCTTGTCGACAGGCTATTGCCGAATACGAGCAAAAGCAAGATCAACCTATAGAAATATATTTTACTGGAACGGCTGGTAAAGTTATAAAAGTAGATGCTCTACTAGACATTTTGCCTCTAGCGTTTAATAATAAGTTTCTTTAAAGTTAATAGTCCTCAAAGAATTTTCAATTCTTACATAAAGTATTACTTTTGTAACTCGATTTTCGATAAATAAGAGGAAATAAAATTAGGCTGTAAATGAAAAAAATAACAAAGAAGACGTATTTGAAATGGTATGAAGACATGCTATTTTGGAGGAAATTTGAAGATAAGTTAGCTCAAGTCTATATTCAGCAAAAAGTAAGAGGTTTCTTACATTTATATAATGGACAAGAAGCTATCCTGGCTGGCGCTCTTCATGTAATGGATTTGGAGAAAGATAAAATGATTACGGCGTATAGAAACCACGTTCAACCTATTGGTATGGGTGTAGACCCAAAACGGGTTATGGCAGAATTGTTCGGAAAAAAAACTGGAACCTCTCAAGGTTTGGGTGGATCGATGCACATTTTTTCTAAAGAACATCGTTTTTACGGGGGTCATGGTATTGTTGGAGGACAAATTCCTTTGGGAGCAGGTCTAGCATTTGCAGATAAATATTTCAATACTAACGCAGTGACTTTGTGTTTTTTAGGAGATGGTGCTGCCAGACAGGGTTCTCTTCATGAGACTCTTAATATGGCTGCCAACTGGAACCTGCCAGTAGTATTTTGTGTTGAAAACAACGGTTATGCGATGGGAACTTCAGTAAAAAGAACCTCTAGCCACGAAGACATTTGGAGATTAGGTTTAGGTCACGAAATACCCTGTGGGCCTGTAGATGGTATGAATCCTACTAAGGTAGCTGAAGCTCTTGATGAAGCGATTACTAGAGCAAGAGCAGGAAAAGGACCTACTTTTCTCGATTTAAAAACGTATCGTTATAGAGGTCACTCTATGAGTGATGCTCAAAAATATAGAACAAAAGACGAGGTAGAGGAGTATCAAAAAATTGATCCTATTTCCCAAGTGAAGAAAACGCTTTTAGATAAAAAATATGCCAGCGAAGATGATATTAAGACCATTGACAAGCGCGTAAAAGACAAAGTCAAAGAATGTGAAAAATTTGCCGACGAATCAGATTACCCAGACAAAAACGTCATGTACGATGTTGTTTACGAACAAGAAGACTATCCTTTCATTTCTCATAAATTATAATCTAGATGGCTGAAGTAATAAATATGCCAAGACTTAGTGACACCATGGAAGAAGGTGTTGTTGCTAAATGGCTAAAACAAAAAGGAGATAAGGTAGAGGAAGGCGATATTTTAGCTGAAATCGAAACTGATAAAGCAACGATGGAGTTTGAATCTTTTCACGATGGTGTGCTTTTGCATATTGGAATTGAAGAGGGTGAAGGAGCTCCTGTTGATACACTTTTAGCCATTATTGGTGAAGAAGGAGAAGATATAAGCGATCTTATTAAAAACTCTGGCGAAGAAAATTCTTCTGATAAAAAAACGGAGGAGTCTGAAGCAGAGGAGTCCAAGAAAGAAAAATCTTCAGAATCCACTTCAAAAGAAGAGGAAAGTGAAGACACCGGTGATGACGATGACGATGCCGAAGTTCCCGACGGAGTAGAGGTAGTTACTATGCCAAGGCTAAGTGACACTATGGAAGAAGGAACAGTCGCCACTTGGCTAAAGTCAGTAGGGGATGATGTAGAAGAAGGTGAAATTTTAGCTGAAATTGAAACCGATAAAGCTACGATGGAGTTCGAATCTTTCTATTCTGGAAAACTTCTTTACATAGGTATAGATGAAGGTGAATCTGCACCAGTTGATGATGTTCTTGCGGTTATAGGACCAGAAGGAACAGACGTTGATAAAGTTTTAAAATCTCTTAAAAAGGAAGGAAAAAGTTCAAAATCAAAACCTGATTCTAAATCAGATAAAGAAAGTAAATCATCTTCCGAGAAGACCAAAGATGCTCCTGAAGCACCTACATCACAGGAAGAAGACGGTGATGAAATTGCAGATAATACAGACGAACAAGGAAGAATATTAGCCTCTCCTTTGGCCAAAAAAATTGCTGAAGATAAAGGCATCGACCTTAGAAAGGTAAGTGGATCTGGTGATCATGGAAGAATAGTTAAGAAGGATGTTGAAGACTTCAAGCCTTCGGAGCAGCCGGCCGAAACTAAAACTGAAAAAGTTTCCAAAGAAGAACCAAAAGAAGAACCTTCTGCACCAGTAGCTGAAGTGTATACTCCTGCTGGGGAAGAGTCATTTGAAGATGTGAAAAACTCTCAAATGAGGAAAACGATTGCTAAACGATTGTTAGAATCTAAAAATTCTGCTCCTCATTATTACCTCAATATTGAGGTGGATATGGAAAATGCGATGGCTTCCAGAATCCATATTAATGAAATGCCAGACGTTAAAGTTTCCTTCAATGATCTTGTGATTAAAGCGTCTGCGATGGCCTTGAGAAAGCACCCTCAAGTCAATTCATCATGGGATGGTGAGGTAACCAAAATAGCAAAACATATTCACATTGGTGTAGCTGTAGCGGTTGACGAAGGTTTGCTTGTTCCTGTATTGGAATTTGCAGATCAACAGAGTTTAACTCAAATTGGCTCCAATGTGAAAAACCTCGCTGGTAAAGCAAAAAATAAAAAATTACAGCCTAACGAAATGGAGGGCAGTACATTTACGGTATCCAACTTAGGTATGTTTGGAATTACTGAATTTACAAGCATTATTAACCAACCCAATTCTGCCATTTTATCCGTAGGTACTATTGTAGAGAAGCCAGTGGTTAAGAAAGGTGAAATTGTGGTAGGACACACCATGATTTTAACTTTAGCTTGTGATCACAGGACTGTAGATGGAGCTTCGGGAGCAAAATTTTTACAAACTCTTAAAACGTATTTGGAAAATCCAGTGACTATGCTCGCTTAGATTTAAAATAATTAAAATTTTCACTGCCTTTTTAGACGGATATTGCTGTCTTTAAAGGCAGTTTTTTTTATATTCACCTTATGAAAAAAATACTACTATTACTTTGCGTGGTTTCCCTTTTAGCCACTTCTTGTAAGACTTCAGGGCAAGAAGGAAAAAAGGAAGTTTCAAAAGAAATAGATACTGTACAATTTAAGTATTCAGCATCAACAGCTTTAGATTATTTATCTTCAGATGAATTGAAAGGCCGAGATACAGGTTCCGAAGAGATTGATGAAGCTGCTTCTTATATCGAAAAAGCCTTCAAAAGTTTTGGCGTTCAACCTTATTTTGAAACGTATCGTGACTCTTTCAAGTTAAAAGAAGTGGACGGTTTCAATGTAGTTGGAGTTTTGAAATCTTCAAAAACCAACGCCAATTTAAAGCCTCTTGTGATAGGTGCTCATTACGATCACATTGGTATTATTGAGCCGGTAGAGACAGATAGTATTGCTAACGGTGCAAATGATAACGCATCTGGTACAGTAGCTGTCCTAGAGCTGGCGAAATTTTTAGCGAATCAAGACTTGGAAAGAGACGTCATTTTTGCTCTTTTCTCTGCTGAAGAAAAAGGTTTGGTAGGCTCTAGACATTTAGCTGAAAAAATGAAATCTCAAGAGGTCGAGCCTTATGTTGTTTTTAATATCGAAATGCTTGGCGTTCAGATGAAAGACAAGGACTATAGAGCCTATGTTACTGGATATGAGACTTCAAATTTAGCTGAGGTCTTTAATAGTTATTATGAAGGCGAAGACCAATTTTTAGGATTCTTACCTCAAGCTGCTCAATATGGTCTTTTCAAACGAAGCGATAATTATCCGTTTTTTGAAGTTTTTAATGTGCCTGCTCAAACCATTTGCACATTCGACTTTACCAATTATGAGTATTACCATCATGTGAACGATGAATTTGAAGAACTCGATGTGGATGCTTACCTAAAGCTTTTAGAGGATCTCAAGCCTGGAATGCTTCAATTGATAAATTCTGAAGAAAACACCGTAAAATTAAATTAATGTCAAAAACAATTGTCATCACAGGCACCAGTAGAGGAATAGGGTTTGAGCTAGTTAAGCTTTTTGCTTCAGAAGGAAATACCGTGTTTGCTTTATCCAGAAATGAAAAGCCGGTTAAACAACTTGGTTTAGAAAACGTTCATGCTTTATCCTGTGATTTGAGTGAATCTTTGATTGTAGAAGCTGCTGTAAATGAAATTCAATCTCACACTCAAACTTTAGATATTCTTATTAATAATGCAGGTCAGTTTTTAAAACAAGAATTTAAAGACACAGTCATGCAAGACGTCAAGAAAGTATATGATACCAATGTGTTTTCAGTTTTTGATTTGACTCACCGCCTGTTACCTCTCATGAATTCTAAAACCCATGTGGTCACTATTAGTAGTATGGGTGGAGTACAGGGGAGTATGAAATTCCCAGGCTTAGCAGCATACAGCTCTAGCAAAGCAGCAGTAATAACCCTAACGGAGCTATTGGCAGAAGAATATAAAGAAAATGGGCCGTCTTTCAACGTCTTAGCTTTAGGTGCAGTGCAGACGGAAATGCTCGAAGAAGCTTTTCCTGGCTTGCAAGCCCCCAATTCTGCCTTAGAAATGGCTAACTATATCAAGGACTTTTCTGAAAAAGGCCAGCAGTTTTACAATGGGAAATTACTGCAAGTTTCTAGTTCAACACCCTAATTTTGAATGAAAGACACCCTCCAGAAATATTTGCCAGAGCGTTCAGTTGACCCCATTTTAGGTATGATTAAAGCCTATAATATTCAACTGAAAATAGTTAGTCAACGGCAAACTAAACATGGGGACTATAGATTAAAACCCGATGGATTTCATCAGATAACCGTGAATGCGAATCTCAATAAATATAGATTTTTAATTACCACGGTTCACGAAGTCGCTCACCTACTCGCTTTTAAGTCTTATGGATTTTCGATTAAACCTCATGGACCAGAGTGGAAAAACACGTTTCAAAAATTGATGTTGCCATTTATTCATCCTCAAATTTTTCCCAACGATATCCTGCCAGAATTAGCGAGACATTTCAAAAAACCAACGGCCAGTAGCGATACAGATGCAAGGCTTTCCTTAAGCCTTAAGCGCTATGATAAATCCAATGATAAAAACTTTATATTTGAAATACCTGTAGGTAGCATTTTCAAAATTCACAATGGTAGGATGTTTAAAAAAGGGAGAAGGATTCAAAAGCGATACGAATGCCAAGAAGTGAATACGGGTAAAGTTTATGTGTTTCAACCTAATGCTGAGGTAGACCTTTTAAAATAGTATAATTTTATGGATGAAAAAGATAAATATGCCGTGATTATGGCAGGTGGAGTAGGCTCACGCTTTTGGCCAGTGAGTAGAACGGCTTATCCCAAGCAGTTTCAAGACATGCTAGGGACAGGAAAATCACTACTCCAACAAACCTTCTTAAGACTAAATAAGATTGTACCTCAAGATCATATTTTTATTCTTACCAACACCGACTACGTAGGTTTAGTTACCGAACAGCTTCCTGAGGTTTCAGGGCAACAAATAATTGCTGAGCCAGCGATGAGGAATACAGCTCCTTGTATTCTTCTGTCTGCGCTTAAAATTAATAAGGAAAACCCTAAGGCTATTATGATCGTTGCTCCCAGCGATCACTGGATAGAGGATGAGGAGGCTTTTGCTGAAGACGTAAACAAAGCTTTTGAAGCCTGTTTTCATAAAGATCTCTTGGTGACTTTGGGGATTACGCCTACATTTCCTAATACAGGCTATGGATATATTAAATATGATAAGGATAGCGAAGACCACATAAAGTCTGTAGAAAAGTTTACTGAAAAACCTGATTATGCCTCAGCACAGTCTTTTTTGAAAGAAGGAAATTATTTGTGGAATGCAGGTATTTTCATCTGGAAGACTTCTTTTATTATCGAGCAGTTTCAAAACCACCTTCCCGATATGTTTAATTTATTTAAACAGGCTTGGTCAACATTAAACACTACCGACGAAGAAGCCTTTTTAAAAGGCAATTATCCTAATTCTGAAAGTATTTCTATCGATTATGGTATTCTAGAAAAGGCAAAACGTGTTGGCGTCATCGAAGCTAGTTTCGATTGGAGTGATTTAGGGACTTGGGGCTCTCTACACGATCAATTGGATAAAGATGCCCATGATAATGTAAGTATTAACGCTAGATCTGAATTCATAGATTCGTCTAATAATATTCTGAGAACCACAAAAGGTAAAATTGCCATTATAAAAGGCTTAAATGACCATATAGTTTTAGAGAACGAAGACATCCTTGTCATACTTCCTAAAAAGGATGAACAAGACATTAAAACAATCCGTAACTTAGTGATGGGCAAGTTTGGAGAAAACCTTGGTTAACTTATGGAAGACAACAACGACAAAACCTCAGAAAACACCGAGAATGATTCAAATGCTGAGTCATCAGAAAAGGTAAAAAGCAGTTTAAAAGAGTCCTATGGCAGCATAAAGCATTTTCTTTACGAGCTTTTGGATATATCACATGATACCGATAGGGAAGCTACTATGGAGGCTATCCTTAAAGACATTCCCTTCAAAGGCCACACGGCATGGATTTTAATATTCTCTATTATTGTCGCCTCAATAGGTTTGAACGTTAGTAGTACTGCTGTCGTTATTGGAGCGATGCTTATCTCTCCTCTTATGGGGCCTATAGTTGGGCTAGGTTTTTCTGTTGCTATTAATGATGTGGATACCTTAAGAAGGTCACTCATTAATCTTGGTGTGATGGTAGGTTTAAGTTTACTAACCGCCTTTCTATATTTCCAGTTATCTCCTTTAACACAGTTAACACCAGAGCTAGAAGCTAGAACATACCCTACAATTCTGGACGTCTTAGTCGCTATTTTTGGTGGGTTAGCTTTAATCATAGCTAAGGCAAAAAGAGGAACTATCATTACCGTTATTTCTGGTGTGGCTATTGCTACCGCTTTGATGCCCCCTCTTTGTACGGCAGGTTATGGCTTGGCCGTTTGGGACTTAAGTATTTTTGGTGGAGCCATGTATTTGTTTACCATCAATACTATTTTTATAGCTTTAACTACGTTTGTAGTGTCAAAATTTTTAAGATTCCCTTTAGTGAAATATGCCAATTCACTAAGGAGGAAAAGAATCGCTCAGATTGCCTCTTCAATTGCTATTATTGTTATGATTCCCAGTATATATTTGTTTTATAATTTATTGAAGGAATCCTATTTTACCAATGATGCCAACACTTTTGTCAAAGAAGAACTAGGAAATTACAAACAGTCTTTTCTTCAAAAAAATTCAACAGTGATTTCTTATAATTCTGGAATTTTCCCAACTATAGAGGCTTCTTTTTTGGGAAAAGAAATTCCAAGTGAAGTTATCACATTGTGGAAAGACAAGCTAAAAAACTATCCTCATTTAGAAGATACTGAGCTTAAAGTCCTTCAAAACGAAAACTCCGAAAATTTTGATCAGCTTAAATATATGGTTGAATTAAAAAAACGAGATTCTTTAGAATTGGCTATGTCTAAAGCCGAAATAGAAGATTTACGTTACGAGTTAAGAACAATGCAGAAAAGCAATAGAATTGTAAAATTCGATAGATTAGCGCAAGAGATTCAATTGAATTACGATAATGTAGTAGAGGTGAGTTATGCTGATGTCATCAAGTCGAACTTCGAAAATATGGATACGATCCCAACATTTAGTATCAAATGGAATGCTAAAATAGATTTGGAAGAGAAGAAAATGAAACTCAATAAATTGAAAGAGTGGTTGTCTTATAAATTGAGCTTGGAAAATATTTCAGTACAATCAATCAACTAAAGTCCTTCTCTTTGCGTAACTCTTACTTTTTGGAATAAGTTTGAGGCATAAACAAAGTCAGTTAATTTCTGATTATCAGTCTTGTAAATATTGTCTTTATTGCCTTCCCATGCTTTTAGGCCGTTTTCCAAATAGAGGATGTTTTCACCTATCTCGAATACCGAATTCATATCGTGTGTATTTATCACTGTTGTGATATCGTTTTCATGAGTAATTTCTTGAATAAGATTATCGATGACAGAAGCTGTTCTTGGGTCAAGACCTGAGTTGGGTTCATCACAAAATAAAAAATTGGGTTTGTTGACAATAGCCCTTGCTATGGAAACTCGTTTTTGCATTCCTCCACTAATCTCTGAAGGAAATTTATCGTTGGTATCTACCAGATTCACCCTATCCAAGACTTCTTCAACCCTATTTTTCATTTCGCCTTTGGTCATCTTTGTGAACATTTTTAATGGGAAAACCACATTTTCTTCAACAGTCATAGAATCAAATAAGGCTCCGCCTTGAAACACCATCCCCATCTGTTTGCTCAACTCTCTTTTTTCATTTTTAGAAAAGTTCTGATAAGCTTTGCCATTATATAGAATGGTTCCTTCGTCTGGAGTAAATAAGCCAAGTAAGCACTTTAAGAAAACAGTCTTTCCTGAGCCAGATTGGCCTATGATGAGGTTGGTCTTCCCTTTTTCAAATGTAGTATTGACGCCTCTTAAAACTTCTAAATCCTCAAAAGACTTATGTAAATCTTCGACTTTTATCATATCAACTTAATAATAATTGGGTGATGAAATAATTCATAAAAATAATAATCACACTCGTCCATACAAAAGAGGTGGTTGCAGCGTGGCCTACTTCGAGTGATCCTCCTTTCATATAGTATCCATGAAAAGCAGGAACTGTGGCTAAAATAATCGCAAAAATAAATGACTTTAAAAAGGCATAGAAGACTTGAAAAGGTATGAAGTCTTCTTGAAGCCCTGCTAAAAATTGTTCTGAACTTAAAAATCCACCATAAACACTCGCTGTGTAAGCTCCTATGATTCCAACAAACATAGAGATCGCAATGACAAATGGAAACATGCACATGGCAATAATTTTGGGAAAGACAAGGTAATTTAAAGAGTTTATCCCCATCACTTCTAAAGCATCTATTTGTTCTGAAACTCGCATAGTACCAATACTAGAGGTGATATAAGATCCTACTTTACCAGCCATAATAATAGCGACAAACGTAGGAGCAAATTCTAAGATAATAGACTGTCTCGCTGCAAATCCAATTAATGACTTGGGGACAAAGGGATTAGAAAAGTTTAAAGCTGTTTGAATAGCAATAACTGCTCCTATAAAGAATGAAATAAAGACTACTATCCCTAAAGAACTAATGATAAGATCATCCAACTCTTGTAGAATGAGCCTCTTCAATTCTGAAGTTTTAGTCATCCTTCTAAAGGTTTCGTAAATCATTATGAAGTATTGACCTATACTTTTGATGTAATTTGATAGCATTCGCTCTAAGCCTTTTTGAAATTTTTGATAAAAATAGAATAAAAACATGAGGATTCAATTTAACTAAAGCATAAACTTAAAACCTCTTCAACTTCCTATATTTGTACGAAAAATTAATATCATGAAAATTGGATTTAGCCTTCTATTAGTTCTAATGACCCACTTAAGTCTTTTTGCACAACAAAACACTAAACTGGTTATTGGTGTAGTCGTTGACCAAATGCGCTACGACTACCTAACTAAATTTGAAAATCACTATTCTGAAGATGGTTTTAAGCGCCTGCAGAGAGAAGGTTTTGAAATGAAAAACTTTCATTTCGATTATGTGCCTACCTATACAGGACCTGGTCATGCCTCAATATATACAGGAACAAGTCCTATGAATCACGGTATTATCGCAAATAACTGGTACGATAAATTTGAGAAAACCAGCGTGTATTGTGCCTCAGATCCTTCAGTGAACGCCGTTGGAATCGAGTCAGATAACAGAGCTGGGAAAATGTCTCCCCAACGCATGTTAACCACTAGTTTTGCGGATCAAAACCGATTACATACTCAATTTAAAGGGAAGACAATTGGAGTTTCTTTAAAGGATAGAGGTGCAATTCTACCTGCCGGTCATACTGCCAATGCAGCTTATTGGTTTGCAGGATATGATCGTGGTGACTTTATTACAAGTGACTACTACATGAAAGATTTGCCACAATGGGTGAAGGATTTCAATAGCTCTGGTACAACAAAAAGTTACCTTAAAGAATGGAATACACTTAAGGATATTTCTACTTATACTGAAAGTGGTGCAGATAAAAACAAGTATGAAAACGGTTTTAAAGGAAAAGAAGAAGCTACATTTCCATACGACCTTAAGAAATTAGCTAAAGACAATGGTGACTATGGCGTTATAAGACCAACACCCTTTGGAAACGATCTGCTTCTAGATTTTGCAAAAGAAGCTATTAAAAATGAAAAGCTAGGTCAAGATGAATTTACAGACGTTTTCACTTTAAGTTTTTCTAGCCCAGATTATACCGGACATAATTTTGGAGTGAATTCCAAGGAAATCCAAGATCTATATATCCGGTTGGACTTAAGTATTGCTGAGTTGCTTAAGTTTTTGGACAAAGAAGTAGGGGAAGGAAATTACACCTTATTTTTAACGGCAGATCATGGGGCTGTTCATGTTCCCCAATTTCTAAAAGATAATAAAATCCCTGCTGGATATTTCGAAACAGGGGAGATGCAAAGCGCCTTAGAAGCTCATTTGAGTGAGAACCTGGGGCTTGTTGATATTGTAGAGGAAATACAGAACCAACAAATTTTCTTAGAGGACTCTAAGTTTGAAACTTATGCTGATTTTGTATCTGCTCAAAATGAAATCAAGCACTTCTTGCTACAATACCAAAATATCGATAAAGTCTACACTAGGGAAATGCTCGAGCATAGTGGCTTTAGTGGCAATCCCGCCGAACTTATTTTGAGAGGATTTCACCAGAAGCGAAGTGGAGATGTGGTTTATGTTCTTCAGAACTCGTATATATCATACTCAAGAAAAGGGTCGACACATGGTAGTGGAAATAATTACGATACCCAAGCACCACTGTTGATGTTTGGAAATGGTATCCAACAAGGTAAAACCTATAATAGGTATCACATTCCAGATATCGCTCCTACCATTTCAGCTTTATTAGGAATTGCACTTCCTAATGGTGCCACTGGAAAGGTTATTTCTGAGGTATTAAAATAAGCGCTGCTTAATTTTACGCCATCTATATTTTCTAATAAAGTCTCCTTCTTTTTCATTGATTAAGAAGGAGTTTTTTCTGGAGTTCGATTTTAAATAAGCCAGCATTGCTTTATAGAAAAAATCCAGCTCATTTTTATTCAGGGCCATTTTAAAACAGGTTAAAAAGGCTAAGGCGAAACTATATCGCATTCTGAACAGTGAGATTCCAAAAACTATTGGTAGACATTTAGAGTAATGCAGCCCAGTAGGCTTAAGATGTTTTACAACAAGTGTTTTATCGGTTTCTACCTCCCATCTATAATATCTTGCCTTCATCTCATCAATCGTATCCCAGCCCATAGCAGAAGTCAAGCCTCCAATATCTCTAAAGCAATTCTGGCGATAAGATTTTAAGGCTCCTCGAATATGATCTGGATTGGTTAATTTTTCAATCTGCCAGACTCCATTATTTTCGATACTACAAAAGCCTGCAAACATGCCGAGTTTTGAGTTCGCTTCAAAAGCTTTACGTAAGGTTTCTAGATAATGATTTGGAAAAATAAGATCTGCATCAAACTTACAAAGGATATCATAGGAGCTAGTTAAACTAGATAGACCAAAGTTAAATGCCTCTACAATTTTACTCCCAGGTTCATGGCTAAAGCTTTTTCCTCTCGAGGCATAGGTTAGATTCTCATAGGTAGAACACAAGCTACTTAAAATATCGGGTGTTTTATCTGTAGACCCATCATCGACCACCAAAATATGTTTTGCCGAATAGCTTTGATTTACCAGTGAGGTCAAGCACTTTTCAATATGGGCTTCTTCGTTATAGGCAGGAATAATAATGACGATGTTCACGGCTTAAGATTTTCTTTGGCAATATACCAAGTAATATCTAGGAGTAATTAGCCTAAGTAAAGGTCTAAAGCCAATTTTGCGGACTGGATGGGTAAAGGTTTTAGAGTCTATGATTTCCCAGCCTGCTTTATCTAACAGCCAATCGAATTGCCAAGTTTCAAATTCGTGATAATGCCTATCCCAAGGATCAGTTTTACTTTGATAGGCTTTCGAAAACCAAAGTTTGAGTGGAACACTAGCAAATAGGTGCTCACTTTGTATGCTTTTTAGAACTTCTAATGGAGATAAAAGGTGTTCAAAAATTTCAAAAGCAGTCGTTATTTTTGCTGAAGAAGATAAAAGTTGACTTTGATCTACATCCAAATCTTGACCTTTAGTATTTTCAATAGAAAAGCCTTCAGCAGACATTAACTTCGAAAATGGATTTTCAACTCCTAGGTCAAGAACTTTACAAGAAGGTGGAGCATGAGTCTTTAAAAACTCCATGGTCATGTTGAAACGCTTTTCTGGGTAATGCTTTTCGTACATGGGAAGTCTAAATTTCGTAGACTATAGCATTGATGTTCATCCCTGCACCAACACTGGCAAACATAATGGTATCTCCTGGTTTTAAACTTTCGTGTTCAAAATCTCCTTTTAAAAACATGTCGTATAAAGTAGGTATAGTAGCCACGCTACTATTTCCAAGCTTATTGATACTCATCGGCATGATGTCTGAAGGCGTTTCTTTGTCAAACAGCTTATAGAATCTCTGGACAATAGCCTCGTCCATCTTTTCATTAGCCTGGTGGATAAATATTTTTTTCAAATCAGTAATAGATTTGCCACTTTCTTCTAAACACGCCTTCATCGCTTCAGGAACTTTAGATAATGCAAAATTATAGATTTTTCGACCGTACATTTTTATGTAGGCTCGATCATCTGCGCGTTTAGGGGAAAAGGATTTATCAAAGTAAATATAATTGGCCTCTGTCCTAGCGTAGGTGGCTGTTTTGTGTGCTAAAATACCACCAGATGAATCTGTATTCTCAAAAATGGTAGCACCAGCACCATCAGAGTAAATCATACTATCTCTATCATTGGGATCCACTACTCTCGAAAGGGTTTCTGCCCCAATAATCAAGCAACGCTTAGCCATCCCTGCTTTCATAAAGGCGAAGGAATGAATACAGCCTTCTATCCAACCTGGGCAACCAAAGAGTAAATCGTAGGCCACACAGCTTGGATTTTCAATTTGTAACTTTTCTTTGACCCGGGAAGCAAGGCTTGGGACGGTATCCGCCTGTTGCTTATCGTGACCTACATCTCCAAAATTATGGGCAACGATAATATAATCTAGAGTTTCTGGATCAATACCTGAATCTTTTATAGCTTTTTCTGCGGCAAATGTTGCTATGTCTGATGTGTTTAGTTCGCTACCAACATATCGTCGTTCCTCAATACCAGTAATAGCTTTAAACTTTTTGATAATGACTTCAGGGTGAGCATCAAAAGCAGTTTCATCTTGATTGAAGAATTCACTTTTCAAAAAGTCTTGATTCTTTTTGATTATATCTGGGATATAGCTTCCAACACCAACAATTTTAATATTATTCATACGTGAACAAGTTTTATGGCAAGTTACTGTTAATGTAACTTAATTGTAAATTTTTCGGCAAACTTAATCTATTTAAAAGTCTTTCAAAAGTCTATTCTGAATTTGATTTTAGACAATTTCAAATTTTAATTCCAATTTTTTGTTTAAAAAGTTCTCTTTATACTCATCTAGAATTTCTGATCGGTTCTTATATAGTCTGAAGTAAATGAAGTAGAAGGCAATACATGAAACCATCGTAAAAAATGCTAAAATAGCCATAGATAAACTTTGGGTTTCACTAAGCCTACCGATATGAGGAGCCAATACTAAAGGCATGTAAGTAAATGGAAATAGAATTGAATTATTAGACACTAGAAGTTGATCTAAATAGTAGTAGTGGTCTCTTTTCTTTAATTCTTTACTATTCTTATGAAGTTTTCGAAAATAGAAGATCAACCCCAGGATAATTAATACAATGAAACCACCAGCAAGCACAAAGGGCATAGAGTCGAGTGACATTATCGCGTAATAGATAATCAAAAAAAATGCGGTTGCTAAAAACCAAAATTTAGGTTTTGAGACTTCATCTTTAACTACTTTTAAAATCACTTTTTTGTAAAAGTAGGTATTGATTTTCTTCATATAATCTTCAGAAACATCTGAGAATCCAATTACTCCATACTTCTCAAATGCATTTTGAAGGGCTTCTTCAAAAGAAAGTGTTTTATCTTCTTTCATTTGCTGTAAAATGTCGTCCTCCAAATCTTTAGCAATAAGTAATCTGACATCATAAAAATCAACGTAGTGATCTTTAGTAAACTCGAGGAGTCTTAATTTTTCAGTCTGGGATAAGGTCATCGTTTTGGTTTAAACATATCAAATATAAAAAAACCTCCTTAAGGAAAGTTGGCTTAAGGAGGTTTTGAATGATATTTCAGTGATAAATTTTAGATATAAGCCTCTATTGGAGCACAGGTACAGGTGAGGTTCCTATCACCATATGCTTCATCTACTCGTCGAGTCGTTGGCCAAAATTTGTTTTCTGAAACAAAAGGTAATGGGAAAGCAGCAGTTTGTCGACTGTAGTCGAAGTCCCAATGTTCTGCGGTGAGCATCTCCATCGTATGGGGTGCATTTTTCAACATATTATTAGGATTGTCAATCGTACAAGTTTCTACTTCTTTTTTAATAGAAATCATAGCCTCACAAAATCTATCTAATTCTGCTTTACTTTCACTTTCTGTAGGTTCTATCATCATAGTTCCCGCTACTGGAAACGAAACTGTAGGAGAGTGGAATCCGTAATCGATAAGGCGTTTGGCGATATCTTTTACTTCAATACCATAGTCTTTAAAATCTCTACAATCAATAATCATCTCGTGTGCAGCTCTTCCTCTTTCTCCAGAATACAAGGTTTTATAATGCCCTTTTAATCTAGCTTGAATATAGTTAGCATTCAGAATAGCATATTCTGTGGATTCTCTAAGCCCTTGTTCTCCCAACATTCTGATGTAGGCGTAAGAAATTAAGCATACAAATGCAGATCCAAAAGGAGTTGCAGAAATGGAAGATATAGCCTGAGTCCCGCCAGTTTCGATTAAAGGATTATTAGGTAAAAAAGGAGCAAGTTGTTTTGCAACACAGATAGGACCAACTCCGGGGCCACCTCCTCCATGAGGAATTGCAAAGGTTTTGTGTAAATTTAAGTGACACACATCTGCGCCAATTCTTCCTGGACTGGTTAAGCCTACTTGGGCGTTCATATTGGCACCGTCCATATAGACTTGTCCGCCATGTTCGTGAATAAGCGAAGTAATTTTTCTGATATCCGATTCAAAAACGCCGTGTGTAGAAGGATAAGTTACCATTAAGGCTGCTAGGTTGTCGCTATGTTCTTCAACTTTAGACGTTAAATCTTCAATATCGATATTACCTTTATCGGTTGCGTTTACTACCACGACCTTCATTCCAGCCATAACTGCACTTGCAGGATTGGTGCCGTGAGCAGAAGAAGGCACTAAACAGATATTTCTGTGAGAATCTCCTCTAGATTTATGATAAGCGCGAATCACCATTAAACCAGCATATTCTCCTTGGGCTCCAGAATTGGGCTGAAGTGAGGTCGCTGAAAATCCGGTAATTTCCGTTAAATAATCTTCAAGACTTTTAAGAATTTCTTGATAGCCCATAGCTTGCTCTTTAGGAACAAATGGATGAATATTACCCCATTGTGGGTTGGATAAAGGAAGCATTTGCGATGCTGCATTCAGTTTCATGGTACACGACCCCAATGGAATCATGGAATGGTTTAAAGCTAGATCCTTTCTTTCTAACCTTTTGATGTAACGCATCAACTCTGTTTCAGAATGATAGACGTTGAAGACATCATGGGTCAAAAATTGCGTCCGTCTACTCAATTCACTAGAAGGAATAATACCTTCTTTTAAGTCTTGAAGTTTTAAAACTTCTTTCTCATTCGCTTCTCCGAAAATATCAAGAATATCGTTGAGGTCCCCAAAAGAGGTGGTTTCATTCAAAGAAATAGAAACACTCTCCGAATCTGGGTAATAAAAATTGATCTCTTTTTTTTCAGCCAAACCTTTAATCTTATCCGCATCAGCTTTTATAAGAATAGTATCGAAGTAAAGTTTATTCACTTGGTAGTATCCCAATTTTTCAATAGCGTCTGATAGGCTTACTGTTTTTCTATGAATTTGACTTGCAATGTGTTTAAGACCTTCTGGTCCGTGGTATACAGCATACATGCCAGCCATAATGGCAAGTAAAACTTGAGCTGTACAAATATTGGAAGTGGCCTTATCTCTTTTGATGTGTTGCTCTCTGGTTTGTAGAGCCATTCTTAAAGAGGTGTCTCCATTAAGATCTTTGGTAACTCCTATAATCCTTCCTGGGATGCTTCGTTTATAATCTTCTTTAGTTGCAAAGTAAGCAGCGTGTGGTCCTCCATATCCAAGCGGAATTCCAAAGCGTTGTGTGGTTCCAACAACAACGTCAACTCCCCAATTTCCAGGAGCTTCTAGTAAAACAAGGCTCAGTAAATCAGCAGCGACTGCTACTTTTATATCATTTTCTTTTGCTTTTTTGGTAAAGTTTTCAAAATCATTAATTTCTCCACATTTACCAGAATATTGAACTAGCGCACCAAAAAAACTAGAATCAAAATCAAATTCATCATATTTTCCAACGACCAATTCGATAGCTAGAGGTTCAGATCTAGTTTGCAATAAAGCTAAGGTTTGAGGCAATACATTATCACCAACAAAGAACTTAACAACCTTATTTTTTTTCTGCCCTCTTGTTCGTACCGAATACAATAAATTCATGGCTTCAGCAGCAGACGTAGCCTCGTCGAGCAAAGACGCATTGGCCAATTCCATGCCGGTTAAATCAGCCACCATGGTTTGAAAGTTGAGTAAGGCTTCAAGTCTACCTTGAGCAATCTCAGCTTGATAAGGGGTGTAAGCGGTATACCATCCCGGATTTTCAAAAACATTTCTTTGGATTACTGCAGGAAAAATAGCTTCATGGTAACCGAGACCTATATAAGATCTAAAAGTTTTGTTTTTTTGAGCTATAGAATTAATGTGCTTAGAATATTCATATTCAGTCAGCGGTGCGGGTAAGTCTAATTTCTGTTCCAACTTTATATCGTTTGGAATAGTTTCGTAGATTAATTGTCCTGTTGACTCAGCTCCAACGGCTTTAAGCATTTCTTTTATGCTCTTTCCACGAGGACCAATATGTCTTGATGCAAATGATTCTGTATTCATTGAAGATTCTTTAAAAATTTGCTCACAAAAATACATCATTTTAAATGAAACGATTGTTAAAGATGGATAGACTATCGTTAAGTTTTAAAGAAAATTATCTTGAATAAACTCTACTTTTGTAAGCATGAATTTTTTGCAACAAGCCTTTAGGTTTTATATCAATTCAAGTCTTCATGTAGCGCTTGCTGTTGTCTCATTTACAATGGTGACTTTTCTGAATTTCAACTTGAAGGCAGGCAGCAATATATTGGTGTTCGTTTTTTTCTCGACAGTAGTAGCTTACAATTTTGTGAAATACTTTTCTCTACTAAAAGTGCAGCGAGAAACGATTACTACTGAAATGAAGGGTATAGTTATGTTATCCCTTGTATCTCTCATTCCGCTAGTAATGACTTTAAATGCAATGACGCTTGAAACCTTCCTTTTTATTGTCTGCTTGGGGATCTTAACTCTACTATATGTATTGCCACTTTTGCCAAAGACAAAAAACCTTAGAGATGTGAGTGGTTTAAAGATATTTGTTATCGCCTTAGTGTGGACTGGGACAACAGTGGGTCTGCCTTTTTTTGAAACCGATCAAGGTAATACTCTCTTAGATACGGAGACTATATATTATGCCTCAAGTAGATTTTTCCTAATTATAGCGCTTACCATCCCTTTTGAAATTAGGGATACAAAGCTTGATAGCCCTTATCTAAAAACACTCCCACAGTGGGTAGGAATTACAAACACTAAAGTGATAGGAGTATTATTGAGTTTGTTGTCTTTGGTTATTTTAGTTCTGAGTGGGGAGGATTTAGCCAGTCCTTATATACTTCTTTACCTACTGGTAATAGGGTTCATTGTGTTCTCAAATCAAGACAATACCATTTACTATTCTGCCTTTTGGGTGGAGAGTCTTCCTTTACTTTGGTTTTTGGCGATTTTTATTTTCGGCTAATGCCACTTATTCTCAGCCCTTTACTCTTTTTATAATTTTTTCTTTAAAGAAACTGCTTCATTTATTTGGTTAGAAGGGAAAAAAGGTTGTAGTTTTGCACCCCGCTAATTGAGGTATTGAGAGGGTCACACAGGGAGAGAGGAAGAGTTGTTAAATTGAGTTGTAGTGCTTGTGAGATTGGGATATAAGTTTTAGTTTTGTTCCCCTTTATTTTGGTTATGGACGTTCATTAAAATAAGATTTAATTTTTTTCGTAAAACCACTTGTTAGATTAAAAATAAGTATTAGTTTTGCATCCGCTTAGAGAAGCACACGAGTTTAAGGCCTTTGATACGGTTTAAACGACAAGAATTAAAAGTTCATTGACATATTGAATTGACAGCACAAATAAGAGATTATTTGTAGAATTAGAAACATTAAGATTATACTTTAAGATTAGAGTTGATTCCTGAGAATAAGATGTAAGAGTCGAATTTGAGAAAAGCGTTAAGATATATAAGATTTAACGATGAAGAGTTTGATCCTGGCTCAGGATGAACGCTAGCGGCAGGCCTAACACATGCAAGTCGAGGGGTAACATTGGTGCTTGCACCAGATGACGACCGGCGCACGGGTGCGTAACGCGTATACAATCTACCTATTACTAAGAGATAGCCCAGAGAAATTTGGATTAATATTTTATGGTATTATCGATTGGCATCAATTGATAATTAAAGGTTACGGTAATAGATGAGTATGCGTCCTATTAGCTTGATGGTAAGGTAACGGCTTACCATGGCAACGATAGGTAGGGGTCCTGAGAGGGAGATCCCCCACACTGGTACTGAGACACGGACCAGACTCCTACGGGAGGCAGCAGTGAGGAATATTGGACAATGGGAGCAATCCTGATCCAGCCATGCCGCGTGCAGGAAGACTGCCCTATGGGTTGTAAACTGCTTTTATACGGGAAGAAAAAGGTTCACGTGTGAACTGTTGACGGTACCGTAAGAATAAGGACCGGCTAACTCCGTGCCAGCAGCCGCGGTAATACGGAGGGTCCAAGCGTTATCCGGAATCATTGGGTTTAAAGGGTCCGTAGGCGGGACAATCAGTCAGTGGTGAAAGTTTGCGGCTCAACCGTAAAATTGCCATTGATACTGTTGTTCTTGAGTGCTTGTGAAGTGGTTAGAATGAGTAGTGTAGCGGTGAAATGCATAGATATTACTCAGAATACCGATTGCGAAGGCAGATCACTAACAATTCACTGACGCTGATGGACGAAAGCGTAGGTAGCGAACAGGATTAGATACCCTGGTAGTCTACGCCGTAAACGATGGTTACTAGCTGTTCGGACTAATTGCGGTCTGAGTGGCTAAGCGAAAGTGATAAGTAACCCACCTGGGGAGTACGTTCGCAAGAATGAAACTCAAAGGAATTGACGGGGGCCCGCACAAGCGGTGGAGCATGTGGTTTAATTCGATGATACGCGAGGAACCTTACCAGGGCTTAAATGCAGTTTGACAGGGGTGGAAACATCTTTTTCTTCGGACAAATTGCAAGGTGCTGCATGGTTGTCGTCAGCTCGTGCCGTGAGGTGTCAGGTTAAGTCCTATAACGAGCGCAACCCCTTTGTTTAGTTACCAGCATGTAGTGATGGGGACTCTAGACATACTGCCAGTGTAAACTGTGAGGAAGGTGGGGATGACGTCAAATCATCACGGCCCTTACGTCCTGGGCTACACACGTGCTACAATGGTAGGGACAGAGAGCAGCCACTGGGTGACCAGGAGCGAATCTACAAACCCTATCACAGTTCGGATCGCAGTCTGCAACTCGACTGCGTGAAGCTGGAATCGCTAGTAATCGCATATCAGCCATGATGCGGTGAATACGTTCCCGGGCCTTGTACACACCGCCCGTCAAGCCATGGAAGCTGGGGGTACCTGAAGTCGGTCGCCGCAAGGAGCCGCCTAGGGTAAAACTAGTAACTGGGGCTAAGTCGTAACAAGGTAGCCGTACCGGAAGGTGCGGCTGGAATACCTCCTTTTTTAGAGTATTGCATCTGATAAGATGTAATAGACGTTTTTTTAAAGGGAATCAAAAGACTTTAGTAGTAAAGTGGGTTTTGATGTTTCTAGTTGTCAATTTAATAATATTATAAGGTCTACAGTCTCATAGCTCAGCTGGTTAGAGCGCTACACTGATAATGTAGAGGTCGGCAGTTCGAGTCTGCCTGAGACTACTTAAGTCGAAGGAAGACGAGAAGTTTATCCTGAGTAGCTCTTTTATTAAAGAGCGTATCGAAGGGAGTCTGCCTGAGACTACTTAAGTCGAAGGAAGACGAGAAGTTTATCCTGAGTAGCTCTTTTATTAAAGAGCGTATCGAAGGAAGCTTGCCTGAGACTATTTTTTAGTCGTATTGGTAAATTGCAAAAACAGGAATTAGCTATGAAGACAACAGACATTACCTTATAATATAAAACAAGTAATATCTAATTGGTTTTAGATATTATAACGATTTCTAAGGACTTACTTTAAGGGTAAGTGTTTTAGAGGTAAACGTTCATTGACATATTGAAGATATATAAGAATACGAGAGTAAGAGAATTTTTACTTCTTTTAATTAAGGAGTAGGAGTACTTTAGAGTAAAATAAATAAATAATTATCGAATAGATAAGCTTATTAAGGGCGTATGGGGGATGCCTAGGCTCTCAGAGGCGACGAAGGACGTGACAAGCTGCGAAAAGCTGCGGGGATTAGCACATATGAATTGATCCGCAGATATCCGAATGGGGCAACCCACTATACTGAAGGTATAGTATTCCGCAAGGAAAGCGAACCCGGTGAACTGAAACATCTAATTAGCCGGAGGAAGAGAAAACAATAGTGATTTTGCTAGTAGCGGCGAGCGAACGTGAAACAGCCCAAACCAGTACTGTTACGGCAGTACTGGGGTTGTAGGACTACAATATCGTGATTAATAATGAACCCGAATACTTTGGAAAGAGTTCCCATAGAAGGTGACAGGCCTGTAGGGGTAAGATATTAATGATGTAGTAGTATCCTGAGTAGTGCGGGGCACGAGAAACCTTGCATGAATCAGCCGGGACCATCCGGTAAGGCTAAATACTACTGAGAGACCGATAGTGAACCAGTACCGTGAGGGAAAGGTGAAAAGAACCTTGAATAAAGGAGTGAAATAGACCCTGAAACCATACGCTTACAAGCGGTCGGAGCCCCGATAACTATCGGGGTGACGGCGTGCCTTTTGCATAATGAGCCTACGAGTTACCACCGTTAGCAAGGATAAATAATTCAGTTATGGATCCGTAGCGAAAGCGAGTCTGAATAGGGCGATTAAGTTAGCTGTGGTAGACGCGAAACCGTGTGATCTACCCTTGGGCAGGTTGAAGCTGTGGTAACACATAGTGGAGGACCGAACCCGTTGACGTTGAAAAGTCTTGGGATGACCTGAGGGTAGGGGTGAAAGGCCAATCAAACTCGGAAATAGCTCGTACTCCCCGAAATGCATTTAGGTGCAGCGATTAAATAGTTTTATAGAGGTAGAGCTACTGATTGGATGCGGGGGCTTCACCGCCTACCAATTCCTGACAAACTCCGAATGCTATAAAATGTTTTTAATCAGTGAGGGCATGGGTGCTAAGGTCCATGTCCGAGAGGGAAAGAACCCAGAGCATCAGCTAAGGTCCCAAAATATATACTAAGTTGAACAAACGCGGTCAGACTGCTTAGACAGCTAGGATGTTGGCTTGGAAGCAGCCATTCATTTAAAGAGTGCGTAACAGCTCACTAGTCGAGCGGTCAGGCATGGATAATAATCGGGCATAAGTATATTACCGAAGCTATGCTTTTACAATTAATTTTGTAAGAGGTAGGGGAGCATTCTAAACAGCGCAGAAGGTGTACTGTAAGGTATGCTGGAGCGTTTAGAAAAGAAAATGTAGGCATAAGTAACGATAATGCGGGCGAGAAACCCGCACACCGAAAGACCAAGGATTCCTCAGCTATGCTAATCAGCTGAGGGTTAGTCGGGGCCTAAGGCGAACCCGAAAGGGGTAGTCGATGGACAAGCAGTTAATATTCTGCTACCTGCTTTAAATTAAACGAGACGGAGAAGGAAATCTAGTGCGTGCAGACGGAATTGCACGTTGAATCTACTGTAAGGTAGAGATAGTACACCAAAGCTACGGTGGCGGTGATAATCTAGAGGCCGTTCTTCCAAGAAAATCAATTAAAGCAGCCCGTACCGTAAACCGACACAGGTAGTTGGGATGAGAAATCTAAGGTGCTCGAGAGATTCATGGCTAAGGAACTAGGCAAAATGGGCCCGTAACTTCGGGAGAAGGGTCGCCCCCACTTTTGAGTGGGGGCCGCAGTGAAGAGGTCCAGGCGACTGTTTATCAAAAACACAGGGCTCTGCTAAATCGAGAGATGCAGTATAGGGCCTGACACCTGCCCGGTGCTGGAAGGTTAAGAGGAGATGTTATCTTCGGAGAAGCATTGAATTGAAGCCCCAGTAAACGGCGGCCGTAACTATAACGGTCCTAAGGTAGCGAAATTCCTTGTCGGGTAAGTTCCGACCTGCACGAATGGTGCAACGATCTGGACACTGTCTCAGCCATGACCTCGGTGAAATTGTAGTATCGGTGAAGATGCCGATTACCCGCTGTGGGACGAAAAGACCCCGTGAACCTTTACTATAGCTTAGTATTGACTTTGGATAAGTGATGTGTAGGATAGGTGGGAGACATTGAAGCGGCCTCGCTAGGGGCAGTGGAGTCATTGTTGAAATACCACCCTTTACTTGTTTGAAGCCTAACCCCAACTTTTGTTGGGGGACATTACTTGGTGGGTAGTTTGACTGGGGTGGTCGCCTCCAAAAGAGTAACGGAGGCTTCTAAAGGTTCCCTCAGCACGCTTGGTAACCGTGCGTAGAGTGCAATGGCATAAGGGAGCTTGACTGAGAGACCTACAAGTCGATCAGGTACGAAAGTAGAGCATAGTGATCCGGTAGTTCCGCATGGAAGGGCTATCGCTCAAAGGATAAAAGGTACTCCGGGGATAACAGGCTGATCTCCCCCAAGAGCTCACATCGACGGGGGGGTTTGGCACCTCGATGTCGGCTCGTCACATCCTGGGGCTGGAGAAGGTCCCAAGGGTTGGGCTGTTCGCCCATTAAAGTGGCACGCGAGCTGGGTTCAGAACGTCGTGAGACAGTTCGGTCTCTATCTACAGTGGGCGTTAGAAATTTGCGTGGATCTGACTCTAGTACGAGAGGACCGAGTTGGACAAACCTCTGGTGTACCAGTTGTTCCGCCAGGAGCATTGCTGGGTAGCTACGTTTGGAAGGGATAAGCGCTGAAAGCATATAAGCGCGAAACCCACCACAAGATGAGATTTCTTTAAAGGATCCCCAAAGACGATGGGGTTGATAGGTCACAGGTGTAAAGGCAGTAATGTCATAGCCAAGTGATACTAATTATCCGAAGAGCTTATCTATGAGACGATTATTACTTTATTTTACCCTTGACTTTACGTTTTGTTATATATCTTTAACTATGTCACGATATTAGAATTCCCGCAACAGCTGGAACTTTACTTTTAAAAGATAATTGAGAACTACTCAATTACCTTTAATAGCTTAAGGTGGTTATAGCAACGGGGCTCACCTCTTCCCATTCCGAACAGAGCAGTTAAGCCCGTTAGCGCCGATGGTACTACATACTGTGGAAGAGTAGGTCGCCGCCTTCTTATACTAAACCCTTCTTTACTTAACGTAATGAAGGGTTTTTTTTGTTTTAAGATTTCTTCAAATCCTCATTCTATTTAGTATTTTAGCATAAAAAACGTGTCTAAAAAAAGTCCTCAAAAAGTAACTCCATTAATGAAGCAATACAATGCAATCAAGGATAAATATCCTGATGCCATGCTTCTCTTTAGAGTAGGTGATTTTTATGAAACTTTTGGAGAAGATGCTGTTTCTGCTTCCCGTATTTTAAATATTGTCCTTACCAACCGCAATAATGGAGGTGAGCGTTCAGAGCTCGCTGGTTTTCCTCACCATTCTTTAAATACCTATCTGCCTAAACTGGTTAAGGCTGGATTAAGGGTCGCTATATGTGATCAGCTTGAAGATCCAAAGCAGACTAAAACAATCGTAAAGCGTGGCGTTACCGAATTGATAACTCCTGGAGTCTCTCTAAATGATGATGTCTTATCTAGGAATTCCAATAACTTTTTATGTTCTATATTCCTTGGCTCCAAACAAAACTATGGGATTTCTTTTTTAGATGTTTCTACAGGCGAATTTCTAGTTTCTGAAGGGAACCTTGAAGATATCGATAAACTAATTCAGAATTTTAGTCCTAGTGAAATTCTTATTTCTAAAAAACAAAAAAATATCCTTCACGATGCATTAGGTAAACAGCATCCATTCTTTTATTTAGACGACTGGGTCTATAAATTTGATTTCTCCCAGGAAGCGATTCATTCCCATTTTAAAACAACTTCAGTAAAAGGCTTTGGTATTCAAGATTTTGAAGAAGGTCTTATTGCTTCAGGTGCTATTCTTCACTACTTGTCTGAAACCAATCACTTTCAACTGGAGCATATCAACACCATTTCTAGAATAGCTAAAGAAGATTATGTTTGGATGGATAGGTTTACAATAAGGAATCTTGAATTATATCATTCAACTACGCCTGGTGCTGTCACCCTTATTGATGTGATAGACAAAACTGCTTCAGCAATGGGAAGCAGGATGCTTAAACGCTGGTTAGCTTTCCCTTTAAAATCTGAATATAAGATAAATCAACGTCTTGAAAATGTTTTTTTGCTTAAAAGCAATTTTGATTTGCAAACTGAGATAAGATCCCACTTAAAGCAGATTAGTGATATCGAACGTTTAATTTCGAAAGTAGCCACCTTGAAAATAAATCCTAGAGAGTTACTTCAGCTTAAAAATTCTATGGATGTTATCAATTCTTGTATGCTTTTGCTTTCGGAATCGGGTCATGACTCTCTAAAGACTATTGCAGACCAGTTAAATTCATGCGATATACTTAGAGCTAAAATCGATTCAGCACTATCCGATGAACCTCCCGTTAATATTCTTAAAGGTAATACTATCAAAAGAGGATTTTCCGAGGAGTTAGATGAGTACAGAAAAATAGCATTTTCGGGTCACGACTTCTTAGATGAAATGTTAGAGAAAGAATCTAAGCTCAGTGGCATTCCTAGTTTGAAAATAGGCAGCAATAATGTCTATGGCTATTATATAGAAGTGAGGCATGCTCATAAGAATAAAGTACCGGAGGAGTGGACGCGAAAGCAAACCCTTGTCAACGCTGAACGCTATATTACTGAGGAGCTTAAAGTGTATGAAGAAAAAATACTTTCCGCAGAGGAAAAAATTTCAACACTCGAGCAGCAGCTCTTTCATGAATTAGTGGTTTGGACCCAAGACTATATCAAAGTCATTCAGCAAAATGCAATTCAAATTGCACAATTAGATTGTCTTTCCGGATTTGCTCAATTGGCCATGGAGCATAATTATTGTAGACCTAAAATCAATGGAAGTTTAGAACTCAACATTAAAGAGGGTAGGCATCCAGTCATTGAAAATCAACTGAAAGCGGAAGAAGAATACATCAGTAATGATCTCTACTTGGATCAAGAGACTCACCAAATTATAATGATTACAGGTCCCAATATGAGTGGTAAATCTGCTTTACTAAGGCAAACAGCCCTCATTGTCTTATTAGCTCAAATGGGAAGCTTTATACCGGCTTCTTCTGCAGAAATCGGCATTGTAGATAAAATATTTACCAGAGTAGGCGCCAGCGATAATATCTCTATGGGAGAATCCACATTTATGGTAGAAATGAACGAATCTGCCAGTATTTTAAATAATTTATCGGAAAGAAGCTTAGTCTTACTCGATGAAATTGGACGTGGTACGAGTACATACGATGGTATTTCTATCGCTTGGGCTATTGCTGAGTATATTCATGAGCATCCCACAAAAGCTAAAACACTTTTTGCAACACATTATCATGAGCTCAATGAAATGTCTAAACAGTTTGAACGTATTAATAATTACAATGTCTCTGTCAAAGAGTTAAAAGACAAAGTTTTATTTTTAAGAAAACTAGTCCCAGGCGGTAGTGAACATAGTTTTGGAATACATGTGGCTAAAATGGCAGGTATGCCTCAATTTGTCGTGCAGAAGGCTCATAAAATTCTAAAAAAACTCGAATCTTATAGAGATTCAGAAGGGGATACGAGTCTATTAAAACAGGCCATCCAACCAGAGCCTCAGTTGAGCTTCTTCAATATGGACGATCCTTTATTGGAAGAAATCAAGGATGAAATCCTCAGCTTAGATATTGACACTCTAACCCCTGTGGAAGCCTTGATGAAACTAAATGAAATAAAAAGACTACTTAAGCCTAAAGTAAAAAAGTAGCTAGAGTTTAAGAAATCTTCTCTAAAAATTATCTTTTCAGATTTTACGAAAAAGGTTTTGAAAAATCAATTAATATCTTAAATTTGCACTCGCAATTAACCATGCGAAAGTAGCTCAGGGGTAGAGCATCACCTTGCCAAGGTGGGGGTCGCGGGTTCAAATCCCGTCTTTCGCTCTGTTTCGCTCGGATGGTGGAATTGGTAGACACGTTGGACTTAAAATCCAATGACCATTGCGGTCGTGCGGGTTCAAGTCCCGCTCCGAGTACCAAACCCTTTGAGAAATCAAAGGGTTTTTTTATTTGATATGTCCTATGCCTAGAAAACTAAAAAATAGAGAGCTCATTCGCAAAACAGATGAAGAATTTAAGGATTCTCAAAAGACTCCACTGATCTTGATTCTTGATAACATAAGAAGTCTCAACAATATTGGCTCTGTTTTTCGGACGTCTGATGCCTTCCTCATTCAAAAGATCTATTTGTGTGGAATCACAGCAACACCACCTCATAAGGATATTCAAAAAACGGCTTTGGGAGCTACTCAGACAGTAGAGTGGGCTTATGCAGAAAACACTCTAGAACTCGTTAAAGATTTACAACAGCAGGGTGTGAAGGTGATGTCTATAGAGCAAGCTGAACACTCTATCTCTCTGAAGGATTTTAATCCTGAAAAAAACCAAACTTATGCATTAATCTTAGGGAATGAGGTGAAAGGGGTCCAACAAGAGGTAGTGGACCAATCTGACGGGGTTATTGAAATTCCACAATTGGGAACCAAACATTCTTTAAATATTTCAGTAACCACAGGCATTTGTGTTTGGGATTTTATGTCAAAAACTCAGGGTATTTAATTCACTGGATTTTTGAAAAGTTGAAGTCGTCCTAAATTCTCTTTTAGGCTTTTTCTTCCTCTAGTTTATTTTGTAGCATTTTCAATTCATCTCTAAATCGAGCAGCTTCCATAAAGTCAAGATCCTTAGCTGCTTTTTCCATAGATTTTCTCACCTTGGTCATTCTCTTTTTTAAGTCGCTTTCAGAATAGTTAGCGACAGCTTCTTCAGCAGCTTCAAGGGTTGGCATTTCTATCACCTCGTATGGCTCCTTTTTCTTACCACTTAAGGCAGAATCCAAGGATTTTTTGACAGCCTGTGGTGTAATGTTATGTTTTGTATTATAATCAATTTGCTTTTGGCGTCTATAATCGGTCTGGTCCATGGTTTTCTGCATACTAACTGTAATTTTATCTGCATACAGTATGGCTCTGCCTTCGAGGTGTCTAGCGGCTCTCCCTATGGTTTGCGTCAGTGTTCTGTTACTTCTTAAAAAGCCCTCTTTATCCGCGTCCAAAATGGCCACCAAAGATACTTCAGGTAAATCAAGACCTTCTCTAAGTAAATTCACTCCCACCAAAACATCAAACACTCCTTTTCTTAAGTCAGACATAATTTCAACTCTTTCCAAAGTGTCGATATCACTGTGAATATAGCGGGTTCTTATTTTTACTCTGGTTAAATACTTGGACAACTCTTCCGCCATTCGTTTAGTCAGTGTTGTTACCAATACTCTTTGATCTTTGTCCACTCTGATATTAATCTCTTTAATGAGATCATCAATTTGATTCAAACTAGGTCGAACTTCGATAACTGGATCCAACAATCCTGTTGGTCTTATGACCTGCTCAACAACAACTCCACCAGTTTTTTGTAATTCATAATCTGCAGGAGTGGCACTCACATAAACGACCTGGTTTTGTAAAGCTTCGTATTCTTCTAGCCTTAGCGGTCTATTGTCCATCGCAGCAGGTAGTCTAAATCCATAATCTACCAAATTTTCCTTACGAGAACGGTCACCACCATACATAGCTCCTACTTGGGGAATGGTAACGTGGCTTTCATCTACAATCATTAAATAATCGTCTGGAAAATAATCTAGCAAGCAGAATGGTCTTGTGCCTGGCTTTCTTCCGTCTAAATACCTAGAGTAGTTTTCAATTCCAGAGCAATAGCCCAATTCTTTTATCATTTCAAGGTCGAAGTTGGTACGTTCCTCGATACGTTTAGCTTCCAGAGGTTTTCCTATCTCTTTAAAGTATTCAATCTGTTTTCCAAGATCTATAGCAATTTGATCGATAGCTTGGTTCAAGACATCAGGGGAAGTCACAAAAATGTTGGCAGGATAAATATTTAATTTATCATATTTTGCCATAACCTCGTTGGTTTCCACATCAAAAGCTTCAATCTCTTCAATCTCGTCACCAAAGAAGTGAATGCGATAGGCATGATCGGCATAGCCTGGAAACACATCTAAGGTATCTCCTTTTATTCTGAAATTACCATGGTTAAATTGAGCTTCTGTTCTTGAGTATAAACTTTGTACTAAACGTTGAAGTAGTTTCGTTCTTGGAATCTGCTGATCCACTTCGATGGAAATCACATTTTTTTCAAATTCTGCCGGATTTCCAATACCATACAGACAACTTACGGAAGCTACTACCAAAACATCTCGGCGCCCTGAAAGCAAAGAAGAAGTTGTACTTAGTCTTAGTTTTTCAATTTCATCATTAATGGATAAATCCTTTTCAATATAAGTTCCACTTGAAGGGATAAAAGCTTCTGGCTGGTAATAATCATAATAGGAGACAAAATACTCAATGGCACTATCAGGAAAAAACGCTTTGAATTCTGAATAAAGTTGTGCAGCCAGAGTTTTGTTATGAGCCAGAACTAGGGTAGGCTTTTGAACTTCTTCCACCACATTGGCCATGGTGAAGGTCTTTCCAGACCCTGTGACTCCCAATAAAGTTTGATACCTTTCATTACTATAAAGACCCTTTACCAGTTTATCGATCGCTTGAGGTTGGTCGCCAGTAGGTTTGAAATCTGATTTCAGAGTGAACTTCATGAAGTAAATTTTTTGCAAAGATACTTGTAAAGGAAGTCATCGCAAACTTTCTTTAGGTCCTTTGGCATTACTTTCACAAGTGAATATACTTCAACATATAGGTAGCAATTCGACTCTTTATGTTACTGAAAAATAATCTCTTTATTGGTTTTTGGTATTTTTTTGACTTGATATGGAATCAATAGAGGTAAGGTGACCATAGTGCCTTCAGGAGAGTTATTCTGAATCCTTAAAACAAGTGTGGTTTCATTTTCACTCTCAAATAAAATTTCAATAGAATACCCGCCAGTATTCCTAACTTGATCTGTAGCCATCAATAGTATATCTTGTTGAAAGTTGATTGGGTTTTCATCAAAATAACTTAGAAATGATTCTTGGTCTGTAAAGGTGTTTTCAAGTTCAGATTGACTGCTGATAGTGAAATTTCGATTGGCTAAAGATTGATTTTCATCATTAAAATTACCGTCTTTGACGAATTCTAATCTAGAATCAACTCTGGCGTCATCATCATCTGAAGAGCAGCTGAAAAGTGCTATAGAAAGGAGTAGAAGAAAAACAGGTTTCATAATTTATTTTTTATTTTTTAATAAGACGTTAAAAATGAGTAAAGGTTGCTTTAATTTAATGAAAACCTTACTAAAACTTCACTCTTCACTTCCATCTGATCAAAAGATAGGTTTGGAGAATAAGTTTCATTTTTAGAGGAAGCTCCTCTTATCTGAACACCAGAGGCTTTTCCTTGTAAAGCATAAGCATAGGAGTTGGTTTCCGAAATATATATCGCCTTACCAATATCTTGCCCTATGGCTTTAGACATTGCTCCTGCAGCTTCTTTTGCATTTGTCACTGCTTTCGCTTTCATCTGTGATTGAATAAGGTTGATTTGCGAGTGTTCTGTTTTTCCTAAGTTGATATTAGAAATCTCAATGTCTTGTAATGCGTTTAAGACCTTACCTAAAGTAGAGGCCTTATAGACCAAAAGGCTGTAGGACTTATTTTTTAGAATTTTCTGACCAGACAAAAAATAAGATTTAAAGTTACTCCCAGCATCCGCTATAAAAAGTTGTTTTTCAATATCTATAGATAGTTTTTCTAATTCTGAAATCATCTTTTGTTCCAGTTTTTCGAGGCTTGTTCTTCCATTGGTATCTTCTTCAGATATTAGAATATCCAAGTAAATTCTGTCTGGACTCACTAAAGTGTCGGCGCTACCTTTAACTTCTATATAAGGTTGATCTATAAAGTTTTTTTGCTGAGCTATAGCGTTGGAGATACTTGAGAAGAAAATTAAAAAGCTGAGTAAAGATTTCATAAGGTTTCAGTTTAAAAAAGATTAAGTTAGTTTTATACAGGTTAACGCTTCAAGGTGAAATTACCTGTTTCCACCCGACCATCCGAAAATTGGATGCGGAACCAATAGTCATCCGTGGGCATATTTTCGCTATTATAAGTTCCATCCCATCCTCGATCTTTACTGGTGAAGGAAGACAACAATTTTCCATAGCGATCATAGACTGCCAGCTGAATATTCTCTTGATTGGTTCCGGATAAACCGCTTATTTTCCAAATATCATTTATGCCATCCCCATTAGGCGTAAAAAATTCCATAATTCCCAGCACACTCACTGTTTTTTGGGAAATTCCACACCCCAGTTGATCTCTTACATAAACGGTATAAATCCCAGGATTCAAATTTTCAAATCTATTGGATTCTTGAAAGTTAATAGGCTCATTTAATGCATACTCATAGATACCTAAACTAGAAGGATTAAGAGTAATTTCTATAGATTTATTATCCCTTGAAGAATCTTCTACATTCACCTCAAAATCGGCGAGATTAGACTCGATAACTTCAAACTCCTTTATTAAGCTACAGCCAGAATTTGAATCGATGATTTCAACTGAATAAGCGCCAGCCTGATTGATTTCTAAAGTTTGAGATGTTTCATCTGTAGACCATAAAAACTGATAGTTTGACAAATTTTGATTACCAGATAAAGCATCGATGACAATTGGGTTAGGGAAATCTTCTAAACAATAAGTGAGGAACTCGTTTTCTATATTAATACTAGGAAAATCAAAAGTAAATAAACCGATTTCAACCAAAGTTTCACAAGACTCAAAACCGGTAATCACAGCGTAAATTCTGTTTAGATTGTTTCTATTTTCAAAATTCTGAGGGTTTGAAATTTCGTTCAGGCCATTGATGGCATCGCTCTCAAATTCATAGAATGTAATGTCGATATTATTGGATGAAATCCCACTTACCCCATCAACCAATAGGTCTATAGAACTAGTAAGATTGAAAATACCGTAACCAAGGTCAAAATCCTTGCAGGTTTCTAGTTCAACGGAGTTATAATCAGGGCTAAAATTGAAATCTACATTATATTCCCAAGTTTTTAAACAGCTTCCATCTTCTAGATCAACTTCCAGTATATATGTATTTGAAACGGGAAACGCAGTATCTTCAGGAATACTTATAGTTAGGGAAGAAGATGTTTCATTAGGAATAAGTGTTCCGTTTTCAAACCATGAGAAAGAGGCTTGGTTAAATTCATTCATTTCTATAGTGTACTGATATGTGTCACAAAGATTTATAGTTTCAGAATTAAATGTAGGTAGAGATTCTTCTACATTAAAAATTTTAGTCACTGGACAATCTTCACCAACAAATCTTATGTTTACAGAATATTCACCCGCAGAATTTATTTCTAAAAAAGGACTTGTCTCTCCCGTAGACCATAAATATTGGTAAAGAGAAGGATCTTCATTTTCATCTAAAGGCTTAATGGTAGTTGGGTTTGGGAAATCTTCCATGCAATAAATAACCAGCTCGTCATCCAAATTAACATCAGGAAACTCTTGGATAGTCAGCTCGACCTCTACTATAGATGTGCAAACACCAAAAGTGATCGCTTTAGCAAATAGAGATTCTAATCCTTCGGAATTTATAAAACTAGGAGATGTTGGTATCGGATTATTTTCTAATTCAGCATCCTCAAACCTTCTATAAAAAATCAAGTTTATCTCATTAGGGTCGACTTGAGCATCATCAGCGAGAATAGTCTTGATTTCAGTTAAATCAAAAGTAGCAAAGTCCTCTTGTACTTCTTTACAAGCAATGAGTTCTGTGTCGTTATACTCAGGACTTTTGTTGAAGGTGATTCGAGCTACACCTATTAAGGGACAATCACCAGTATTCAAATCCACTTCTAGACTATAATTTTCTTGAAGAGGAAAAATTGAATTTAAAGGTACAGTGATATCTAAAAAATTTTCGGTTTCCCCGGGTAAAATAATGCCATCCTTCTTCCAGACATAACTAGCTCCAGGGATATCATCATAGCTCAGTGTATAGGAGTAAATGTCGCAAAGACTTACTTGTTCTATCACTTCATCTGTGGGAGTATCAACAATAGGAATCCGTTTATTGAAAAGCGATTGGATGAAAGGAGGAAGTCCGAAAGTAGCAATTCTGCCATTAAGAGAAATCGCTCCTTGAGAGCTGCTTTGGCTATAGTTGCTAGCAGTTCCAAGTTCGTTTGGATTATTGATGACGCCTAAAGTAGAAGTATTTATTATAGAATGGTAAATTTTACCATCGGGCCCAAGCTGAAGTGCCGTCCTAGGCAAACCTAAATTGGTGATGGATGTGATAGAATTTGAGATATCTGTAGAATTTAAATCCCATTGATAAATTTTATTGGATGTATCCTCTACTGTGGCATACGCTTTTGTCCCATCTTGGGAAAATTCTACTCCGTAAGCATTCACTCCAGCAATCAATTCAAGTGGGTTCGTAACGGTTCCAGTTAAATTATCAAAATCATAAACGTAGACATTCCCGTCGCCAGCATCTTGGGTTCCAGATTGGTCAAAATTTGTAGTATTATGAGCGATAAGTAATTTGTCTCCAAGGGGAGAGGCTTTTAAGTAACCTATAGCGGCTCTACGATAATTATCAACTTCCAGTAGAGGCGGCACTTCTGAAATCACTGGCGTTTCATCTATCCCAGCTTGATCGATAAAAAACGTATAAAATTTATTTCTGAAGTGAGTAATTACCCATACTGAGTTGCAGTCGCGACCTCTTACGGCTGTTATTTTTTCGGAAGCCTTGTATTTTATCTGTTCAGAATCACTGGGATCGTAAGTAATCAGCTCATTGTTCCTTTCACTTGGGATCACGTTTCCTAATCCGCCGTCAAGGCTTAGGTCTACGACAGAGTAATTCAACCCATTATTAAATCCATCATCTGCTTCTGGTACACCTTGGTTAGTATCTGTATAAAGAGGGATTGAATTTCCATTTCTATCTGCAGGGCCTCGACTAGGATAAGCGTTGGCGTTTTCATGGTGAGGCTCATCGATGGTAAAGACAAAATAAAGATTGGGATTTGTGGGATGGGGAACAATAAGTCCACTGGAGGTACTGGATGGATCGCCATTTAATCCTGTGCCATTAAAATAATCTGCATTGGACATGATTTGGTGATTTCGGTTCCAAATCGTTCTCCCATCGGTATATATCAAAAGATTACCATTAGCATCGGAAATCGAAGAGCAACCTTCATTAGTACTCAGCTGTCCGTTACTAAGCGCTGTTGGAGGATTGGTGTTAAAGGTGATTCCAGCATTAAATCCAAAATACCAGTTATTGGCTTCGCCCTGAGCTAAAGCTCCCCAGAAGGATAATAGAAAAATAGAGATGATGACTTTATGCAAACTCAGTTTTTCCTCAAATATAATTTAAAGATCTCTTTTCTGAAGGAGTTTCCAAGAGGAATAAATAAAAATGAAACTCCATCCTAGTACAATCAAAACGGCAGACCATTCTACATCATAGGATTTGGTAAACTCTGAGTTTAGTTGAACTGCAGTTGATTTTACAATCCCTAATCGGGTTAAGGGTTCCACAATAAGATTGCCCATGGCTTGAAGAGGGAGAAAGTCGAGAATAAAATCTAAAGACTCCGCCTGAAACTTAACCAAAAGCTGAACGATACCTTCAAACACCCAGATCAAAAATAAAAAGCCTAGTGCAAAGGCAGATCGCTTAAGGAGAATGCCAAAAAATAAACACATGGAAAAAAATCCTACCAGTTTTAGAAAATAGGCCAGAATATACTCTAAGTCAGAGAAAATAATTCCGATTTCGTCGTAGTCAGAAAATATCAATCCCAAGGTTAAACTCACTATAAACAAGAGAAGTGTAGAGGCTAAGGCAAATGTAATAACGCCGTAAAACTTAGAAAGGATAAATTCTTTTTTGCTCAATCCATCTATTAAATTCTGCTTCAAAGTCCTATTGGTATATTCGCTAGAGACCATAGAGACAATTACGATAGCTAAAAACAACTTTAGAAAAGCCACAAAATACGCGTTGAAATGCCAGATGTAAGGAAAGTTAAAAATCCCTTGGTCGGCAAGCCTAAAGTCTATAGAGCCAAAGTTGAAACGTATAGAAGCAAATAAAGCGATGGCACTAAAGAGTAAAAAATAAATAAGACTCAATACTTTGGCCGCTTTATTATTTTTTAATTTATGGAATTCAATGGATAGTAGTCTTAGCATAACTGGAAATTATTGTTCTTTGGTGAGTTTTAAAAATTGTTCCTCCAAGGTTTCTTTTCGTTGGACAAGGTGAGTGAGGACAATGTCTTTATCAAAACTTTCCTGATTGAGTAATTGAGCGCTGTAAGGTTTTGAGAGGATTGCTTTTATAACATTTGCATCATCTTCCTCATAACTTTCTATAGCAGGATGAGCTTCTAGAAATACTTTGAGCTCACTGTTAGATTCACTTTTCAATTCAAAAAAACCATGAGTGGCATTCATCTCATCTACAGGACCGGAATATAGTTTTACTCCTTTCCGTATCACAACCACATGCGTACAGACTTTTTCAACTTCATCCAACAGGTGGGAAGCTAAAAGAATAGTCATGCCTTCGCTGGCAATTTTCTTGATGATTTCTCGAATTTGATGAATTCCCTGTGGGTCTAATCCATTGGTAGGCTCATCTAGAATAAGAATTTCTGGGTTATTCAGCAAAGCAGAGGCAATCGCCAATCTCTGTTTCATCCCTAAGGAATAACTTTTAAAATGGTCTTTTTTACGATCCAGAAGACTTACAATCTCCAACACCTCGTTTATTCTTGAGCTATGAACGCCCTTAATTTTACAAACCAACTTAAGATTATCCTCAGCACTCATGCTTGGATAAAAGTTTGGACTTTCAATAATAGCCCCTACTTTTTTAAGGGCTTCGTGGGTGTTAAGAGTTCCATCAAACCAATTAAATGATCCCGAAGTAGGGTTTACAACATTCAGCACCATGCCCAGAGTTGTAGATTTTCCACTCCCATTGGGGCCAAGAATGCCATAAACGTTTCCTTTTTGAATGTCGAAGGATAAATTTTTAACGGCTGTCAGACTCCCGAATTTTTTAGACAGTCCTTTTAGTTGAAGTATGGTTTCCAAAGTCGATCGATTTATTGTAGGACGAGAAGCATAGAGTATTGTTACAATTTGAGAAAGCAAATTTGCTACCTTTGAAAAAAAAGAACATGGAAAAGAAACTCATGTCTAGGAAAAAACCAACGTTTCCTATCAACGAGCAACTCAATAGATACTTGCAGACCTACAATAGGAATACAAAGATCCCTGTGTCTTACGATGACTTGTTGAGATTTTCTGGTTCGATTGTGGTATACGACAGAGCAGATGAAGATACCTTGTGGGTGAGATGCTACTATTCCGACTTCGAGCGGGAAGAAATAGACAATAGCCTTAAAAGGGTTTACTTGATCCTTCATTCTGATGGTCGAAGTGAGCATATGGATTTCCTCAATGTGGATGCTATTGATTACTGCACCTTTGGAAATTCAAGGCCCTTTAGAATAAAGATAAGAAATGTCCTTAATGACAACTTCACTTACTTTTACGTCAAGAAAGCAGATGCTTCCAGAATATACGGATTAGATTTTGAACACATATTGTCACCTAACCGCATCAATTTTTTGGTGTATAAAGACACTTTAATTGAAGAGCATATCGCTGGTATTCCAGGCGACGTTTTTATTAAGGAGCAGTTACCAAAGTGTAGCGATCGGGCTAGGAACGAAATTGCAAAACAATTTGTAAAATTTGATGAACGCTGTACTCTTAGGCTTTTAGGGGATATGCGTTCTTATAATTATGTGGTGATTCCTACTCACGATTTTGATCATGTGGATTATAAAATAAGGGCCATAGATTTTGATCAGCAGAATTACGAAGGCAACCTAAAGGTCTATCAGCCTCATTTTTTTAAAGAAAATCGGCCTATGGTCAAACTGGTCTCAGATCTTCTTCAGGAGTCTTCTATAGAACAATACCGAAAAGAGGAGCGCTCCCAAGTTGCCAAACGCCTTATTACTTCAGAAAAACGGTTTAGGATGTTGATTCGCAGTATGATTAAAGACAGAGTCTCTTCAGAAGAAAATGTAAAAATGCTAAGGAATCAACTGGTGGCCTATACCAGAGATATCCGATTTAAGCGTTGCAGAACGATGGGGCACATTCTGAAAACAGCTTTAGACTTTGTTAAGCGAAATTATTTGGAGGTAGAATAATTTAGAGATGACCTTCTTTTATACGCTTGGTTTTTCCTATTTTTAGGGCCAAATAAAATTTATATACATGAAAAAAATCAGTTTTCTTTTCTTAGCTATAGGCTTTGGATTCTTATCTATGCCTTCAGCTCATGCTCAGCTAGACAATAATCAATCCGATTTTGATGAATTTATGGACAGGTCTGGTAACCGATACCGATCGGCCTCAGGTAAACCTGGTCCAGACTATTTTCAAAATGAAGCCGATTATGATATCAAAGTCAGTTTAGACCCAGAAACCCATACAGTGACGGGTCAGCTGACGATGACTTACACCAATAACAGTCCAGAAAATTTAGAGTACATCTGGATGTATCTAGAACAAAATAGATTTACAGAAAATTCTAGAGGTACCTTAACTACTCCAGTCGAAGGCAATCGCTATAATGGAGATCCCTTAGATGGAGTTAAAATTACCAATCTCCAAGCCAAAGTAAAGGGATCGACCTCTAGCAAACACCTTATTACCGATACGCGTATGCAGGTGTTTTTCAATAAACCTTTGAAAGCAAAAGGGGGAACTGCAGAAGTTTCTATGAATTTTGAATTTGAAGTTCCTGTCAATGGAATGGATAGAATGGGGCGACTAAGCACAGAGAATGGAGAAATCTACGCTATGGCCCAATGGTTTCCTCAGGTAGCCGTCTTCGATGATATCGAAGGTTGGAATATAGAGCCCTATCTAGGAGCGGGTGAATTCTATTATGATTACGGTGATTTTGACGTTGAAATTACGGTGCCTCATAATTATGTTGTTGTGGGCTCTGGTGAATTACAAAATCCTAAAGATGTGATGTCGTCTACTTTGTACGATAGATATAAAAAAGCTTTGGAAAGTCAAGAAACAGTAACTTTAATTTCTTCAGAAGAAATTGGTGAGTCAAAGATGTTTGCTAATCAAAGCGGCACTCAGACTTGGAATTATGAAATTGAAAATGCTAGAGATTTTGCATTTGCTGCTTCCAAAGCTTTTATTTGGGATGGAGCACAATTCAATCTTCCTAGTGGTGAAACAGGTTTGGCCCATTCGGTCTATCCTATCGAAAGCGATGGACAAGACGCTTGGTCTAGATCTACAGAATACAGCAAAGCTTCTATTGAGTATTATTCTGAAAAATGGTATGAATACCCTTATTCATCGGCTGTCAACGTTGCCGCGGATATAGGTGGTATGGAATACCCTGCTTTAAATTTTTGTAGCTGGAAGAGTAAAGGCGGTCGCCTTTGGGGAGTTACCGATCACGAATTTGGTCATAACTGGTTCCCTATGATTGTGGGGAGTAACGAAAGACGTTATGCTTGGATGGACGAAGGTTTTAATACCTTTATCAATTACTACAGTACTCAAGCCTTTAACGATGGCGAATATCCTACCCGCCTGAATCAACCAAGAAGTTTAACCGGTTGGTTTTTAGGCGAAGGTCGAGAAGGAATTGATACCTATCCAGATATGGCTAATCTTAGAAACCTAGGAATGATAGCTTATTACAAGCCAGCATTGGGATTGTTGATGTTAAGAGAATACATTTTAGGGGAGGAGCGCTTTGATTATGCATTCAGATCTTATATTGAAACCTGGGCCTTCAAACATCCGCAACCTCAAGATTTCTTTAATCATATGGAAAATGCTGCTGGAGAAAATCTGTCCTGGTATTTTAATGCTTGGTTCTACGGCACAGGAAATATTGATTTAGCAATTGATTCCCTAACAGAGAAGGATGGTGCATATTTTCTAACAGTCTCCAATAAGGGCGAGATCCCAATGCCTATGCACATGCAAATTACCTTTGAAGATGGTTCCACTGAAATGAAAAGTCTTCCTGTTGAAATATGGCAAAGAGGGGACACCTGGACCCATAAGTTTGAAACTGAGAAATCTATAAAATCGATTGAACTTGACCCTGAAAAAATCTTGATGGACGTTAATTTCTCTAATGATAAATGGCCTTTAGATATTTATGAAGATTAATTTCTGAGTCAAACTATACACCAAAAACGACCTCAATTTGAGGTCGTTTTTTTATTCACTTAGCTTAGGAATGCAGTTTATAAAAACTCAGTTTCAATTGATCGTATCAAAGTCGTTTATAGATATTTTGTATCCCAATGATTGCCATGATTTCAACACCATTATCAGTAGTTCTGAAGTAGATACTATCAAGCTACAAACACAGCGCCTGTATCCTTTTCTTATAAATTCAATGGATTCAAAAGAAAACGGTTGTTTGGCAATTATTTCAAAGTAACCAAAAAAAGTATCAAAATAAATATCAGCTTGAATTTGGCCGAATTTTTCAATACCATAGTGGTGAATTCTTATTAAGTCCTCTTTTGCAACCTGACTTAATTTATAGCTAGCCATTATTCAAAGCCTTTAATTCCGCTAGAATTTGTTCTTTACTTTGATTAGTGAAACCACTATTTTCAGCTTTTTTAAGTTTTGAATTAATCCAATCAATTTGTATTTGTTGTTTTCTAGCTTGTCTTATTAAGTCATTTACAAGTTCGCTTTTACTAGCATATTCTTTAGAATTGACTTGATCTTTCAACCATTCATCATTTGGTTCAGTAAATGATATACTCTGCCTGCCCATAGATTATATTTTTGAGATAGGTTTTAATTAAACACCTATTCAAATATAAGCCAAGCCGAAGAGTTTTTCTCCTCCAATTGGTATTGGATTAAAGTCCAGAAATGCTATCAGCAGTAACTTGTCTATCTACTTTTCTCAATAAGCCCTGTAAAACTTTTCCAGGGCCAACTTCTGTAAAGTCAGTAGCACCATCGGCAAGCATCTGTCGCATGGTTTGTGTCCATTTGACGGGGGCAGTTAATTGTTTGATCAAATTGATTTTGATCTCCTCAGGATCGGATACCGCAGTGGTCGTCACATTTTGATACACAGGACATTTTGGAGTTTGGAAGGGCGTAGACTCTATCGCTTTAGCAAGTTCTTCTCTAGCAGGCTCCATGAGAGGAGAGTGAAAAGCTCCACCTACTGGAAGCATCATAGCCCGTTTTGCGCCTTTTTCTTTCAAAGCTTCACAGGCTTTTTCAACAGCATCATGCGTCCCTGAAATCACCAACTGCCCAGGACAGTTATAGTTAGCAGGAACCACAATACCTCCTATGGTTTTGCAAACGTCTTCTACGACTTTGTCTTCAAGACCTAGTACGGCGGCCATGGTAGATGGATTGATTTCACAGGCTTTTTGCATCGCCAAAGCTCGTTTATGAACCAGTCTCAAGGCATCCTCAAACTCTAAAGTCCCGTTAGCGACCAAGGCCGAAAACTCACCTAAAGAGTGTCCGGCAACCATATTGGGTTGAAACGATGTGCCTAAGACTTTACTTAAGATGACGGAGTGTAGAAAAATAGCAGGTTGAGTCACTTTAGTTTCTTTTAAGTCTTCTGCGGAGCCTTCAAACATGATTTTGGAAATATCAAAGCCAAGGATGTCGTTGGCTTGATGAAATAAAGCTCTAGCTTCTTCAGATGAATTGTAAAGATCTTGACCCATGCCAGTAAACTGAGCACCTTGTCCTGGAAATATATATGCTTTCATAAAGTTGTGTTTTAAATTTTAAGATTCAAATATACTATTTTGATGGACTATTCGAAAGGGGGTTCTCGACTCCGCTCGAACATAAACAAGGTGTCAAGTAGCACAGGGTTCTCGACTCCGCTCGAACGTAAACAAGTAGGGCAGGGTTCTCGACTCCGCTCGAACATAAACAAGTAGGGCAAGGTTCTCGACTCCGCCTGCCAAACAAAAAAGGTTCTCGACTCCGCTCGAACGTAAACAAGTAGCGCAGGGTTCTCGACTCCGCCTGCCTAATAAAAAAGGTTCTCGACTCCGCTCGAACGTAAACAAGTAGCGCAGGGTTCTCGACTCCGCTCGAACATAAACAGGGAGTAAAGTAGCGCAAGGTTCTCGACTCCGCTCGAACATAAACAAGGAGAACAGTAGGGCAGGGTTCTCGGCTTCGCTCGAACATAAACATGGTGTCAGGGTTCTCGACTCCGCTCGAACGTAAACATGGTGTCAGTAAGGCTCGAACATAAACAAGGTTCTCGACTCCGCTCGAACATAAACAAGGAGTAAAGTAGGGTAGGGTTCTCGACTCCGCTCGAACGTAAACAAGTAGCACAGGGTTCTCGACTCCGCTCGTACGTAAACAAGGAGTCATAAAAGCTCGAACACAAATCACTAATAAAAATTGGATATAGATGTTTATATTTATAAGACTTATCCTTAAAAATGAAAACTTATTACGTTTATATCCTTAAATGTTCAGATGACAGTTTTTACACTGGAATGACGAATGATTTGGAACGAAGGTTTGAAGAGCATAGTTATGGACATAACAAACTAGCATACACTTTTAATAAGCGCCCTTTAGAACTCAAGTTTTTTGAAACATTCAATGACGTTGTTCAAGCGTTTTATTTTGAGAGAAAAATCAAAAAATGGAGCAAAGCAAAAAAGCAAGCCCTAATCGATCAGAACTGGGATAGGTTAAAAGAACTTTCAATATGTAAAAATGACACTCATTATTCAAATAAGAAGTAGTTCTTTTAAGGGACTATTCGAAAGAGGGTTCTCGACTCCGCCTGTCTAATAAAAAGGTTCTCGACTTCGCTCGAACATAAACAATGTGTCAGGTAGCGTAGGGTTCTCGACTCCGCTCGAACGTAAACATGGTGTCAGAAAGGTTCGAACATAAAAAAGGTTCTCGACTCCGCTCGAACGTAAACAAGGTGTCAAGTAGGGTAGGGTTCTCGACTCCGCTCGAACGTAAACAAGGTTCTCGACTCCGCTCGAACATAAACAAGGTTCTCGACTCCGCTCGAACATAAACAAGGATGGCAGGGTTCTCGACTCCGCTCGAACGTAAACAAGTAGCACAGGGTTCTCGACTCCGCTCGCATAACAAAATTTCTCGACTCCGCTCGAACATAAACAAGGAGAAAAGTAGGGCAGGGTTCTCGACTCCGCTTGCATAACAAAAAGTTCTCGACTCCGCTCGAACGTAAACAAGTAGCGCAAGGTTCTCGACTCCGCTCGAACGTAAACATGGTGTCAGGAAGGCTCGAACATAAACAGGGAGAAAAGTAGCGCAGGGTTCTCGACTCCGCTCGAACGTAAACAAGTAGCGCAAGGTTCTCGACTCCGCTCGAACGTAAACAAGTAGCGCAAGGTTCTCGACTCCGCTCGAACGTAAACAAGTAGCGCAGGGTTCTCGACTCCGCTCGAACGTAAACATGGTGTCAGGAAGGCTCGAACATAAACAAGGAGTCAGAAAGGCTTGAGCTTAAAATAAGCAACAAAATTTTAACACCTGTCCAAATCAGGATAAATAAATATTATTCCTATGTTTGCACCATGCTTAAAACAAATAACAATTCTTGGTGGTGGTCTTTATTACGTCAAACGTCGTGACCTAGATCCTGCTATGTAAATATATCATAAAGGCTTGTCTATCACGACAAGCCTTTTTTCATTTATAACATTTGAACCAACACTATGAGTTATTCACTTAAAACCACTTACAAAAAGCTTCTGGCCGATACCTTTACGCCAGTAAGTGCCTATCTAAAAATAAGGGATAGATACCCAAATTCTCTTCTTTTGGAAAGTAGCGATTACCATACCAACGATAACAGTTTTAGTTATATCTGTTGTAATCCTATTGCCCATTTTAAGGTTGAAAACGAACGGATAGAACTCAAGTATCCCGATGGCAGCTTTAAACATATCGATATCGATGCTGAGGTGAATGTTACCGATGAGCTTCAAAAGTATTTGGCTGAATACGATGTGGAAGAACAAGATTTTAAATTTTTAACGCAGGGTCTTTTTGGCTTTACCACTTACGATGCGGTAAGGTATTTTGAGAAACTGACAATCGATAAGAGCAAGTCCAAACTCGGCTTACCTGATATGCTTTACAATGTCTTTCAAAATGTGATTGTGATCAACCATTTCAATGATGAAGCTTATATTTTTGATCATAGTTATAATGGATCTAGTCGCCTTTCAGAATTGAAATCTTTGCTTAAGAATCAAAATTATACCGAATATGATTTTGAACTGGATGGGGAAGAGGAGTCCAATATTACCGATGAAGAATTTATGGCTTCCGTGAGTAAAGCGAAGGTGCACTGCCAACGTGGAGATGTTTTTCAAATGGTGATGTCCAGACGATTTTCTCAAGGTTTTAAAGGCGATGAATTTAATGTATATCGCAAATTGAGAAGCATCAACCCAAGTCCGTATTTGTTTTATTTCGATTTTGGTGACTATAAAATTTTTGGAAGTTCTCCGGAAGCCCACTTGGTGGTTCAAGACGGAAGAGCAGAAATACACCCTATTGCTGGGACTTTTAAGCGAACCGGGAACGATCAAGACGATGCTGTTATGGCCTTGAAATTGTCTGAAGATGCTAAAGAAAACTCTGAGCACGTGATGCTGGTCGATTTAGCCAGAAACGATCTAAGCCGAAATGGGAAAAAGGTCAAGGTAGAAACCTATAAAGAGGTGCAATATTTTTCGCACGTGATTCACTTGGTGAGTAAAGTAACGGCGGAGGTAAAGCAAGAAGACAGCTTAAAGCTCCTCGGCGATACCTTTCCTGCGGGAACGCTAAGCGGCGCTCCAAAACACAATGCGATGACTTTAATTGAGAGCTACGAAAACATAAGCCGTGAAGCTTATGGCGGAGCTCTAGGGGTTATTGATTTTAAAGGAAATATGAACCAAGCGATTATCATCCGTAGTTTTGTGAGCAAAGATTTGAAATTACATTACCAAGCGGGAGCAGGAGTCGTGAGCGACAGTACAGAAGAAAATGAATTACAAGAAGTCATCAACAAACTTGGTGCTTTGCGCAAAGCTTTAGACCACTAAAATTGAAACCATGAAAAAAATATTAGTTATAGATAATTATGATTCTTTTGTGTACAACTTGGTGCATTATTTGGAAGAATTTGGTGCAGATGTGACCGTTAAGCGAAACGATGAGGTCAGTTTAGAAGAGGTGGAGTTTTACGATAAAATTTTACTCTCTCCTGGTCCTGGTATTCCTGAGGAAGCTGGCCAGTTGAAGGCGATTATCAAAGCCTATGCTCACCAAAAACCAATGCTAGGTGTTTGCCTTGGTCAACAAGCTATCATGGAAGTCTTTGGTGGTGAGTTGTTGAATTTAGACAAAGTACACCACGGCGTGGCTACTGAAATTAAAACCCTGGTAGACGATGAGATTTTATACAAAGATCTGCCTAAAGCTATGATGGTAGGGCGTTACCATTCTTGGGTTGTTAAGCCGGAATTACCAGACTGCCTTATGGCAACCTCCATCGATGAGGAGGGACAAATCATGTCGCTACGACATAGGGAATTTGACGTGAGAGGGGTTCAGTTTCACCCGGAGTCGGTGCTGACACCAGAAGGAAAACAAATGATTAAAAACTGGATCGAAAGCTAATTCACTCTCAAAACGACTATAAAATGAAATATATACTCAATCGCTTAATTCAACAGGAACAGCTTTCTAAAGAGGAAGCCAAAGAAGCTCTTTTACAGATCTCCAATGGTGAGTTTAGTGATTTGCAAATCGCCTCTTTTCTAACTGTTTTTATGATGAGAAGCATCAGTGTCGAGGAACTAGAAGGCTTTCGCGATGCCTTGCTCGAGCTTTGTATTCCTGTAGATTTTCAAGGAGAAACCCTTATGGATTTGTGTGGTACTGGTGGTGATGGTCAAAACACCTTCAATGTGTCTACAGCGGCTTCGTTTGTAGTGGCTGCGATGGATGTAAAAGTTGCTAAACACGGTAACTACGGGGTATCTTCGGTGAGTGGGAGCTCAAATGTTTTGGAGGCGATGGGCATCAAATTTTCCAACGAACAAGGCTTTTTAGATTCTTGTCTGGAGAAAGCCAATATTGCCATTCTTCATGCACCGCTGTTTCATCCCGCTATGAAAAACGTAGCGCCTATCCGGCAGTCCTTAGCCCTAAAGACATTTTTTAATATGTTAGGACCTATGGTGAATCCCGCTCGTCCAGACTTGCAGTTAGTTGGAGTTTATGATTTGGAGCTCTTAAGAAAGTACCAATACCTCTACCAAAAAACGTCTAAGACCTATTGTATTTTGCATGATCTCAACCAGTATGATGAGATTTCGTTGACGGCGAAAACCAAATGCGTGACTAATTCCAAAGAAATCTTTCTTTCTGCTGAAGATTTTGGAGTCTTACCTGTGTCGAAAGAAGAGATTTATGGCGGTGATACGATAGAAGCTGCTGCCGCTATTTTTTATCAAATCCTCAGCGGAAAAGGGACAGCTGCTCAAAATCACGTGGTATGTGCCAATGCCGCCGCGGCTATTTCCACAGCAAAGCCAGTAGCGATAGGGGATGCCTTTATAGAAGCTAAAGCTATTTTGGAAGGTGGTAAAGCTTTAGAAGTATTAAATCAACTAAAAACCATAAGTCAGTCATGAAGCGGATTTTAGAAGAAATCATAGAGTACCAATATGTGGTAGTCAAACATAAGAAACTCAGTATGCCAGTGGAGGTTTTAAAATCCTTGCCTGAGTTTTCAAGCCCCACACGAAGTTTTAAGTCAGCAGTGGCAAATTCAGAATTGGGTATCATTTCAGAATTTAAGAGACGTTCCCCAAGTAAAGAAGCCATCCATCTAAAAGCAGATGTGATGGAGATTGCTCAAGCTTACGAACGGATGGGTGCAGCAGGCATGTCAGTTTTAACCAATCAGCGTTATTTTGGAGGGAGTCTAGAAGATTTACAATTGGCAAAATCGGTTTGTGACTTGCCTTTATTACGCAAAGATTTTATGGTCGATGCTTATCAGGTTTATGAAGCTAAAGCCTATGGCGCCGATGCTATTTTATTAATAGCGAATGCTTTGCCTGCTCAAAAACTAGAAGAATTGGCGGTTTTGGCGCATAATTTAGGTTTAGAAGTGCTTTATGAAATTCACGAAGCGGAAGAAATTTATAAATTATCAGAATCGCTTATCGACCTCATTGGAGTGAATAATCGGAATCTTCAAACTTTTGAGGTGTCCCTTCAGCAAGGCTTGGATATGTTGCCACATTTACCAAAAGACCTTCTAAAGATCTCCGAAAGTGGGATAGAAGATGAGGACACTATCAAACGTCTTATCGAACAAGGCTTTAATGGCGTTTTAGTAGGTGAGTTTTTTATGAAACAACATAAATCTAGCAAGTCATGAAGATAAAGGTATGCGGAATGAAAGACGCACAAAACATTGAGGCTATAAGTCAGTTGGAGGTAGATTACCTGGGTTTTATATTTTACAAAGCTTCCCCTCGATATGCCGAGACTCCAGTTAAACTATCGGAGGCTATCCGAAAAGTGGGAGTGTTCGTGAACGAAACTGAGGAGATCATCTTGGAGAAAGTCAAGCAATTCGATCTAGATGTGATTCAGCTTCATGGTCACGAAACCCCAGAGTTTTGCGAAAATATTTCTGAAGCTTTAGCTAAAAATGGATGTCCTAAGGTTGAACTTTGGAAGGTGTTTTCGATCAAAACCCCAGAGGATTTTGTAGGTATGGAGGCTTATAGTTTTTATGTCAATAAGTATCTTCTGGACACCAAAGGACAATACAGAGGCGGTAATGGACAAAAATTCGATTGGCAGATGCTATATCAGAAGGACTTTTCAAAACCCGTGATGTTAAGTGGAGGGATAGGTCCTGAGGATGCCAAAGCGGTCGTAAAACTGTATCAAGATGGTATAATAGAAGGTGTAGACGTTAATAGTGGCTTCGAAGACGAGCCCGGATTTAAAAATAAAACAGCATTAAAAAAATTCATTAAAACCATTAGAACTTATGAGCAAGTATAGCGCGAATGACAAAGGATTTTATGGTGATTTTGGGGGAGCTTACATCCCAGAATTATTGTATCCTAATGTGGAGGAATTAAGACAAAACTACAAGCAGATTATTGCTACGGATGATTTTCAGAAGCAATTTAAAAGTCTCTTAAAAGATTACGTAGGGCGACCAACGCCTTTATATCTAGCCGAAAATCTCAGCGAAAAGTATAAGGCTAAGATTTACCTAAAGCGTGAAGATTTATGTCACACTGGCGCACATAAAATCAATAACACCGTTGGGCAGATCCTACTGGCTAAGGCATTGGGCAAGCACCGCATTATTGCGGAGACAGGAGCAGGTCAACACGGGGTGGCAACAGCTACAGTTTGTGCATTAATGGGACTGGAGTGTATCGTCTATATGGGAGCTGTCGACATCGAGCGTCAAGCCCCTAACGTGGCGAGGATGAAAATGTTGGGAGCGACGGTTGTCCCAGCAAATTCAGGGAGTAAAACCTTGAAAGATGCTACTAACGAGGCGATTCGGGATTGGATTAACCATCCTAAAGACACCCATTACATTATCGGTTCTGTGGTAGGACCGCATCCGTATCCAGATATGGTCACTCAGCTGCAAAGTGTTATTTCCAAGGAAGTCAAAACGCAGTTATTAGAGAAGGAAGGTCGAGAATTACCCGATTATGTCATCGCCTGTGTTGGTGGTGGAAGTAATGCTGCGGGATTGTTTGCAGATTTTATGGATCACGAAGAGGTAGGGATTATCGGTGTAGAAGCATCTGGGAAAGGAGTGGAAACGAATGAGTCTGCGGCGACAACTATTTTAGGTCGAGAAGGCATCATCCACGGGAGTAAAACCTTGCTGATGCAAAATACCGATGGACAAATCACCGAGCCGTATTCTATTTCTGCAGGACTGGACTACCCAGGAATTGGACCTATGCACGCGCATCTCTATAAAACGGGGCGAGGCAAATTTGTCTCTATTACCGATGCTGAAGCTATGGAAGCAGGCTTAGAGTTGAGCCGAATTGAAGGGATTATCCCTGCGATAGAAACGGCACATGCCTTTGCGATTTTCAAGTATTTGGATTTCAAAGAAGACGATGTGTTGGTCTTTAACTGCTCAGGACGTGGCGATAAAGATTTAGATACCTATAGAACGTATTTCGGATATTAAGATCTTCGGAAAGACATACCGCTAGCTTAGACGCTTAGCAAATTTAATTTAAACCTCTTATGAATAGAATTAATAGAGCCTTGGCTCAAGATAAAAAATTGATTTCCATTTATTTCACCGCGGGATACCCGCAGTTGGAAGATACCACTGAAGTCATTAAACGCCTTACCGACTCGGGTACCGATGTGATTGAAATCGGGTTGCCGTATAGCGACCCTTTGGCGGATGGGCCTGTGATCCAAAAAAGCTCAGAGCAAGCCTTAAGAAATGGCATGAGTACCAAAAAACTATTTCAACAGCTGGAAGGTATTCGCAAAACGGTAGATATTCCTCTCATTGTGATGGGGTATTTCAATGCGATGTTACAGTTTGGAGTGGAAGATTTCTGTAAAGAATGTGAAGCTATTGGGATTGATGGGATAATTATGCCCGATTTACCCATCGATATTTTTGAAGTGGATTACAAAGAATTATTCGAGGCACATGGCTTAAAATTTATTCCGCTCATCACGCCAGAAACCTCTCCAAACCGAATTAATACCATCGATGCTTTAGGCGATAGTTTTGTCTATATGGTAAGTTCATCCAGCACCACTGGGGGCCAACAAGGCTTTGGAGACGAGGCCTTGTCTTATTTCAAACGCATAGCCGATATGCAACTTACTAATAAGTTGATGGTAGGCTTTGGCATCAAAGATGCGTTGAGTTTTGAACAAGCGAGCCGGTACACGAGTGGTTGTATAATTGGGTCAGCTTTTATTCAAACCCTCACCAAAACAGGATTGGACGGCATCCCAGGGTTTATTCAGTCGTTGAAGTAGGGTTGAGGTGATTTCCGTGCAAGCGATAGCGAGACACGGAATCTTTTCAAGTGGTGCACTAAGATTGAATAAAACTACTTTTTGAATTAAAAATTCTTAATTATTAATTGATAATTATTTTGACTCACTTGTCACTTCGAGTGATTTTCGATAGAAAATTGTATCGAGAAGTGCTTTTAAGCTATGGGATTAATCGATGTCTCTATAACATTTACGTTCTCTTTCTTTTTTGCATCGCCCAAAAAAGAAACAAATCCCCAAAGCTTTGGGGACTAGGCTTACGAAATTCCTCCTAAAATTATCGCTCACCCTCTAAATTTTAGAAACTCACCCTCCTAAAGTCGGTCTCAGACAGTCTAAAATTTTACGAGGCTTTTGCCTCAATTTTTACGGCTGAATTTAGTAGGCCGTTTTCTATGTATCGAGAAGCTTGCCACCTCGAACCTACAATTGTCATCTCGAGGGAAACGAAGTGACGAGAGAACTCTGTCCACCACTCACTATTACACCATTATACTAACACACTATTACACCATTATACTACTACACCACTATACCAACCCACCACTCACTATTACACCATTATACCACTACACCACTATACTAACCAACCACTCACTACTTACCACTCACTACTACACCATTATACTATTACACCACTATACTAACCAACCACTCACCACTCACTACTACACCACTATACGATTACACCATTATACTAACCCACCACTCACGACTCACTTGTCACTTCGAGTGATTTTCGATAGAAAATTGTATCGAGAAGTTATTTGAAGTCACGATATTAGTCCAGGTCTCTATAACATTTACGTCCTTATTCATTTTTTCCATTGATGAAAAAACGAACCAATCCCCAAAGCTTTGGGGACTAGGCTTACGAACTTCAGTCTAAAATTTACGTTTGATGTCTAAATTTTAGAAACTCTACCTCCTTAAGTCGGTCTCAGACAGTCTAAAATTTTACGACACCTTCACTTTAATTTTTACGCCCTCTTTTCGTAGGCCGTTTTCTAACTATCAAGTGACCGTTTTCATAAAAATTTGAATTTTGAATTTTGAAATTTTAAATATGAAATGATCAGTCTTAATGTGGCTTCGATACAATTTTTCAAAAGAAAAACCACTCAGCCACCGGTCCACCAGTTAACCAGTCTACCAGTCAACTACTCACTACAGACAGACAACAGACAACTGAAAACTGAAAACAGAGAACTCACCTCTCACGACTCACTTCTCACCACTCACCATTCACCAAAAATCCACTAAACCACTATACTAACCAACCACTCACTATTACACCATTATACTACTACACCACTATACTAATCCACCACTCACCACTCAACTCCAATCCCTCCCTTAGGCTTAATCGAGTTCTCGATACAATGGCTTTGGTCTATCGACACAAACCCATCACTCGAACTGACAAGGTTCTCATTACAACTTTTTTACTTACCTTTAGCGTTAGTAATGTAAAAGAGTAGTATGATTGTTTCTTTTCGCTCGAAAGAGACCAAGCAAATTTGGAATGGTAATCGGGTAAAGAAAATACCGATTGAAATTCAAAGAATAGGTCGCAGAAAATTGAGAATGTTGAACAATTCACAAGATATAACTGACTTAAGAATTCCTCCATCCAATCGACTTGAGAAACTAAGTGGAAATTTAAGCGGTTTTTACAGCATACGGATCAACAAGCAATGGAGAATAATTTTTAAGTGGGATAAGGGACTCGCAAGCGAGGTAGACATAAAAGATTATCACTAAAATCAAAGACAATGGAAAAGTTAGAAAATGTACATCCAGGTGAAATTTTATTATACGAATTTTTGAAACCACTCGACATTTCTGCCTATCGACTCTCGAAAGATTTGAGCATACCGCAAACACGAATTTCTGAAATCGTAAAAGGCCGTCGAAGAATAACAGCGGATACCGCTCTGCGTTTGAGTAAATATTTTGGGAATTCTGCAAAATTTTGGCTCGGACTTCAAGATGACTTTGATATCGAAGAAGGAAAAGAGCAGAAAAAAAGTGAGCTTAATTCAATAAAGAAATACGTTGATAAAAATGTTGCCCTTTAAAAGTTAGGGGTGAATAGCGAGCATGTTAAATTTTATTACTTATCAGTTTACAGTCTTCAGTCTACCAGTCTACCAGTTCATCCTTGTCATCTCGAGGGAAACGCAGTGACGAGAGATCTCTATCTACCAGTCTACAGTCACCGGACCACCGGTCTACTTGTCAACCAGTCTACCAGTTCACCAGTTTACCGCAAAGCGATAGCGCGACACGGAATCTTTTCAAGTGGTGCACTAAGGTTGAATACGTTATGTCACTTCGAGCCTGCCTGCGTTCCTTGGAAGGCAGGTGATTTTCGATAGAAAATTGTATCGAGAGGTTCTTTAATGTTAGGAGATTAGTCGAGGTCTACATAATATTTATATTCTTTTTCTTTTTTGCATCGCCCAAAAAAGAAACAAAAAAGACTAGGCTTATTTTTATGTCTTTGAAAACTACAAAAGCGGTTCCTCCACGCAAAGCAAACCGTTTCACTAGCGCTTTGCTCCTTTATCCTTTCTTCACCACTTTTTTGTTTTCTAACTTCCATAAAAAATAGGCCGTTTTCTAACTATCAAGTGACCGTTTTCATAAAAATTTGAATTGTCAATTTTGAAATTTTAAATATGAAATCTAATCCACCACTCATCTCTAATAGCTCCCTTAGGCTTAATCGAGTTCTCGATACAATGGCTTTGGTCTATCGACACAAACCCATCACTCGAACTGACAGAAACAACTGACAACTCACCACTCACCACTCACTTGTCACCACAGACAGACAACAGATAACAGACAACTCACGTCTCACGACTCACCACTCACCATTCACTAATCCACAAAAGTTTCTTTTAAAACCTCTTTACAATGGTCTATTTCAGATTGTTTAAGGGGGTCAAAAACGTTAAGGACTCTTTGTTTGTCGATGGTTCGGACTTGATCTATGACTATCATTCCTTTTTTACCATTGGATTCAACAGGTACTCGAGTGGGATAAGCTTTTAGAGTTGTTGTCATGGGTGCTATAACAATGGTCCTTATAAATTTATTCATTTCGTTTGGTGAAATAATGACACAAGGCCTTGTTTTTTTGATCTCGCTTCCCATTGTGGGATCTAAATTGACGAGGACAACTGAATATTGATTTAGTTCCATTCCTCAAAGGTATCTTCATCAAAAACATCATTGATAAGAAGCGTATCGTCATTATTTTTCGACATTTCTTTGAACTTTTTCTCCCAGTTTTTTCTAGGAGTATCCACAGGCCTAAGAATAATTTGACCTTTTTCTAAAATGAGCTCAACTTTATCTTTAATCTGGTATTTTTCCAATATAGTTTTACTCAACCTTAATCCTTTAGAGTTTCCTATTTTTATAATTGATACTTCCATATGTTGTAAATTGTATATACAAAGTTATTACTTTTATTGTTGTTTTGTTCTATTATTATGAAATTTATAGCAGACTCAAGACTTATTGTAATATGGCTTCGATACAATTTTTCAAAAGAAAAATCACTCAGCCACCCCCTCTCCCTTGACATACCGACAGAGAAGCCCTTTTTCTTCGACGAGGAATCTCTCCCATTCCGTGCAAGCGATAGCGAGATACGGAATCTTTTCAAGTGGTGTACTAAGTTTTAATGCTTTATGTCACTTCGAGTGATTTTCGATAGAAAATTGTATCGAGAAGTTCTTTAATTTTAGGAGATTAGTCCATGTCTCTATAACATTTACGTCCTTATTCATTTTTTCCATTGATGAAAAAACGAACCAAAAAAATCTAGGCTTATTTTTATGTCTTTGAAAACTACAAAAGCGGTTCCCCCACGCAAAGCAAACCGTTTCACTAGCGCTTTGCTCCTTTATCCTTTCTTCACCACTTTTTTGTTTTCTAACCTCCATAAAAAGTAGGCCGTTTTCTTTACATCGAGAAACTTGTCACTTCAAGCTGTCACTTCGAGTGATTTTCGATAGAAAATTGTATCGAGAAGTAGTTTGAAGTTATGGGCTAAAAAGAGTTCTCGATACAATGGCTTTGGTCTATCGACACAAACCCATTACTCGAACTGACAGAAAGAACTCACGACTCACGTCTCACCACTCACTATTATTCCATTATACTACTACACCACTATACAAACCCACCACTCACGACTCACCACTCACGACTCACGACTCACGTCTCACGACTCACTACTCACTATTTCACCATTATACTACTATACCACTACTCCTTTAAACTATTACACTACTTAATAACGCATACAAAGTCATTATTATCAAACTTTAACACTTAGCTAAAGTGCCTAATAATCGTCTTTTTAGTCTTTTTGTTGCAGTCTTAAGTCCTAATGTGGTACAAACATGTACAATAGTTGTATCATTTATACTATATTTGTCTTGACAGTCGATAGGGTGGAAGTTATCGGGTTTCACTAACAAATACTTAGCTCAACAATCAGCGATCTTACTAGCTCTCTCGATTTTTGAGCTTTTTTATGCTTAAAATTTAGGGTACGTGAAATTCGAGCTGATGCTTGTAGACAGCCATGGGGTTGGTTTTTAAATTCGAGCTGAAGATTTGAGTTAGCCGAGAGGTCGAAATGAACCAGTCGAGAAGAGTAAATCACGATAAGGAAAAGTGAAGACTATTACTCATGAAGTTAAATTTTTCATTTGAATAAGAAGAGCTCTAACTAGACTGCATAAAAAAGCCCTCTGGCGGGTGGAATTTACCAGAGGGCTTCACTAACACTTGGTTAGCTCATCAGCGATCTTACTAGCTCACTTTTTTGTAATTGACCGTCTGCAGTAAGTCCCTTAGGGCTTTTGCAGGTCTAAAGGAAATTTTAGCCTTCCTCACTAAGTTAGAAGTAACCTCTTCTTCGGTATCTACCGCGTCTGAACTTACTCCTATCTGGAAGTTGCCGATGTTGCCTAACTCGATGATTCTCCCTTCTCTAAGCTCATCCATCATGTTGTGTAATAAAGCCTCAAGGACAGCATAGCAGTCGGGCTTACGCACGGTGGACTGATTGGAGATTAGGTAGGCCAAACGGTCTAGATCAGTTTTACCAGCGCCAACGGCTTGGACATAAAACTTCTTTGGAGCTTCCACATCCCGTGGATTGACTCTCTGCAATGATTTTAATTGAATCATAACTTTTGAATTTATGGAACCTTAAGTTCCTGATTTATAATAAGGTAAAGATAATGCTCCCTACAAATGTTTATTTGAAAATGGTACAAAAGTTATCCACAAAGTTATCCACATTGGATCTGCCTCCTATGGTTACAAGGATTTGCGACTTTGACAAGAAAGAATTTATGAGTCTTAAATCGTTATTTGTTAAGCAAGATAATTTTGAGCTGTTGAAATCATGATGATTTGATAGGGTAATGACTGTATTAAACTAATGTAGATGCTAAAAGACTCCTAAAACCTCTAGGCAGCATAAAAAAGCTTTATGAAGTGATACCTCGAGCCTGCCTGCGTTCCTTGGAAGGCAGGTGATTTTCGATAGAAAATCGTATCGAGAAGTGCTTTTAAGCTATGGGATTAATCGATGTCTCTATAACATTTATGTTCTCTTTCTTTTTTGCATCGCCCAAAAAAGAAACAAAAAAGACTAGGCTTATTTTTATGTCTTTGAAAACTACAAAAGCGGTTCCCCCACGCAAAGCAAACCGTTTCACTAGTGCTTTGCTCCTTTATCCTTTCTTCACCACTTTTTTGTTTTCTAACCTCCATAAAAAGTAGGCCGTTTTCTTTCTATTGAGAGGTGGTCTAATGTTAGGTGCTCAATCGAGTTCTCGATACAATCGCTTTGGTCTATCGACACAAACCCATCACTCGAACTGACAGAAACTACTTACTAGTCGACAGTCCACAGTTATCAGTCACCAGTTCACTAGTCTACCAGTATACCAGTATACCAGTTCACCACTCACCATTCACCATTATACCACTACACCACTATACTAACCAACCACTCACCACTCACTATTCTACAACTCACAACTCACCATTCACCACTCACAACTCACCACTCACAACTACACCATTATACAACTACACCACTATACTAACCCACCATTCACCATTCACCACTCACGACTCACCACTCACCACTATACTAACCCACCACTCACCACTCACCACAGACAGACAACTGTCAACAGACAACAGAGAACCCCACCACTCACCACTCACCACAGACAACAGACAACTGACAACTGACAACAGACAACTGAAAACACACAACTGTCAACTGAAAACAGAAAACTGAGAACTCACCACTCAATACCAACAAAAATTGTAAATTTGGCCCAGAATTATAAATTTAAATCTCATCTCTACCAGGCAAGCTTAGCGTATAAGTTTGGATGGTTTGCAATGAGAGACTACAGTTAACGAAACGCTTTATGAACAGCACCAAAACTTCCTCTCAAGATTCTGATTGGTTATACGAGATTAAAGCAGAGAAGAAACTTCTAGATTTTAATTTTAAGGAAATTTGGAGGTACCGAGATCTACTGGTTTTATTTGTGAAACGGGATATAGTAACCGTGTATAAGCAAACTATACTCGGCCCGCTTTGGTTTTTAATTCAGCCGCTATTTACTTCTGTTATTTTTACATTGGTGTTCAATAATGTGGCTAATATCCAAACGGGTACTGTGCCAAGTTTTCTGTTCAACTTAGCGGGGATTACCGCTTGGACCTATTTTAGAGAATGTCTTACGGGTACTTCGGGCACCTTTACAAAAAACGCGGGTATCTTCGGCAAGGTGTATTTTCCTAGGGTCATTATGCCGATGTCGGTGACTATCTCCAACCTACTTAAGCTGGGTATACAACTTAGTATATTTGCGGGGTTTTACATTTACTTCGTGGCATCTGGTAAAGACATCAGCCCCAATGCCAATTTGGTGCTGTTCCCCGCTTATGTCTTTATAATGGGAATGACGGGTTTGGGTTTGGGCATGATCTTATCCTCTTTGACCACCAAATACAGAGATTTTACGGTGTTGATCACCTTCGGTGTACAATTACTGATGTATATCTCGGCTGTTCCTTTTCCTATGTCTGAGATCTTGGAAAAGAAACCAGAATACTTTTGGGTGTTTAAGTACAACCCTATCGCCCAGATCATAGAAGGCTTCCGGTATATGACTTTAGACACAGGACTTTTTACGTGGTGGGGCTTTTTCTATGCCTTAGGTTTTTCCTTAGTGGTGTTTTTTATGGGCTTAGCTATTTTTAACAGGACGGAGAAGAGTTTTATAGATACGGTGTAGCGCCAGAGGCGCGGTTAACAGTTAACAGTTGATAGTTAACCGACAACCAACAACTGATAACCGACAACTGATAACCAACAACCGATAACTGACAACTGACAACCGACAACCAACAACTGATAACCGATAACCGAATAATGAAATCTCATAAAGATTTAGACATATATAATCTAGCATTCGAGTATGCTGTTGAGGTTCATAAACTGACCTTGAAGCTACCTAAGTATGAGTTATATGAACAAGGGAGCCAGGTAAGACGTTCATCAAAAAGCATTAAAGACAATATTATAGAAGGTTATGGGCGTAAGGCTTATAAGAATGATTTTATAAAATTCTTGATCTACGCTTACGCTTCTTTGTTGGAGTGTAAATCACAATTGGAAATGATAAGTCAACTTTACCCTGATCTAGAGGTGGAATCAATGATTGTGAAATATGATGAATTAGGTGCAAAAATTTATAAATTTACCAACTATGTTGAATCTAATTGGAAAACCAACAGATAACCAACAACTGACAACTGATAACCAACAACCGATAACCAACAACCGACAACCGATAACCGACAACTGACAACCAACAACTGACAACTGACAACCGATAACCGACAACCGAAATGAATAACATTATTCTAACCGCCCAAAACATCTCCAAACAATACCGCCTTGGTGTGGTAGGAACGGGGACGCTGAGTCACGACCTCAACCGGTGGTGGGCGAGTTTAAGGGGTAAAGAAGATCCGTACCTAAAAATTGGGGCTGAAAACGACCGCAGTAAAAAAGCAGAGACTGACTATGTGTGGGCTCTACGCGATATCAATTTTGACGTTTACGATGGCGATGTGTTAGGGATTATTGGGAAAAATGGTGCAGGAAAATCTACTTTGCTCAAAATCTTATCGCGAGTGACTTCTCCCACTACGGGAACCATCAAGACCAAAGGAAGAATCGCTTCGCTACTGGAGGTGGGCACAGGGTTTCATCCCGAATTGACTGGTCGTGAAAACATTTACTTGAATGGAGCTATTTTAGGGATGACCAAAGCAGAAATCAGAGAAAAGGAAGAAGAGATCATTGAGTTTTCAGGATGCCAGCTGTATGTGGATACGCCCGTGAAGCGGTATTCCTCAGGAATGCGGGTGAGATTGGCTTTTGCGGTAGCGGCTCACCTCGAGCCAGATATTCTGGTGGTGGACGAAGTCCTTGCCGTAGGCGATGCCGAGTTCCAAAAGAAAGCCATTGGTAAAATGAAAGATATCTCTGGTAACGATGGGCGAACCGTCCTGTTTGTCAGTCATAATATGGCGGCGGTAAAAAGTTTATGTACCCGAGGGATTGTCTTGGAAAATGGGAAAATAGCTTTTGAAGGTGGGACAGATGATTGTGTTAGTTATTATTTGAGTAAAAAAGATAATGATGCTACTGAAACTTTTCCAATTAAATTTGATGAGGGCGAAATATCGAAATTTGTAGTCCTTGATTTTATTGGAAATAACTCAAACTTGTTGTTGGGTGAAAGATGCTCATTTGAATTAAACTTAAGAATTAAAAATCCAAAATCAACCAGAATTAATGTTAGGTATCAGGTTTTTGATAAAGACGAAAAATTAATTACCACACTAAATACATTTCATCTAAATGCTAATAAAGTTTTAGAAAAATTCGATCAAAGTTTTGTTTGTTTTATTTCTAAACTTAAAATTTCACCTGGATTATATGACCTTGGAATTCAAATTTTAGATTTAAACTCCAAAAAAGTTTTGTATCAAAACGATGTTTTTAGTGAGGTTGTAGTAGAATCTGGCGATGTATTCAAAACAGGAAAAATTCCTTCTAAAGAAAATCTCGGAGTATTTTTATCTGATCAAACTTGGCAAATCAAATAAAAGAAATGATTTCACATAAGCATAAGTTTATATTTATACATATTCCTAAATGTGCGGGTTCATCAATAGAAACTGCGTTTGGTATCGATGTTAATGTAAACGAACTTAATAATGAACATCTATTTGGGTGGGATCCGACTTATAAAATCTATTTGCAACATGCCACTCCTCAGCAATTATTGGATTATAAATTTGTGACACCTCAGCAATGGGACACTTATTATAAATTTATTATTGTAAGAAATACTTGGGATAAAGTCATGTCAGATTTTTTTTGGTTTAGAGAAACTAAAAGGTTTTCAGGGTCTTTTGATGATTATTTATTTGGCAAAAATGATTTTTCAAGATTTATGAATAAGGGAGAAAAGAAATATAGGGGAGACCACCTCACCTCTCAGACTGATTTTATGTTTTTGAATTCCAAGGAAATTAAATTTGACAAAATAATTTATTTTGATAAAAAAAATCTTGATAAAGAATTTGATGGTCTAGTAAAAGATCTCGAATTGTCTGATGGTTTTTTTAAAAGAAGAGTACAAGTTGGTAAAAAATTCAAGAAGCATTACTCTAAATTTTATACCAATAAAATGAAAAATCAGGCGTATAAAAAGTATAAAAAAGATGTATATTTTTTTGACTTTAATTTTGAAGATAAAAGAAATTGGTTGGATTTTTTGAAACTAAAATTCAATTAATATGAAGCATAAAAGGGTTTTTTGGGTATTAATTGGTAATGAGAACACTGGAAGTTCCAGAATTCATGGTCATAAAGTACATCAAGCATTACTTCGTAAAGGGATAAAATCTAAAATACTAAAGCAAGGAAATAGTACTCTTACTCTTAAAAAAAAAATATGGATGCTTCTTTTTCTTAAAAAAGGAGATTTATTAATTCTTCAAAAAAGGAAAGAATTATCACTAAGGAAGTTACTAAGTTTATTGAAATTTAAAAGAGTTAATATTGCTTTTATTGATTGTGATTTGCCAAAATGTGATGATTCCTTGGTTAAATATTTCGATTATATAATCGGTACTTCAAAAAATTTATTTCAATTATATCAGCGACATCATCCACAAAAAAAAGTTAGGTATATTCCTGATGCCGTAGAATATTTTGAGAAGAAAAAATATATACATAATAAAAAGGCTATATTTTTTGGATGGTTGACTGAATCTAGAATTGAAAAAATTAATTCATTAAAAAAACTTTTTGAATCATTAGGCTGGGAAATTCATACTATGTCAAACAATCCCCAAGCAGACATAAAATGGAATGATTGGAAGAAGATAGAAACTTTCGAGATAATCAGTCAATACAGTGCTAGTTTAATAGCTGTTGATGATGATATGTTATCAAAATATAAATCTTCTAATAGAGTTTTACAATCTCTTGCAGTTGGGAATATTGTTCTTTGTAGCGATATTGAGGCTTATAGAGAAGTTATTGTTGAAGGTGAGAATGGATTTATTTGCTCCAGTGCTTTGGAATGGAAAAATGCGCTAAATCAAATTTCAGATCAAAATAAACGTAATAAAATTATTGAGAGAGGCTATGAAACCGCCCAAAATTATACTATGGATAAAGTTATTTTGAAATGGATTTATTATTTAGAATTGTAAATAAACATGTTTAAAAGGCATAAAGTCAAAATTTTATTTGCAATTAACAATCTGACTTACGGTGGAATTCAGACGCAAGCTCTAACTTTAGCAAAAGAATTTCAAAAGAAAGGGGCTAAGATTTATTTTTTTTGGACTACAAAATATGAAGAAGACTTTGTTAAGAAAGAATTGATAAAAAATGGCTTTAACATTATTGACGGTAGATTCATAAAAGACAAGTTTTGGGGAAAATATTCATGGCGTTTGCAGCGTTACGTGCCATTGATAAAAACAATTTTATTATCAAGATTCTACGGTTTTGATTATGTTATACCCTACCATGATAATCTGTGCCATTTTTTCGGGACTATACTTCCATATACAGGTGCTAAAAAAACTATCTTTCATATTCGGAACACCGTACTAGAAAATAAACCAAGACAAAGTTGGTATTTAAAGAAGGCCTTGCATAACCAACCTGTAATAATTGCTAACTCAATACACGCAGGATTGAAATTCCAAGAGGTGTATGGTAATTCGTATAACTTAAATATAAGTACTATTTATAACGGGCTTAGATTAAGAAATATAGACCATTCAAAAAATTGGAAGTCGTTTTTTGGAGTTGATAGATATGATTTTGTTGTGTCTTCAATCGCTAATTTTTTTAAAGAAAAAGATTATAGTACAGTTTTTAAGGCTTGGAAGCTTTTTTTAGAATCTACAAATTCCAATGCAGTACTATTAATCGCAGGAGATGAGGGTGCGGAAGGAATGATGAAACTATATAAGCAAGAAGTTAAACAACTAGGAATTGATAGTAATGTAATTTTTTTAGGGAGGTCATTTTACAACATGGAACTACTTTCTATAACAAACTGTAATATTTTAAGCACACAGAATGAAGGTTTACCTAATGTAGTTATTGAAACAATTGGTATTGGTGCGCCGTTTATTGGAACAAATGTAGAAGGTGTAAGAGAAGTTGTTGGAGAAAATTATCCAATACCTTTATTTAAAGTTGGAAACGAAGAAGCACTTTGTCAAACCTTGACTGACTTTTTTGATAAGAAATACGATTTAGATAAAATTAAAAAATATTCAGCACTGAGGTTTCAAAAATTTTCTACTGAAGCATTGATAAAAAGTTATTCTAAGATTATAAAAGTATAATATATGAGTCGTAACTAAACATCACAATGCTCTTCAACTCACTTGACTTCGCCATATTTCTACCTATAGTATTTTTACTCTATTGGTTTGTATTTCAAAAACATTTGCGAGCACAAAATGCCTTAATTGCGGCAGCAAGTTATCTCTTTTATGGATGGTGGGATTGGCGGTTTTTAACTTTAATTATATTTAGTTCACTTGTAGATTACATAGTTGGCTTACAATTGGAAAAAACTGATGGAAAGCAAAGGCGGAAAGTCTTGTTATGGATAAGTATTATTATCAATTTAGGCTTTCTTGGCTTTTTTAAGTACTTCAATTTTTTTATTGATAATTTTGTTAGTGCATTTAGTTTCTTCGGTTATCAAATCCCTTCAACTAGTTTAAATATAATTCTTCCTGTTGGAATAAGCTTTTATACATTTCAAACCTTAAGCTACACCATAGATGTTTATAGAAAAAAATTAAAACCAACAAAAGATTTCGTTGCCTTTACAGCTTTTGTAAGTTTTTTTCCACAATTAGTAGCTGGCCCAATCGAGCGTGCCACTAATTTATTGCCTCAGTTTTATACGAAGCGAAAATTTGACTACAACGAAGCTGTGTTAGGGATGCGCCAAATTTTATGGGGTTTATTTAAAAAGGTGGTCATTGCAGATAACTGTGCTCAATTGGCAAATGATATTTTTAACAATTCAGCAGATTATGGTGGTACGAGTTTAGCTCTTGGGGCATTAATGTTCACATTTCAGATTTATGGAGATTTTTCAGGTTATTCTGATATTGCTATTGGTACAGCTCGTTTATTTGGTTTTAAATTGATGAAAAACTTCGCATTCCCCTATTTTTCAAGAGATATTGCCGAGTTTTGGCGTCGGTGGCATATTTCATTATCCACTTGGTTTAGGGATTATTTATACATTCCACTTGGTGGTAGTCGTGGAGGCACTTTGATGAAAGTACGCAATACCTTTATTATTTTTATAGTGAGTGGATTTTGGCATGGTGCTAATTGGACTTTTATTGTTTGGGGTGCTTTAAATGCCATTTACTTTTTACCTTTATTATTACGAAATAAAAATAGAGTCCATACTGGTGGTATTGCAGAAAATAGAGTTCTGCCAACCTTTAAAGAATTGAGAGGTATGCTTTTGACCTTTTCTTTAACGGTTCTAGCGTGGGTTTTTTTTAGAGCTGAAGACATGGCACATGCAGGTCAGTTCCTAATGGATTTGTTTTTAGGTTTAGCGGATTATATGAATTATTATAAAACTTATCGCTTGCTTTATAATTTCAACCCTTCCTTAGTGTTTTTAATAATTTTCTTCTATCTAATAGAGTGGTTTGGAAGGCATAATGATTTTGCAATACAAAAACTCTTAAAAAACTCACCAAGAATTATACGTTTCATTTTTTACAGTTTACTAATTTATTTAATTTTTAATTTCATGGTAGCGGAAGAAACACCGTTCATATATTTTCAATTTTAAACTATTATGAAACGCTTTATAAAAGATTTTTTTATTTTTTCCTTAGTATCATCATTAATATTGGGTTTGTTTTTTTTGGTTGGTTTTGAACTACTTCCTTTTAGAGTTATGCCTAATATTAAGTATATAGGAGAAGGCTATGGTTTTAGTGACATAAGATTTAAAGAAGTTGATACTTTAAATGATATTGATATTTTATTTTTAGGTTCATCACATGCTTACAGGGGCTTTGATACACGCAATTTTGATAGTATAGGCTTTAGAGCATTTAACTTAGGTTCAAGTGCTCAAACCCATGATCAAACTCAAATATTACTTAAAAGATATCTGAAAGAATTAAACCCAAAATTGGTTGTTTATGAAGTATTCCCTAATGTATTTAAAAACTCAGGTATAGAGTCAAATTTGGACTTGATAAACAATGATATTGTTGACTATTTAAATTTTAAATCAGCTCTTAGGGTAAATAATGTCCAAGTTTATCAAACTTTAGCTCATGCTTATTACAAGCAAAAATTTAAGTCTCAAAATAAAATTAAATCGTACACAAGATCAAACGACACTTACATTAGAGGTGGCTATGTAGAAAAAGCCATTAAACCTAAATACACAAATTTTAAACCACAAAAAGGGTGGGAATTAAATAAACTACAAAAATCAAGCTTCAAACAAAACATTGAAATGTTTAAGAGTGAAAATATTAAATACATTTTAGTGTTTGCTCCTGTAAGTTCGAGTTTCTATAAATCTATTGACTTAAAAAAGTTTAATAATTTTATAAGATCCTACGGGAATTATTATGATTTTAATAGAATTTCGAATATGAATGATTCTTTACATTTTTACGATCCTCATCATTTAACTCAAGAAGGAGTAGATAAGTTTAATACTGATTTTATTCATATTTTAAAAGATCATGTATTAATTAAATAATTCTAATACTATTCAAACTTAATTCAATGCTCAACCCAGACAGTTCTTATTCTTAATTAATAGACTAAAGCAGAAGTCGGGACAGCATGATAATAATCAAAAACAAAATGGAAAAAACAACCACGAAAATTCGGATAAATTAATAACTCATCCCTAAAATTCGTAATATTGCAATACTAATTTATTATCCATGAGTGACCAGCCTTTAGTCTCCATCATTATCCCCACTTACAACCGAGCCCATCTGATCGGGGAGACCCTGGACTCGGTAGTAGCCCAGACTTACGAGAATTGGGAATGTATTATTGTGGATGATGGTTCTAGTGACAACACCGATGAGGTTGTTGGGGCTTATGTTGAAAAAGATGCTCGTTTTAAATATTTTCATCGGCCTGAGGAACATCTTCCCGGTGGGAATGGTGCTCGTAATTATGGGTTTAAAATGAGTCAAGGGGAGTATATCCAATGGTTTGATTCTGATGATTTGATGCTTAAGGAAAAAATTGCTGAACAATATAAAGATATTCTAAAAGAAAAATCAGATTTACAAATTTGTACCGGGTTTAAAGATAAAGAGGGTGTGTTATTACCAATCAAACAAAATTTAAAAATTTCTTTGTTTAAACAATTTGCTTTAAATAAAACTGAAATATTGACACCTACTGCTCTATTTAAAAAAAAATTTCTTAAAAAAAATGATATAATTTTCAATGAAAAAATAAAAAGAGGTCAGGAAGCTGTTTTTTTTCTAGATGTTCTATCAAAAATTATGGTAAGTAATGTCCATCAATCTTCCAAAAAACTTTTTGTGTATAAACTTCATAACTCATCTATTAGCGGTAAGGATAGAAAATTTTCAGAAGAAAACTCTCAATCAAAATTTTTTCTTTACAAAGAAATTTTTAACAACAATAAAAAAACATATCAGGATGATGAAATTAAGATTAAAATGTTAAAAAAAATGGCTAGAATCTTCTTGACTTCTATTTATTATAATGACCCTAAAGCAACCGAATATTACAACTTTCTAATTCAAAACTTAAATAGAAACCTTTATAAAATCAAAACTATTTTTTGTTATTACAAGTGTATAGGTTTCAGGTCAATAAAGATTAGAAACCTATTTAACAATTTTGTTTTAAAAAATTTTTCATGAAATTAATTTCCGTCATAATACCTACGAGAAATAGGAATAAATATATTATAGACCTATTAGACGACTTGCAAAATCAAGTTTTACCTAGTAATTGCAAATTAGAGATAATTGTTGTTGACCAATCAGATAAACCCACAGTTTACAATCATTGCCGTTATTATCATTTATCAACTACTGGGCCTTGCCAATCAAGGAATTATGGAGTTAGAAAATCAAAAGGTGAGATCTTAATTTTTTTAGATGATGATGCACGTGTAGAGTCTGATTTTATCAAAGAATTGGTGCAACCTATTCTAGAAAGCAATTATGATGCAAGTGCTGGAGCCAACTGTGATGTTGAAGGTAATTATCCTCTAGGTGAAGAACAATTTTTCAAAATGAAAAGCTTCAATTTTATTCAAACTATAACTGCGAATCCCAACTCTCCAAAATCTAGGCCTACAATTGCCATCCCAGGGTGTTGCTGTGCAGTTACTAAAAAAGTGTTCAACGAAGTAGGAGGGTTTGATGAAAGTTTTGATCCAACTGGGGCCGGTGAAGATAGAGACTTTGCATTAAATCTATTCACAAGTGGTTACAAGATGTATTACAATCATAAAGCTCGTCTCTTTCACATTGGCGCAAGTAGTGGTGGAAGCAGAGATGTAGGTAGTAGAAGTTTTAATTTGCAGGTTAATACTCACAAGATCGCCAAGAAATATTTTTCTGACGTGCAAGCTGATGCTTTAAAATATTTGATACTAAGGGAATATAAATCAAAAATATTTAAAAAAATATTGAAACCGAAATTATCAATTTATCATTATAAGAAATATTTATCAATGAAAAAAGAATTGAACCAAAATTGATTTTAAAGAATAGTAATATTCAGTTGTCTTATTTGGTTAATCATGCAGTTAATAACCTCTTCTTTTATTGAAGCAAAAAAGGATGTCTATTTATCATTTGATTAAATGCTTGACTTCTAACATTAAAATTGTAATGATCTACCAAAACAATTAGAAATAATTTGAAATCGGTTTTTAGTTGTGTAATTTACCAATTATCTATATCACACAGTTCTCATGAATGCATACTAAAAAATTCGTCAATTCAAAATTTACTTCTTTATTAAACTCAAATCAATAAGGTAGAGTAATTTTATTAGGCTGTAGATAAAGTTATTAAATAATTCGGTAAATAATTTTACTACTATTATAAATTTATTTAGAAAACTATTGGTTTTTCTAAGATTTATGGTTTAAGAGGTTGGAAATTATGTAAGCCTTATCTTTTAAGGTCTATTTTTTTTTTTGAGCTATGCAAACAATATTTAGACCTAAGAGCGATTTACTCATAATCCGTTGAAGTAAAAACTCAGCTTTAAGAGCTGAAAACCCATATCTTATAATTAAGCTACCCAGAAGTTTATAAATGCCATAATCACCTTTAGGATGAATAATAGTGTAAAAATCTAAAAGTCTAAAATCTTTCGCGAGTAAGTCTTTTAGTTGTGATGGGTTCAATATGTTTTCTATTGGTTGGTTTGAGTAATTGCCACCTTTTCTCCTGTCAAAATAATATTTATTTGGTGTAGTCAAAATTAAAACTCCATTGTGCGATAACAGCCTTTGACATTCTTTTACGTACTCATGTTGGATTTCAATGTGTTCTATTACCTCTTGTGATATGATAATATCGAAGGCGCCATCTTTAAATTCTGTTTTTGTTGCATCACCTGCATGAAAATCTATGAAAGGATACCTTTTTGAAGCCATATCCATCGCTTTTGTTGAAAGATCCATGCCGACAGTTTCTCCAACTTCATTCCAAACTGCACAGAATCTTCCATCTCCACAACCTAGATCCAGAATTTTAGGATTTCTCTTGATTTTTCTTACTTGTTCCAAAATTTTGACTATTTCACTCAATCTCTGAAGTTTATAGGATCCAAAATTTTTATAATCCTTCCAGTATTTATTATAAAATTCGGTTTGTTCTTTTAATTCCATCTGTATAATTGTCAACGGGAGTCTCGATTATTATGGAAGTAATCAAGATGTCTTGTTTTAGAAGCTGAATATAATCATAAGAAATGACTAAGTTTAGTCATTTTAATAAGTATTTTAGCGTACTAGCTTTTATTAATCTAAAGTACGAGTTGTTTTGCTCTTCGGTGAGATATATTATTGATTCTCCCAAAATCCAACAATACATAGTAATAATATTTACATAAAGCACCGTAACTTGCAGTACGAAAAATCCAAATAAAACATACATGCAACATTTAATATCATTGCTATGGAGGTAATTCTGATAACAGGAGCTGCTGGCTTTATCGGATTTCATGTTACCAGAAATTTGCTGGAACAAGGTTTTAAAGTTATAGGAATTGATAGTCTAAATACATACTATGATGTAGACTTAAAATATGCCCGATTAAATCAGTTGGGAATCGCTAAAAAAGACTCAGAGTTTTATAATCGAGAGGTTAAATCTACTGTCTATGACCAGTTGAGTTTTTACCAACTCAAATTGGAAGATCGAGCTAACTTGCCGAGTTTGTTTGAGGATCGTCAAATCAATGTGGTATGTAATTTAGCCGCTCAAGCGGGGGTTCGGTACAGTATAGAAAATCCAAAAGTCTACATCGATACCAACATCACCGGCTTTCTAAATGTCTTGCAATGTATGCGAGAATTTCAGGTAAGTAAAATCGTTTATGCTAGTAGCTCTAGCGTTTACGGAAATTCTGATGAGGTGCCTTTTAAAGAAGATCAATCGGTAGATCTCCCCATTAGTGTTTATGCAGCTACCAAGAAGACTAACGAGCTTTTAGCGCATACCTATAGCCATCTCTTTGGAATCCAAAGTATAGGTTTACGTTTCTTTACGGTTTATGGCCCTTGGGGAAGACCAGATATGGCCATGCATTTATTTGCTGAAGCCATTACCAAGAATAAGCCCATCAAGGTATTTAATAACGGAGACTTATCTCGAGATTTTACCTATATCGACGATATCGTAGAAGGAGTTATAGCCACGATCGAAAAAGATTTGCCACATCAAAAAAAGTATGGCATCTATAATATAGGTAATTCCAAGCCTGTTCAACTTTTGGAATTTATCAAAGCTTTAGAGCTAGCATTTGGTCAAGAAGCGATTAAAGAGATGTATCCAATGCAAGATGGAGATGTAAACCAAACCTGGGCAGATGTAAGTGAGTTGCAGAAAGATTTCGGATATGCACCAAGCACAGATATTCAAACTGGAATCGATAGATTTGTGGAGTGGTATAAGGAGTATTATGGATTAGTTTAGCGTTTTTCGTTTACTGTTCAACGTAAAACGAGAAACTACCAACTAAAAACGAAATTATGAATTACAAAGAACTTGATGCGTGGAAAGAATCCATGGAGCTTGTACAATTAGTATATGAAATCACGCAGAAGTTTCCAAGTGAGGAAAAATTTGGTTTAGTCAGTCAATTGAGGAGAGCTTCAGTTTCTGTACCATCAAATATTGCGGAAGGTTGCAGTAGAAGTTCGAACAAAGAATATAAAAGATTTGTTGAAATTGCGTTAGGCTCAATTTTAGAATTAGAAACTCAGCTTATCATTGCTGCAAAATTAAAACTGATCCACAGTGAACATCCAGTTTTTAAGAAAATAGAAAATACAATAAAAATAATGCACGGCCTCATTCGCTTTTTGAAAAAGAATAGCTGATATACTTTAGCGTTTACCGTTTAACGAACAACGCCCAACTAACAACTTATCATGAAAATCATCATCTTCGACGGTTCTTTTAAAACCACAGCCTTTATCAATCGCTTGGTTGAAGGTTTGGTGAGCAATGACGTTGAGGTCTTTGTGTTAGGCTTTAATGAAGAACTTAAGCAACCTCTTAAAGGGGTGAAATATATTGCTTTAGGCAGTAGTGCCAGTAAATGGAAATTTATGTGGACCAGTCTGATTTGGGGTTTAAGATCTAAGTCACTTTTAAAGACTCTTAAGCGTTTGACATCCGGAGATAAATCTCAACTCAAACGACAAAACCTAACAGCAGCTTTAGAGTATATTCAACCCGATGTGGTTCATGTGCAATGGGTCTCCAATATTAGTTTGTTTGAAGATTTACTCAAACCCCAAACCTATAAATTTGTCTTATCACAACGCGGATATCAAACCAACGTGAGGCCTTTTGTGGATAAAGCTAATTTTGAGTATCTCCAACACTGGCTACCTCGATTTTCAGGATTTCATTCAGTCTCTCAAGCGATCTCCAAAGAAGGGAATAAGATTTATAATAGCCCAAATAAAATTGACCATGTTGTGTATACAGGGTTGGAGCTATCTAAATTTGAATTTAATCCTCTAGTTGTCCAAAACGAAGTATTAGAAATTATTTCTGTAGGTCGTCCCCATTGGAAAAAAGGTTACGATATCGCTTTAAAGGCTTTAGCTCTTTTAAAGAAGAAAGGTCTTCAACTCAATTACCAAATAATTGGTGCAGAAGGTAACCAAGAATTGTTATTTTTAAGAAATGAGTTAGATTTGGAGACTGAAGTGGAATTTTTACCGAAATTACCACAACAAAAGGTTTTTGAAATGATGTCTTCGTCAGATATTTTTTTATTATCAAGTATAGAAGAAGGCATTGCCAACGTAGCGGTGGAGGCTATGGCTTTGGGTTGTCCAGTCATCTCCACCAATTGTGGGGGAATGGAAGAACTCATTACTCATCAAAAAGAAGGCTGGATCGTCCCGGTTTATGATTATAAAGCCATGGCAGCTCAAATTTTGGAATTTAGCCAACTGGATTCAGAATATATCAAAAACATAAAACATGCTGCTCGCTTAAAAGTTGAGCAACAGCATACTGAAATGGAAATGGTAGAGGGGATGATGAGGTTGTATAATCGAGTAGTAAGGTAGTTGAGGGTCAAAGAGTCGAGAGTTGAAGAGTCGAAGAGTTGCGAGTCAATGAGTCGAGAGTTGAAGATTCGAGGGTCAAGGAGTCGAAGGGTCGAAGAGTTGTAATATGTTTCAACATCGAGCGGAGTCGAGATGGAGTTTGTTCTCGATACTTCGACTTTCGCTCAGCACTGGCAAGCTCGAACGTAAACAATGATAACGGTTTCATTTATTGAAGATCTGAATCGAACCTAAACAAGATGGTGGTGTTTTCTCTCATGTTTCAACATCGAGCACTTAAACTCTTCAGCATAAACTCTGTCGAGATACATTTAACTTACATTATACAAAAGTTCTCGACTCCGTTCGAACATAAACAAATTGGAAATACTATTTTTGAATCCTTATAACCGATTTCACGAATAAACCAGTGTTTGAATACTCTAATGAAAAAAATAAAAACTCCCATCATCCCCATCCACCAAACTTTCGTCAAGATCAAAAACGAACCTGAGGAGTTGGACCATAAAGCGATTTGCTTGTTCGCCGCTACCGGTTTCTTTTGGGATGATAGCACGTATTGGAAACATAAAAAAGTCTTACGTCCAGGAACGATTAGTGAGATTGATAACAACGGCTACTTGGTAAGCTCGAAAGCTTGGTTTAAGTGGTATTATAAACCCAGAACTCAAAGCTTTGTTGCTTCTTTACAGCAATACCAAGAGTTATTTGAGCAAATCATAGAGGAGCAAATCGGAGATCAACAAGCGATTTTGCCTTTGTCTGGAGGTTTGGATAGCCGAAGTCAGGCCGTGGCTTTAAAAAAATTAGGAAAAAAGGTGGCGTCCTATTCCTATTCGTTCCAAGGTGGTTACAAAGAGCATAAGATCAGCCAGCAAATCGCTAAAGTTTGTGATTTTGAGTTTCAGGCTTTTGAGATTCCACCCCATTATTTATGGGATAGTATAGATGAGTTAGCCGAGATCAATCAATGCTATTCTGAGTTTACGCATCCCCGTCAGATGGGAGTGTTGGAGGAGCTTAAAAAAATGGAAGGACTGTTTTCTCTAGGCCATTGGGGAGATGTTTTATTTGATAAGGGCGGTGATGAAGGTATTCAAGACCAGGATTTAGTGGATTATATCCATAAAAAAGTAATCAAGAAAGGAGGAATGGAATTGGCACAATCCATATGGCAGTCCTGGAATTTAGAAGGTGATTTTAAGACTTATTTGAAGGAGACTACTCAGACCTTGCTCAAACGAATTGACATCCAAAACACCTCAGCTAAAGTAAGAGCATTTAAATCGATGTACTGGGCGCCTCGCTGGACCAGTATTAATTTAAGTGTGTTTGCAGCGGCTCATCCAATTACTTTGCCTTATTATGATGATCGCATGTGCGAGTTAATTTGTCAGCTTCCAGAAGCCCATTTGGCCGATCGAAAATTACAAATCGAATACATCAAGCAAAACAATCCGCAGGTCGCTAAAATTGTTTGGCAAGATCAAAAGCCTTTTAATCTGACTAATTTTCAAAAGAACAAAACACCCTATAATTTACCATATCGAGTTGTCGACAAACTCAAACGTGAAGTCCAAGCCAAACTAGGCAAGAAATTCATTCAGCGCAATTGGGAATTGCAGTTTTTAGGAAAAGAGAATGAAAGACAATTAGAATCGCATTTATTTAATTCCAATTTTAAAGACTTTGTGGATCCGAGTCTAGTCAAAGATCTGTATACTAAATTTAAAACCCAAGATCAAGTGTTTTATTCGCATCCTGTGAGTATGTTGTTGACGTTGAGTGTTTGGAATAGCAGGGAGTTGAGTAGTCGTGAGTAGTGTTGAGTCGTGAGTAGGTAGTTAAAGAGTCAAGTAGACAAGGATCGAGGGTCAAAGAGTAGAAGGGTCGAGAGTCAATGAGTCGAGAGTCAATGAGTCGAGAGTCAAAGTTTGAAGGATTTTACTATGTTTCAACATCGAGCTGCCTGTACTGAGCGTAGACGTAGTAGGGTCGAGATGCATTTAACTTACATTATACAAAAGTTCTCGATACTTCGACTTTCGCTCAGCACTGGCAAGCTTGAACATAAACAAGGGTAGAAGGGTTTAAAGCTAAAATATCGAAAGGTGAATAACTTTATTTTCTTTTGCCCCTCCCTAAAGGGTGAGAAAATAAAGCATTTGAAATAAAAGGATTATTTTAGTAAGATTGAAGCCATCCACCCTTTAGGGTCGGGGCCAAGATGGCGGAGTTTTCTCCCGTGTTTCAACATCGAGCACTTCAACTCTGCAGCATAAAGTCTGTCGAGATGGATTTTGTTGTCGATACTTTAACTTTCGCTCAGCACTTGCAAGCTCGAACATAAACAACGATATCGGTTTTAATTATTAAAGATCTGAATTGAACCTAAATATAATGGCGGTGTTTTCTCCCATGTTTCAACATCGAGCTGCCTGAATTGAGCGGAGACCTAGTAGAGTCGAGAGTCGAGCGTCAAGGAGTCGAGGGTAAACTAGTCGAGAGTCAATGGGTCAAAGAGTCGAAGGTTAAAAGGTCAAGTTTTGAAGAGTTGTAATATGTTTCAACATCGAGCGGAGTCGAGATGCATTTAACTCACATTATACAAAAGTTCTGGATACTTCAACTTTCGCTCAGCACGAGCAAATTCGAACATAAACTACGTGGAAGGATCTCAATTGTCTGTTTTTCTGATTCTAACACTTAAGCGAACAAGAATAAATAAAAAGTTCTCGATACTTCGACTTTCGCTAAGCACTGGCAAGCTCGAACATAAACAAGGGTAGAAGGGTTTAAAGCTAAAATATCGAAAGGTGAATAACTTTATTTTCTTTTGCCCCTCCCTAAAAGGTGAGAAAATAAAGCATTTGAAATAAAAGGATTATTTTAGTAAGATTGAAGCCATCCACCCTTTAGGGTCGGGGCCAAGATGGCGGTATTTTCTCTCATGTTTCAACATCGAGCTGCCTGAATTGAGCGGAGACCTAGTAGAGTCGAGAGTCGAGAGTCGAGCGTCAAGGAGTCGAGGGTAAACTAGTCGAGAGTCAAAGAGTCGAAGGTTAAAAGGTCAAGGTTTGAAGAGTTGTAATATGTTTCAACATCGAGCTGCCTGTACTGAGCGAAGACGTAGTAGGGTCGAGATGCATTTAACTTACATTATACAAAAGTTCTCGACTCCGCTCGAACATAAACAAAAGAGAAATACTATTTTTGAATACTTATAACCGATTACACGAATAAACCAGTATTCGAATATTCTAATGAAAAAACTAAAAATCCTATACACTATCCCCAACTTCGATACTGCCGGGAGTGGCAAGGTGGTTTATGATTTAGTGAAGGGCTTAGATAAAACGCGATTTGAACCAGAGATTTTAGTTAAGCATAACCGAGGTGAGTTTTTTAAAGAGGTGGAAAAGTTAGGAGTGCCTATTCATGTATTCAATTACGAGACAGACTACTATCCGCTGTGGAGTTTTCCTAGGCGACTATGGAAAGTGGTCCGATTTTTTAAAGGATTAGATGTGGATATCATTCATTCTTGGCATTGGAGTTCAGATTTTTCTGAACCTCTCGCTGCACGCTTAGCTGGAAAATCCTTTATCTATACCAAGAAAGCTATGGGTTGGGGCAATAAAGCTTGGATTTGGAGGTCAAAACTTAGCCATCACGTCATTGCAATTAATAAAGCAATGATGACTGAGTTTTTCGGGAATTCTTCACGTATAAAAGCGACCTACTTGCCCTTGGGTTTGGATACCGAAGTCTATAAACCCAGACCTTATAATCAAGTGATTGCAGATCAGTATGACTTTCAAAAAACTGACTTCGTAGTGATTTCGGTGGTAAATATGGTGGAAGTCAAAGGCATTGAAATTTTAATTGAGGCCGTTATCCAGTCTCAAATTCCAAATATAAAATTACTCTTAGTGGGTAATGATCAAACGGATTATGTGGATATGTTAAGAGTTCAGTCTAAAATGCATTCCAACATTATTTTTACTGGAAAACAAGCGGAGGTTCAAAACTTCTTATCGGTAGCTGATGTCTTTGTGATCCCAACCAAGAATGAAGGCGAAGGTATGCCTATGGCACCTGTTGAAGCTATGGCAATGGGAATACCAGTTATCGGCTCTGGGGTTGCTGGGATAGAAGATATTTTAGAAGGCTTCGACGACTGGCTATTTGAAGCAAGTAACATTGAAGAACTTGCTAAATTACTGCAAAAAATTCACCAGTTACCTCAACATGACTTGAGAAAACTTAGAGAGCAAATACGTCAAAAAGTTGCAAGGAGTTATCCTATCGAAATGTTTATAAAAACAAGAAGTAATCTTTATGAAAAACTCTATAATAAATAAAGTTAAAAGCTCAAGTAAATTTAAGAAATTTAATAGGTCTTTTAAAGTTTTCTATGCAAACAACTTTATTAATAATTCTAAATGGTTACCTGAGAAATATGATAGAATATATCATCTTCATATTAGAAAATCTGGAGGTACATCTATAAATTCTGCTTTCTGGAATTTATCTGATTTACATCTTGATATGTTTGGAAGAGAACCTATTATAAATAAGAAAGGAAAGACTTTTGTAAGAATGAGCAAAGAATTAATAGAACACTCTAATTATTTTTATGCAAGTTCACATTTTCCGTTGTGGCAGATTACGTTAAGGCCTAATACGTATTCTTTTACAGTTTTAAGGGATCCATACAAGAGGTTAGTTTCCTTGTATAAATATTACAATTGGGTAAGTCAAGTCGACCCAGAAGTAGGTCCAAAATTGGATCCAACTTATCCAATACTTTATAATCAAAAATCATTGTTGAATAAGTCTTTTAAGGAGTTTATGCTTAATCTAAGTGACAAATACCTTTTTGGTCAACTTTACTTTTACAGCAAAAATAAAGATGTAAAAGAAGCAATTCAAAGCTTAACGGAAATCAATAAAGTGTTTTTCCTAAGTGATTATGAGACTGTTTTACCTGCATTAAATAAAGATCTAAATTTAAGCCTTAGAGAGCCTGGTAGAAAAAGAGATTTTGGGGATGTAAATTTTAATATTGATGATGAAGAAAAAGAATATGCTATCCATATTTTAAGGGATGAGATCAAATTTTATAATAAAGCTAAACAAATATATAGTTGAAAAGGTTTAATAAACACACCTTAGTTGTAGGCTCTGCTAGAAGTGGAACCAGTTGGTTAAGTGAGAACATGGCTAAAGTGTTTCGTTACAGAATGCTTTTTGAACCAGAACATACCGATAATACAAAGCAGGGTCACTTGGTAGCCGACCAAATGATCACCAATAAAAATCAAGACAATTATACTGAAGGGTTGAGATATCTGCAACGGGTATTAAGTAATCGAGTAGATTCTGACTGGATTGCACAAAACTCAAATAGAACCTACAAAAGGCATTTATGGCCCTTTATTCCTAAGCATTTTGTCATTAAACTGGTGAGAGGAAACCTTTTGGCTCCTTTTATAAGCCAGTATTTTGAAATTCCTGTAGTGCATGTCGTTCGTCATCCTCTAGAGGTTATCAAATCTCAACAACGGGTCAGATTTCCTTGGTTGTATGATTTATCTTACTTTTTGAAGCAAGAAGAGTTAATAGATATAATCTATAATAAATACGATATAAATATCAAAGACTTTATTCACAAAAGTAAAGTTGAAATTTTGGCGTTGCGCTGGTGTATAGAAAATGTTGTGGTTTTGGAAGATTTAAAAGCAGGACAATCAGATCAATACCATGTAGTCAAACATGAAGATTTACGAAAAGACGTTGAGGTCTATAAGGCTTTATGTCAAACACTAGGGATTGAAGTCTTAGGGCACATAGATAATGAATATAAAAAGCCTTCCACAAAAGCCCATCCTAAATCTTCGGTTCGTGGAGGGTTAGAATTAGATAACTTATCAGAAGTCGAGTTAGAAAACATAAAAGTAGTGCTGGATCAGTTTAATCAATCCCTTTATAGCTTATGACCATAGCTTTAATCCTTCCTCAACCTCCTGGGTATTCTGAAACCTTTTTTCGTTCTAAAATTAAAGGCCTACAGACTAATGGATATCAGGTGGTTTTGGTGACGGCAGCTACCAACAAAACTTTCGACTTATGTGAGCATATCCAACATCCTAAGGTGTATAAAAATCCCATTAGGCAATTGTTAAGTATGCTATTAGTGTTTGTAGGCTTATTGCCTTATTGGGCAAAGGTGAATCGATACATCAACCTAGAGCAAAAAGAGGGGACGTCTTTTAAGCGTTTAATAGAGAAAATCTATATCAATGCCAGTCTTTTAAAGTTAAATGCCGATTGGATCCACTTTGGTTTTGCCACTATGGCACTAGACCGTGAGACTGTCCCTAAAGCTATTGGAGCAAAACTTGCGGTAAGCTTTCGAGGCTATGATATAGAGGTCTTCCCCTTAAAGAATAGAGATTGCTATCAAAGCTTATGGACGCATGTTGATAAAGTACATAGTATTTCTAATTATTTATTAAAAAAAGCATTTGACTTAGGTCTTTCTAAGTCGGTCGATAGTGAAGTGATTTATCCTGCAGTAGATTTGAATTTGTTAAATAATATTAAAGATTCTAGTAATACTTTAGGTGTTAAGCTTAAACTTTTAACGATCGCAAGGTTGCATTGGATCAAAGGAATAGATGATTTAGTTGAAACAGCTCAATATCTAAAGTCAAAGCAAATTGATTTTGAGTGGAAGGTCATCGGTGAGGGAGATCAGAAACACACCGAGAGGTATGCCTATCATATTTATAAAGCAGGTTTACAAGAGCAAGTTCTTTTATTAGGGAAGCTTAGTCATGCCAAGACCTTAAAAGAACTTTCTACAACAGAGCTTTATGTTCAGACAAGTTTAAGTGAAGGCTTTTGTAATGCAGTTTTAGAAGCTCAGGCTTTAGGAAAGCTTTGCTTAGCCTACGATGCTGGTGCTTTATCTGAAAACATAGATAGCAATATAACTGGGTTCTTATCTCCTAAAGGTAACCCCCAATTGTTAGCTCAAAAGATTTTAGAGGTAGAGCAGATATCTAATCAGCAAAAAAAACAGATAAGTCAAAAGGCTATTCAACGGGTTCATGATCACTTTAGCTTAGAACAACAAAAACAAGAGTTTAATTTTTTTTATAAATAATAAATAAAAGTGAAGATACATTATTCCAAAGCTTCTTATGATGCTAAAAGTAGGAGGCAATTATTCCCATTGCTCAAAGCTTTTATAAAAAAAGAAAGTTTTACAGACGAAGAAAGACAAGCCATGTATCAAATTTCTGACAAAGAAGTTGAGCTTGTAGAGGAGATTAGTGATTCTGATATTTGTATTCTGACCATGTCCTGGAACTATTATTACAGTCAAAATTGTATAGACGATGCGAAACAGTATATAAAAAAAGCAAACGCTTCAGGTAAAAAGGTTTGGACATGGATGTCTGGTGACTTCGGTGTGGATCTTAGATTTAAAGGCAATTACGTTATTTTTCGAAATTCTGGACACAAAAGCCAGCTATCCAATCAACATATAGGAATGCCAGTTTTCATTAGTGATCCACTAAAAATGATATATAATACCACAGAATTACTTATGCCAAAGTATAACTCTAAACCTACGGTTGGATTTTGTGGGCAAGCCAATTCAAGTTTTAAACAAAGTCTCAAAGAAATTGCAATTCGTTTAAAGTATTATATTGATCATCAACTTGGAAGGACCTACAATTCTCCACAACCAATTCAATCGACTTCTTTACTAAGAGCCAAACTTTTAAAAATACTAGAAGCGTCCAAGTTTATAAAAAGTAACTTCATTAAGCGTCAAAAATATAGAGCAGGAATTAAAGAAAATAAGGCTAAACATAAGACAACTCATGAATTTTACGATAATATACTTGAATCCCATTATGTTTTATGTGTCAGAGGTGGAGGGAATTTTTCAGTGAGATTTTACGAAACATTAGCTATGGGCCGTATACCGATATTTATAAATACTGATTGTTTGCTACCTTTGGCTAATCGGATAGATTGGAAAAATAACTGTGTTTGGGTGGAGAATAATGATAAAGAGAAAATAGCAGATAAGGTAATTGAATTTCATCAGCAGCATACAAAAGAATCTTTATATCAACTTATGGAAGAAAACAGAGAATTATGGGAAAGTAGAATGAGAATAGGTGCTTTTTTTAAATACATTTACGATACTAAAATAAATTTATGAATACCATAATTCATGTTTCAGGACGCTTAGGAAGCACCTTATCTAATAAGATATTTTCATACTATCCAGAATTTATATGGATTTCTTTTGGGTTAAATAAACACCTTAATCAAGCTTGTTTGAGTAAGTTCAATGCGACCTATCAAGACCAATGATTTGATCTGAAGGGGACTAGTAAAAAGTTTAGTCTTAAACTTTTAATAGATTATAAATTTTTAAAATATAGAAGAGATTGAAACAATTTCGATATTTATTTAAGGACATAAATTCTCTATTGGGTAGAAATAAATATAGGGTTATTGTTTTGTTGTTTAACCGTGCATTTTGGGGAGTTTTGTCTTATCGGCTAGATAGATTTTTTTATGGCATGTTTAAAAGTTATTACAAATTTATAAGGATACTATTCTCACCCTTTTTTTATTTACTTCAAATTATCTCCAATTGTGACATACATCACAAAGCCGAAATTCAAGGAGGAATAAACATACATCATCCATCTGCCGGTATTGTAATTTCAGGAAAAGCTAAAATAGGGGAGATGCTAACCTTAACAGGTGGAAATATTATAGGAGTTAAGAATGGTTCTAAAGGAATAATAATTGGAAATAATTGTAATATTGGAGCAAATGCTTGTATTATTGGACCACTTCAATTAGGTAATAACATCAAAATCGCGGCGATGGCTTGTGTTGTAAAAAGCTTTTACGATGATAATTTATCATTAATTGGTGTACCTGCAAAAATTAATTAGTTTTATGCCTTTTAAATTCCTCACCTATCTTCAGCCAACCCATTATTTCCGTCTTTTTATAAAAGACCGACACAGCGTGTTTCCAAAAGTTGAAGAACTTCCAGAATCGGCCTTAGTTCATCTTTCTAAAGACGACTCTTACCGCTCTCCACTAGCAAAAAACTATGATCTCTCTTGGCAAGCGATTCAAAAGGGCTATATCGGGGAGGCAGATACCTACATCAATTTTGAAAAATTACCCCTTAGTGATGAATATCGCTTTATCCGTAAAAACTTTCATCAGGCTTGGGTGCTTTACACTCTCTTAATACGTTTACTATCCCTTAAAAATCCAATTAAGGAGCTGGGTGCTTTCTTTAAAACTAGACAGACCCAGCGTCAATTTTTATCACAAGAGTATATTTCTTATCCAAGTTATTCCAATTATGAGTCCAGCCTGGTCGCCTCCAAGCCTTTAGTAAGCATCGTTATTCCAACCTTAAACCGCTATCCCTACTTGAAAGATGTTCTCATCGATCTGGAGCAACAGGATTATAAACATTTCGAAGTGATTGTCGTAGACCAGTCAGAGCCTTTTCAAAAGGATTTTTATAAGGACTTTAAACTCGACTTAAAGCTGATTCATCAGGAAGAAAAAGCCCTTTGGTTGGCTAGAAACACAGCAATTAAAAATGCTAAAGGGTCAATAATTTTGTTGTCCGAAGACGATGTTAGGATAAATGATGATTGGATTGTTCAGCATTTGAAATGCCTAGATTTTTTTGGCGCTAAGGTTTCAGCTGGTGTTTTTTATCCACAGGGCATGAATATACCTAAGGATAGTAATTATTTTAAGCTAGCGTCACAATTCGCAACTGGAAATGCAGCTTTATACAAATCTGTATTTCAAGACGTTGGTTTGTTTGATCGTCAATTTGAGAAGCAGCGAATGGGCGATGGTGAATTTGGATTGCGTGTTTATTTGAAAGGGATTAAAAGTATTTCAAATCCTTTAGCTTCATGCATAGATGTAAAAGCAGGCTCTGGTGGCTTGCGCGAAATGGGGAGTTGGGATGCTTTTCGACCTCGAAAATGGTTAGATCCGCGACCTATACCAAGTGTGGTTTATCTGTTTAGAAAATATCATGGGAATAAAGCTGCACGCTTGGCGTTGCTAAAGACGGTTCCAAGCTCAATTATGCCTTATCGCTATAAGCGTAATTCTTATATGATGGTTTTAGGAATGTTAATCAGTATTATAATTTCACCGCTTGTCTTTTTACAGGTCTATAAGTCCTGGTCATTAGCCAGTAAAAAGCTTCAAGAAGGTGCTAAAATTGAAAAGTTGATGTAGTTGGGAGTCTTATAGCCGGAGGTTTGTAGTTTTATAGTCGTGTAATAGAATTATCGTAAGGTCGGCAGGGCGAATATATCAATACACGAAGCAACGAATACCGTTTAGTCGTATAATAGAATAGTTGGAAAATAGAATTAACTATATTTCGATACAATTTTTAATTAGCTTCAAAAAAGCAAAATAAAAACCACTCGATATGACAAGTACACAAAACAATGAATAGTCGTATAGTAGTATAGTCGATATCTCGATACAATTTTTAATTAGCTTGAAAAAAGCAAAATAAAAACCACTCGATATGACAAGTACATCTAAGAACGAATAGTCGTTTAGTCGTATAGTAGTTTAATCGTATAATTGTATAGTAGGTATCTCGATACAATTTTTAATTAGCTTGAAAAAAGCAAAGTAAAAATCACTCGATATGACAAGTACACGAAATAACGAATACACCATTAGAGACAAAGTCTTGCCGAATAATCGAATACACGAATAAAAGAACAACGCATTGAAAACCATCCTACTCATCACCTCCGAATTTCCTCCACAACCTGGTGGGATTGGCAACCATGCTTATCATTTTGCTCAGCAATTGTCATTGCACTACAAAGTAAAAGTGCTGGCCGATCAACGGTCTGAAGACGGAGTGGAGGAAAAGGAATTTGATCAACTTCAAAAATTTTCTAGTCATCGCGTTCAACGTTATCCCTTTATTTTATGGACTTATCTCTTAAGACTGGTTTCTGCGTTTCAGTCTGCTAAACAGGCTGACTTGATTCTGGTTTCTGGTAAATTTTCACTTTGGACTGGAGGACTCTTATCCTTATTTTATTCAAAACCTTATGTGGCGATTATTCATGGGAGTGAAATTCAATTATCTAACTCCTTAGCCAGAGGATTTACCAATTGGTCTTTGCAACGGTTCGATCATGTGATTGGAGTGTCCAACTTCACCTTAAATCTCGTGTCTCATTTGGATATAAAGCAAAAATCTGTGATCCCAAATGGCTTTGACCTGTCTCAGCTTAATGAGGTGCATAAAAAACCTGAGTATAAAGAGAAGACAAAGAGTGACTCCCTGCACTTAATCACCGTTGGAAATCTTACCCAGCGCAAAGGGCAACACAATGTGCTTAAAGCTTTGCCTTTACTTATAAAAACTTACCCAAATCTTATCTATCATATCGTAGGTCTCCCCACAGATCAGGAACGCTTAGAAAACTTAGCTAGCAAGCTTAAGATCAACGAGTATATTCGCTATCATGGGAGGCAGGCAGAAGAGGAAAAAATAAAGCTATTACTTGCTTCGGATGTTTTTATTATGCTAAGTGAACAGACCTCGACAGGAGATGTAGAAGGTTTCGGGATTGCTATTTTAGAAGCCAATGCTCTAGGACTCCCAGCTGTGGGAAGTCTCAATTGTGGTATTGAAGATGCGATTAAGGCCGATTATTCAGGGCAGCTCGTCGATCCTCATGATCCTCAGGCCATTCTAGAGGCCGTAGATAAAATTACATCTCAGCAGGAAACCTATGCAAAGCATGCTAAAGCTTGGAGCACTAAGTTTACTTGGGATAAGATTGGAAAGCAATATGTGGAGATTTTGGAAGAGTTTTTTAAAAGAATCTAATCGAATAATCGATTAATTGTATATTCGTTTTAATATTTGTTGAGTTCTTAGGTAAGTTGTTTTTTACACTAGCTTCGAGGTGAAAATAAACAGAGTTTTCATTCTGAATTCATTTCAGAAACTAAAATCTTTTCGACATAAATAAATTTAAGAAGCTTAGAATGAAATTAGCAATTATATCTCATACAGAGCATTATAAAGATGAAAATGGAAGAATTGTTGGTTGGGGGCCAACTATTTCTGAAATAAACCATTTAGCCAAGCATTTTGAAGTGATTTATCATTTAGCTTTTTTTTATAATGAACTTCCTAAAAAAAGCTCATTGCCTTATACAAGTGATAATATAATATTTGTAAGCCTACCTGTTTCTGGAGGAAAAACTATTTACGAAAAGCTTGGTATACTGAGAAATATGCCAGTGCTTTTGTCAAAGGTTAATTACTTTTTGAAAAAAGTTGACGTTTATCAGTTTAGAACTCCTGTAGGGTTTGGTGTTTATTTAATTCCTTTTCTAACTCTCTTTACTAATAAGCAAGGCTGGTTTAAATATGCAGGTAATTGGAATCAAAAAAAACCTCCTATAGGTTATGCATTGCAGCGACTATTTTTAAAATGGCAAAAGAGAAAAGTTACAATCAATGGAGAATGGCCTGAACAGCTAACACATTGCTACACATTTGAAAATCCTTGTTTAACAAATGAAGAACGTGAATTTGGTAAAACTTTAATTGCAAATAAGGATTATTCACCACCTTACAGCTTTTGTTTTGTAGGGAGACTAGAAGATGAGAAAGGGGTACGGCGTATTATTGATGCAGTAAAAAAAACAGTTGATCATTCTTTTATAAAATGTATTCATCTTATAGGTGATGGAGAAAAAAAGAATGAGTATTTGAAAGACATAAAAGAAAATGATTTACCCATTTATATTCATGGGTTTTTAAAACGTGACCAGGTTTTCGAAATTTATAAAAAATCACATTTTTTATTATTACCCTCAACTGCTTCCGAAGGATTTCCTAAAGTGATAGCAGAAGGGATGAATTATGGTTGTATTCCTATTGTGTCTGCCGTATCAAGCATAGGACAATATGTTAATGAGGATAATGGGTTTATAGTTGAACCTACAAACTATGAAAAATTAGCTCAGATATTTGAAGATTTAAAAGGTATTAAAGAAGAGGAATTGAAAAGTAAAGCTGATTTTTCTTATCATGTAGCCAAAAATTTCACATTTGAGCATTATATAAAACGAATTAAAGAAGATATACTTATAAATTATTAAAAAAGTTTTTTTTCTTAATAACAGAAGGTCTTTTTAGTCTTCTGCTGTATTTTCAAATTTAAAAGTGATGTTCTATTTTAATCTAAAAATTTTAAAACACTTAAAATTTGTCAAAGTTCTTAATCAGATTTACTTATAACATTCAAGACAAAACAAATAGGGGGAATAATAAATTTATTTTAGTAATTCTATCTCATGGATTTTAGATATAAGTTTACTTAATTTAATCTAAGTATGTAAGATTTAATTTAAAAAGCTTAGGCTTAAAAATTATAACTTTGTCAATCGTTTTACTTATGAATATTATACCCAAGCGATAAACGAAAAAATTATCAATGTTCGGCTTAGACAAAGACACCACCTTATATCTCCAGCGCTTACTCCTTCACGTGGGGATAGGTATTTTGGTGAGTAAATTCCGAGTCTTAGCTCAGGTTTACTTATTAGTGATTGTGGTGTATTTTGTGTTTCAAATCATAAAACGGACCGATAAAACCTATTATGCCTTAGGCGCTGCAGCTTATATCGCCGCTGCGGAGATCTTTTTAAGGATGACTAGTGCAATGCCATTTTGGGAACTGGGTAAATACTTGGTCATTTTTTTTATGCTTTTAGGGATGTTCTACGAAGGCTTTAAATTGAAAGCCTGGCCTGTGTTAGCCTTTTTATTCTTGCTATTACCTAGTGTTGTAGTCGGTTACCTTAACTTCGACTATTTTGAAGAAAGTTTTAGAAAAGCGGTCTTATTTAATCTTTCCGGACCCTTATCCTTATTTGCGACAGCTCTCTTTTGTTACCAGCGGGAAATCAAATTCAAAACCTTATTAAAGGTGGTTGATGTTATGATGCTTCCAGTGCTAAGCATGGTGGTGTATATTATTTTATATTCGCCTCCATTGGAGCAAATTGTGTTTACCACAGAGTCCAATGAGGCAGCCTCTGGAGGGTATGGTGGAAACCAAGTGTCCACGATTCTAGGCTTAGGAATGTTTTTAGCCTACATCCGGTTTCTGATCCCTTATAAAAATAATCTATTAAACTTGATCAATATCGGGCTTTTAGGATTGTTGACCTATCGGTGCTTGCTCACTTTTTCCCGAGGGGGTTTTATAACCGCCATCATCATGATGATTGTTTTTACGGTGCTTTTTATCAACTGGGCGCCCTTAGCTAAAAAAGCAAAAGCCACAGTGAAGCTGGTAGGTCTTGGTATAGGTGGTTTCCTACTTTGGGGAACTGCGATGGCGGTGACAGGAGGCCTTATTTATAACCGCTATGTTGGTAAAAATACTTTAGGAGAAGATCAAGATATCACCACTGGTCGAGGAGATATAATTAACGAAGAGTTATTAGCTTTTTTCGACAATCCCTTTTTAGGAGTTGGGGTTGGCATGGGGAAGTTCTTTAGAATTGAAGAAGAAGGTTCAAACCTAGCTACTCATAACGAAGTTGCTAGAATGTTAGCCGAGCATGGTGTTTTAGGTATCCTCGCTCTGCTTATTCTTTTGTTGATTCCACTTGGCTTTTTATTATCGAAAAATAGAAATTTATTGATGTTACCCTTTGTTGCCTTCTGGTTTTTAACCATCAACCATTCTGCGATGCGAGTAGCCCTACCTGGCTTTATGTATGGCTTTGCCCTTTTATCTGTTCACTATGCGAAACAAAAACGACCCAAAACCAAACCCAAAACGACTGCTTTATCTCGGCAACAAGCTCTCCCGTAAAGGGAAAAACACCTCTACTGTAGAATATCTGTCAAATCAGTTTGAGGGAGAGGGCTATAAAGTCGTTTCAGCATCAAGTCAAACCAATCCCGTCTTGAGGTTGCTGGTGATGCTTGGTCAAGTGATAGTTCAAGCTTCAAAAACCGATGTTTTACTTATAGATACCTATAGCACGTCCGCTTTTTGGTACGCTTATGTCAGTAGTCGATTGGCTTTTTTTTTAAAGTTAGATTATATCCCCATTTTACACGGCGGTGATCTCCCTAAACGACTTAAAAGTCATCCCCAGCTTTGCCAAAGGCTATTTGGAAATGCTAAAGTCAATGTAGCGCCCTCTGCTTATTTGTTACAGGAGTTTAAAAACGCAGGTTACACCAACCTTACCTATATTCCAAACACCATTAAGCTGGACCAGTATAAGTTTAAAAAACGCCAAGAGCTTCAACCTCACCTTTTATGGGTTCGGTCTTTTGCCCACTTATATAATCCCCTCTTAGCGCTTCAGGTTTTAAAAGAGTTGCGGTTCACTTATCCAAAGGTGAGGCTCAGTATGGTAGGCCCTTTTAAAGACGATTCCATAGAGGAGTGTAAAGCCTTCGCCAAAGAACATAAGTTACCAGTGACTTTTACTGGAGGAATGAAAAAGAAAGACTGGCTCCAATACGCCCAAGATTTTGATGTGTTTATCAATACCACCAATGTCGACAACACTCCCGTAAGTGTGATCGAAGCCATGGCCTTAGGCTTACCTGTGGTCTCCACCAATGTGGGAGGACTGCCTTATCTCCTAGATCATGAAAAAGAGGCTTTGTTGGTATCCCCTGGACATGTAGACGAATTCACCCAAGCGATTATCCGTCTGTTGGAAGATCCAAGTTTAGCTCAGCAGCTCTCTTTGCAAGGCCGTAAAAAAGTCGAGCACTTCGATTGGGAAGTGGTGAAACATCAGTGGTTTGAAGTCATTAGTGGTGAGAGGTGAGAGGTGAGTGGTGAGTAGTGGATTAGTATAGTGGTGTAGTTGTGTAGTAGTGAGTTGTGAGAGGTGAGTTGTGTGTTCTCCGTTGTCCGTTATCTGTTGTCAGTCTGTGGTGAGTGGTGAACCGGTGGCTGAGTGATTTTTTTTTTGAAAAATTGTATCGAAGCCACATTTAAATGTCAGTTCGAGTGATGGGTTTGTGGCGATAGACCAAAGCCATTGTATCGAGAACTAGACTAGGCCTAAGGCTGGTAATAGTTGTGAGTGGTGAGTGTTTTCTGTTGTCTGTTATCAGTCTGTCTGTCTGTGGTTAAGTAGTATAGTGGTGACTGTGGACTGTAGACTGATGACTGTGAACTGGTTGACTGGTAGACCGGTGAACTGGCAACTGATAACTGTGAACTGTGGACTGTCGACTAGTAAATAGTTCCTGTCAGTTCGAGTGATGGATTTGTGGCGATAGACCAAAGCCATTGTATCGAGAACTCGATTAAGCCTAAGGGAGCTTATTAGTGGTTAGTATAATGGTGTAATCGTATAGTGGTGTAGTAGTGTAATGGTTTAGTAGTGAGTGGTGAGAGGTGAGTTGTGTGTTTTCTGTTTTCTGTTGTCAGTCTGTGGTGAAGTAATATACTGGTTTAGTAGTATAGTGGTGACTGTAGACTGATGACTGTGAACTGGTTGACTGGTAGACCGGTGAACTGGCAACTGATAACTGTGAACTGTGGACTGTCGACTAGTAAATAGTTCCTGTCAGTTCGAGTGATGGGTTTGTGGCGATAGACCAAAGCCATTGTATCGAGAACTTGTTTAAGCCTAAGGGAGCTATTAGAGGTGAGTGGTGGGTTGTGAACTGGTGTAATAGTGTAATGGTGTAGTAGTGAGTGGTGAGTGGTGTGTTCTCCGTTGTCCGTTGTCTGTTGTCAGTCTGTGGTAGACTGGTTGACTGGCTACTGATAACTGTGGACTGGTAAACTGGTTGACTGGTAGACCGGTGAACTGTCAACTGATAACTGTGAACTGTGGACTGTCGACTAGTAAATAGTTCCTGTCAGTTCGAGTGATGGGTTTGTGGCGATAGACCAAAGCCATTGTATCGAGAACTCGATTGAGCAGCTAACATTAGACCACCTCTCAACAGAAAGAAAACGGCCTACGAAAAGAGGGCGTAAAAATTAAAGTGAAGGTGTCGCAAAATTTTAGACTGTTTGAGACCGACTTTAGGAGGTTGAGTTTCTAAAATTTAGACATCAAACGTAAATTTTAGACTGAAGTTCGTAAGCCTAGTCTTTTTTGTTTCTTTTTTGGGCGATGCAAAAAAGAAAGAGAATAGAAATTCTATCTAAAACTTAAATAAGGAGATACACTTAAAAAGATTCCGCATCGCGCTATCGCTTGCACGGAATGAAGAGATTCCGCATCTCGCTATCGCTTGCACGGAATGAAGAGAATAGAAATGTTATAGAGGCATGGACTAAGCACCTAACATTAAAGCACTTCTCGATACAATTTTCTATCGAAAATCACCTGCCTTCCAAGGTGCGCAGGCAGGCTCGAAGTGACAAGTGTCGTGAGTGGTTGGCTGGTAGACTGGTGGACAGGTGACTGTAGACTGTAGACTGATGACTGTGAACTGGTAGACTGGTTGACTGGTTGACTGGTGAACCGGTGGCTGAGTGATTTTTTTTTGAAAATTGTATCGAAGCCACATTTAAACGTCAGTTCGAGTGATGGGTTTGTGTCGATAGACCAAAACCATTGTATCGAGAACTCGATTGAGTACCTAACATTAAAGCACTTCTCGATACAATTTTCTATCGAAAATCACTCGAAGTGACAAGTGTCGTGAGTGGTTGGCTGGTAAACTGGTGAACCGGTGGCTGAGTGATTTTTCTTTTGAAAAATTGTATCGAAGCCACATTAAGACACGTCATTTCATATTTTAAATTTCAAAATTGACAATTCAAATTTTTATGAAAACGGTCACTTGATAGTTAGAAAACGGCCTACTTTTTATGGAGGTTAGAAAACAAAAAAGTGGTGAAGAAAGGATAAAGGAGCAAAGCACTAGTGAAACGGTTTGCTTTGCGTGGGGGAACCGCTTTTGTAGTTTTCAAAGACATAAAAATAAGCCTAGTCCTTTTTGGTTACTTTTTACGGCGATGGTAAAAAGTAATGAAAGCATAAATTTTATCTAGAGTTTAAATAAGGTGATACACTTGAAGTCTAAACAGATTCCGTATCGCGCTATCGCGTAGGGGGTGAACTTGTGTAATAGTATAATGGTGTATTAGTATAGTGGTGTAGTAGTATAATGGTGTAGTAGTGAGTGGTGAGTCTTGAGTGGTGTGTGGTTGGTTAGTATAGTGGTGTAGTAGTATAATGGAGGAACAGATTTCATATTTAAAATTTCAAAATTGACAATTCAAATTTTTATGAAAACGGTCACTTGATAGTTAGAAAACGGCCTACTTTTTATGGAGGTTAGAAAACAAAAAAGTGGTGAAGAAAGGATAAAGGAGCAAAGCACTAGTGAAACGGTTTGCTTTGCGTGGGGGAACCGCTTTTGTAGTTTTCAAAGACGTAAAAATAAGCCTAGTCTTTTTTGGTTCTCCCGACACCTCGGGATTCATCAATGGAAAAAATGAATGAAAATATAAATATTATGTAGACCTAGACTAATATCGTGACTTCAAATAACTTCTCGATACAATTTTCTATCGAAAATCACTCGAAGTGACAAGTGAGTTGTGAGTCAAAATAATTATGAATTGATAATTAATAATTTTTAATTCAAAAAGTAGTTTTATTCAAGCTCAAAGTCTCAAGCTTCTCGATACAAAGAAAACGGCCTACGAAAAGAGGGCGTAAAAATTAAAGTGAAGGTGTCGTAAAATTTTAGACTGTTTGAGACCGACTTTAGGAGGTTGAGTTTCTAAAATTTAGACATCAAACGTAAATTTTAGACTGAAGTTCGTAAGCCTAGTCTTTTTTGTTTCTTTTTTGGGCGATGCAAAAAAGAAAGAGAACATAAATGTTATAGAGACATGGACTAAGCACCTAACATTAAAGCTCTTCTCGATACAATTTTCTACCTAAAATCACCTCCCCTCCAAGGAACGAAGGCAGGCTCGAAGTGACAAGTGTCGTGAGTGGTGAAGTAGTGTAATGGTGTAGTAGTATAGTAGTGAGTTGTTAGAGGTGAGTCGTGAACTGGTGACTGTAGACTGATGACTGAAGACTGGTTGATAGGTAGACCGGTGAACTGGTAACTGTAGACCGATAACTGTGGACTGAAGAGATTCCGTATCGCGCTATCGCTTGCACGGAATTAAAATCAACTATTTAACCGCTCTAGCGCCTTCAGCTATAAATCTATAATTCATCTCAGGGGAGGTGATGGCTGCAATATCTTCCTCACTTTCCCCAGCGTCTTCGGCATAATGCTTTAGCGTTTCCACATCCGTTTCTTCAATAAACGCTCTTCCTTCTACAACCATCTCATGGCCTTTACTGTCTTTTGGAACAAAGAAACCATAATCTTTAAAAGTCACATGCACATTCATGTCTTCGGGGAGATCCAATTTCATCCAACATCCTTTTTTAGCACAAACGCTTTGGACTTGAGATTGAAATTGAACTTGAAGGGTATCTCCAAGAGATAAATCTTGGTAAATTTTCAACATATCCTCTGCTTTTTTAATCTCTTTATTTTGAAAAGACTCTCCAAATTGATCATCGGTTAGGATGCTCAACTCTTTTTCTTCTGAAGGGGATTCCGTGGATTGTTCAATAGGGTCTTTTTTTTCTTCAGTGGAATTTTGTTGTCCACAAGCCAAAAACATTAATAAGATTGGTAATAAAAGAAGCTTTTTCATGATAATAATTAAAAATTTATAATAAGAATAACAACAAAGTTAGGAATCTTCCTGAATTAACCTTATTTAATTTTAGTATATTTGTAAAAAACTTAAAAGTAATGAATAGCACCGATATACGACTAGATATTACTAAAATCCCTCACACACGAATTGATGAAGTGGATTTTGAAAATCTCCAATTTGGGAAGCAGCACGCCGACCATATGATGTACTGCGACTACATCGATGGAGAATGGCAAACGCCAAAGATTGTTCCTTATGGCCCAATGCAGTTTGAACCTTCGGCTAAGGTGTTTCATTACGGTCAGGCGGTATTTGAAGGTATGAAAGCCTTTAAAGATGAAGAGGATAAGGTTTGGTTATTTCGACCAGAGCAAAACTTTCAGCGGATCAATAAATCTTCCAAGCGGATGGCTATTCCAGAATTTCCTGAAAATCAGTTTTTCGCCTCTTTAGAAGCTTTATTGCAACTCGATAAGGACTGGGTGAAGAAAGGTGGAGGAAACTCCTTGTACATTCGCCCTTTTGTGATTGCTACAGAAAGTGGAGTATCAGCTTCTGAATCTAATCGGTACCGGTTTATGATCATTACCTGTCCTGCACAAGCGTATTATAACAAACCTATCAAAGTTATTTTTGCTCAAGACTATAGCCGCGCTGCCGATGGTGGTGTAGGTTTTGCAAAAGCTGCGGGGAATTATGGAGCGCAATTTTACCCTACTAAATTAGCCAAAGAGAAAGGCTTAGACCAAATTATTTGGACCGATGCGAGTTCTCATGAGTACTTAGAAGAAGCGGGGACGATGAACATCTTCTTTAGAGTAGGCGATAAACTTCTCACTGCACCAACCAATGATAGAATTCTAGATGGGGTGACTCGTAAAAGTATCATCCAACTGGCCAAAGATAAAAACGTAGAAGTGGTTGTCGATAAAGTTTCTGTGAAACAAATCGTAAAGGCCGCTAAAAGTGGAGAATTAAAGGAGATTTTCGGAACAGGAACAGCAGCAACGGTCGTGAGAGTCGAAGGCTTTGAGCACGATGGCGTGTATTACGATCTTCCAGATATCGATGAGCCTTACGGCACCTTCTTTAAGAAAAACCTTCAGGACATTCAATATAACCGAGTAGAAGATCCTCACGGATGGACTCGTCAAGTGATATAAGACATTATTTTAACTCATTAAAGAAGCCCGATGTACCCCATTGGGCTTCTTTGATTTACATACTAATGGGGTAGTAGTATAGTAGTGAGAGGTGAGTGGAGAGTAGTGAGTGGTGAGTCGTGAGACGTGAGTGGTGGATTAGTATAGTGGTGTAGTTGTGTAGTAGTGAGTTGTGAGAGGTGAGAGGTGAGTCGAGAACTGGTGAACTGGTAGACTGGTGAACTGGTGACTGATGACTGTAGACTGATAACTGTGGACTGGTGAACTGGTAGACTGGTGACTGTGAACTGGTGGCTGAGTGATTTTTCTTTTGAAAAATTGTATCGAAGCCAGGTTAAGACTGGTCATTTCATATTTAAAATTTCAAAATTGATAATTCAAATTTTTATGAAAAGCACTTCTCGATACAATTTTCTATCGAAAATCACTCGAAGTGACATAACGTATTCAAGCTGAGTACACCACCTAAACAGATTCCGTATCACGCTATCGCTTGTACGGAATGACAAGCGTGAACCGGTGGCTGAGTGATTTTTCTTTTGAAAAATTGTATCGAAGCCACATTTAAATGTCAGTTCGAGTGATGGGTTTGTGGCGATAGACCAAAGCCATTGTATCGAGAACTCGACTAGGCCTAAGGCTGAAATTAGTTGTGAGTCGTGAGTGGTGAGTAGTTTCTGTCAGTTCGAGTGATGGGTTTGTGGCGATAGACCAAAGCCATTGTATCGAGAACTCGATTGAGTACCTAACATTAGACCACCTCTCAACAGAAAGAAAACGGCCTACTTTTTATGGAGGTTAGAAAACAAAAAAGTGGTGAAGAAAGGATAAAGGAGCAAAGCACTAGTGAAACGGTTTGCTTTGCGTGGAGGAACCGCTTTTGTAGTTTTCAAAGACATAAAAATAAGCCTAGTCCCCAAGGCTTTGGGGATTGGTTACTTTTTACGGCGATGGTAAAAAGTAATGAAAGCATAAATGTTACAGAGAAATCGACCAATCTCATGGCTTAAAAGCACTTCTCGATACAATTTTCTTTCGAAAATCACCTGCCTTCCAAGGAACGCAAGCAGGCTCGAAGTGACAGGTATCGTGAGTGGTGAAGTAGTGTAATGGTTTAGTAGTGAGTGGTGAGACGTGAGTGGTGAGTCGTGAGTGGTAAAATAGTAGACTGGTGAACTGGTAGACCGGTGAACTGGCGACTGACGACTGATAGACCAAAACCATTGTATCGAGAACTTGATTAAGCCTAAAGGAGCTATTAGTGGTGAGTGGTGAGACGTGAGTGGTGTGTTCTCCGTTGTCCGTTATCTGTTGTCAGTCTGTGGTGAGTGGTGAACCGGTGGCTGAGTGATTTTTCTTTTGAAAAATTGTATCGAAGCCACATTTAGACTGGTCATTTCATATTTAAAATTTCAAAATTTCAAAATTGATAATTAAGAATTTTTAATTCAAAAAGTGGTTTTATTCAAGCTCAAGATGGAAAGCTTCTCAACAGAAAGAAAACGGCCTACGAAAAGAGGTCGTAAAAATTAAATTGAAGTTCGTAAGCCTAGTCCCCAAGGCTTTGGGGATTGGTTCTCCCGACACCTCGGGATTCATCAATGGAAAAAATGAATGAAAACACTAATTCTTTCTAAATCCTAGATAAAAAATACATCTTCAAGCTGAGTACACCACCTAAACAGATTCCGTATCACGCTATCGCTTGTACGGAATGAAGGGATCTCTCGTCACTGCGTTTCCCTCGAGATGACAAGGGTGAACCGGTGGCTGAGTGATTTTTCTTTTGAAAAATTGTATCGAAGCCACATTTTAGACTGGTCATTTCATATTTAAAATTTCAAAATTGACAATTCAAATTTTTATGACAATGCCACATTAAGGTAACAACTATTGAAGATCTCTTAAGCTACCACCGAAGCCTCGGGATTGTTTCAGCATCTAGTTGAAGTATAAAGTCTCATTTCAGCATCTAGTTAAAACCTTACTAAACCTTAGTTGAGGCTAAATTAATCTCGTTAAATTTAAGAAAAAACAAATTCAAGGGTATGCGGGTTTTAATTACAGGAGCAACAGGATTAGTCGGGCAGGCTTTAGTGGAGCTATTCCACGAGAAAGGCATTGGGGTGAACTATCTAACCACAAGCCGATCCAAAATTAAAACTCAACCGAATTACCAAGGTTTTTATTGGGATCCTTCCAAGTCCGAAATAGATACAGAGAGTTTAAAAGACGTCACCACCATCATCAACCTAGCTGGAGCAAGTGTGGCCAAAAAATGGACGTCTTCCTACAAAAAAGAGATTTTAAATAGCAGACTCGATACTTTGATGACGCTCAAAAAGGCCTTGTCTTCCCAAGACCATCATATAGAGCAGCTTATTTCCGCCAGCGCAATTGGGCTATACAAAGATTCGTTAACCAAGTTCCATGAGGAAGAGCATTTCTCACAAGGCAATAATTTCTTGGCAGATGTCGTCTTAGAATGGGAAGCGGCTGCCGATGAGGTGGGTAAACTCGGTATAGACGTCGCCAAAATTCGAATAGGGGTGGTTTTAGCTAAAGACGGCGGTGCCCTTGAAAAAATAAAACAACCCATCGAAAATTATATAGGGGCGCCTCTAGGAACCGGGAAACAATGGCAATCCTGGATCCATATCGAAGACCTAACCAGAATTTTTGTCTACGTCATGGAGCATAAACTAGAAGGTGTTTTTAATGCTGTAGCCCCCAATCCAGTGAACAATAAAGAATTAACGGAATGCATTGCTAAGCGACTTGAAAGGCCACTTATTCTACCAAAGGTTCCTGCCTTTGTCTTGAAATTGATGCTAGGAGAAATGGCGACCATCGTTTTAGGGAGTCAGTTGGTGAGCTCCAAGAAAATGCTGTCTACGGGATTTCAGTTCAATTACGCTCAACTCAAACCTGCTATTGCCGATTTGCTTTAGTCATGCTATAAGCCGATTATTTCTTATTTTTGAGTAAATTTAGATGGATTAAAACCCTAAGTGTAACGCTATTAAATTCAAACTAAATTCATTATAAAAGAATAGAAATTCAACCTTATTTATTGAGATGAAAATAATTATTGCCCTATTTTTATTAACAACTATGTCCTCCACTTTTGCACAAGACTCTCTTAGTTACTTAGCCTTAGGCGACTCCTACTCTATAGGAGAAAAGGTCTCCGAAGCGGAGTCTTGGCCTTTCCAATTGGCTAGCTTTCTTGATCAACAAGGATATCCTGTAGACAAGCCCGAAATCATAGCAGTCACAGGTTGGAGAACCGACGAGCTTCGAGATTCTATCGCTTCACAAGATTATAAAGAAGAGTCTTTTGACTTGGTTTCTTTGCTTATTGGTGTCAATAATCAATATCAAAAAAAACCTTTTAAAAAGTTTAAATCTGAATTTGAAGATCTTTTGAAAACTGCAATTGCATTGAGTAGTCAACAAAACAAAGGTGTTTTTGTCGTGGGCATTCCAGATTATAGTTTGTCTAAATTTGCTCAAGATGAAAAGCTAAAAAAAATATCATCACGATTGAAACGCTACAATAAATACATCCAGAAAATGAGTCAGCGCTATAATGTAGCCTACTATCCCCTGCAACAGCTGAGCAAACCCTTGCATAAACATGAGCACATGCTAGCCGAAGATTTACTGCACCCCAGCGGTCTTCAATATAAGGCTTGGGTAGATAGTTTTAAGGATGAAGTCCTCTCCAAAGTAAAAACCTTTTAAGATGCAGGAAGCTTTTCTTCATAGCGTTTGGAAATATAAAAAATTGGATACTAGCCAATTGAAAACGACGCGTGGAGAATCCCTCCAGATTTTGAATACGGGGTTTCATAACGAAACAGAATCTGGCCCCGATTTCTTTAAAGCTGAAATAGTCATCGATGGGCAACACTGGGTAGGAAATCTGGAAATACATATCCTATCCTCAGATTGGTATGCGCATAAGCACGAGGTGGATTCTGCCTACGATAATGTTATTTTGCATGTGGTCTGGGAAGAGGATGTGAGCATTTTCAGGAAAGATGAATCGGTAATTCCTTGCTTGGAACTAAAACACTATATCTCTACAGAACAGGTTTCTGCTTACGAAGCTTTGCTAAGCAATACGTCTAAACAGTGGATCAATTGTGAAACCCATTTTAAAGACGTGGATACTTTTAAACTCAATAACTGGCTAGAGCGACTCTATATTGAGCGTTTGGAAGATAAAAATGAATTAATTCTGAATTTATTGAAAGTATCCCATAACAGCTGGGATGAGGTGGGCTTTAAGCTTATGGCCAAAGCTTTTGGCTTGAATGTGAATGGAGAAGCCTTTCTACAAATGAGTAATGCTGCCGATTTTAAAGTTTTTCAAAAATGTTTTCAGCATCCTCTTCAACTAGAGGCCTTGTGCTTTGGATTAGGTGGTTTGTTGAATTCAGATTCAGAAGATGTTTATTTTAAACAACTTCAGGATGAATACGGTTTTTTAGCTCAAAAATTTCAGTTACCCAAAAAGGTAAAGAGTCAAGTGAAATACTTTAGACTTCGCCCCGACAATTTCCCAACCATAAGGTTATCTCAATTCGCAGACGTATATCATAAAAAACCAAACTTATTTTCTGAGCTAATTCAATGTAAAACCAAACAAGAATTAAGCGATAGCTTAGAGGCAAAAGTATCTAGCTATTGGAAAACCCACTATACCTTTGGGAAAGAAAGCAAATCCAAAACGAAAGCCTTAAGCCAATCGTTTAAAGATCTTTTAATTATAAATACCATTTTGCCTTTGAAGTTTGCTTACGCCAAATACAAAGGACAAACCGATTTTGAAACGAGTATTTATCCGATTATTACCGCCTTAAAACCAGAACAAAATAGCATTACCAAAGGATTTGATTCTTTAAAAACCAATGTGGTGGCTTCGGCCTTGGAAAGTCAAGCATTTATTCAATTAAAAACTAAGTATTGTGATCTTAATCGCTGCTTGAAATGCCAGATTGGCTTAGAACTTATACACTCATGAAAAATTTTATATACAATCTACGGACGTTTTTTGAAAAGCACGGATTTTATGTAAGCTCTCGCCTTGCCGACAAGCTGGGGATGAAAGCAAAATCAGTGCGAATTTTTTTCATCTACATTTCTTTTGCCACCTTCGGTTTTGGTTTTGGACTTTACTTGACTTTAGCATTTTGGTTGAAATTGAAAGACTTGGTCTATACTAAGCGCACATCGGTATTCGATTTATAAAAAGGATTTATGAAGCGAAGTATCATTACCACAAAAGACGGTTCCAAAACGATAAGACTAGAAGACTGGGATGAGCATTATCACTCTACTCACGGGGCTATCCAAGAATCTAAGCACGTTTATATGGAAGCAGGTTTGGACTATTATAATGAGTTGTACCACCCTAAAAGCCTAAAGGTTCTGGAAGCTGGCTTTGGGACAGGTCTTAATGCTTTGCTGACTTATTTCTGGGCAGAACACCATGGAGTTTCTGTAGACTACAGCGGTTTGGAGGCCTATCCTATTTCTAGTGAGGAACATATAGCAATGGAGTATCACAGAGAACTTGACTCTGCTTCTGCTCAACAGGTCTATGAAGATTTACATCAGGCGAAATGGGAAGAATGGACACCGATTTCCAAGACCTTTCAACTGAAGAAAAATAAGATGTTTTTTTCCGATTTAAAGTTGAAACAAGAGGTGGATGTGGTCTTTTATGACGCTTTCGGGCCAGGTGTTCAACCTGAATTATGGGAAGCTCCACTATTCCAAAAGTTCTACGAGGCCTTGACCCCAGGAGGGGTTTTTGTTACCTATTGCGTAAAAGGAACCGCAAGAAGAGCTTTGCAAGCTATTGGTTTTGAGGTAGATATTATAGAAGGTCCTCCCGGGAAAAGGCATATGATGAGAGCTCAGAAACCTTGCCAATAAGTCTTAATAAATACAAAACTACTTCTTAAAGATTTTAGGGTTTTGAGTTTGAATGCAAAGCATATTTTTTGCATATTGCGGGATATTTTGAAATCCCTAAGATTTCGACATTGCTTTTTACACTGAAAATACTAAATTATAAACAACCTTATGGTAAGAAATATCAGTCTGATCGTTTTGCTAATGTTCACTGTTTCATTGACATTTGCTCAAGATTTACAAATTGAAGAAACCTTGATTAACCCTTCAGAACAAATTAATGATGGTCAAATAGAATTGAATGTATCTGGAGGAATTCCTCCTTACACTTACGAATGGAGTAATGATGAAACGCCATTAAGTTCAGCTAAATCTAGTGATCTTACAGAAGGGATAACTCATACTGTAAAAGTCACAGATGCCAACGGGAATTTTGCTGAAAAATCCTTCGAAATAAAAGCGGAATCTATTGTAGAAAGTTTTAATGGTACCTTTAAGCCTATTGTAAACAGCATGGGGAGTGTTCTATTCTGGGATCCCTTTGCTGCAGTTGGTATATACGATCCAGTAGTCTACACCAAGGAAAAATTATTATTTGCCCCACGTTGGGAACCTAATACTCAAAATAAATTCTTGCTCAAGCAGTGGCTTGTTCAAGAAGAAGAAACGGTTAAAAAAGGACAAGACATCGCCATTATAGAAGTTGATGGAGAAAGTGAAATTGTAAAGTCACCTGCCAACGGAAAGATAGAACACCTTGCAGAGGATGGAGATTATATTTACGATCCTAGCAGCAAAGCAGATGTCATTAATCAAAATGCACATAAATTTGGTAAAATTACATTTGATGACCCAGTAGCTCTCACCCATCCTAATGGGACTCCATTAACTAAGGATATACCCTTTATTGTGATTTGGCTGATCTTTGGAGCGGCATTCTTTACCTTTAGAATGGGCTTTATCAACATTAGAGGTTTTAAACACGCCTTACAACTCGCCAGAGGAAAATACGACGAACCCAATGCGCCTGGTAGAATTACGCATTTTCAAGCTTTAGCAACTGCAGTTTCTGCTACTGTTGGACTAGGGAATATTGCTGGTGTTGCGATTGCTGTTTCCTTAGGAGGAGCTGGAGCTACATTTTGGATGATTCTTGCTGGATTTTTAGGTATGTCTTCAAAGTTTGTAGAGTGTACCTTGGGGGTGAAATATAGATTTATCAATAAAGAAGGCAGAATCTTTGGGGGTCCTATGAACTACTTAAGATATGGTCTTGAAAAACGAAATTTAGGTAAATTGGGTAAATTTTTAGCAGCCTTTTTTGCGGTCCTAGCAATTGGAGCGTCCTTCGGAGGTGGTAATATGTTCCAAGCCAATCAATCCTTCGATATTCTCTCTGGTCAGATCCCGTTTTTAGTGGGTAATGGCTTTTGGTTTGGAGTTTTCCTAGCCGTATTGGTAGGCGTCGTGATCATTGGAGGTATTAATAGTATTGCAAAAGTAACCGGCAAAGTAGTTCCAGTTATGGCTGGGGTTTATATTATAGGAGCTTTGGTGGTCATTGGGATGAATATTGAAAATCTAGGCCCAGCTCTGAATGCCATATTCAGTGGAGCATTTACACCTACAGCGCTTAAAGGGGGCTTTATAGGAGTGTTGGTGGTTGGTTTCCAAAGAGCAGCTTTTTCAAACGAGGCTGGTGTAGGGTCTGCGGCTATCGCTCACTCTGCCGCCAAAACTAACCATCCACCCTCAGAAGGTTTTGTGGCTTTATTAGAACCCTTTATAGATACCGTTGTGGTCTGTACACTTACCGCTTTGGTATTGATCTTTACAGGGATGCATGAAGTAGAAGGAGTGTCTGGTGTGCAATTGACAACTGATGCCTTTGGAAGTGTGATCTCATGGTTTCCATACGTGCTCTCTGTTGCCGTTTTCTTATTTGCTTTCTCTACAATGATATCTTGGTCTTACTACGGAATGAGAGCTTGGACTTATATTTTTGGAAGAAGTAATCGATCAGAATTGATTTATAAAATCATATTTTTATTGTTTGTGGTCTTAGGAGCTTCTGTAAGTTTAGGAGCTGTATTAGATTTTTCAGATATGATGATATTAGCGATGTCTTTCCCTAACATTATTGGACTGTATATTATGTCTGGTGAAGTGAGAAAAGATTTAAAAGAATACATGGACAAACTAAAATCAGGACAAATCTTTAAAAAAGAGGTCTTGAAAAAATAAAAATCCACTGATGAAATCTTCAAGAAAATTCCGTTTTGGCTACACTAAAGGTGACCGAAACGGAATTTTCTTATTCTGCCTTATTTTGATTGCAGGGATAGCTATCAATTACTTTAGTTTGAATACCTTATCTGAGGCCAACAAGCCGTTTGAATTTTCTAAAACCGCAGATTCTCTTCATCGCCTTGTAGATTCGTTAAAAAAACAACAAAGCCTTGAGGATCAAAGAGTCATTTATCCTTTTAATCCTAATTTTGTGACTGATTATAAAGGGTATACTTTGGAAATGACTACCGAGCAAATTGATAGGCTTCTTGAGTTTAGAGCTAAAGACGAATGGATCAATTCCAAAGCTCAATTTCAGAAAGTGACTGGAGTTTCCGACCAATGGATGACAACTTACAGTACTTACTTTAAGTTTCCAGATTGGGTGATTGAGCGCCAAGAACAAGATTCTAAAAAACCGAAGCGCAAGTCATTAAAATATTCAGAAAAGAAAGACCTGAATACCGTTGATATTGATGAATTGATCCTAGTAGATGGGATAGGAGAGGCCCTAGCCAATAGAATAGTGAGGCATAGAAGTCAACTAGGGGGCTTTGTCAATACAATTCAACTTAAAGATGTGTACGGGTTAAACTCAGAAGTGATAGAACGTTTGGAAGAGCAAATCGCTTTAAAAACACCTTTAGAAATAGAGAAGCAAGATATCAATACCATCAGTGTGCTTGGGCTGTCCGAGCTTCCTTATTTCGATTATGAAATGGCTAGAAGCATAGTCAACTTTATAAAATTGAGAGAAGGGATTAGTAATTTTGAAGAATTATCAAAAATCGAAGGGTTTCCAAGTTATAAATTAGACAGAATTCAATTATATTTGGAAATTAGAGAATAATACTTAAAATAGACTTAGAGATATGGATCACATGTATTTTAGTGAAGAACATGAAATGTTCAGAAAGAGTTTAAAGGAATTCCTTCAGAAGGAAGTCGTTCCTCACATAGATAAATGGGAGGAAGAAGGAAGCATAGAGCGTTTTATTTGGAAAAAGTTTGGTGATATGGGCTATTTCGGTCTAGCTTATCCGGAGAAATATGGTGGCTTAGATTTAGACTTATTTTATACCATTATCCTTTTGGAGGAACTTCAGAAAATAAATTCTGGTGGTTTTGCTGCAGCGATATGGGCACATGCTTATCTAGCTATGACCCACATCAATAAAGAGGGAAGTGAGGAGATAAAAGAAAAGTATCTATCGGCTTCTATTTCTGGAGACATGATTGGTTGTCTTTGTATTACTGAACCTTTTGGAGGCTCAGACGTCGCTGGAATGAAAACCACTGCAGTTGAAAAAGAAGACACTTTTGTCATTAACGGGTCCAAAACATTTATCACTAACGGAGTCTATTCCGATTACCTCATTGTAGCTGCTAAAACAGCTCCAGAGAAGGGAGGAAAGGGCATGAGTATTTTTCTAGTAGATAGAGATACACCTGGCATTTCTGCGACCAAGTTGAATAAATTGGGTTGGAGAGCTTCTGATACGGCTGAGCTGGCTTTCGATAATGTTGAGATTCCTAAGTCTCATTTGATGGGAGAGCGCAACCAGGGTTTTCCATATATCATGCAGCACTTTGCTCTTGAGCGTCTTATTATGGGGGTGAATGGCCATGCGAGAGCAGAATATGCATTAGAATATGCGCTAAAATATATGTCGGAGCGTGAAGCTTTTGGACAGACTATCGATAAGTTTCAAGCCTTAAGGCACAAAATTGCGGAGCGAAGTAGTGAAGTAGAAATGGCTAAAGCCTTCAATTATACCACTGCAAAGCGTTTAGATGCTGGTGAATACGTTGTGAAAGAAGCCACCATGTCCAAGTTGCTTTCTACCAAAATTGCCGATGAGGTGATTTACGATTGCTTGCAGATGTTAGGGGGTTATGGCTATGTAGAAGACTATCCATTAGCTAGAATGTTTAGAGATAGTAGATTAGGACCCATCGGTGGTGGCACTTCTGAAATTTTGAAAGAAATTATCGCCAAAATGGTGATTGATAACAAGGACTATAAGCCAGCTACTTAATTGATTGAGGGCTTAAAGTTTTGATAAAGATGTTTGGCGAAAATATCCTCAAAATTATCTTCAAAATGGTGATCGATAATAAGGATTATAAACCGACGATTTAGTTGATTTATAATTATAAATTTGTAACCATGTTCTCCTAGGGACATGGTTTTTTTATGATGTATACGGATGCCTTTTTAGATTATCTCCTGCTGGAAAAGAAGTATGCTAAGCTTACTATTGTTTCTTATGCCTCGGATCTGCATCAATTTCAAGTATTCATTTTAGAAACATACGATACTAAGGACATGTCTGAAGTCAATTATCCTATGATTCGGCAGTGGATTGTTGGTTTTATAGAGTTAGGGTTAACTCATAAAACCATCAACAGAAAGCTATCTACCCTCAAGACTTTTTTTAAATTTCTCTTGAAGATACAAGCGATAGAGGTAAATCCTATGTCGCAGCATAAGTCTTTAAAATTGCCAAAACGCCAGCAAGAGGTATTCTCCGTTCTTGAATTGGAGAAAGTTTCCGATTATTTTGAAGATGCTACTTTTGAAGGTCTTAGGGATCATCTTATCATTGAATTGCTGTATGCCACAGGGATGCGTAGACAGGAGTTAATAGACCTGCAGTTGAGTAGTCTCGATTTGAAGCAAGAACAGCTTAAAGTGCACGGGAAACGCAATAAGGAGCGACTTATACCCCTGCTTAACTCGACCTCTCTTTTAATTGAACGCTACTTGCAGGAAAGAAGTATTTTGCAGACTCAAGGGAGTGCACTTTTTGTCACTTCCAAAGGGAAAGCGATTTATCCAAATTTAGTGTATAGGGTCGTGCATTCTTATTTTGAAAAGGTGTCTACAAAGAAAAAATTAAGTCCGCATTTACTAAGGCATGCTTTTGCTACGCATCTGCTAGATAAAGGAGCCGATATTTCAGCCATTAAGGATTTACTAGGACATAGCAGTTTAGCGTCAACCGAAGTCTATACCCATTCGAATTTTAAGGAGCTGAGCAAAGCTCATCAAGCCGCACATCCTCGCTCACAAGGCAAAGAGTAAGCATCTATATTACTAGCTGGATTTATTTTCAATTTAATTAGAAAAAAAGTAAAAAATAATTTTCAGATACCAATAATCGTTTTATATTTGCAACCCGTTACGAAAAGTAGCGTTTGACATACTAATAAGCCGATGTAGCTCAGCTGGCTAGAGCAGCTGATTTGTAATCAGCAGGTCGTGGGTTCGAGTCCCTCTATCGGCTCAAAGTGTAGAATGGTGTTCATTTTATACTTTAATATTAAATGAGTTGAAGCGTTTAGGGCGAGAAGTTTATCCAGAACGAAGTTGAGGGGAGTCCCTCTATCGGCTCAAAGTGTAGAATGGTGTTCATTTTATACTTTAATATTAAATGAGTTGAAGCGTTTGGGACGAGAAGTTTATAGCGAAGTAGAGGTAAGTCCCTCTATCGGCTCTATTATCAGATTGTTTGGGGAGATACTCAAGCGGCCAACGAGGGCAGACTGTAAATCTGCTGACTACGTCTTCGCAGGTTCGAATCCTGCTCTCCCCACAACCAAGTCGGATAACGTCAGACTTTGTATTGAAATATTGATTAAATAAGCGGAAGTAGCTCAGTTGGTAGAGCGTCAGCCTTCCAAGCTGAATGTCGCCGGTTCGAACCCGGTCTTCCGCTCTATTTTATTTCGATATCAAATATCTGAATGCCGACGTAGCTCAGGGGTAGAGCGTTTCCTTGGTAAGGAAAAGGTCACGAGTTCAATTCTCGTCGTTGGCTCAATTTTAAAGTCTCAAAACTTGGTTTTGTTGGCTTTATACGTTGTTATTAACATTAACACTAATATATAACTAAGATTAAATAATTACTACTATGGCAAAGAAGGAAAATTTTGATCGTTCCAAACCGCACCTTAATATAGGTACTATTGGTCACGTCGATCACGGAAAAACTACTCTTACAGCTGCTATTACTAAGGTTATGGCAGACGCTGGATATTCTGAAGCTAGTGCTTTTGATCAAATTGATAATGCACCTGAGGAAAAAGAGCGTGGTATTACCATCAACTCTTCTCACGTTGAATATCAAACAGCTAATCGTCACTATGCACACGTTGACTGTCCAGGTCACGCCGATTATGTGAAGAACATGGTTACAGGTGCTGCCCAAATGGACGGCGCTATTTTAGTAGTGGCTGCTACTGATGGTCCAATGCCACAAACTCGTGAGCATATCCTATTAGGACGTCAGGTGGGTATCCCTAGAATTGTTACTTTCTTAAACAAGGTTGACCTTGTTGATGATGAGGAGCTTTTGGAGCTTGTTGAAATGGAAGTGAGAGATTTGCTTTCTTTTTACGAATATGATGGAGATAATGCTCCTGTTATTTCAGGTTCAGCTCTTGGTGCTTTAGAAGGTGATGAGAAATGGAGCAAAACTGTTATAGATCTTATGGAAGCAGTTGATGACTACATTGAATTACCAGAAAGAGATGTTGAAAAAGATTTCTTAATGCCTATCGAAGATGTATTCTCAATCACAGGTCGTGGTACTGTTGCAACTGGTCGTATTGAAACTGGTGTTGCAAATACTGGTGATGCTGTAGAGATTAACGGTATGGGTGCTGAAAACTTAAAGTCAACAGTTACTGGAGTTGAAATGTTCCGTAAAATTCTTGATAGAGGTGAAGCAGGAGATAACGTTGGTATCTTGTTAAGAGGTATTGAGAAAAACCAAATCTCTAGAGGTATGGTTATCGCAAAACCTGGTTCTGTTAAGCCACACGCTAAATTTAAAGCCGAGGTGTATATCCTAAAGAAAGAAGAAGGTGGACGTCACACTCCATTCCACAATAACTACAGACCACAGTTCTACGTAAGAACAACAGATGTTACTGGTACAATCAACCTTCCTGAGGGAGTTGAAATGGTTATGCCTGGTGATAACTTAACCATTACTGTAGACTTGATTCAAGCCATTGCCTTAAACGTAGGTTTAAGATTCGCTATCCGTGAGGGTGGACGTACAGTTGGTGCTGGTCAGGTTACTGAAATTATCTAATTCTTTTTTAAGAATAGATACAAATTTAGTTAAGGTGTCTCTTAGAGATACCTTAACTTTTTAAGTTTTCTTTTTTTAAGTGTATTTTATTTTGTTTCTTTGCACGCTTTAAAAAACGAATTATTTACGGGTTTAGCTCAGTTGGTAGAGCACTGGTCTCCAAAACCAGGTGTCGGGAGTTCGAGCCTCTCAACCCGTGCAAATCTTAAGAAGATGTCAAACTTTAAAAATTACGTAAGCGAGTCTTACGAGGAATTAAAAAATCATGTGACTTGGCCAACATGGGCTGAGGGGCAAAAGCTCATGGTTATTGTTGCCGTGTTTTCAATCCTTTTTTCGCTCGCCATTTGGGGAGTTGATGAGGTTTTTAGCGCAGCTGTTAAGCAATATTTTAATTGGGTTAAATCATAACACATGTCAGAAACAAGCTTAAAAAAATGGTATGTGGTCAGAGCCATTAGTGGTTCAGAGAACAAGGTGAAAGATTATATTGAAAAAGAAATCTCACACCAAGGTCTTAGCGATTACGTCGATGATATTCTCGTTCCTACAGAAAATGTGGTTCAAATCCGTAATGGAAAGAAAATCACCAAGGAGAAAGTTTATTTTCCTGGTTACATTATGGTCAACGCTAATCTTGAAGGAGAAGTTGGGCACGTGATTAAGCAAGTTAATGGAGTGATTGGTTTTTTGGGTGAAACCAAAAGAGGTGATCCTGTTCCAATGCGTAAATCTGAAGTGAATAGAATGTTAGGTAAAGTCGATCAACTTTCTACACAGAAAGAAAATGTGGCTATACCTTTCAATATTGGCGAAGCTATTAAAGTAGTTGATGGTCCTTTCAACAGTTTTACGGGAACTATCGAGAAGATAAATGAAGATAAACGCAAGCTCCAAGTTATGGTTAAGATCTTTGGTCGTAAAACACCAGTTGAACTTAGCTATATGCAAGTAGAGAAAATTTAAATGTTACATATAATACAGAGTTGTTTTTAATTATAATGCTTCCCACTGAAAACAATTCGACTAAATTTTGAAAAATGGCAAAAGAAGTAAGTAAAGTAGTAAAACTCCAGGTAAAAGGTGGTGCAGCAAACCCATCCCCACCGGTTGGACCTGCTTTAGGTGCTGCTGGGGTAAACATCATGGAATTCTGTAAGCAATTCAATGGTAGAACTCAAGATAAAGGTGGGAAAATCCTTCCTGTAGAAATTACAGTTTACAAGGATAAATCCTTTGATTTTGTAATCAAAACACCACCTGCAGCAGTTCAATTGATGGAAGCATCAAAACTAAAGAAAGGATCTGGCGAGCCTAATAGTAAAAAAGTTGGTGTCGTAACATGGGATCAAGTGAAAGCTATAGCTGAAGATAAAATGCAAGATTTGAATGCATTTACAACAGAATCTGCCATGAAAATGGTAGCTGGTACAGCAAGATCTATGGGAATAACCGTAAAAGGTAATGCACCATTTTAACAAAACGAAATTAACATGGCAAAAATAACTAAAAAGCAAAAAGAAGCGCAAAGTAAAGTGGATGAGACTAGAACTTATTCCGTAGCTGATGCCTCTGCTTTATTGAAAGATATGGCTTACGCTAATTTCGACGAATCTGTTGATTTAGCTGTAAGACTGAATGTAGATCCTAGAAAAGCCAACCAAATGGTTCGTGGAGTAGTAACACTTCCTCACGGAACTGGTAAAGACGTAAAAGTTTTGGCTCTTGTTACTCCAGATAAAGAAAAAGAAGCTGAAGATGCTGGTGCTGATTTTGTAGGATTGGATGAATACCTTGAAAAAATCAAAGGAGGATGGACCGATGTTGATGTCATCGTAACTATGCCTAGTGTGATGGGTAAATTAGGTCCCTTAGGACGAATATTAGGCCCTAGAGGTTTAATGCCTAACCCAAAGACTGGTACAGTAACTATGGACATCGCCAAAGCAGTTTCAGACGTGAAAGCTGGTAAAATCGACTTTAAAGTTGATAAAACTGGTATCGTTCATGCTGCTGTAGGTAAAGTATCCTTTGATGCAGAAAAAATTGCTGGAAATGCAAGAGAATTACTAACTACGCTCGTCAAACTTAAACCTCAAGTAGTGAAAGGTACTTATATAAAAAGTATCTACATCGCTTCTACAATGAGTCCAAGTATAGAAATCGATACGAAACGATTTACCGAGCAATAATATTAAGTTATGACAAGAGAAGAGAAATCTACAGTAATAAAAGATTTAACTACTAAGTTAGCAGATTCATCTAATGTATACCTAGCAGACATTTCAGGATTGAACGCAACATTAACATCAGACTTAAGACGCGCTTGTTACAAAGCAGACGTTAAGTTGATGGTAGTTAAAAATACTCTCCTAGCTAAGGCTATGGAAAGTTCAGATAAGGAATTTGGGGAGCTTACAGGTATTTTGAAAGGAAGTACCTCAATTATGCTTTCTGAAACAGGAAATGCTCCTGCTAAAGTGATCAAAACCTTTAGAAAGAAAAATGATAAGCCAGTTTTAAAAGGCGCCTATGTTGCAGAGTCAGTTTATGTTGGCGATGACTACCTAGATGCTCTTGTAGATATTAAATCTAAAGACGAAGTGATTGGCGAAATCATTGGATTGTTACAATCTCCAGCTAAAAACGTTATTTCAGCGCTTAAATCTAGTGGAGGTAAACTAGCAGGTATCCTAAAAACCCTTTCAGAAAAAGAAGAATAAACACGCACTAATTACTAAATATTAAATTACACTAAAACGATAGAAAATGGCAGAATTAAAAGATTTCGCAGAACAATTAGTTAATCTTACTGTAAAAGAAGTAAACGAATTAGCTGATATTTTAAAAGAAGAATATGGAATAGAGCCTGCTGCTGCTGCAGTAGCTGTTGCTGGTGGCGGTGCTGCTGGTGGTGGTGAAGAAGTTGAAGAGCAAACAGAATTTGATGTAATATTGAAAGCTGCAGGTGGATCTAAATTAGCAGTAGTTAAACTTGTTAAAGAATTGACAGGTTTAGGTCTTAAAGATGCTAAAGGATTAGTAGATGGTGCACCAGCTCCAGTTAAAGAAGGTGTTTCTAAAGACGAAGCAGAAGCACTTAAAGCACAACTAGAAGAAGCAGGTGCTGAAGTTGAGCTTAAGTAAGCTTAACAACAGTTTTAACAATAGGTTTAGACCACAAGATTTAGTCTTGAAGGTCTAAACCATTTTGCGTATCTATACGCGACGTGTTTATTTTACTTTTTATAAGTTAATATTGCTGATGAATTTAATAAAATTCAAAGCATTAAAATCTTTCTTAGATGTTAGCAATTCACAATGAACGAATTAGTTTTTCTTCCGTACAAAACAAGCCAGATTATCCAGATTTCCTGGATATCCAAGTAAAATCTTTCCAAGATTTTTTTCAGCTTGAAACCAAACCAGAAGAAAGATCCAACGAAGGTCTATACAATACCTTCAAAGAAAATTTTCCAATTACAGATACGAGAAATCAATTTGTACTTGAATTTTTAGACTACTTTGTAGATCCCCCAAGATATTCTATCCAAGAATGTATTGAAAGAGGTCTAACTTACAGTGTGCCTTTAAAGGCAAGATTAAAACTTTACTGTACCGATCCAGAACATGAGGATTTTGAAACGATCGTACAGGACGTCTATTTAGGGACTATTCCCTACATGACACCCAGCGGTACGTTTGTGATTAATGGAGCAGAACGGGTTGTTGTGTCTCAATTGCACAGATCACCAGGTGTATTTTTTGGTCAGTCTTTTCACGCTAACGGAACTAAACTTTATTCCGCTAGAGTTATTCCTTTTAAAGGATCGTGGATTGAATTTGCGACCGATATAAATTCTGTGATGTATGCCTACATCGACAGGAAAAAGAAATTACCTGTCACTACACTTTTCAGAGCTATCGGTTTTGAAAGAGATAAAGATATTTTAGAAATTTTTGATCTTGCAGAAGAGGTCAAAGTTTCAAAAACAGGTCTTAAAAAATTCCTTGGTAGAAAACTAGCTGCAAGGGTTTTAAATACATGGTATGAAGATTTCGTAGATGAAGATACAGGAGAGGTGGTGTCGATTGAAAGAAATGAAATCGTACTCGACCGTGATACCGTTTTAGAAAAAGACCATATTGAAGAGATTTTAGAAACGGGTTCAAAAACAATCTTACTTCACAAAGAAGAGAATTTGACCGGTGACTATGCTATCATATACAATACATTACAAAAAGATCCTACTAACTCTGAAAAAGAGGCAGTAGAGCATATTTATAGACAACTTCGTAATGCCGAGCCGCCTGATGAAGAAACGGCTAGAGGTATTATCGATAAGTTGTTCTTCTCAGATCAACGTTACAATTTAGGTGAAGTTGGTCGTTATAGAATGAACAAAAAGCTAGGTCTTGATATCAGTATGGACAGTAAGGTTCTTACTAAATTAGATATCATTACCATTATCAAGTACTTAATAGAACTTGTAAATTCTAAAGCTGAAGTTGATGATATTGATCACCTTTCTAACCGTCGTGTAAGAACAGTTGGTGAGCAATTGTCTCAACAATTTGGTGTTGGTCTAGCTAGAATGGCGAGAACCATAAGAGAGAGAATGAACGTTAGAGATAATGAAGTCTTTACACCAATCGACTTGATTAATGCGAAGACATTGTCTTCTGTGATCAATTCTTTCTTTGGAACCAACCAGTTGTCTCAGTTTATGGATCAAACCAATCCATTAGCTGAATTAACCAACAAACGTAGACTTTCTGCTTTAGGACCTGGAGGTTTATCTAGAGAAAGAGCTGGGTTCGAGGTTCGTGATGTTCACTACACTCACTACGGAAGACTTTGCCCTATTGAAACTCCTGAAGGACCAAACATTGGTCTGATTTCTTCTATGTCTGTTTATGGAAAAGTAAACAGCATGGGCTTTATCGAAACTCCATACCGTAAGGTTGAAAATGGAAAAATCGATTTCAAATCAGATCCTTTATACCTTTCAGCAGAAGAGGAAGAAAATAAATTGATTGCACAAGCCAATATTCCTATTTCAGAAGATGGAACGATGACTTCAGAACGTGTTATTGCACGTATGGAAGGTGATTTCCCTGTTGTAGATCCAAAAGATGTGGATTATATTGATGTTGCACCAAACCAAATTTCATCGATCTCTGCTTCATTAATTCCATTCTTGGAACACGATGATGCCAACAGAGCTTTGATGGGATCTAACATGATGCGTCAAGCACTTCCACTATTGAGAGTAGATGCTCCTATTGTAGGAACAGGACTTGAAAGAAGGGTTGCTCAAGATTCAAGAGTTTTGATCAACGCTGAAGGTGAAGGAACTGTCAAGTATGTAGATGCTAGAAAAATCATCATAGATTACGACAGAACTGAAAATGAAAGATTGGTTAGTTTTGACGATGATGACAAAACTTATGATCTGATCAAATTCAGAAAAACAAACCAAGGGTCTACCATTAACCTAAAACCTATCGTCCGTGTTGGAGATAGAGTTATTAAAGGACAAGTTCTTTGTGAAGGTTATGCAACAGATAATGGTGAGCTAGCTTTAGGTAGAAATATGAAAGTGGCATTTATGCCATGGAAAGGATATAACTTCGAGGATGCTATCGTAATTTCTGAGCGTGTGGTTAAAGATGATCTCTTAACTTCAGTTCATATCGACGAGTATTCTCTAGAAGTAAGAGATACCAAGCTTGGTAATGAAGAGTTGACCAGCGATATTCCAAACGTTTCTGAAGAAGCGACTAAAGACTTGGATGAGCATGGTATGATAAGAATAGGTGCAGAAATTAAGCCTGGAGATATCCTTATCGGTAAGATCACCCCAAAAGGTGAAAGCGATCCTACTCCCGAAGAAAAATTATTGAGAGCTATATTTGGTGACAAAGCTGGAGATGTAAAAGATGCTTCTTTAAAAGCTTCTCCATCACTCAACGGTGTTGTTATCGATAAGAAATTGTTTACTAGAGCTGTTAAAGACAAGCGTAAGCGTGCTCAGGATAAACAAGAAATCGATGCTTTGGAAGGAAAATTCCAAGTTAAGTTTGAAGAGCTAAGAAATCATTTGATTGAAAAGTTATTTGGAATCGTAGGAGGAAAAACTGCACAAGGTGTTCAAAATGATTTAGGGGAAGATACTCTACCAAAAGGTAAGAAGTACACTCTAAAGATGTTGAACTCTGTGGAAGATTTCAGCCACTTGACTAAAGGGACTTGGACGACAGATAAAGGGACCAATGCTTTAGTAGCAGACTTACTGCATAACTATAAAATTAAGCAAAACGACCTTCAAGGAAACCTAAGAAGAGAGAAATTTACTATAACAGTAGGAGATGAACTTCCATCGGGTATTTTAAAACTCGCTAAAATTTACGTGGCTAAGAAACGTAAATTGAAAGTAGGAGATAAGATGGCTGGTCGTCACGGAAACAAAGGTATTGTCGCTAAAATCGTAAGAGAAGAAGACATGCCGTTCTTGGAGGATGGAACTCCAGTAGATATCGTATTGAACCCATTGGGTGTACCATCGCGTATGAACATTGGACAGATCTACGAAACTGTATTAGGTTGGGCTGGACAAAAATTAGGTAAGAAATTTGCGACTCCAATTTTTGATGGAGCCACTTTAGACCAAATTAATGAATTGACCGACGAAGCTGGAATTCCAAGATTTGGGCACACGTATCTTTTTGATGGTGGAACTGGTGAGCGTTTTGATCAACCTGCAACGGTAGGAGTGATTTATATGCTGAAACTAGGTCATATGATTGAAGATAAAATGCACGCTAGATCTATAGGACCTTACTCTCTAATCACACAGCAACCTCTTGGTGGTAAAGCACAATTTGGTGGACAGCGTTTTGGTGAAATGGAAGTTTGGGCTTTAGAAGCCTACGGAGCGTCTGCTACATTAAGAGAAATTTTAACAGTAAAATCTGATGATGTTATTGGTAGAGCCAAAACTTACGAAGCAATCGTAAAAGGTGAACCCATGCCAGAGCCAGGATTGCCAGAATCTTTCAATGTATTGATGCACGAATTGAAAGGTTTAGGACTAGATATCAGATTAGAAGAGTAATAACAATCCCACCTAAGGGTGGGGTTGATTATCACATTATATTTCAATAATTCTTTAGCACTTGTATTATGACAAGAAATAATGATAAGAATACACAAAAGAGGTTTAATAAAATCTCTATAGGTTTATCTTCTCCAGAGAGAATTCTAGGTGAATCTCGAGGTGAAGTTTTAAAACCTGAAACTATTAACTACAGAACACACAAGCCGGAAAGAGATGGATTGTTTTGTGAACGAATTTTTGGCCCCGTCAAAGATTATGAATGTGCTTGTGGAAAATACAAAAGAATACGTTACAAAGGAATTGTTTGTGACCGTTGCGGAGTAGAAGTTACCGAGAAGAAAGTAAGAAGAGACCGTGTTGGACATATCAACTTAGTAGTTCCTGTTGCTCATATTTGGTACTTTAGATCCTTACCTAACAAAATAGGTTACCTTCTTGGAATTCCTTCCAAGAAACTGGACATGATTATTTACTACGAGCGTTATGTAGTTATTCAACCAGGGGATGCTAAGAATGAAGAAGGAGAGCCACTTAAAAAAATGGATTTCTTAACCGAAGAAGAGTATCTGAATATACTTGAAGAAGTTCCACAAGAGAATCAATATCTAGACGATGACGATCCAAACAAATTCATTGCCAAAATGGGTGCTGAATGTCTTTTGGAAATTCTAAAGCGTTTAGATCTTAATCAACTGTCTTACGACCTAAGACACAAGGCTAACAATGAAACGTCTAAGCAAAGGAAAACTGAAGCTTTAAAACGTTTACAAGTTGTTGAAGCTTTAAGAGATTCTACAAAAACTAGAGAAAATAATCCTGAGTGGATGATCATGAAAGTGATCCCTGTAACTCCTCCAGAATTAAGACCTCTTGTGCCTCTTGATGGCGGACGTTTTGCGACTTCAGATTTAAATGACTTATACCGTAGAGTAATTATTAGAAACAATCGTTTAAAGCGATTGATGGAAATAAAGGCTCCTGAAGTTATCTTAAGAAATGAAAAACGTATGCTGCAGGAATCTGTAGATTCTTTGTTTGATAATACGAGAAAATCTTCAGCGGTTAAAACGGATTCTAACAGACCTCTGAAATCGCTTTCCGATTCTTTAAAAGGTAAGCAAGGACGTTTCAGACAAAACTTACTTGGTAAGCGTGTGGATTATTCAGCACGTTCGGTAATCGTTGTTGGTCCTGAGATGAAAATGTTTGAATGTGGATTGCCTAAAGATATGGCAGCAGAACTCTACAAGCCTTTTGTTATCAGAAAACTGATCGAAAGAGGAATTGTTAAGACTGTAAAATCGGCTAAGAAAATAATAGACAAAAAAGAACCAGTCGTTTGGGATATTCTTGAAAATGTACTCAAGGGTCATCCTGTTTTGCTTAACCGTGCGCCAACGCTTCACAGACTTGGTATACAAGCCTTTCAACCTAAGTTGATTGAAGGTAAAGCGATACAATTACACCCATTGGTTTGTACTGCATTTAATGCCGATTTTGATGGTGATCAAATGGCAGTTCATTTACCTCTAGGTCCAGAAGCTATCTTGGAAGCTCAACTTTTAATGTTGGCCTCTCATAGTATTTTGAACCCTGCAAATGGTTCTCCTATTACCGTTCCTTCTCAGGATATGGTACTTGGATTATACTATATGACTAAGCCAAGATCTTCTACTCCAGAACATAAAGTGAAAGGGGAAGGCCTTAGATTTTATTCAGCCGAAGAAGTTAACATTGCTTACAACGAAAAGCAAGTTGAATTAAACGCTTTAATCACAATTAGAACTAACGATGTTGACGAAAACGGAGATATCGTTAAGAAAAATATAGAAACGACAGTAGGACGGGTGTTGTTTAACCAAACTATTCCGGATAGTGTTGGTTTTATAAACGATGTAATGACTAAGAAAGCGCTTCGTGATGTTATCGCGAGAGTACTTAAGAAAACATCTGTTCCCGAAACTGCTGAATTCTTAGATGAAATTAAAACTCTAGGATACAATTTCGCCTTTAAAGGTGGATTGTCTTTCTCTCTTGGTGATATTATTATCCCAGCAGAAAAGCAATCTATGATTGACGATGCAAATGAGCAAGTAGAAGGCGTTATAGGAAACTATAACATGGGTCTTATCACAAACAATGAGCGTTACAACCAAGTTATTGATATATGGACGGCTACCAATGCAAATCTTACAGAACTCGCTATGAAGCGTATTCGTGAAGATCAGCAAGGATTCAACTCTGTGTATATGATGCTTGATTCTGGTGCAAGGGGTTCTAAGGAACAAATTCGCCAGTTAACAGGTATGCGTGGTTTGATGGCTAAGCCTAAAAAATCTACATCTGCAGGTGGAGAAATTATTGAAAATCCTATTTTATCTAACTTTAAAGAAGGTCTTTCAATTTTAGAATACTTTATCTCTACTCACGGTGCTCGTAAAGGTCTTGCCGATACGGCTCTTAAAACTGCCGATGCTGGTTACTTAACTCGTAGACTGGTAGATGTTTCTCAAGATGTAATTGTAAGAGAAGAAGACTGTGGAACTTTAAGAGGTATTGAAGTTTCTGCACTGAAGAAAAATGATGAAGTTGTAGAAAGTTTAGGAGAACGTATCGTTGGTAGAACAGCGCTTAACGATATTATAGATCCTATTTCTCAAGATTTACTTGTAGAGTCTGGAGATGAAATTAATGAAGATGCTGCAGATAAAATCGAAGCTTCTGCTTTAAACTCAGTTGAAGTTCGTTCTCCATTAACTTGTGAAGCTAAACAAGGAATTTGTGTGAAATGTTATGGTAGAAACCTTTCTACTAATAAGACAGTTCAACGAGGTGAAGCTGTAGGTGTTGTTGCTGCCCAATCTATTGGTGAGCCAGGTACTCAGTTAACCTTAAGAACTTTCCACGTTGGAGGTATTGCGGGTAACATTTCTGAAGAAAACAAATTGGAAGCTAAATTTGATGGTGTTGCAGAAATTGAAGACTTAAAAACTGTTGAAGGAAAAAATAGCGATGGCAAGAAAACTGACATTGTTATTTCAAGAACTTCAGAAATAAAAGTCATCGATAAAAAATCTGGAATTGCTTTGAGCACAAATGTTATCCCTTATGGTTCTGAACTTCTGGTAAGTCCTGGAGATAAAATCAAAAAAGGAGATGTCATTTGTAAATGGGATCCTTATAATGGTGTAATTATTTCAGAATTCTCTGGTAAAATTGAATTTGAAAATATTACTCAAGGTCAGACTTTCGATGTTGAAAGTGATGAGCAAACGGGTTTCCAAGAGAAAGTGATTATTGAATCTAAGAATAAGCGTAAGATTCCTACACTTCACATCAAAAATAACGATGATGAAATTATGAGATCTTATAACTTACCTGTTGGAGCTCACTTGATGGTAGATGATGATGAGGAAATCAAAATCGGTAAGATCTTGGTTAAAATTCCTAGAAAATCATCAAAAACTGGTGATATTACAGGAGGTCTTCCAAGATTAACAGAATTGTTTGAAGCAAGAAATCCTTCAAACCCTGCTGTTGTAAGTGAAATTGATGGTGTTGTTTCTTTTGGAAAAATTAAAAGAGGTAACCGTGAAATTATCATAGAGTCTAAACTTGGTGAGATTAAAAAATACTTGGTTAAATTATCTAATCAGATCTTAGTACAAGAAAATGATTATGTAAAAGCAGGTATGCCATTGTCTGATGGTTCTGTTACTCCAGAAGATATCTTAAACATCAAAGGGCCTAGTGCTGTGCAACAATACTTAGTGAACGAGGTGCAAGAGGTCTATAGATTACAAGGAGTACAAATCAATGACAAACACTTTGAAGTTGTTGTAAGACAAATGATGAGAAAAGTTAAGATTCAGGACTCTGGAGATACGATATTCTTAGAAAACCAATTGGTGCATAAAGAAGACTTTATCGAAGAAAACGATAATATTTTTGGTAAGAAAATCGTAGAAGAGGCTGGTGACAGTGTGAACTTAAAACCTGGTCAAATTGTCACGATTCGTGAATTGAGAGACGAAAATTCTATCTTAAAACGCGAGGATAAGCAATTAGTTACGGCTCGGGATGCTGAGTCTGCGACTGCTGCTCCAATCTTGCAAGGGATTACAAGAGCATCTCTTCAAACCAAATCTTTCATCTCGGCCGCTTCTTTCCAAGAAACGACCAAAGTATTAAACGAAGCTGCGGTAAGCGGAAAAGTGGATTACTTAGAAGGATTGAAAGAGAATGTAATTGTAGGACACAGAATTCCTGCAGGAACTGGTTTAAGAGAGTTTGACGATATCATAGTAGGGTCTAAAGAAGAATTGGCCAATATGATGGAGAAAAAACAAGAAGTCAATGTAAACTTTAATTAATCATGAGTGATCAAAACGATAAGAAACAACAGAAGCTCAATATACAGATAGACGACGATGTCGCTCAAGGTATATATAGCAACTTGGCGATCATCAATCATTCTCAAACTGAGTTTGTACTGGATTTTGTAAACATAATGCCTGGAGCTCCTAAGAATAAAGTGAGATCGAGAATTATACTTACACCACAACATGCTAAGCGTTTGATGAGGGCATTGAGTGATAACATTAGTCGTTTTGAAAAAAGTCAGGGTTCTATTAAAGAACAAGATAAAACCAATATTCCTTTGAATTTTGGTGGACCTACCGGTGAAGCTTAATTTTCATTGTAGATCTATAAAGAAAATCCCCTCAAACTGACGTTTGAGGGGATTTTTATTTTGAATCAAAACTGACTCGTTATTATTCAGCTTTATAAGCTTTCAAATCAAAAGCAATTTTCATTTGATCGTCAATAAATTTATCTCCTAAATTCTCAACAAAAGATTTAGACATAAATTTGATACCCCACTCTGTTCTATCTAAGACAATGTCCTTTGAGGTTAAAATCAATGAATCGTCAGCTTCGTTCATAGAGACCTGAACAGGAAAAGTGATGTTTTTAGAGGTTTCCTTTAAAGTTAGATTTCCAGATAGCAAAGTCTGTCCTTCTTTATGTTCTACACCAGTAATTTCAAAATTCGCTTCAGGATACTTATTCACGTTAAAGAAATGATCTTCTTTACCGTTGGCATACCCTTTTAAATGATTTTCGAGGTCTTCCTTTTCTTGACCTTCAAGATCTAATACATTTATAGTCTTCATGTCAATAGTGATATCTCCTCCCTGAAGTTCTCCTTCATTTACAGACAATCTGCTTTCAGATAAAGAAATCTGACCCTTGTGTTGTTCAGCGGGCTTAGAACCTATCCAATTGATTTTAGATTGTTCTAAATTGACATTATAAGTTGAAGCTAAACTTGAAGTCTCTCTGGTTTCTTTAACATCAGAAGTTTCAGTTTTTTTATCGCTTTTACAGCTTGCTGCTGTTGCGATTAATGATAATACCAAAAGAGAATTAATTACTTTTCTTTTCATTTTTGTTTTTTTAAGTTTAAGAAGTCATATCCAAAAACATTCCACAGTAGAACACTGTCATTATGGCATTAGAACACAATTGGCAATACATTTGCCATACCATACGTAAATTTACAAGCGATGAGTGAAAATAAATCAAATAAAGACGATATAGAATCAACACAAAATGATGTTGAAGTCAATTCAGAAGAGGAAACTTCAGAAGTTCATGATCTAGAAAGTGACGAAGTAGTGGATACTCCAGAAGTTGAGCTGTCTACAGAGGAAAGACTTCAGCAAGAGTTAGGTGCTAAAGATGATAAGTATCTAAGACTTTTTGCTGAATTTGAAAATTATAAGCGCCGAACTTCAAAGGAAAGAATGGAGTTGTTCAAAACAGCTAGCCAAGAAGTGATGCAAGCTATGCTACCCGTTCTTGATGATTTTGATCGTGCCCTCCTTCAAATTAAAAAATCTGATGATGAATCTCTAGTAGAAGGTATTGAACTGATCAATACTAAACTAAGAGAAACTCTTATTCACAAGGGGCTTGAAGTAATGTTAGTAAAAGCAGGTGATGCTTTTGATTCTGAATTACACGAAGCTATTACCCAAGTGCCTTCACCAAGTGAAGACATGAAAGGTAAAATTATTGACGTAGTTGAAAAAGGTTATACATTGGGCGATAAAATTATAAGATACCCTAAAGTAGTGACAGGAAAATAAAATTTTATGAAAGAAGATTATTACGACATATTAGGATTATCTAAAGGAGCTTCACAAGTTGAAATTAAAAAAGCCTATCGAAAGATGGCCATTAAGTTTCATCCAGATAAAAACCCAGATGATAACGAAGCTGAAGCTAAATTTAAAAAAGCAGCAGAGGCTTACGAGGTTCTTGGAAATGAAGAAAAAAGGCAAAAGTACGACCAATTTGGTCATGGTGCTTTCGATGGTTCCCAAGGCTTTGGCGGAGGTGGAATGAACATGGATGACATCTTCAGCCAATTTGGCGATATTTTCGGTGGAGGATTTGGAGGAAGATCTCAAGGATTCTCTGGTTTTGGAGGCGGTTTCGGCGGCAGACAACGTGCTAAAGGTGGAAACCTTAGAATACGCGTTAGTCTTACACTAGAAGAAGTCGCTAAAGGGGTTGATAAGAAGATGAAAGTCTCTAGAAAGAAAAAGCCAGAAGACACTACTTTTAAAACCTGCTCAACTTGCGGGGGTTCCGGTCAGGTCACCAGAGTGACAAATACCATTCTAGGAAGAATGCAAACGGCATCTGCTTGTACAGCTTGTGCAGGTTCGGGACAAATTATCGATAAAAAAGGTCAAGGCACAGATGCTCATGGTCTCAAAATGGTCGAAGAAACGGTGTCCATTAAAATTCCATCGGGAGTTGAAGATGGTATGCAACTAAAAGTTTCCAATAAAGGAAATGAGCCTGTTGGCGATGGTATCCCTGGTGATCTTATTGTCCTTATAGAGGTTAAGGAGCACGAAAATTTACAGCGTGATGGAGAAAATTTGCATTACGATCTCTATATCAGTTATCCTGAAGCTGCTCTTGGGGCTAGCAAAGAAATTCAAACCGTTAATAGTAAAGTTAGAATTAAGGTGGAACCAGGCGTGCAGAGTGGTAAAATTTTAAGATTAAGAAATAAAGGTTTGCCCAACTTAAATGGGTATAGTGTTGGGGATTTACTTGTGCACATTAATGTGTGGACACCACAAACCTTATCTAAAGAACAAAAAGACTATTTTGAAGAAAATTTAGGAGATTCAAATTTTGAACCTAATCCAGATCGAATGGATAAATCTTTCTTTGAAAAGGTAAAAGATATGTTCTCATAAGTCAGTTAACATTTAATTATATATATTTGAACATCGCTATTTTTTAGCGGTGTTTTTTCTTTTTCATAGCAATTTTTTTTCCCATCCTACATTAGTGTAGGGTGGGTTTTGTTTTTTTAGAAGAACGAAGTTTAAAATTCTAAAAAAAAGAAGATGGGTTTTTCTAAACCATAAGATATGGGTTATATTTAATTTTTATAAATACGATAAGTGATGCCTAAAATTTTGATTATTGAAGATGAAGATGCAATAAGACGTGTTCTCAAAAAAATATTACTTGAAGAAGAACAAAACTATACTGTTGAAGAAGCTGAGGATGGTTTGTTAGGCATTGAGCTCATTAAAAAGAACAAGTATGATCTTATTCTTTGTGATATAAAAATGCCAAAAATGGATGGTTTGGAAGTTTTGTCAGCTTGTCAGAAACTAAACCCAGATCTTCCTGTAGTCATGATTTCTGGACATGGGGACCTAGAAACTGCTGTAGAAACCATGCGTATGGGAGCTTTTGATTATATTTCTAAACCCCCCGACCTTAACCGCTTATTGAATACTGTAAGAATAGCCTTGGACCATACTCAATTGGCACAAGAAAACAAGCAGCTGAAAAAAAAGGTGTCCAAGCAATTTGAAATGATAGGTAAGTCTGAGGAGTTGGAGCAGATAAAATCCATGATTGATAAAGTAGCCCCGACAGAAGCTAGAGTTTTAATTACTGGCGAAAATGGTACCGGGAAAGAACTTGTCGCTCATTGGCTTCACGAAAAAAGTGAACGAAACAAAGGACCGTTTATAGAGGTAAATTGCGCCGCTATACCGTCAGAATTAATTGAAAGTGAACTTTTTGGTCACGTCAAAGGAGCTTTTACTTCTGCCAACAAGGACAGGGCTGGAAAGTTTGAAGCTGCCAATGGAGGAACTATTTTTCTTGATGAAATTGGCGATATGAGTTTGTCTGCTCAGGCAAAAGTCTTGAGGGCTTTACAGGAAAATAGAGTGCAACGTGTAGGAAGTGATAAAGACATTAAAGTTGATGTGAGAGTGGTTGCAGCGACTAATAAAAACTTAAAGGATGAAATTACCGACAAGCGATTCAGAGAAGACCTTTACCATAGACTTGCCGTAATTCTTATTCACGTTCCTTCTCTAAAGGAAAGGCGAAGGGATATTCCAGAATTGATACAACATTTTACAGAAAAAATAGCCAGAGAGCAAGGGACCAAGCCTAAAAGCTTTGACGATAAAGCCATTTCAATTTTAGAACAACTGGACTGGACTGGTAATATACGAGAGCTTAGGAATGTTGTTGAGCGCCTCATCATTTTAGGCGATCAACAAATTTCAGATAAAGATGTGGAGCAATTCGTGCAACTCAAGTCGACCTAATCGTCTAGCGTAGGAGGGACGTATCTTAAAAAATACATGGTATCGCCACTTGGGTGTTCCCATTCTTTAAGCATCTCAAACCCATACCTCCTATAAGCAATACTCACCTTTCTAACTCGAGTCTCCGCGTAAATAGGCAATTGAAGTGACTTAGAAATGCGAAACATTTCGTCTTTCATCTTGTAAGGGGTTTTGTCGCTGCTATTACCTCTAGCATCTGGTAAAATTCCCCAGAACCAGCAGTAGAGAAATTCCCCTTCAGTTGGGCGTTGCTGCCTTACAAATTTTTGAGATTTTAAGGCTTTAAGTCCTTTTGTTAATCCTGTGACGTTGATGGCAAGTTTTAAGTCGCTTACCAATTCTGCCCAAAAACCATCGCTTTTCCCATCCATTTTAAAGAAAATAGCGATGCCTCTCCCATTATCAGAAATTAAGAGGGCATCTTTCTTTATGGCTTTCTCAACCATGTGCTTAGCTAAATATCTAAATCTTTCTTTCTTCTTGGAATCGTCTTTGACGATCTCTAGAGAAGTTGGGATTTCTTCTAGAAGAGTGGCGACATGGCCAATGATTTCATCTTTATCAAAATCTTGCTTCAAATCTGTTGGTTTTCAAGTTTAAAATTCAAATATAATTTAAAAATATTATCCATTACCTGTATTGGAAGAGCAAGTTTAGGTCCGAAGGATTAATACCAATTTAAACCTATAATGTCGCAATAAATCGTTTTTTCCCCCTGCTTTTTATCAAAAATAATCACCGTAACTAAGGCTATGCTTATTATTTTTAATCAATCAAAAAACTTGTGCTGAGCTACGTCGTAATATAATTCAATTTATGTCTACGACATTATCAATTTAATTTGGTATAAGTCGTAAATGATTTTAAACTTTTTGAGTTTTGAAGATTTTACAACACACGATCTGCCTTATTTAAATCCCAAAGCGTACTTTTGCACATCAAAAAAAACAGCCTTGAATTTATCAACTTACACCAAAGAATTTCCTAAAAACTTCAGTCTTGCTTTACCTATTATGATGGGACAGCTGGGCCATGTTTTAGTTGGTTTTGTAGATAATTTAATGATAGGTAAATTAGGAGCAGCACCGTTGGCAGCTGTTTCCTTGGGCAATACCCTTATTTTTTTAGCCCTTTTTCTGGGTATAGGTTTCAGCTTTGCCATTACTCCCTTTATCGCAGAAGCAGATGGTGAGGGAGACACTCAAAAAGGGCGTGTGTTTTTTCAACATGGCTTAGTGATGTGTACCGTTAATGGAGTTGTTTTATTCCTCCTCCTATTATTAGCTAAACCTATTTTATATCACCTCGATCAACCTAAAGATGTTGTGGATTTGGCCTTGCCTTATTTGGATATCGTAGCTTTTTCTTTGATTCCGCTAATGATATTCCAGGGATTCAAGCAATTCGCAGATGGTCTTTCCATGACCAAATACGCCATGTACGCTACGCTTTTAGCAAATGTGGTCAACGTTATTTTCAATTATTTATTGATCTACGGGATTTGGTTTTTTCCTAGATTGGAATTAGAAGGGGCTGCAATAGGGACTCTTATCTCTCGAGTTTTTATGCTTGTTCTTCTGTATTTAATTTTAAGTAAGCGCCCTAAGCTAAAGCCGTATTTCGTCTTGATGAAAAAGTCTTTGGATAAGAAAATATTTAAACGTTTGATAGATCTTGGTTTTCCTACGGCCTTACAAATGTTATTTGAGGGAGGTATTTTTACAGCCACTGTCTTATTAGCAGGAACTTTAGGAACCAATGCTCAGGCTGCCAATCAAATTGCCTTAAACTTGGCTTCTATGACTTTTATGATAGCTGTTGGTCTGGGAGTCACTGCTACTATTCGTGTGTCCAATCAAAAGGGTAAAAAACAGTTTAAGACGTTAAGGGATGTAGCGTATTCTATATTCTTACAGGTATTTATCATAGAAGGCTTTTTTGCGCTTGGGTTTATTCTGCTTAAAGGATTTTTACCTACTCTTTATATCGATGATGCAGAAGTCCTCATGCTAGCTTCGCAACTACTTGTTATTGCAGCACTTTTTCAATTGAGTGATGGCTTGCAAGTTGCAATTTTAGGAGCCCTACGTGGTCTTCAAGATGTAAAGGTTCCGACCTTGATATGTTTTGTGGCTTATTGGCTAATTGGATTTCCCGTGTCTTATTTCGCCGGTAAAGCTGAGGCTTTAGGAAGTATGGGTATTTGGCTTGGTCTACTCATTGGTTTAACGGCATCAGCTATTATGTTATATATTCGATTTAATATGCTCTCCAAAAAACAAATTCTTACTTTTGAAGAAATAAAATCTACTGCATAATGAAATTACCCCGGTTTATATTAGGTGATAATACAGATGTTCCAGACTCTATATTTATTATTCATACAGAATTCCCAAGATTTATCATCGACCTAAAAACAGATGATATTGAGTGGTTTGAAAATTTTGATGTTGAAAATGAAGAAGAATTTCTTGAGGAAACCAATAACCTAGTAAAAGAAGCTAGCGAATTTTACGATAGAGAAGTAGATCGTTATCAATAATGTTGGAAACTTTAGAACAAATAGATCGTGAACTTTTTCTTTATCTCAATAATCTTGGAATTAAAGAATGGGATTGGTTTTGGGTATTTCTGACCGAAAAGGAAACCTCCATACCGCTTTATGCGATTCTTTTATTTTTGATTTTCAAAAAAATACGATTACGAGGTTTATTAATTACAGTTGTTATTGTGGCGGTAATGATCACCTTTACAGATCAGCTGGCCAATTTCTTTAAAGACAGTTTTCAAAGACTACGACCTTGTAACGAATCCTTTATAGAATACGGAAGATTTTTGGCTAAGCGTTGTGGTAAATATGGTTACTTCTCTGGGCATGCCATCAGTTCTTTTGCGGTTGCAACGTTGGTGTCCAATATTTTGAAACCCTACTATAAATATGTGTTTTATTGGCTCTTTTTCTGGGCTTTTATGGTGACTTATAGCCGTATTTACGTTGGAGTCCATTATCCAGGAGATATTTTTACTGGAGCAGTTTTTGGAATAGCAACAGGGTTTATGTTTTACAAATTATATAAGTACCTAAGATTCAGGTTTGATAAATAATTTGAAAAAAAGATTTACGATTTAGCTTTCTTCAAAAGATAATCTGCAGCTTCAAATGGGCTTATTTGTTGTGATTGAATTTTCTTGAGGACTTCAGGAAATTCAGCTTTAACGGTTTCATTCTGGTAGAATTCCCTTTTCAATGAATCTTCGATGGTTTGTGTTAGCCAAAATTGATTTTGATTGGCCCGTTTGTCCTCAAAGAAACCATTAGATTTCACTATCTCAGCATACTTTGAAATCATAGTCCAGACGTCCTCAATTCCTACATTATTAAGAGCGCTGGCTAATTTAACTTTAGGAAACCAACCGTTTTGTTTGGCTGGGTACATGTGTAATGCACGATTGAATTCAACTTTTGCTCTTTTAGCTGCTTTAACATTTTCACCATCCGATTTGTTGATGATAATAGCGTCTGCCATTTCTATAATGCCGCGTTTGATACCTTGTAATTCATCTCCAGCTCCTGCCAACTTCAGTAATAAAAAGAAGTCGGTCATACTATGTACTGTAGTTTCACTCTGTCCTACGCCAACAGTCTCAATAAGTAAGATGTCAAATCCAGCAGCTTCGCATAGTAGTATACTTTCTCTTGTTTTTCTGGCAACTCCACCCAGAGATTCACCAGATGCCGTTGGTCTAATGAAGGCATTGGGGTCTTGAACCAATTCTTCCATTCTTGTTTTATCTCCAAGAATACTTCCTTGAGACACAGAGCTTGTAGGATCCACTGCCAATACGGCTACCTTGTGACCTTTATGAGTAAGAAGAAGACCCAACTGCTCAATAAAAGTGCTTTTTCCAACGCCAGGGACTCCTGTAATACCAATTCTTAGAGATTTATTGGCATGAGGCAAACACGATGTAATGACTGTTTTTATATCATCCGTATGTCTTTTACTTCGGCTTTCAATTAGAGTGATAGCTTGACTTAAAGCTGTTTTGTTACCTTTTAAAACACCTTGTATAAGCTCGTTAATATCTTTTTTCTCTCGCCTCAAAGATTTAATCCTTTCAGCAGAAATAGCGCTCAAATTGGAATGAGAATCGCTTTCTTTCTCCTGAAGTGCTGATTTATTTTTTGAAGAAGGCATAGGTTTATATTTAGTACAAATTTATGAATTCATTTTTTTAATGCGCTATTGTGATTAGTATATTCGATTGAATTAAAATTCTAAACAATGAAAACACTTTATACAGCGAAAGCTACAGCAAAAGGAGGAAGAAAAGGACGTGTAAAAACAGAAGATGGTCCAATAGATTTACCCCTAAGCATGCCTAAAGGACTTGGAGGAGATGGTGGTGACGGAGTGAATCCTGAACAGCTTTTTGGATCTGCGTATTCTGCTTGTTTTGGAGGTGCCTTAGGTCTTGTTGCTGAAAAGCATAAAGTTGATTTAGGAGATTTTAGCGTATCAGCTCATGTGAGTATTGGAAAAGTTGAAGATGGAAATCTCCAAATATCCGTAATTTTAGATTGCTACTTACCTGGTGTAGAAGACATCAAGACTGGAGAAACTTTAGTAAATGAAGCTCATGAGGTGTGTCCATACTCAAGAGCGACAAGAGATAATATAGATGTCACTCTCAATCTCTTAAGAGACGAGTAATTAATCACTAGTAAAATAGTTTAAAACCCCAATAACATTGGGGTTTTGTTAGTTTATAGCTTTAATACTTACTTATATGTTGAGTTTATTAAAAGACCACTTATCAGAAGAGTTCTTTTCAATATTAGGTCCCGACTTTTCTGAAAAGGATTACACCCACTTAGATTTGTCTTCCCAAAAAACATCTGAAGTTGACTTAGATTTATCGACAGAATTTGCCCTAGAAAACTATATCCATTCTTATTTGAACCAGAAAAAGGCTAAGGCCGCCTTTGGGGGTTATCTAGAACAAAGAAATCTTTACTCTAGAAGCTCTTATTTTGGTATGGAAACTACAGGAAACAAAAGGGACATACATTTAGGTCTTGATATCTGGGCACCTTCAGGCACTCTTATATATGCACCCACAGATGGAATAGTGCATAGTCTAAAGAATAATACAAATCATGGAGACTATGGGCCAACACTTGTTTTGGAGCACCACACTCATAAACTCCGCTGGTATTCCCTATATGGACACCTCGCTCTAGATACTTTATCTAAATTTAATAGTGGAGAAAGAATCACTAAAGGAGAAGCTTTTGCTAGTCTAGGGTCCAATGAAGTCAATGGAAATTATCCCCCGCATTTGCATTACCAATTGATCTTCGATTTGGAAGGTTATATTGGCGATTATCCTGGAGTGACTTCAGAAGGAAAACTTAATTATTACAGCAATAATTGTCCTGATCCCAACCTTGTCTTAAATTTTGGTATCTAACTTTTTAACAATAGTTTACCCATAGCCTTTTAGTTATATTTGCAAAAAAAAAAAGAAAAAATTGAAACTACACATAACAAATGAGACCTCTAGACTTAAATCTGTAGTTCTAGGTGTTGCCAATTCTAATGGAGGTGAGCCTGATCTTGAAGAAGCTTACGATCCAAAATCAATTAAACACATCAAGGAAGGGACTTACCCTAAAGAAAAAGATATGGTAGAAGAGATGGATGCTGTTGCGTCTATTCTAAAAAAATACAATGTTGAAGTTTTTAGACCTCAGATTATTAAAGATTACAACCAAATATTTTCTAGAGATATTGGTTTTGTGATAGATGATAAATTTGTCTTTGCCAATATCCTACCAGATCGTGAAAAAGAAATAAAAGCAATTGATTTTGTAATAAAGACTTTGGATGATGACAACAAAATAAGGCTCCCAGAACATTGCCATATTGAAGGTGGAGATGTCATGCCACATGGAGATTATATCCTTGTAGGAACCTATAGGGGAGAGGATTATTCCGATTTTATTACTGCCAGAACCAATGTAGAAGCTGTAGATGAGCTTCAGAAATTATTTCCTCATAAAACTGTAAAATCCTTTAATCTTAGGAAGTCCAATACAGATCCGAAAGCGAATGCGTTGCATTTGGACTGCTGTTTTCAACCTGTTGGGGATAAGTTTGCCATTATTCATAAAAACGGATTTTTAGAGGAAGAGGAGTATAATTGGTTAGTCGACCTTTATGGAAAAGATCAAGTCTTTGAAATTGATGCTCAAGACATGTATGATATGAATAGCAATATTTTTTCAATTTCTGAAAAAGTGGTTATTTCTGATGCCTATTTTAAGCGATTAAATGCTTGGCTGACTTCAAAGGGAATACTAGTAGAAACTGTAGATTATAGAGAAATTGCTAAACAAGAAGGTTTGTTGAGATGTTCAACATTGCCTTTAATAAGAGAATAAATGAAACAAATTACAGATACACTAGTGATGATTCGCCCTGTTAACTTCAGAATGAATGAAGAAACAGCAGTGAATAATTACTTTCAACACACCACGGAAGACTTGCAGGAAACGGTCAATGCTAAAGCACAGAAGGAATTTGATGCGTTTGCAGATAAGTTGAAAGCTGTTGGGGTTAACCTTATAGTAATCGACGATATTGCTTCTCAAGATACTCCAGATTCTATTTTTCCAAATAACTGGGTTTCCTTTCATGAAAATGGAGATGTAGCCCTTTATCCCATGTTTGCTAAAAATAGGCGAAAAGAGAGACGTGAGGATATTTTTAAAACCATCGAAGCTGAAGGTCGATTCATCAGAAACTTTATAGATTATACCTCTGCGGAGCAAGAGGATGTTTTTCTAGAAGGGACAGGAAGCTTGATTTTGGATCGGGCAAATAGTAAAGCCTATTGTGCGTTATCACCAAGAGCAGACGAAGATTTAGTTATCGAGTTTTGCGAAGATTTTGAGTACACTCCAATTATATTCAATGCTTACCAAAGTTTCAAAGGAGAAAGACTTCCCATCTATCACACCAATGTTATGATGTGTGTAGCCGAAGAATTTGCAGTGATCTGCTTAGACACTATCGACGATAAAAAGGAAAAGAAATTAGTTGCCGATAGTCTTATGCAAGATGGAAAAGAAATTATTTCTATTTCTGAAGAACAGATGAATAATTTTGCAGGAAATATGCTTCAAGTACAAGGCAAAGCTGATAAGTTCTTGGTAATGAGCCAAACTGCTCATCAGGCACTAACTCAAAACCAGATTAAAACTATAGAAAAGTATTGTAAAATTTTAAGCAGTGATTTAGAGACTATAGAAACGCATGGCGGTGGAAGTGCAAGGTGCATGCTGGCAGAAGTATTTATACCTAAAGCAGTTTAAAAAAAGACGCATATAATCTAAAAAGCCAGCTTCTAGAAGCTGGCTTTTTAATTTAATTAGCTTCTTCGCTAATAAATTTTATTCGATATAATCTCAGTTCTTCTTCATCGTAATCACCATCAAACTCTTCAATAGCTTCGTTAATACTGTCTGAATTGGCTTCCAAGAAATAATCGTGAATTTCTTCTTGTTGGTCTTCGTCTAAAATATCGTCTAGCCAGTAATTGATGTTTAATTTAGTTCCGCTAAATACAATAGCTTCCATTTCTTTAATAAATTGCTTCATTTCAAAACCTTTGCCATCAGCAATGTCCGTTAATGGTAGTTTCCTGTCTATGTTTTGAATAATATATAGCTTGTTAGCACTATTGGCACCAGTACTTTTTACTACCAAATCGTCTGGTCTTAAAATATCGTTTTCTTCAACATAATCTTGAATCAACTGTATAAACTCTTTTCCAAACTTTTTAGCCTTGCCTTCACCAACACCATGAATGTTGACCATTTCTTCTGAGCTGATGGGATATTTTAAAGCCATGTCTTCTAAAGAAGGATCTTGAAACACCACAAATGGGGGGATTTCCTTTCTTTTGGCTACTTTTTTTCTAAGATCTTTTAGCATCTTTAGTAGCCTTTCGTCGGTTCCTCCAGAAGGTTTGGCGGATGTGTTGATAGACGATAGGTTGCTAAAGTCATTATCTTCTGTCATCATGAAAGAAGTATTGTTCTTTAAAAACTCTTCTCCTTTAGGTTGTAATTTGACAACTCCATAAGACTCCAATTCTTTTTTAAGGAATCCTGAAATGATCACTTGGCGCAATAAAGCTGTCCAGTAGCTTGCAGGTTTACCTTTGCCAGCTCCAAAAATCTTAAGCTTTTCAGCTTTATTAGATTTTATGAGGACATTGGTCTTTCCGCAAATGGTGTGAACTATTTCTTTAGATTTAAATAATTGTCCGGTTTCTATTACCGCTTTTAGTATTAAATCCACGTCATCTTTAGCTTCTTTTTTCTTTTTAGGATAGCGTACATTATCATCCATGTCACCACCTTCACCGGTTTCATTATCAAATTCTTCACCGAAATAATGTAAAATATACTTTCTCCGTGAAATAGAACTTTCAGCAAAAGCAACCACATCTTGTAGTAAAGCATGACCTATTTCTTGTTCAGCAATAGGCTTTCCGCTCATGAATTTCTCAAGCTTCTCTATGTCTTTATGATTATAGTAGGCAACACAATGGCCTTCACCACCATCTCTTCCTGCTCTTCCAGTTTCTTGATAATAACTTTCTATACTTTTTGGAATGTCATTATGAACCACAAATCGAACATCGGGTTTATCGATGCCCATCCCAAAAGCAATAGTTGCCACTACGACATCTATATCTTCCATCAAAAACATATCTTGATGCCTGCTTCTTGTTTTAGCATCCAGTCCAGCGTGATAGGGAACGGCTTTAACACCATTGACTTGAAGAGCTTGTGACAATTGCTCTACTCGCTTTCTGCTTAGGCAATAGATAATGCCGCTTTTACCCGAGTTCTTCTTAACAAATTTTATAATGTCAGAATCTACATCATCTGTTTTTGGACGAATCTCGTAGTATAAGTTTGGTCTGTTAAAAGAAGCCTTGAAGGTTGTAGCATCTGGAATCCTTAGGTTTTTAAGGATGTCTTCTTGAACTTTAGGAGTCGCAGTAGCTGTAAGACCAATTATAGGAATATTCTCTCCTATGCGTTCAATAATATTTTTTAAGTTTCGATATTCAGGTCTAAAATCATGCCCCCATTCCGAGATACAATGGGCTTCATCTATGGCTAAAAAAGAAATAGTTTCGCCTTTTAGAAACTCGATGTATTCAGTTTTAGTAAGAGATTCTGGAGCAACATAGACCAGCTTGGTAATGCCGCTAGAAATATCTTCCTTGACCTGCTTGACTTGTGTTTTATTCAAAGATGAATTCAAAACATGGGCAACCCCGTGGTGATCAGAAATATTTCTCATCGCATCCACTTGGTTTTTCATAAGGGCTATAAGTGGAGAGACGACTATGGCTGTTCCCTCCTTAATTAATGCGGGTAGTTGATAACATAAAGATTTGCCTCCACCAGTTGGCATGATGACAAATGTATCTTTATTCGCAATAATGCTTTTTATAACCTGTTCCTGAAGACCTTTGAACTCGTTAAAACCAAAGTATTTCTTTAATTCTTGATGTAAATTGATTTGTTCCAATTGAAATATTACTATTTAGTTTTATTTACCTTTGCAAAATTAAATATACGCATTCTTTACAAGCGTGCAATTATTAAATATAGCAAATTATGGAAGATGTAGCGATACAATCTTACGCCAAAGATATAATACTAATGGAGTCCAAGGCAATACAAAACCTTGAAGCTTCAATCGATAAGTCTTTTTCTGACGCTGTGAAGTCTATTTTTGACTCTAAAGGACGGGTAATTATTACCGGCATTGGTAAAAGTGCAATTATTGCTACTAAAATTGTAGCGACTTTAAATTCAACGGGAACCCCTGCTGTTTTTATGCATGCTGCAGATGCCATTCACGGCGATCTTGGAACTATTTTAAAAGACGATATTGTAATTTGTATTTCAAAAAGCGGGAATACGCCAGAAATAAAGGTCCTTGCACCGCTTATCAAAAATTTCAAAAATACATTAATCGCGATTACAGGAAACAAAGATTCTTTTTTGGGTAAGCAAGCTGATTTTGTACTCAATACATTTGTTGAAAAAGAAGCCTGTCCTAATAATCTGGCCCCTACCACTAGCACAACAGCTCAATTAGTGATGGGAGATGCATTAGCGGTATGTTTATTGAAATTACGCGGATTTTCAAGTGATGATTTTGCGAAATTCCACCCAGGCGGAGCTTTAGGTAAAACGCTTTACTTGAGAGTAAGCGATATCACCTCACAAAATATGAAACCACAGGTGAACCCAGAAACGCCTCTTAAGGATGTTATTGTTGAGATTTCAAGAAATATGCTTGGGGTGACTGCAGTTATAGAAAATGAAGAAGTTGTTGGCATTATTACAGATGGAGATTTGAGGCGGATGTTAAGTACTACTGATAACTTCACCAAACTGAAAGCTAAAGATATAATGACCAAAAGCCCTAAAACTATTGCCAACTCTGCGATGGCTATTGATGCCCTAGATCTTTTGGAAACCTATGATATTACGCAACTCGTCTCTCATGAAAATGGAAAATATGCTGGAGTGGTCCACCTTCATAATCTCGTAAAAGAAGGCATTATATAATATGGCTAAATCCAAGCAAAAGAAAAACCCAAACGAAATGTCTTTTTTAGATCATCTTGAAGATCTAAGATGGCATTTATTGAGAGCAACAATCGCCATCCTTATTGGGGGTGCCATTGCTTTTGGGTTGAAGTCTTTCATTTTTGATGTGATTATATTTGGACCAAAGCGGGCAGATTTTTATACCTATAGTGTGTTGTGTAATATTTCCGAGTACTTTGGAATGCAAGAAAGTTTTTGTTTCGATGAGCTTCCTTTCAGAATACAAAGTAGGACCATGGCTGGGCAATTTAGTGCTCACATTTGGACTTCTATTACCGCTGGTTTTATAATAGCTTTTCCTTATGTTATCTATCAATTTTGGGCTTTTATAGCCCCTGGATTAGCCTCTTCAGAGAAGAAAAATGCAAGGTGGTTTATCATTGTCACCTCATTCTTGTTTTTCTTAGGGGTCTTCTTTGGATATTATGTCATCACTCCTTTATCGGTTAATTTCTTAGGGAGTTATACCGTGAGTCAAGAAGTCTTCAACGATTTCGATTTAAGCAGCTATATAGGTTTGGTAAGAGCCTCTGTACTCGCTAGTGGATTAATTTTCGAACTGCCTGTTATCATATATTTTTTAACCAAAGTAGGCTTGGTAACCCCAGAATTTTTAAGGAAAAACCGAAAGTACTCTTTGGTGTTTATATTGATTATTTCAGCATTAATAACTCCTCCAGATATCGCCAGCCAAGTGATTGTTGCAATACCGGTTTTGGTTTTATATGAAGTGAGCATTTTCATTTCCAAATTGGTTTTAAGAAAGCAACGTAAAGAAGAAAAAAGAAAAAAAAATAAATAATTATGATGGATTTAGTAGATGAATTTGAGGCGTATAGAGCCAAAATGAATGGAAAGATTTTAGATGAAAACAATAAAGTTCTTAAACGAATTTTTAACTTAGATACCAATTCCTTTACAGAAGGAGCTTTGGACGTAAAGACCAAAGAATTATTAGGTCTAGTTTCTTCTCTGGTCTTGAGATGTGATGATTGTGTGAAATATCACCTAGAGTCCTCTTATAAAGAAGGCCTGAAAAGAGCTCAAGTTGTTGAGGCTCTAAGTATTGGTATTTTGGTAGGGGGGACGATAGTTATTCCTCACCTAAGAAGGGCTTTTGAATATTGGGAAGCTTTAGAACAGAAGTTTGGAAAAACAGAATAAAACAACTAATTTTTGGGTATGAAACCACTATTACCAACCATAGTTAGACTTTTTGCATATGCAGGCCTCATGTTTATTATGGCTTTAGTCATTCAATTTGACTTTGCTGAAGGTGAAGTGAAAGAAGATTCTCTTATTGAAATCACACAAGAAATTTTGCTTTTTGTGAGCTCCATTCTTTTAATTGTGTTTAGCTCGAAGGCTAAAGACTTTAAAATCTTTAACTTGACATTGGCAGGGTTTCTTGGGGTTCATTTCGTTAGAGAATTTGATTTTTGGCTAAATACACAGTTATTTGATAAAGCTTGGCAGGTTCTAGCCCTCATCATTCTAGTGTTGATTGTCGTTATGGTCATCAGAAATTGGAAAAAATTCATTCTTGAATTTGTAGCAATATCAAAAACCTATGGGTTTGCCTTTTTCTTTTCAGGACTTATTATCCTTCATGTTTTTTCAAGACTCTATGGGCGTAAACTGATATGGATAGACTTGTTAAGGGATACCCATGACAAGTATGTTATTGAAGAGAATGGAGAAAAGGTTATTGCTTTAAGAGATTTTATGCGACCGGTTAAAGATGCTTCTGAAGAAAGTATTGAGCTATTAGCCTACTCGATTATTTTAATTGGTGTAGTTGAGATGATTATGTTTGGTGTAAAATCTTCTAAAAATATACAGTCATGAATCCAAACCGTTCCACATTAAGAGCTGAAAACTTAATTAAAGCCTACAAAGGCGTTAAGGTCGTTAAAGGTATAAGTGTTGAAGTCACTCAGGGAGAAATCGTTGGACTTCTGGGTCCTAACGGTGCAGGAAAGACGACCTCTTTTTATATGATCGTGGGTTTGATAAAACCCAATGCGGGTCATATCTACCTTGATAAGACGAACATCACGAAATTTCCAATGTATAAGAGGGCTCAAAATGGTATTGGTTATCTTGCTCAAGAGGCGTCAATATTTAGGAAATTGAGTATTGAAGATAATATCATGAGTGTCTTGGAGCTCACAGACCTTAATAAGAAAGAAAGAGAAGAAAAAATGGAATCTCTTATTAGTGAATTTGGTTTGAATCATATTCGAACAAATAGGGGTGACCTTTTGTCTGGTGGAGAAAGACGTCGGACCGAGATTGCCAGGGCTTTAGCCACAGACCCTAAATTTATTCTCCTAGATGAACCTTTTGCTGGTGTAGATCCTGTAGCCGTGGAGGATATTCAAAAAATTGTTGCCCAGCTTAAAAATAAAAACATTGGTATCTTAATTACAGATCACAATGTTCAGGAAACATTGGCGATTACAGATAGAACTTACCTCATGTTTGAGGGTGGAATTCTAAAGCATGGTGAGCCTGAAGAATTGGCTAACGATGAAATGGTTAGAAAAGTTTATTTAGGTCAGAATTTTGAGCTGCGTAAGAAAAAAATCTTTGAATAAAGTCTCCTAGGTTTTCTGCTTTTTCTTTTCAGCAGCAGGAAACAAAATATTATTGAGTATAAGTCTATAGCCAGGTGACTTGGGATGTAATTCCAATTCTGTTCTTGGATCGCCTACTCTGTGTTGATAATCCTCTGGATCGTGTCCACCGTAAAAGGTGAAAAAACCTTTTCCCTTTATGCCGTGAATGTATCTTGCTTCGTCATTGAGCTTATTTTTACCCATTACAAGAACATTAGATTTAATATGATTAGGCTTAAAGGCTGTGGTTTGCCCCATAAAACCTTTTACCACTGCAGTATGATTTTGACAGAGCATTGTAGGAATGGGATCCCATTTTGCTGAATAATCCATTAAAGTGAAATAATCTTTAGCCTTCGGGATATTTCTGGTACTGGTCATATCTATGGACGAGTATTCATAAACCATAGGATCCTTTTCTAGGATATAATCGGTGAAAGCCATAGTTTTAGAATAGTCAATTTTATTTTGGTAACCAGAATCTGAAGGATCGCCGTCAAACATAGGCTCGCAGATATCGGTGCCTTCAGCAGAAAGAGCAATATCAAAAGAATCGGTCGCACTGCACATGGCGAACATAAAGCCTCCACCAATCACATACGCATTGATCTTTTTGGCAACAGCTAATTTGGCTTCAGACACTTTAGTATACCCTAGCGACTCTGCTAAAGCTTCAGCATCTTTTTTCTCCTGAATATACCAAGGAGCAGAGCGGTAAGCCCTATAGAATTTCCCGTATTGGCCCGTAAAGTCTTCGTGGTGGAGGTGGAGCCAATCGTACAATAGCAATTCATCATTCAAAACACCTTCATCGTAGATGGTTTCGTAGGGGATTTCTGCAAATTCCAGAACCATAGTCACAGCATCATCCCATGGCACATTACCTTGTGGAGAATAGACTGCGATTTTTGGTGCTTTTTCGAGAAGAACCGCTTCCATGTTTTGAGAAGGACTGTTGATGGTTTCTAAAATTTTTTTTGTCTCAGCATCGGACTTAATTTCAAAAGATACGCCTCTAATGGTGCATTCGCGTTCTAAATCTTCAGAATAAGGAGATAAAAAAGAACCGCCTCTATAGTTAAGTAGCCATTGTATTTTTTGCTCTTTTTCCAACAACCAATACGAAATGCCGTAAGCTTTTAGGTGATTGTCTTGGGTTTCAAAATCCATAGGAATTAGGATGAACTTGGAATACCCCGTAAAGCTCATCAGAAATACTAGACTAAAAAGCAAACTCTTCATAGGTGAGTAGTTTTAAAAAGGGACTTCATCGTCGTTGCTATCCATATTTTGACCTGGTGACGGTGTACCAAAGACATCTTCAGCATTTGGGAAAGAAGGGGTTTCCGATTTCGCTGCATTCATGCTAGAATTGATTTCAAAAGGAGAATCAAAATTATCTAAGTTTTCAAATTTACCGAGCTGACCGATAAATTTCAAACGAATATTGTCCAAGCCACCATTCCTGTGTTTTGCAATAATAAATTCAGCTTGACCTTTGGTAGGAGATTGATCGTCATCATCCCACTCGTCAATATCATAATATTCAGGACGATAAATAAAAGAGACAATATCGGCATCTTGTTCGATAGCTCCAGATTCTCTAAGGTCACTTAGCAATGGTCGCTTACTGCCACCTCTTGTTTCTACAGCTCTAGAGAGTTGAGATAATGCCAAAACAGGAATGCTTAATTCTTTTGCTAGGGCTTTTAAGTTTCTGGAGATGCTAGAAATTTCTTGTTCACGATTTCCTCCTTTTTGAGATCCGCCACCAGTCATCAACTGCAAGTAATCCACTACTATCAATTTGATACCATGTTGAGAAGAAAGTCGTCGTGCTTTTGCTCTCAAGTCAAAAATAGATAAAGAGGGGGTGTCATCGATAAAGAGAGGAGCTTGTTCTAGCGATTTTACTTTTACATTCAATTGTTCCCATTCGTGAGGCTCTAGATTTCCGGTTCTAAGCTTTTCTGAACTCAATCCAGTTTCAGAAGAAATAAGACGTGTAATTAACTGAACGGAAGACATCTCTAAAGAAAAGAAGGCTACGGGGATATTTTGGCCAACGGCAATATTTCTTGCCATGGTAAGTGTAAGTGCCGTTTTACCCATACCAGGACGAGCAGCAATAATCACAAGATCACTAGGTTGCCATCCTGAAGTTAACTTGTCTAAATCTGTAAATCCTGAAGGCACACCACTCAATCCCTCTTTATTGGAGATTTCTTCTATTCGTTTTTTGGCCTGCATGACCAAGTTTTGAGCAGTCTCCGAAGATCGCTTGATGTTTCCTTGGGTGACCTCATACAATTTGGATTCTGCATGATCCAAAAGATCAAAAACATCGGTGCCTTCATCGTAAGATTCTTCTATAATTTCATTAGAAATCTTAATCAGGCATCTTTGAATGTACTTTTGCAGAACAATTCTAGAATGATACTCAATATGCGCCGATGAAGATACCTTTTGAGTGAGTTGGATGAGGTAATATTCACCACCTGAGGCTTGTAGCTTTTTTTGTTTTTTTAATTCTGTGGAAACCGTTAATAAGTCAATCGGGTCTCCTTTCTCGAACAAGAGTATAATGGCTTCATAAATATTTTTATGGGCTTCCTTGTAGAAAACGTCGGGATGTAAGATATCTATTACTTCATCAACCCCTTTTTTATCAATCATCATCGCTCCAAGTATAACCTCCTCAAGGTCAGTAGCTTGTGGAGGTATTTTACCTTTTTGTAAACTGATAACATCTCCTTTTGGAGAATCCTTGAATGAAGATTGGGTTGCGTTTTCCATAATACGAATGTAAATAAAAGGTTACGAAGAACGTGTAAAAAGTATCAGCTTAACACTCAACTTTTTCCACAGCAACCTGTTGATAACTAAAAATTTATGTGGATAACTAAAAAAATCCAGATAAATAGTATCTGGATTTTGGTATAAATTGAGCTATGTTAGGATTTACTCATGGTAAACACCTATATCAACAAATTTTTGCATCCGTTTCTGCACTAATTCTTCTGGGGATAACTTTTTCAATTCTTCCAATTCTGCCAGAATAGATTTCGTGACAATTTCGAAAGTTTTCTCTCTATTACTATGTGCACCTCCAAGAGGTTCTTTAATAATTTTATCGATAATCTTCAATTTTTTCATATCGGTCGCTGTAAGCTTCAACGCTTCTGCGGCTGTTTGCTTATGTTCCCAGCTTCTCCATAAGATAGAAGAACAAGATTCTGGAGAAATTACAGAATACCAAGTGTTTTCTAGCATCATCACAGTGTCTCCAACAGCTATTCCTAAAGCTCCGCCACTAGCGCCTTCTCCAATGATGATGACGATAACAGGAACCTTAAGTTGGCTCATTTCCATGATGTTTCTGGCAATAGCTTCACCTTGTCCTCGTTCTTCTGCTTCAAGCCCGGGGAATGCTCCAGGAGTATCTACAAAACAGACAATTGGTAAATTGAACTTTTCTGCTTTTTTCATCAGGCGTAAGGCCTTTCGATACCCTTCTGGATTGGCCATTCCAAAGTTTCGGTACTGGCGGGTTTTTGTGTTGTAACCCTTTTGTTGACCAATAAACATAAAACTTTGTTCATTGATTTTACCAAGTCCGCCAATCATAGCTTTATCGTCGCCAAAGTTTCTATCGCCGTGCAGCTCCATAAAGGTAGAACCACAAATAGCGTTGATGTAATCCAAGGTGTAGGGTCTATTAGGATGCCTAGATAATTGAACTCTTTGCCAAGCATTGAGGTTGGAATAGATTTCTTTCTTTTTATTATCTAGTTTAAGCTTGATCTGCTTGCAAGTATCTGTGACGTCTACCTCACTATCTTCACCTATTTCGCAGGCCTTTTCGAATTGCTCTTGAAGGGCTTTAATCGGTAATTCAAAATCTAAATATTCCATGAATACAGTGTGTTTCTTTAAAAGTCAGTTCGCAAATATATAAAAGATATGTCTGTTTAAATGATAAATTTGAGATTAGCGTTTCGCTTTGATAAGTAAATAAATAGCCAAAACACCAAACAAAATATTGGAGAACCAAACCGCGATCAATGGAGAGAATGTCGATTTTTCTGCAATAGTTCCAAAAACTTTATCCAAAAAGATATAGGCGAAAGCAATAACAATTCCTATCGCTAGATTAGCGCCCATACCTCCTCGTCTTTTCATCGCCGATACAGAGACTGCAATGATGGTGAGAATAAAGGCAGAGACTGGAACACTCCACCGCTTATAGGCTACAATCTGATAACTGCTAATATTGGCAGATCCTCTTCGCTTTTCAGTTGCTATAAAGTCTTTTAATTCGCCATAATCTAGAGTTTCGGCGATATATTCAACTGGAGTTAATTCACCAAATTCAAAAGGTAAAATGGTATCTAAAGAAGACTGTCTCCGTATAAGATCTTCCCTCTCATTTATGATTCTCTTTTCAAAATTATTTAAAGTATAAGTGGAATCTTTAGCATTGAATTTTAATCGAGATGCTGAGATTTTAAAAGTCATTTCTTGGCCTTCAAAATGTTCTAGGGTAAAGTTTCTAGCGGTACCTGTACTGGGTTGAAAGTTGGTAGCAAAAATAAACTCGTTATCATTGACTTGCCGATAAACATTTTGTGTCTCTTGCGATTGTTTGCCTTTTTTGAAATACTGATATTTAAATTCGTTAAACCCTTGACTTGCATTGGGCACCAAATACATAGTAAACATAAGGGCAATGCCACAAACTAAAGTAGCACCGATAAGATAGGGTCTTAAAAACCTCGAAAATGAAATACCAGAGCTTAAAATGGCAATGATTTCTGTATTATTCGCTAATTTGGAGGTAAACCATATGATGGATAAGAACAGGAAAATAGGGAACAATAAGTTAGCAAAGTATATGGTGAAGTTGCCATAAAACACCAGAACTTCTTCAAGGGGCACCTCGTTTTCTTTGATGTCATCTATCTTTTCAGAAAGATTGACGATGATACCTATAGGTATAAACATCAAAAGCAAAGCAACGAATGTTGTTAAGTAGCGTTTTAGTATGTACCAATCTATAATTTTCAATGTTCTAGTATTAGAGTCTTATCGATAATTTTTTAACCATAATATCTTTCCAAGTTCTAAAAGTCCCCGCTTGGATTTGTCGCCTAGCCTCTCTTACTAACCATAAATAAAACCCCAAATTGTGTATGGTAGCAATTTGCTTTCCTAACAATTCTTTGACGGAGAAAAGATGTTTTAAATATGCTTTAGAATATTCTGTATCTACCCAAGTGTAACCTGCTGGATCCAAAGGTGAAAAATCATCTTCCCATTTTTTATTCTTGATGTTAATGGTACCTTCGGAAGTAAATAGCATTCCGTTTCTGGCATTTCGGGTAGGCATAACACAATCGAACATATCCACCCCTAAAGCTATATTTTCCAATAAATTAGAAGGGGTTCCTACCCCCATCAAGTAGCGCGGCTTGTCTTCAGGTAAAATGGCATTTACAACTTCGGTCATCGCATACATTTCATCATCAGGTTCACCAACCGAAAGTCCTCCAATGGCGTTGCCCTCTGCCCCAACATTAGCAATGTATTCTGCAGACTGCTGTCTTAGGTCTTTATATGTGCTTCCTTGTACGATGGGAAAAAGCGTTTGTTGGTGTCCATAAAGTGGTGAGGTACTCTTCATGTGAGTCATGCAGCGGTCTAGCCATCTATGGGTCATGTGCATAGATCTTTGCGCATATTTATAATCGCAAGGATAAGGTGTGCATTCATCAAAAGCCATGATAATATCTGCACCAATTTCCCTTTGAATATCTACGGCACTTTCGGGGGTGAATAGGTGGGTTGAGCCATCAATATGAGATTTAAACTTTACCCCGATTTCTTTAATTTTTCTATTTGCTGAAAGGGAATAGACTTGATAACCGCCACTATCGGTAAGGATATTTCTATCCCAGTTCATGAATTTATGAAGTCCTCCAGCTTTCTTAAGGATTTCTGTTCCTGGTCTTAAATAAAGATGATAGGTGTTTCCTAAAATAATATCAGGATTAATTTCTTCTTTGAGTTCTCTTTGGTGAACTCCCTTGACAGTGCCAATAGTGCCAACTGGCATAAATATGGGAGTTTCAATAACGCCATGGTCTGTGGTTAGTTTCCCAGCTCTAGCCTTGGAATTGGGGTCTTTACTTAGTAATTCGAATGTCATATAGATTTCAATAGCCTGCAAAGATACTCAACTCTATTAAAACTATTTTCAACAGATGCAGATAATAGGAAGTCAGAATATGAGGGACTCTGTTTTATAATAAATCCTTACTTTTGAGCAACTTATAAAATTCTTATTTATCTCATGTCAACAACACAACATTTACAAGATTTTGTCACGCAAGTAAGGAGAGATATTCTTCGTCAAGTCCATCAAGTAAATTCTGGTCATCCTGGGGGTTCTCTTGGATGTGCAGAATACTTTTCTGTCCTTTATCAAGACGTTATGGAATATTCCAAGAACTTCGATATGGATGGAAAAAACGAAGATTTATTCTTTTTATCCAATGGACATATTTCTCCAGTTTTCTATAGCGTTTTATCTCGATCTGGATTTTTCCCTGTAGAGGAGCTTAAAACCTTTAGGAAAATTGATTCTAGATTACAAGGTCACCCAACAACTCATGAAGGTTTGCCGGGAATAAGAATTGCTTCTGGATCTCTAGGGCAGGGAATGTCTGTCGCCATAGGAGCAGCACTGACCAAAAAACTGAATAAAGATTCTCATCTTATTTATAGTCTTCATGGTGATGGAGAACTACAAGAGGGTCAGAACTGGGAAGCGATACTCTATGCGGGATCAAAAGGCGTAGATAACCTTATTGCGACTATAGATTATAATAAAAAGCAGATTGACGGGGCTACAGACGATGTGCTGCCTCTTGGAAATCTTAAGAAGAAATTTGAAGCTTTCGACTGGAAGGTTATAGAATTAAAAGCAGGAAACGATATCGCCGCCATAAAAGGAGCTCTAGAAGAGGCCAAAGGATTAACTGGAAAAAAACAACCTGTTGTTATCCTGATGGAAACTGAGATGGGAAATGGGGTAGACTTTATGATGGGAACTCATGCTTGGCATGGTAAAGCTCCTAATGATGAGCAACTCGAAAAAGCACTTTCTCAAAACCCAGAAACTCTTGGTGATTACTAAGGAGTCGTTTAGAACAACATTAATTTTTACACATTAGATTATAAAGACCATGAAAATATATAAAAATACAGGAAATATAGATACTCGATCTGGATTTGGAGCTGGCTTAGCTGAACTTGGCAAAAGCAATCCTGATGTCGTAGCTCTTTGTGCAGACCTAACAGGATCTTTAAAAATGGATGAATTTAAGGACAATCATCCAGAGCGTTTTTTCCAAATAGGAATTGCAGAAGCCAATATGATTGGTATTGCTGCTGGAATGACTATAGGAGGCAAAATTCCATTTACAGGTACTTTCGCCAATTTTTCTACCGGTAGAGTCTACGATCAGATTAGACAATCGGTAGCTTATTCTGGTAAAAATGTCAAAATTTGTGCTTCCCATGCGGGTTTAACTTTAGGAGAAGATGGTGCCACTCACCAAATCCTTGAAGACTTGGGCTTGATGAAAATGTTGCCGGGAATGACTGTGATAAACACCTGTGATTATAATCAAACCAAAGCGGCTACTCTTGCGATTGCAGAATATGAAGGGCCGGTTTACTTGAGGTTTGGTCGTCCTAAAGTGGCTAACTTCACCCCAGAGGATCAAAAATTTGAAATTGGGAAAGCTGTTCATTTAACTGAAGGCAATGATGTGACTATTATTGCTACGGGGCATTTGGTTTGGGAAGCTTTAGAAGCCGCCAAAATCTTAGATGAGAAAGGAATTTCTGCTGAGGTGATTAATATCCACACGATAAAGCCTTTAGATGAAACTGCTATTTTAAAGTCTATACGAAAAACAAAATGTGTAGTGACGGCAGAAGAGCATAACTTTTTAGGAGGTCTTGGTGAAAGCGTAGCTAGAACACTTACTCTCAATCACCCAGCGCCCCAAGAATTTGTTGCGACTAACGATACCTTTGGAGAAAGCGGAGAGCCGCTTATGCTTCTCGATAAATATGGCCTAAACGCAAAAGCCATTACCGAAAAAGCGGAAGCTGTGATTTTAAGAAAAGAATAGTTTATTTTAAATTTTAAGAAAAAGCCTTTAGGAAATTTCCTAAAGGCTTTTTTTTAGCTGGAAAGAGTTTTTACAAAGTCATAGAGGACCTTAAGCACTGGATGATTTTTGGTGGACGTATTTCCTAAAAATATATCTTCAAGATTTAAATTTTCTTGGCCTACTATTTCTTTTATATGTTTGTCTTGTACCTCCTTATAGGCCATAGACCAATCTTTAAACTGGCGTTCACTCAAGTCTCCAGAATCTAAAAGAATCAAGTCTTTATGTCTCTTGTCCTTACTGATGGATTCATACACTTTGTCGATTTCTTGAGCAGGACCTTCTATATATTGTACAAATTTCCCCTGAATAAGAAGCAATACCCCAGTGATCGTTAATTGTTTATTTTTCTCTCTTACTTGAAATAAAAAATCTTCAATACTTTTTCTGGACATCACTCTGGATTGGGCGCTCATGTAGGATACAAATTTCAACGACATTTGATTTTTTTAGAGAAACCTAATTTAAGCTTTTTTTTGAAATTTTTAGGTCTATAACAGAGGCCTTTCATAAAAACATCTCAATTTCTTAAGATTTGAAGATTTCCTTAATTTCAAATCATAACTTTGTAAAAAAGATTCACCATGGAATTAAAATTAACCCGGCCCATTTGTTTTTTTGATTTAGAAACTACTGGGACTAATATTTCAAAAGATAGAATTGTTGAGATTTCGATCTTAAAAGTTTTTGAAAACAACAATAAAGAGAGTTATACCTGGAAAGTGAATCCAGGAATTCCTATTCCAAAAGAAACCACTGCAATTCATGGAATAAGTGATGAAGATGTGGCGAATGAGCCAAAGTTTGGTGAACTCGCCCCGAAAATCAACGCTATGATAAAAGGTTGTGATCTTGGGGGGTACAATAGCAATAGATTTGATATTCCGTTATTAGCTGAAGAAATGTTGAGAACGGGAATTGATTTTGATCTTAAGAAAGTAAATGCTGTAGATGTTCAAACTATTTTTCATAAAAAGGAAAAGCGAACCTTGGGAGCAGCTTACAAATTCTATTGTGATAAAGATCTCACAGACGCCCATAGTGCAGAGGCAGACACCAACGCTACTTATGAGGTTTTGAAATCTCAACTCGATCGTTATCCAGATTTAGAAAATGATACCAAATGGTTATCTACCTACAGTGCACATAAGAAATTCGCCGATCTCGCTGGGTTTCTCGTTATGAATAAAAATGATGAAGAGGTTTTTGGGTTTGGAAAATTTAAGGGTAAAAAAGTTGAAGATGTCTTAGAGAAAGAACCTGGCTATTTTGGTTGGATTCAAAATTCGGATTTCCCACTTTATACCAAAAAAGTACTTACAGCCATTAAATTGAGAAAACTGGCTACTAAATAATATCCTCTCACTATGAAGCTAATTTGTATTGGTAGAAATTATGCCAAACATATTTCTGAACTAAAAAACGAAAAGCCTGAACATCCAGTGGTTTTTCTAAAGCCAGATTCTTCGGTATTATTAAAAAATAATCCGTTCATTATTCCTGCATTCACAAAAGATGTGCATCATGAAGTTGAAATACTGGTGAAAATCAATAAAGTAGGAAAGCATATTCAGACGAAATTCGCTCATAAATATTACGACGAAATAGGTTTGGGTATAGATTTTACAGCAAGAGATATTCAAAATCAATTAAAAGAGCAGGGGTTACCCTGGGAAAAGGCAAAGGGTTTTGATGGGGCTGCAGTTATAGGAGAGAGGTGGTTGCCTAAGGACAGTTTTCAAGATCTCAATAGCATTGATTTTAGATTAGAAAAAAACAAAACTGCAGTTCAATCAGGAACTACTTCAGAAATGCTTTGGAAAATCGATGAGCTTATTGCTTATGTTTCAGAATATTTTACGCTTAAAATTGGAGATGTTATTTTTACAGGAACTCCAGCTGGAGTCGGAAGAGTCGAAGAAGGAGATCATTTAGAGGGTTTTATCGAAGACACATTATGCTTTTCAATACAAGTAAAATAACACTATGCAGGCAGAGATAATCACTATAGGAGATGAAATTCTCATCGGTCAAATTATAGATACAAATTCAGCTTATATCGCCAAACAGCTCAATAAAATAGGGGTAGAGGTGTATCAAATTTCGTCGATTCAGGATGAGAAGTCCCATATTTTAAGAGCTTTTGAAGAAGCGTCCAAACGCTCAAATATTGTTATTATAACAGGAGGTCTAGGCCCCACGAAAGATGATATTACTAAACATACGTTTTGTGAGTATTTCAATGACGAATTAGTCTTAGATAAAAAGGTTTTGGCACACGTCGAGGACATCTTTCAAAAATATGTGAATACGCCTATTTTGGAAGCCAATAAATCTCAGGCTTGGATTCCTTCTCAAGCTATCACCTTACACAATGAATACGGGACTGCTCCAGGAATGTGGTTTGAAAAAAAGGGCGTCGTTTATATTTCTATGCCAGGAGTTCCTTATGAAATGAAATCCATATTGGCCGTGCAGGTTATACCTAGACTTAAAGATCGATTTAGAACACCATATATCATTCATAAAACGGTTCTCACCTATGGGCTAGGAGAAAGTGCTATTGCAGAGCGTATCGAAGACTGGGAAAATCAGTTGCCTAAATTTATAAAATTAGCATACTTGCCAAGCTTAGGACGAGTAAGGTTAAGATTGAGCGCCAGAGGAGAGGATGAGCAGCTGCTTAAAGAGGGTTTAAATACCGCTGTTGAGCGTCTAAACAGAGTTATAGGCGATATTATAAAAGGATATGAAGATGAGCAAACTCTTGAAGAGCGCATCGCTCAAGCCTTTGTGGATCGTGGACAGTCACTAATTACAGCAGAAAGTTGTACAGGAGGACGATTAGCATCAAAATTTACTGAAATACCTGGTGCTTCTGCTTATTTTAAAGGATCGATTGTCAGCTATGCAACCTCTGCCAAAAATGATGTCCTACATATTTCAAAGGATCTTATTTCTAAGTACTCCGTAGTGAGTTTAGAAATTACCGAAGCAATGGCCAACAAAGCCAAAGCGATGTTTAAAGCTGATTATGCTATTGCAACAACTGGAAACGCGGGTCCTTCTAAAGGAGATAGTGATGCAGAGATTGGAACGGTGTTTATTGCTATTGCTTCACCAGAAAAAACAGAAGTTCACGAATATCAATTTGGAAAACACCGAGAGAGAGTGACTCAAAAAGCAGTGAATAAAGCGCTAGAGCTGATTTATGAAGCTATTTTAAAAAATTAAAAAACTCTGAAATTTATTTTTTCTAATTGAGAAAAATGTCGTTAATTTGCATCCTGTTTTTAATAACACATAAAAGTATATATAATGTCAAGAGTTTGTGAGCTTACTGGAAAAAGAGCAATGTCCGGAAATAATGTTTCCAAAGCATTAAATAGAACTAGACGTAAATTTAGCGTCAACTTGGTTAAGAAAAGATTTTATATCCCAGGTGAGGATAAATGGATAACTTTAAAAGTATCCACTTCTATTTTGAAAACCATCAATAAAAAAGGAATTCACGCTGTTTTGAAAGATGCACGTGCTAAAGGATTCTTGACAAAATAGAGATTATAAAGCATTTATATTATGGCAAAGAAAGGGAATAGAGTTCAAGTAATTATGGAATGTACAGAGCACAAAGAATCTGGCCTTCCAGGGACATCAAGATATATTACAACAAAGAACAAAAGAAATACTCCAGATAGATTAGAGCTTAAAAAGTTCAATCCTATAATGAAGAAAATGACTGTTCACAAAGAAATTAAATAAGATATGGCAAAGAAATCGGTTGGTACAATACAGACAGGAACAAAAAGACTTACCAAAGCTATTAAAATGGTAAAATCACCAAAATCTGGTGCTTATGTTTATGTAGAAAAAATTATGACTCCAGAAGAAGTCAATGACTTCATAAAGAGCAATTAAATTTAAGACTTTATTATACGAGAAGCCGTTGCATTTTATGTAATGGCTTTTTTGTTTTTAACTATCTTTGTGGTCATAATCAACTATAGGTTGAGGTAAATAGAATTATAACATAGAAATGAGTTTTTTCAAAAAAATATTTTCCAAAGAAAAAAAAGATAAATTAGATGAAGGTCTCGAGAAATCTAAATCAGATTTCTTTGGTAAGCTGGGTAAAGCGGTAGCTGGAAAATCCAAGGTAGACGAGAGTGTGCTTGATGACTTAGAAGAAATTTTAGTCTCTAGTGATGTAGGGGTTTCAACCACCATTAAAATTATTGAAAGAATAGAGGCGAGAGTAGCTAGAGATAAGTACCTAGGTACAGACGAGCTTAATTTAATTTTAAGGGAAGAAATTGCTGGGCTATTGAGTGAATCTGAAAATGGAGAACTCGAGAGTTTGGAATTGCCAGAAGGTAAAAAACCTTATGTTATTATGGTTGTGGGTGTGAATGGTGTAGGTAAAACAACCACTATTGGTAAACTGGCGAAACAATACAAGATGAAGGGTAAAAAAGTAGTCTTGGGAGCTGGGGACACCTTTAGAGCCGCTGCAGTGGAACAACTACAGATATGGGCGGATCGTGTAGGGGTGCCTATCGTAAAACAAAAAATGGGAAGTGATCCTGCATCCGTAGCTTTCGATACAGTCCAGAGCGCCATAAAGCAAGATGCTGATGTTGTAATTTTGGATACTGCTGGTCGTTTACATAATAAAGTGAACTTGATGAATGAGCTCACAAAAATTAAACGGGTCATGCAAAAAGTTACGCCCAATGTTCCTGATGAAGTTCTTTTGGTTTTGGATGGTTCTACCGGTCAAAATGCTTTTGAACAAGCTAAACAGTTTACCGCTGCTACGGAGGTCACAGCCTTAGCGATTACTAAACTTGATGGCACAGCCAAAGGTGGTGTTGTGATAGGAATTAGTGATCAATTCAAAATCCCGGTGAAGTACATAGGTGTTGGTGAAGGTATTGATGACCTTCAGATCTTTAATAAGTATGAATTTGTAGATTCTTTTTTTAGTAATAAATAATTATGACAGACCAAAACCCAAGGCCTTTTTCATCGGACAAGAATAAATTGATTATCACTAAAATAATCGTGATCTATTCCGCTTTTTTTTTAATTCTTAAGCTATCAGCTATTTTTCAAGGAGGTTGGGTGATGGCCAATTTATTAGTAGCTCTTCCCTTGGTCGTTCTTGGCTTATTGGGGTTCTATTTTTTGAAATCCAACTCTACCAATTGGATTTATGCTTTAGGCAGCATAGTTATTATTTCTGCTATGCGTTATTATGAACAAGATTTAATCGTTTGGATCCATAATACAATCTAAGCTGTTGTAAAAAATAGATAGTCTTAAGCTTTTATCATAGGTTTAAGGCTGTTAAATTATATTACAACCTAAGAGATTGTATCTTTGCAAACAAATTTTCAAGAAGCAGATGAGGACAAAATCAATAAAGAAGAATAAAATCAATGTAGTAACACTAGGGTGTAGTAAAAATATCTACGATTCCGAAATTTTGATGGGACAACTTAAAGCCAATGGTAAAGAGGTTGCTCACGAAACTGAGGGCGATATAGTAGTGATAAATACCTGTGGTTTTATTGATAATGCAAAAGAAGAATCTGTTAATACAATTCTTGATTTTGTTCAGAAAAAAGAGAAGGGTGAGGTTAAAAAAGTGTTTGTGACAGGGTGCTTGTCAGAACGTTATAAGCCAGACCTTCAAAAAGAAATACCAAACGTAGACCAATATTTTGGAACAACCGAACTTCCAGCGCTACTTAAAGCCTTAGGAGCAGACTACAAACACGAACTTATTGGCGAGCGCCTAACGACGACTCCAAAAAATTATGCTTTCCTAAAAATTGCTGAAGGTTGTGATCGTCCATGTTCATTTTGTGCAATTCCTCTAATGCGAGGAGGCCACAAATCTACACCGATCGAAGATCTCGTGAAAGAAGCTAAAAGCCTAGCGGCGAAAGGAGTTAAGGAATTAATATTGATTGCTCAAGATCTGACTTATTACGGGCTTGATTTATATAAAAAGAGAAACTTAGCTGAATTGCTAAGGGAATTGGTCAAAGTAGAAGGTATAGAATGGATCCGTTTACATTACGCATTTCCAACTGGTTTTCCTGTTGACGTCCTTGACGTTATAAGAGAAGAGCCGAAAGTCTGTAATTATATCGATATTCCGTTACAGCACATTTCAGATCACTTGCTGAAATCTATGCGAAGAGGAACTACCCATAAAAAAACAACAGACTTGCTTATTAAGTTTAGAAAAGAAGTTCCTAAGATGGCTATCAGAACGACCCTTATCGTAGGTTATCCTGGTGAAACTGAAGAAGATTTTGAAGAGCTAAAACAATGGGTACAAGAGATGCGTTTTGAGCGTCTAGGCTGTTTTACCTATTCTCACGAAGAAAATACACATGCTTATAACCTTGAGGATGATGTGCCTGAGGAAGTTAAAATGCAACGTGCCAATGAAATTATGGAGATTCAGTCTCAAATTTCTTGGGAATTGAATCAGCAAAAAATTGGGAAGACCTTCAAATGTGTGATTGACCGAAAAGAAGGCAACTATTTTGTAGGAAGAACGGAATATGATTCCCCTGATGTGGATAATGAAGTTCTTATTGATGCCAAAGCACATTACTTAAAAACGGGAGAATTCACTCAAATAAAAGTGACTGAAGCTGCTGATTTTGATTTGTATGGAGAGCCTGTTTCTGTTGAAGCTATTTTGAATTAACTTAACTTTTAAAGCTTTTTCATATCCCTCATTTATATTTGTGAGGATTCAAACTTAAATTTATGGCCGACTGTTTACCTTTTCGTTCAACAGGTTTCTTTAGTGATCTTATTTCAGATTATATCGAGCAAAGCCAAGATTTAAAGCCGTTTTATAATCGTTTCCCATCCATTGAAAGTTTCAAAGATCAAATTTCTGAAAAGCAGAAGAGCTATAACCAAGACAACCGAAAAGTTTTAGTTGAAGTTCTCAAAGAACAGTACCAATCCCTATCGACATCAGAAGATACCAAATTTCACATTGAATCCCTTCATGATTCTTCTACATTCACAGTAACCACTGGGCACCAGCTTAATTTATTCACAGGCCCGCTTTATTTTCTTTATAAAATAGTTTCCACACTAAATTTAGCTAAATCGCTGAAGGAAAACTATCCAGATTTCAATTTTGTTCCTGTCTACTGGATGGCCACAGAAGACCATGATTTTGAAGAAATCAATTATTTTAATTATCAACACAAAAAGCTAGAGTGGAAAACCAATGCTGAAGGTGCTGTAGGTCATTTATCTACAGCGGGTCTGGACCAACTTAGCAAAACCATTGAAACTGAATTTGGGAAAAGTGATAATGCTGAATATCTAAAAGGTCTGTTTAAAGTGGCCTATCTAGAGCATGAAACCCTTGCTGAAGCTACACAGTTTTTAGCTAACGAATTATTTGGAGACTACGGGTTGGTTGTTTTGGATGCTGATGATGCACGCTTAAAGTCCAAGTTTAGTAAGGAAATAAAAAATGATTTGGTGTATCACACTGCTTTTCGTCAAATCGAGAAGCAATCCGATAAATTATCCAAACTTGGGTATGGCCTTCAAGTGAATCCAAGAGAAATCAATCTTTTTTATTTGCATGAAAAAATACGATCGAGAATAGTCCAAAAAGATGAATACTACCACGTGTTGGATACCGATATAAAGTTCACAGAAACAGAACTTTTAGATTCGGTCAATCAACATCCAGAGCGCTTTTCGCCCAACGTAGCTTTAAGGCCGCTTTACCAAGAAGTGATTTTACCAAATCTAGCATACATAGGTGGAGGAGGTGAGTTGGCTTATTGGTTGGAATTAAAATCTTATTTTGAAGCGGAACAGGTGACTTTTCCTTCTCTCGTGTTAAGAAATTCGGTCCTGCTATATTCAGATAAAACCTCTAGTAAGCTGAATAAATTAGGGACTAAAATTCAAGATCTCTTTCTTTCACCGGATCAGTTAGAAGCCCAGCATACCAAAAAAAATTCAAAGATAGATATCGATTTTAGTAAGCAGAAACAAGCCCTAGAAAAGCAATTTGAAGATTTATACGAGTTGGCTAAAAAAACAGATGAATCGTTTTATGGTGCTGTAGCAGCACAAGAGAAAAAGCAAAAAAATGGCCTAGATCATCTCGAGAAGCGTTTGCTGAAAGCACAAAAGCGTAAATTAAAGTCGGAGAACGAACGTGTTTTGGAATTACAACAGATGTTATTTCCAAAGCAATCACTTCAAGAGCGATCCCTAAATTTTAGTGAAATCTACATAGATTATGGAGAGCGCTTAATCCCTAAATTAATAGAAGAACTGGACCCTTTTCAAATGAAGTTCCTCTGTTTGGAGTTAGCTATTTACAATAAAAAACACTAAGTTATGAAAAGCATGCACGCTGTAGATATGGAGACTGTCGAAATGACTCTCGACATCATGAAATATGCCATCAATAGAATATCGAACACTTCTCCTGAGTTGGGTAAGCCAAAACAGGAAAAAGAGCTTTTAGAACTTGTTGGAGACACCGTTACCAAAGAAGGTATTGGAGGTGAGAAAGCGTTTCAGTTATTTAGAGATGTTTTGGTGAAAGCCGCAGTGCCTGTAGACCATCCAAGACATTTGGCTTTTGTTCCTGCTGCTCCAACACGTGCTGCAGTGTTATTTGATTTAGTAACCTCGGCTGCAAGTATTCATGGCGCCTATTGGATGACTGGCGGTGGTGGTATCTTTTGCGAAAATCGAGCCATGGAGTGGTTGGTCTCTCTTACGGGAATGCCAGAAGGAACTTTTGGAGTTTTTACCAGTGGGGGAACTGCTGCCAATCTTTCAGCTATAGTTACGGCAAGAGAGTATTGGAGGTCATTAGAAGATGAGAATAAAGCCTTGAAGGGCTTGATCATTACTTCTAGTGGAGCCCACTCTTCAGTAAAATCTATGGCGCAAGTTATTGATGCCGATATTTTTACTGTAGATAATAACGATGAACATAAACTCACACAGCAGTGTTTGGAAAAAGAAATTGAAGGTCTGTCTGCATTTGACAGGAAACGATTATTTGCTGTGGTAGCGACAGGAGGAACTACAAACGCTGGGATTATCGATGATTTGAGTGGTGTTGCCGAAGTGTGCAAGCGAGAACATTTATGGTTCCACGTGGATGCTGCTTATGGTGGTGCAGCTTTGGCTGCTCCCTCGGTAAGACATCTTTTTAATGGTATTGAAAAAGCAGATAGTGTGACTATAGATCCTCATAAATGGATGTTCTCTCCTTACGATTGTGGAGCGATTATTTATAAAGACATGGATCTGGCCAGAAATGCCCATTCGCAAAAAGGAGCCTACTTAGATATTTTTAAAGACGAAGGAGCTCAGGGTTTTAATCCATCAGATTATCAAATTCAATTGACAAGACGCCTTAGAGGGTTGCCTTTATGGTATTCTTTGGCGATGCACGGGACAGACCGATATACTGTAGCAATAGAAAGAGGGCTTGAATTAGCAAATAACGCCGCTAAACAAATTGAACAGTTGCCTTTTGTCGAACTGGTTCGAGAACCTGGATTATCCTGTGTTTTATTTTCTAGACTAGGTTGGACTGCTGAAGATTATAGAGAATGGACCTATACCAATCACGATAGTGGTTTTGCCTTAGTAACTCCTACCAAATGGACTGGGAAAGATGGTGAAATCACCTGTGCTAGGTTTTGCTTTATCAATCCAGATACGACCGAAAAGGATATTAAGGAGATACTAGAGTCCATGAAATAAACCTTTAAAAACACTACCTCCTCATTTCCTAATGAGGAGGTAGTGTAAGATTAAATTACGTTCGTTTGTGGTTGAACTATAATTTCTGAATTGGAATTTCCACAAAAGTATCATCCCAACCCATCAAAAGGTCGGAGCCATATTTGGTAGGTTTAAAAGTAACTGAGAAATCCTCGATGGTGGCGGCTGTATTTCTAGCCTCCACACTTGTTCTTAATATATCTAAAGAGTCGTCATAACTGTACGCTCCCCATGTGTTGATTGCTTTGTTAATTATAACCACCCAGTTTTCTTTATTAGGAATGGTGTACAGGGCGTAAGTGCCAGCTTTTACTTTTTCACTGTTAAAAAGGACATCTTCATAGAATGTGATTTCTGTAGCTTCGTTTGCTCCAGTCCTCCATATTTTACCATAAGGAACTAATTCTCCAAAGATAACACGATTCTTCTTTTTTGGCCTGCTATAAATGATTCTAGCGAGTGGGGAGTTGTCTTGATTCCTTGTGATGACAGCATCCATGGGACTTTTATCTAGATCTTTAAAATCCTGTGCAGATATGGATACTGTTGTAAGAATGAGAACAAAGGAAAAACATAAATTGAGTAATTTCATTTCTTTAAATTTTTATCAAATTAAATCTATGGATTCTCTTTATGAGTTTAATTTGTGTTAAAGTAATATATAATTTTACTAAAATTGGATTCTAAGCTTATATCGTAATAATCTAAAGCAAAATACTGTAATTGAAATTAACTTCAATAAAATCGATTTAAGTAGGTTAAAATCATCAAAAAACATATCCAATTCACTATATTTGTTTGTTGTTAAACTAATAAAAAGTTATGAGCGAAGAAGTCAAAAAACACAATTATTCAGCTGATAGTATTCAGGCTTTAGAAGGCATGGAGCACGTGAGAATGCGCCCATCTATGTATATAGGAGATGTTGGAGAAAGAGGTCTTCACCACTTGGTGTACGAAGTCGTTGATAATTCCATAGATGAAGCTATGGGAGGCTATTGTGATAAGATTGACTTGGTCATCAATGAAGACGGATCTGTCACTACCTCAGATAATGGTCGTGGTATTCCTATCGATTTACATAAAAAAGAAGGTGTATCTGCTCTAGAAGTAGTTATGACCAAAATTGGAGCAGGAGGTAAGTTTGATAAAGATTCTTATAAGGTTTCAGGTGGACTTCATGGCGTAGGAGTTTCAGTTGTTAATGCACTGTCTATTAAACTTCACGCAAGAGTGTTTAAAGACGGTAGAGTTTGGGAGCAAGAGTATGAAAGAGGAAAAGCTATCTATCCTGTAAAATCTACGGGAGATACCGAACTTAAAGGAACCGAGATCACCTTTAAGCCAGATTATGAAATTTTTCAGGAGTCAGTTGAATTCAAATATGAAACCCTTGCTAAGCGTTTAAGAGAGCTTTCTTTCTTAAATAAAGGCATAAAAATATCTATAATCGATAAGCGTCAAACGAATGATGATGGCGAGTATAGACACGATGAGTTTTATTCTGAAGAAGGATTAAAAGAATTTATAAGGTTTATAGATCAAAACCGGGAGCCTATCATCACTGATGTGATTTCTATGGAGAGTGAAAAAAATGATATTCCCGTAGAAGTTGCTATGGTGTATAACAGCTCTTATAGTGAGAATCTACATTCTTATGTTAATAATATCAATACCCACGAGGGAGGAACTCACCTTTCAGGATTTAGGAGAGGTTTAACTGCAACTTTAAAGAAATATGCAGACAACTCTGGTTTACTAGACAAGTTGAAATTTGAAATCACAGGAGACGATTTTAGAGAGGGTCTCACGGCGATAGTTTCAGTAAAAGTAGCTAATCCTCAATTTGAAGGACAAACAAAAACTAAGTTAGGAAATAGAGAATTGACTTCAGCTGTATCTCAAGCAGTCACTGAAATGCTAGAGATTTACCTTGAAGAAAACCCTAACGATGCTAAAACCATTGTGCAAAAAGTTATGCTTGCTGCTCAAGCAAGGCATGCTGCTAAAAAAGCACGTGAAATGGTTCAGCGTAAAACCGTTATGAGCGGAGGGGGGCTTCCTGGTAAGCTTTCTGACTGTTCAGAACAAGATCCTGAAGCTTGCGAAGTATTTCTAGTAGAGGGTGACTCTGCGGGTGGTACGGCTAAGCAAGGACGAGACAGAAAATTTCAAGCTATTTTGCCACTTAGAGGTAAAATTTTGAATGTCGAAAAAGCGATGCAGCATCGTGTTTTTGAAAACGAAGAAATTAAGAATATTTATACGGCTCTTGGTGTTACTATAGGTACTGAAGAAGATAGTAAAGCCCTGAACCTTTCCAAATTAAGATACCATAAAGTCATTATAATGTGTGATGCCGATGTGGATGGTAGCCACATTGCTACACTTATACTGACGTTCTTTTTCAGATATATGAAAGAACTTATAGAAGCTAGCCACATCTATATCGCCACTCCTCCTTTATATTTAATTAAAAAAGGCAGTAAAAAGCGTTACGCTTGGAATGAAAAAGAAAGGAATGAAATTGTAAAGGAATACAAGACCTCAGTGAGCGTTCAACGTTACAAGGGTCTTGGAGAGATGAATGCAATCCAACTCTGGGATACCACTATGAATCCTGAAAACAGAATTCTAAGACGCGTTACTATTGACGATATGGCTGAAGCGGATAGAATTTTTTCAATGTTGATGGGAGATGAGGTTCCACCACGTAGAGAGTTTATCGAGCAAAATGCAGTTTACGCCAATATCGATGCTTAATTGAATTTGTATGAAACCTTTGAAAAGTCTTATTTATCTGGGTTTTTTAAGTTTTTGTTCTATCGACTAAATTTTGGAATTTAATTATTAATTATATAAAAACAATTAAAGATGAAAATTACAGTAGTAGGTGCAGGTGCAGTAGGCGCTAGTTGTGCAGAGTATATCGCCATAAAAGATTTTGCTTCAGAAGTAGTTCTGCTTGATATTAAAGAAGGCTTTGCAGAAGGTAAAGCTATGGACTTAATGCAAACTGCAACGCTCAATGATTTCGATACTAAAATCACAGGAACCACTGGAGATTATTCAAAAACAAAAGATTCTCAAGTGGCTGTTATTACCTCTGGAATTCCTAGAAAACCAGGAATGACTAGAGAGGAACTCATTGGGATTAATGCTGGAATTGTGAAAGATGTGGCTACACAATTGGTGAAGCACTCTCCTAATGTTACAATTATAGTCGTAAGTAATCCAATGGACACGATGACTTATCTTGCTCATAAAGAACTAGGACTTCCAAAAAATAGAATTATTGGAATGGGAGGCGCTTTAGATAGTGCAAGATTCAAATATAGATTGAGTGAAGCATTAGACTGCCCAGGATCTGATGTTGACGGTATGGTGATAGGAGGGCATAGCGATACGGGAATGCTTCCGTTAACTCGTTTAGCGACTAGAAATAGTGTGAGAGTAACTGAATTTTTGTCCGAAGAACGTTTGAATCAAGTATCGGAAGACACTAAAGTTGGAGGTGCCACCTTAACGAAATTGCTTGGTACAAGTGCTTGGTATGCTCCAGGAGCTGCAGTTTCCTCATTGGTTCAATCTATAGTTTGTGATCAAAAGAAAATGTTCCCTTGTTCAACTTTATTGGATGGAGAATATGGTCTAAAAGATCTTTGTATTGGTGTTCCAGTGATCATTGGAAAAAATGGAATTGAAAAAATTGTTGAGATAGATCTCAATGATGCTGAAAAAGCAAAACTTAAAGAAAGTGCAGAAGCTGTGAAAAAGACAAATGGTCTTTTAGAGTAAGTTTCTGATTCATATAATTTTAAACCCGACTTAGGTCGGGTTTTTTGATTTTTTTCGATATTTCATCAGGGTTTTGACTACTAAAAAAGATGACTCAAAAGTTAAAATTATCTTTAATAAAAAAATTGCCATTTCTATATCGAAAACCTATATTTGCCTGATTTTATAATAAGACACTAATAATTTTAAGAATGCAGAATAAAGGACTCATTAAACTATTTGCTGTACTATTTGCTTTGGTAAGTATTTATCAATTGTCATTTACTTTTATAGCGAGTAACGTTGAAACAGAAGCAGAAGCTTTCGCAGAAAGTGAAATACCAGAAAGTGTAGAAAACTTCACACAGGAAAGGAATAATGCTGCCGAACAGTATCTAGACTCCATTGGGAATGAGTCAATTTTTGCAGGTATTAGCTACAATACTGCAAAAGGTAAAGAGCTGAATAAAGGCTTGGATTTGAAGGGTGGTATCAATGTTATACTTCAAATATCGGTTGAAGACTTATTAAAAGGCTTAGCTAACAATTCAAAAGATCCTGCTTTTAATCAAGCTCTAGCTGATGCTGGCGAAGCAAGGAAAAATAGTCAGGACAGTTTCTTGGAATTGTTTTACCAGGCTTTCGAAAGTAAAGAAGGAGCTAGTTTAGCTTCTCCTGATGTTTTTGGAACTAAAGCTTTATCCGATGAGATAAGCTTTGACATGGAAAACAGCAGTGTGAAGCCCATCATCAATAGAAAAATTGATGAAAGCGTAACTTCAGCGTTTGAGGTCTTAAGAGAACGTATTGACAAATTTGGGGTTACGCAACCAAACATTCAACGTCTTGGAGATTCTGGAAGAATATTAATTGAACTTCCAGGGGCTAAAGACATCAGCAGAATCCAAAACCTTTTGCAAAGTACAGCTCAGCTTGAATTTTGGGATGTTTACAGAGCTAATGAATTTTCGGATTACTTAGTGAATGCAGACGCTATCGTTGCTGAAAATATTAAAAGTGAGACTGAAAAGTCTGAAGATGTTCAAGTAGAAGATGAGGAACAAGAAGAGACTGAAACTGATGATTTAGAAAGTTTACTTTCTTCTGAAGATGAAGAAACTGAAGATTTTTCAAAATCTAATCCTCTTTTAAGTTTGGTCCAAACTGTTGGACAACCTCAAGGCCCTATTATAGCATATTTTGCTATAAAAGATACTGCTAAGGTGAATTCTTACCTATCTATGCCTCAGGTTAAATCTCAGTTGCCTGCTGATAAAAAGTACGCTGAATTTGTTTGGGGAAAACCACCACAAGATTCAGAAATTATTGAATTATACGCCCTGAAAGGCAATAGAAATAACGAGCCACAATTAAGTGGTGCCGTAGTTACAGATGCTCAACAAACTTATGACCAAGTAGGTCGTGTAGCAGTGAGCATGCAAATGGATGGACGTGGTGCCAAGATCTGGGAGGATATGACAGGTAAAGCGTCTTCTCAAGGTTCTCAAATTGCTATCGTCTTAGACAATATTGTGTATTCTGCACCAGGTGTTTCTAGCGGTGCTATTACTGGAGGTAGAAGTGAAATTACTGGTGAATTTTCTATTGAAGAGGCGCAAGATTTAGCGAATGTTCTAAGAGCTGGTAAACTTCCTGCTTCAGCAAATATTGTGCAAAGTGAGATAGTAGGGCCGTCTTTAGGTCAAGAAGCTATTGACAGTGGAGTTTTATCTTTTGGAATCGCGCTTATCTTTGTTCTTCTTTACATGATTTTCTATTACGGAAAAGCTGGGCTTTATGCTGATATTGCTTTAGTGATAAACATTTTATTCATCTTCGGAGTTTTGTCTGGACTTGGAGCTGTTCTTACCTTACCCGGTATTGCTGGTATAGTACTTACCATTGGTATGTCTGTAGATGCAAACGTTCTTATCTTCGAAAGGATAAGAGAAGAACTCGCAAAAGGTAAAACACAAGCCGAAGCGATTACCGATGGTTTTAAAAATGCACTATCGTCTATACTTGATGCCAATATCACTACAGGTCTTACGGGATTAATTCTTTTGACCTTTGGTACAGGTCCTATTAAAGGCTTTGCAACTACTTTATTAATTGGTATCGTCACTTCTTTATTCTGTGCAATTTTCTTAACTCGACTATTTATAGCTGGAGGAGGGAAAAAAGGTAAATCTTTACCATTCTCTACAGGTATGACAAAGAATTGGTTTTTGAATATTGACATCAACTTCTTGAAGAAAAGAAAAGTTGCTTATATCATCTCCGCGGTAGCAATCATTATCAGTATAGGTTCTTTAGCCACTAAAGGCCTTAATGAAGGTGTGGATTTTGTTGGAGGAAGAAGTTATACAGTAAGATTCGAACAACCAGTGAATCCTACCGAAATCCAAACAAAATTAGTTCAAGATCTCCTAAGTGTCGAAGCTAAAACTTACGGTTCTTCAAGTCAGTTAAAAATAACAACTAATTATAAAATCGAAGAGGAAGGAACAGTCATAGATGACGAGATTCAGGCTATTTTATTTAATAATCTAAAAGATTACCTGCCAGGAGGGATGACATTAAAAGCCTTCAAGGTTGGTGAATCTGGTAATGATGCGAAAGAGTATGGTATTATGTCCTCTATAAAAGTGGGGCCAACCATCGCAGATGATATTAAGACGGCCTCTTATTATGCCATTATAGGATCTCTTATCGTTGTCTTCTTATATATTCTTTTGAGATTTAGAAGATGGCAATTCTCCTTAGGTGCTGTAGCTGCCGTTATTCATGATGTCATTATAGTTCTCGGTCTTTTCTCACTACTTTACAATGTATTGCCATTTAGCCTAGAGATAGATCAAGCATTTATTGCAGCGATTCTAACGGTTATTGGTTATTCTTTAAATGATACCGTAGTTGTTTTCGATAGAATTAGAGAGTATTTCAATGAGCATCCAACTTGGAAGATGGATAAACTGATCAACTTAGCGGTAAGTTCTACGATAAGTAGAACAATCAACACCTCTTTAACCACACTTGTGGTATTGATTGCTATTTTTATTTTTGGTGGAGATAGCATAAGAGGATTTATGTTTGCTCTTATTATAGGTGTGGTTGTAGGTACTTATTCTTCTGTATTTATTGCAACGCCTGTAATGTTCGATTCAGTACAGAAAAAAGGAATTGATTTAAGCACAACTGAAGCTGAAGAAAAAGGCCAAGTGAATGCTTAATACATAATCTTATAACTCCACAAAAAAAGCCTTGAAATCATTTCAAGGCTTTTTTTATGCTCTAGAGGGTATGAACTATAACTACCAACGAATTATAACACTTCCCCAGGTGAAACCACTTCCAAAAGCAGCCAAGACCACTAAGTCTCCTTTTTTAATTTTACCTTCTTCCCAAGCCTCTGTAAGTGCTATGGGGATAGAAGCTGCAGTGGTATTTCCATATTTTTGGATATTGTTATGGACTTGGTCATCTTTTAATCCTAATTTCTTTTGAATAAATTGAGAAATCCTCAAATTCGCTTGATGAGGGATAAACATATCGATATCCTCCTTGGTTAATTTATTGAACTCTAAACCTTCTTGAATCACTTCAGAAAATCTTGAGACGGCATGTTTGAAAACAACTTGTCCGTTCATTTTCGGAAAGTAAGGAATATCTACTTGCGGGTTTTCGGCGATGATTTCTGGCACCCACTTCTCAGTCGACGGACCTCTTAAAGACAATTCGTCAATATACTCACCTTCCGAGTGTAAGTGTGAAGATAAAATTCCTGACTCATCATCACTTCTGCTTAAAATAGCAGCACCGGCACCATCACCAAATATGACGGACACGTGACGACTTCTATTGGTCATGTCCAGTCCACCACTATGGTTTTCACTTCCAATCACAAGCACATTTTTATACATGCCTGTCTTTATAAATTGGTCGGCTACAGAAATCCCGTAAATGAAACCACTACACTGATTTCTAACATCCAATGCAGGACAGGTTTTTATACCTAATTCTTTTTGAATCTGAACACCACAGCCTGGAAAGTAATAATCTGGGCTCAACGTAGCGAAAACGATAAGTTCTATATCATCTTTATCAATTTTTGCTCTATCTATGGCCTGTTGAGCTGCTTTTAAGCCCATCATTGCAGTAGAATTTCCGTCTCCCTTTTTTATATGTCGTCTTTCTTTTATGCCCGTTCGTTCTTGAATCCATTCATCGGAGGTATCCATAATCTTGCTCAAGTCTTCATTGGTGACGATGTGTTCAGGGACAAACTTTCCTAAACCTATTATTTTTGATTTGTACATTTAAATTAAATATTTAGCAATGCAAGATACATATAATTGAGTATTCCTTAAGATTAAGACCAAAAGAAAACGCTCTTTTACTAAATTTCAAAGAGCGTTTTCCAACCAACCTAACCAATAATCTTCAAATGAATTACATATATTTCTTGTAATCATTAATATCAACCTTCGCATTCAAATCATGAAGCAAATTATAAAGGCCAAAAAACGTCCGGTTAATATAAAGGAAATGCTTACTTCCCCTGTTACCATTCATTTTTCTTAATTCTTTATCACTACTATATTTTTCGCTTAATCCTGAAATCTTAGACCAAAATTCTGCATCCCCAAAGTCAAAAGTATCTTGATGAAATGGACTTGTGAATAAGCTAAGCATTTCGTGAAATAAAGATGAAAAATACTCTATCTCTCTTTCAGAATCATCTGGTCTTATGATTTCTAGTTCTTTAAGTTTTTCAAGAAAGAAATCAGGGTCATTAATATTTTTAGGTATTGCCAGTTCAAAATAGGGCGTATAAAACTGAAGTGGTATCGTTTTGATACATCCAAAATCGATCGCGATTAAATTATGGTCTTTATCGATTAAGAAATTTCCAGGATGTGGATCGGCGTGGACTTCCTTGAGTTTGTGGAATTGGAACATATAAAAGTTCCAAAGGGTTTGTCCTATTGAATTTCCTGTTTCTTCACTAAATTCTAACTTAACAAATTCGCTTAAATGTTTACCATCCATCCAGTCCATGGTAATGATTCGCTCACTCGATAAATTCTCGTAATATTTAGGAAATTTCAATCCCGGAATTACTGCGCAAGCTTCAGAAATACGTTTGCTCTGTTCAACCTCAAGGATGTAATCTGTTTCCTCTATGAGTTTATCTTCAATCTCTTTAAAGTATTTTTCAGAATCTTTACCTTTTAAGTTGAACATCCTTGTCGCTATAGGTTTCACCATCGCAAGGTCAGAACTAATGCTATCTGCTACTCCTGGATATTGAATCTTGATGGCGTACTTATTTCCGTCCTTTTCAGCTCGGTGAACTTGGCCAATACTTGCAGCGTTTACAGAATCTGCGGTGAATTTGTCGAAGATTTCTTCTGGGTACTTACCGTTATATTTTTTGAATGTTTTCCTAACTAAAGGTGCTGATAGCGGTGGAACACTAAATTGAGCTAAACTAAATTTTTCCACATACGCACTCGGCAATAGACTCTTTTCCATGGATAGCATTTGCGCTACTTTAAGCGCACTACCCTTAAGGTTCTTTAATCCATCGTAGATATCGGTCGCATTATCTTCATCTAAACTATCTCTAGTTAATTCAGGATTGAAGGCTTTTTTGGAATAATACTTCAGGTAGTTAGCACCGACTTTTGTTCCGGTTCCAATCAGTTTTGAAGTACGACTAAATTTGCCTGTAGGTATTTTATCAATTGTTTTCATTACTTATTTCATTGTTTCTTTATAAAGGAATTTTCCGAAATCGAAAACCTTTTCAAGAGGGGTATTATCAAATACATCAAAAATGGTGTTGACAGATTTCTCAATCGCGACATCTGTTTTTTCAAAATCTGCTGATTTATCATCTTTCCAGAATTTCAGTAGAAATAGAAATTGAATCCATGCCGCTTCAGAATAAATGGATTCATTCCGTTTTAGAAAGCTGTAAGACTTCCCATCATTGTCATCTTCTATCAATTCTTTTGCAAAAGATTTGATATTTCTACGTAAGCCTTTTAATTGTTTTAAGTTTTTAAGCTGGTCTTCATTTTCTTCAAGAACATAAAGAACGTAACTTCTGTTGGCAGTCAAAATTTCAAAAAAGGTGAAGAAAAAGGCGAGCATTTTCTCTCTACTTCCATAATTCGCAACTTCTTCATTTTGATTCATCAAAGAATGGGCATTATCAAAAAAGGATTCCCAGATGTCTTCCCTTAAGGCTTGAAAATTCCCGAAGTATTTATAAAAATCTTTCTCTTCAAATTTGTTATCCTTAGCAAATTTATAAACCGATTTAGGAATATGTTCATGCTCTAAGACATGATCCATATAATAAGTTATGATGTCAATCTTAGATAATTTCTTTTCAGCCTTAGGTTTAGTTGCCATAATATTGAATTTATATACAAATATAATTATTGTTTAATCTTCAGGGTTTAACTTTAAACGAAATCTTTTGTTAAATCTACTGGTCTTATGTCAGATTGTCACAAAAGCATTAGCGGTATTTAGTTTGCTACTGTTTAGTAAATTAAAAATAAAACATATGGCTACCGGTAATATTAACGTTTCAGTAGAAAACATTTTTCCACTGATTAAAAAATTCCTTTACAGCGATCACGAAATATTCCTAAGGGAATTGATTTCCAATGCAACTGATGCGACTTTAAAGCTGAATCACTTGATTAGAATTGGTGAGGCTAAAATTGAAGCTAAACATCCTAAAATCGAAATTAAAATCAATAAAGAAGACAATACACTTCATATTATCGATGAAGGTGTTGGGATGACTAAGGATGAAGTTGAAAAATATATTAATGAAATTGCCTTCTCAGGTGCTGAAGAATTTTTAGAAAAATACAAAGATTCCGATTCGAAAGATACTGGGATTATAGGTCATTTCGGTCTAGGCTTCTATTCTGCCTTTATGGTGGCTAATAAAGTGGAGATCAAAACCAAATCTTGGAAAGATGAGCCAGCAGCTCATTGGACTTGTGAAGGGACTACACAATTTAGCTTAGAAGAGTCTGATAAAACTGATCGGGGTACTGAAATTATTCTTCACATCAATGATGATGAAAAAGAATTTCTAGAGGACCAAAGAATCACCGAACTTCTTGTGAAATACAATAAGTTTATGCCTATCCCCATTAAGTTTGGAACCAAGGAAAAAGAACTTCCAAAGGCTGAGGATGCGAAAGAAGAAGATGAGCCAAAAAAAGTGACTGTAGATAATATTATCAACAATCCTAATCCAGCTTGGACAAAGCAACCTGCAGAACTTGAAGAAGCAGACTACAATTCTTTTTACAGTGAATTGTATCCTACTCAATTTGAAGAGCCTTTATTTCATATTCACTTAAATGTGGATTACCCTTTTAACCTGACAGGGATTCTTTATTTTCCAAAATTGACAAACGACTTATCTATACAAAAAGATAAAATCCAACTCTATCAAAATCAGGTTTATGTAACAGACAATGTCGAAGGCATAGTGCCAGAATTCTTAACGATGTTGAAAGGCGTTATCGACTCGCCAGACATTCCTTTAAATGTTTCTAGATCTTATTTACAAGCAGATGGTGCTGTGAAAAAGATTTCTAGTTACATCACTAGAAAGGTTGCCGATAAGCTGAATTCCCTATTCAATGATAATAGAGAAGATTTTGAAAAGAAATGGAACGACATTAAAGTAGTGATAGAATACGGAATGCTTTCTGAAGATAAATTTTTTGAAAAAGCACAGAAATTCGCTCTATATCCAACTACAGATGACAAATTCTACACCTTTGAGGAGCTGAAAAATGAGATTTCAGAACTGCAAACGGATAAAGAGGATAAGCTAGTGGTTCTATATGCTTCCAATAAAGATGCCCAACACAGCTACATTAAAAGAGCTGAGGCTAAAGGATACAAAGTTGTCTTATTGGACTCGCCAATTGTGTCTCATTTAATTCAAAAAATAGAACAAGAAAACGAGCAAAAAGTTTCTTTTGTGAGAGTAGATAGCGATCACGTTGAGAATTTGATTAAAAAGGATACCGAACAAGTGTCTAAACTTTCTGATGAAGAAAAAGAAACGGTTAAAACTAGTTTCGAAACCGTAGTTCCTAAAGAACGCTACACGGTTCAATTGGAGGCGCTTGATTCTGATACTGCTCCAGTCGTGATTACCCAGCCCGAGTTTATGCGTCGAATGAAAGAAATGCAGCAAACCGGTGGCGGAGGAATGTTTGGAATGGGAAATATGCCAGAGATGTATAATTTGGTGGTAAACACCAACAATCCATTGATCTCTAAAATTCTGAAAGCAAAAGAAGATTCTAAAAAAGAAGCTTTAATCAAGCAAAGTTTAGATTTAGCACTTCTTTCTCAGAATTTATTGAAAGGAGAAGAATTGACGAATTTCGTTGAGCGAAGTTTCAAAATGATTAAATAAGACAAGAATTCAGATTTAATTTCAAAAACCACTTCCACGGAAGTGGTTTTTTATGTTTAAAAACACTTTCTATCAATTTGACATTTAAAGGCTGAAGAAGAATTTGACAGTATGTAATAGTTGGAGGGCAAATAATATAAGACAAGACTTCAGATTAAATTTCAAATGAAGCTGTTTGAAAAGACTTTTATTGTCACCTTGAACTTGTTTCAAGGTCTACGTTTTAATGAATTGAGATTCTGAAATAAATTCAGAATGACAAAATTTCAGGTTTTTAGGCAGTTTTTTTCTTTTAAAAACACTTTCTATCAATTTGACATTTAAAGTTTGAAGAAAAATCTGATAGTATGAAATAATTGAAGGACAAATGATATAAGGCTCTGTATTCAACCAAACAAAAGCCATTTGATATTGCAAAGAAAGATTATCTAAGTATCTTTGCTCGAAATTAAAAAGAACGATGATAAATATTACTTTACCTGACGGAAGCGTAAAGCAGTTTGATAAGGGGTCAACACCTATGGATGTTGCTTTTAGCATAAGTGCTGGATTAGCCAGAAACGTCATTTCTGCTAAGTTTAATGATGATGTTGTCGAAACTATCACGCCTCTTGAAGAGGATGGTAATTTAGTTCTTTTAACCTTTAACGATGATGACGGTAAGCAGGCTTTTTGGCATTCTACAGCCCATCTTTTAGCTCAGGCTATCACCAAATTATATCCAGGTGTAAATCTTACAATTGGGCCTTCAATAGAAAAAGGATTTTACTACGATGTAGACCCTAATGGACAAGCGATTTCTGAAAATGATTTTCCTGAAATTGAAAAGAAGATGCTCGAACTCGCTAGAGGTAAGCATGACTTCCACATGCATCCTGTGTCAAAACCTGAAGCCTTAGAGTATTACAAAATAAACAACAACCCTTATAAAGTTGAGCTTATAGAAAACCTCACCGATGGTGAGATTACCTTTTGTGACCACGACGATTTTACAGATTTATGTAGAGGTGGGCATATTCCAAATACAGGCTTTATAAAAGCCGTAAAACTGATGAATATTGCAGGAGCTTACTGGCGAGGCGATGAAAATAATGCTCAACTGACTCGGATTTATGGAATTTCATTTCCAAAACAAAAAGAGCTTAAAGAATATCTAGAACTTCTAGAAGAGGCTAAAAAAAGAGATCATAGAAAGTTGGGGAAAGAATTAAAGCTTTTTGCATTTTCTCAAAAAGTGGGACTTGGTCTTCCTTTATGGTTGCCTAAAGGCGCTGCATTGAGAGATCGTTTGGAGAAATTTCTAAAAGATGCTCAGGAAAATGCAGGCTACCAACAGGTCGTTTCTCCTCATATAGGACAGAAAGAATTATATATGACTTCTGGTCATTTTCAGAAGTATGGAGAAGATAGTTTCCAGCCTATAAAAACACCTCAGGATGGAGAAGAATATCTTCTCAAGCCAATGAATTGCCCTCACCATTGTGAGATTTTTAATGCACAAACTTGGAGCTATAGAGATTTACCACAAAGATATGCCGAGTTTGGAACAGTGTATAGGTATGAACAAAGTGGAGAACTGCATGGTCTTACTCGGGTAAGAGGGTTCACGCAAGACGATGCTCATATTTTTTGTACACCAGAACAGCTGGATGAGGAATTTAAGAAAGTTATAGATTTAGTGCTTTATGTATTTGGATCTTTGGGCTTCGAAAATTTCACGGCTCAAGTTTCTTTAAGAGATCCAGAAAACCCTACCAAATATATAGGTTCCGATGAAAACTGGAAAAAAGCCGAATCTGCCATATTAAATGCGGCAGAGGAGAAAGGGCTAAACTATAAAGTGGTAACTGGTGAAGCTGCATTTTATGGACCTAAGCTCGACTTTATGGTCAAAGATGCCTTAGGAAGACAATGGCAATTGGGAACTATACAAGTCGACTATAATTTGCCGGAACGTTTTGAATTGGAATATAAGGGAAGTGATAACGAAATGCACAGACCTGTAATGATTCACAGAGCGCCTTTTGGGAGCCTAGAACGTTTTATAGCTATCTTAATCGAGCACACCGGAGGAAACTTTCCGTTATGGTTAATGCCTGAACAAGCTACTATCCTATCAATCAGTGAGAAATATGAAAATTATTCTAAAAAAGTTTTAAGTTTACTTAAAAAACACGAAATTCGCGCCACATTCGATAACAGAGGTGAAACCATGGGTAAGAAAATCCGTGAGGCCGAAATGAATAAGATACCTTATATGCTCATCGTTGGTGAAGCTGAGGTTGAAAATGAAACGGTTTCTGTAAGAAAACACGGAGGTGAAGACTTAGGTCAAATGTCCATTGCAAGTTTCGCTGAAATTATAAATGCACAAATAGATAAAGAGATCTATAAATTTGAAGTTTAATTAAAAAATTATATAGCCATAGCAATACGTAGAAAAAAATCAAGACAGTCACCGAGGCAGATCAAAGAGAACCCTCATAAGATCAACGACAAAATAAGAGCCCCAAAGGTTCGTCTTGTTGGTGAGAATGTAAAAGTAGATATCTATTCATTAAAAGAGGCTCTCGCCATGGCGGAAGAGCAGGAACTCGATTTAGTTGAAATATCTCCTAAAGCAGATCCTCCTGTTTGTAAAGTTATGGACTACAAGAAATTCTTGTATGAACAAAAGAAACGCGAAAAAGCTCTTAAAGCAAAAACAACGCAAGTTGTTGTGAAAGAGATTCGTTTTGGCCCCAACACCGATGATCACGATTATGAATTTAAAAAGAAAAATGCGGAGAAGTTCCTTAAAGATGGAGCAAAACTGAAAGCATTCGTCTTTTTTAAAGGGCGTTCCATCGTTTTTAAAGATAAAGGACAAATTTTATTACTTAGACTTGCTCAAGATTTAGAAGATCTAGCTAAAGTTGAACAAATGCCGAAACTAGAAGGGAAAAGAATGATTATGATCCTTGCTCCTGTTTCAAAAAAATAATTGCGATAATTCCAAATACAGATCCAAATGCCAAAGATGAAAACAAAATCGAGTGCTAAAAAGCGTTTTAAAATTACCGGTACAGGTAAAATAAAACGCAAACATGCATTCAAAAGTCACATTTTGACCAAAAAGTCAAAAAAGAGAAAATTGAAGTTAACCCACTCTACTTTAGTAGACAAAGCAGATGTGCATAGCATCAAAACTCAATTACGCTTAAAATAAGCAAACAGGTTATTATTATTAATCCATGGAGTTAGGCTCATAAAATGTTTATTATAAACTGCCTACTACAAAAAACAGCAAATTATGCCAAGATCAACAAATTCTGTCGCTTCCAGAGCCAGACGTAAAAAAATAATGAAGCAAGCTAAAGGTTACTTCGGACGTCGTAAAAACGTTTGGACAATAGCCAAGAATGCAGTCGAAAAAGCAATGTTATATGCTTACAGAGACCGTAAAACCAAAAAGAGAAATTTCAGATCGCTTTGGATCATTAGAATTAATGCTGCAGCAAGATTGCACGGATTATCTTACTCTCAATTTATGGGAAAAGTTAAAGCTCATAACATAGAGTTAAACAGAAAAGTTCTAGCTGATTTAGCTATGAACAATCCTGAAGCTTTCAAAGCTGTAGTAGACAAAGTAAAATAATTTTAATCAATTATTATCGCAATTTAAAACCTGTTCTTATCGAACAGGTTTTTTTATTTTAATTCAGTCTAATGATTTATAAAGGAATATTCTCAATCATTTTGAGGAAATGATACGTTAAATACTTAATTTAGAAATAAATGTTTAACTAAAAAATGAATTATGGCTATTAGATTTGCGAGTAACTGTGGAAACTGTAAGCATTTAGTGGAAAACACCTTTTGTAGTCAACACAATGTTATGGTGTCTTCAAAATATACCTGTGATCAGTTTAAAATGAAAGCGGCTCTCAAAAATGAGAGGAGTTGTTCAGATTGTAGTAAATATGAAACTGAAATTTGTGCTCATCCCGAAAAGGCTGCACCTGGAATGCTTTGTGCCTCTTGGAGTCCACAATAAAACTATAAATTTCTATTCAAAATCTAAATACTAGTTGAAATATCGGCTGGTATTTTTTAGTTTAGAGTTATGAAAGATCAACTAGGTAGAGAACTCCATTTTGAAACTATTCCCCAACGTATAGTTTGTCTAGTTCCAAGCTTAACGGAATTACTTGTAGATTTAGGACTAAGGTCGAAACTAGTTGGGGTGACCAAGTTTTGCGTCCATCCTAAAGATATTAAAGAGAGTGTTGAAATTATTGGTGGTACCAAAAATGTAAAGTTGGATAAGATCAAGATCTTACAACCTGATTTTATTCTAGCCAATAAAGAAGAAAATACCTTGGAGGATATTGACTTGCTCTCAACTGACCTCAACGTCTATGTAAGTGATATAAATGATCTGAAAGATTTAAAAGGTTTAATCACAGATATATCTCTTTTGTTTGGTGTCGAGGAAAAAGGACGACAGCTGATAAAAGCTATTGAAAGTCAATTTCTAGATTTTCAAAATTTCATAAAGGATAAACCAAAACTTAAAGTCGCTTACTTTATTTGGAGAAATCCGTGGATGGTTGTTGGGTCGTCAACATTTATCAATTATATGTTGGAGCTAAACAACTTCGAAAATGTTTATGCTCACCTTCAGCGTTATCCTGAAGTTGATATTAAGGCTCTTAAAAAAGTTGATTATATTTTGCTGTCCTCGGAGCCATTTCCATTTAAAAACGACCACAAAACAGAATTAGCAGTTGAAGATCATAACATAGAAATTGTAGATGGAGAATACTTTAGTTGGTATGGTTCGAGACTTGTTAAAGCCTTTCCCTATTTTAAACAATTGAGAGACAAACTATAAAATTATAACATGATTTTTGGTTATTCGCCTTATCATGGCTAAACTTATTATATTTGCAATAAAAAACTTGATAAACCACTCTATATATCATCATGACACTTCCTCGCAATGGGTCACTTTTGTTCATGGTGCTGGTGGAAGTTCCTCAATTTGGTTCAAGCAATTAAGAACGTTCCGTGTCCATTTTAATATCCTATTACTGGATTTGAGGGGTCACGGTAACTCTAAACCTAAGCTTCAAGATTCGCTTAACGAAAATTATACTTTTGATGCTATTACAGATGATATTATTGAGGTTTTGGACTTAAATAACATCGAGAAATCACATTTTGTAGGAATTTCCTTAGGGACTATCTTGATAAGAAATTTAGCTGAGAATTATCCTAATCGAGTCTCAAGTATGATTATGGGAGGCGCCATTATGAAAATGAATGTAAGATCTAGATTTTTAATCAAAGTAGGAGTCATCTTTAAGTCAGTTGTCCCTTACATGATTCTTTATAAATTATTTGCATTTATCATCATGCCGAGGAGAAACCATAAAAAATCAAGAAATCTCTTTGTGAATGAAGCTAAAAAACTTTATCAAAAAGAATTCATTAGATGGTTCAAGCTCACTTCTGAAATCAATCCATTACTAAAATTCTTTAGACAAAAGCCGATCGATATTCCTTCTCTTTACATGATGGGAGAACAAGACTATCTGTTTTTACCAGCGGTGAAAAAGATTTCTGAAACTCATAAGGAAGCCAAGTTATTTATATTGAAGAACTGTGGACATGTAGTCAATGTTGAACAGCCTAAAGTCTTCAATACTCAAGTGATCGACTTTATCAAAAGCCTCGAATACCCAAACGCGTCTTTGAAATTGGTTTAATCTTGGAGGGCAAATACTCTTTTTAATAATAGGGAAGATCTTTCATTGATGTTATTCCTAATTTCAATTTCTTCCATTTCAATCATTTTATAAACTCCCTTCAACGCTTGTGAAGTCACATAATCGGTTAAATCAGGATTGACCTCCTTCGTTAAGGGTATTTGGTTGTATCGCTGTATGGTTGTTTCCCATATTTGATCGGCTCCTACTTTCTTGAAGTTAGCTGCTACCACAGGCTGGAATTTAAGGTACAATTCATTTTCTGTTTTAGACTTTAGATAATCTGTAGCAGCTGACGGACTGCCTAATAAAATGGCTTTTGACTCCTCAAAGGTGAGGTCTTTAATCGCCGCTATAAATAGTGGGGTTGCTTCTTTTACGGCCTCTTCAGCAGTTTTATTTAAAGCACGAATCCCTTGCTCTGTTAAGGATTCCAAACCCACTTTTTGGAGTATATTTTCAACCGTCTCCAATTCGCTAGGTAATTCAATTTTGACCATCGGGTTTGAATAAAAGCCATCTTCTTGAGTGAGTTTTGTTACTTCTTCACGGATACCTTTAGTTAAGGCTTCTTTTAAGCCGTCTCCTATTTGTTCTTCCGTAAGAATTCCAGAGTTCGATATCTCTTCAGAAATTTGTTGAAGTTCAGCGCAAGATTGTGTTATGAAAATAATGATAAGGCCAATATGAAGCCTCATAATGTTGCTTTTGTAAAATGAAAACATGAAATTCAATTTTTAGAACTGTATGTGAGCTAATTTACTCTTTTTATTTTGTATTCCTTTAGAAATTTAAAGGCGTTGAGTTGAATATTTCGTAATTTTACAGTCCAAATTTTCATAATAATTCAACACCATAATGGAGCAACAAAAACCATATACACCTCAAAATCAAATCAGAATTGTTACTGCTGCCTCTTTGTTCGATGGACACGATGCTGCTATCAACGTGATGCGTCGTATCATACAATCCACGGGAGTTGAAGTTATTCACCTTGGACACGATAGAGGCGTGGAAGAAGTAGTCAATACGGCAATTCAAGAAGACGTTAATGCTATAGCTTTAACCTCTTACCAAGGCGGACACAATGAATACTTCAAATACATGTACGATTTGCTTCAGGAAAAGGGAGCAACGCATATTAAGATTTTTGGCGGTGGAGGTGGAGTCATCCTTACAGAAGAAATTGAAGAATTAATGGAACACGGCATCACTAGGATTTATTCTCCCGATGATGGACGTAAAATGGGACTTCAGGGAATGATTAACGATTTGGTGGAAAAATCTGATTTTCCCACTCCAAAATTAAAAGCACCAGATAAAACTGCAGAGCGTCTTAAACAAAAAGATGTCAATACTATCGCTAGATTGATTTCTTTAGCTGAGAACCGTCATGATGAATTTAAAAAAATATTCTCACCGATACAGGAAGCCCATAAAAATGAAGTCCCTGTTCTAGGAATCACTGGAACTGGAGGCTCTGGTAAATCCTCATTGGTAGACGAATTGATCAGGCGCTTCTTGGTCGATTTTGAAGACAAGCAAATAGGAGTTATCTCTGTAGATCCTTCCAAACGAAGAACAGGCGGAGCATTGCTAGGAGACAGAATTCGCATGAATGCTATTAACTCTCCGCGAGTGTATATGCGTTCTTTAGCAACACGTCGATCTAATTTAGCTTTATCAAAATATGTTCAAGAAGCGATTGAGGTCCTAAAAGCGGCTAACTACGACTTAATCATTTTAGAAACTTCGGGGATCGGTCAAAGTGATACTGAAATTCTAGACCATTCCGATATTTCTCTTTACGTGATGACGCCAGAATTTGGGGCCGCCACACAATTGGAGAAGATCGACATGTTAGATTTCGCAGATCTTGTGGCGATCAATAAATTTGATAAGCGTGGCGCAAAAGATGCACTTCGCGATGTCAAAAAACAATATCAGCGTAACCACAATTTATGGGATGCTAAACCAGAAACCCTTCCTGTTTATGGAACTATAGCCTCCCAATTTAATGATCCTGGAATGAATATTCTTTACAAAAGAATTATGGATCAACTTTCAGAAAAGACGTCTACCACTCTAAAAAGTGATTACCAGATCACGGATGAGATGTCAGAGAAAATTTTCGTCATCCCACCGGCGCGCACGCGTTACCTTTCAGAAATTTCAGAAAGCAACAGATCTTATGATGATAAGGCCAACTCTCAGGTAGAAGTTGCTCAAAAACTCTATGGTATATTTAAAACCTTAGAAAGTGTTACAGAAAGCAAACTTCAGCTTGATAAAAATGGAATAGATGAAGCGCAATTAAAAGAAACGCTTACAGAGGATAACGAAACCTTAGTCGAATTGCTTAAAAAAGAATTTGATAGAGTGAAGATGGACCTTGACCCATACAACTGGGAGAAGGTTCTAGATTGGGAAAATGTCGTTCAGAAATATACAAATGAGGTCTATACGTTTAAAGTCAGAGATAAAGAGATAAAAATCGATACGCATACCGAGTCTCTCTCTCATCTTAAAATACCCAAAGTCGCTTTACCAAAATACAAAGCTTGGGGTGATTTACTAAAATGGCTATTACAAGAAAATGTTCCAGGTGAATTCCCCTATACGGCTGGATTATATCCTTTCAAAAGAACGGGGGAGGATCCAACCAGAATGTTTGCCGGAGAAGGTGGGCCAGAAAGAACCAATCGACGGTTTCATTATGTAAGTGCGGGATTACCTGCAAAACGACTTTCTACAGCTTTTGATTCGGTGACCCTGTATGGAAATGACCCTAACCACAGACCCGATATTTACGGTAAAATTGGTAATGCGGGGGTCTCTATTTGCTGCCTAGATGATGCTAAAAAATTATACTCAGGTTTCGATTTGGCAGATGCCATGACCTCTGTGAGCATGACCATCAACGGACCTGCTCCAATGTTGCTTGGCTTTTTTATGAATGCCGCAATCGACCAGCAGTGTGAAAAACACATTCAAGAACACGGACTAGAGAAAGACGTACAAGCCAAGATAAAAGCCATCTATAAAAAAAATGGGAGTGAAAGGCCAACCTATCAAGGCGAGCTTCCAGAAGGAAACAACGGACTTGGATTGATGTTGCTTGGCGTCACTGGAGATATGGTTTTGCCTAGAGATGTTTATGAGAAGATTAAACAGAACACTATTGCTGTGGTACGAGGAACTGTACAGGCCGATATTCTAAAGGAAGATCAAGCTCAGAACACCTGTATTTTCTCAACGGAGTTTGCTATACGTCTCATGGGAGATGTTCAGGAGTATTTTATTGAAAATAAAGTGAGAAACTTCTACTCGGTTTCTATTTCTGGATACCATATTGCTGAAGCCGGTGCCAACCCTATTACGCAATTAGCTTTAACGCTTTCTAACGGATTCACGTACGTGGAATACTACTTAAGCCGTGGAATGGACATCAATAAGTTTGGCCCCAATTTAAGTTTCTTTTTCTCCAACGGGATAGACCCAGAATACGCGGTTATTGGTAGGGTCGCGAGACGAATCTGGTCCAAAGCTATGCGCGACAAATATGGAGCGAATTCACGGGCGCAAATGTTGAAGTATCATATCCAGACCTCTGGTCGTTCGCTTCATGCCCAAGAAATAGATTTTAACGACATTAGAACTACTCTCCAAGCCCTATATGCCATTTACGACAACTGTAATTCTCTACATACCAATGCGTATGATGAAGCGATTACAACACCTACAGAAGAATCTGTACGTCGAGCAATGGCTATCCAGTTAATCATCAACAAAGAATTAGGCTTAGCGAAGAACGAAAATCCTATCCAAGGTTCTTTTATTATTGAAGAATTAACAGATCTTGTAGAAGAAGCGGTCTTGTTAGAATTCGATCGTCTTACGGAGCGTGGCGGAGTTTTGGGAGCGATGGAGACGATGTACCAGCGAAGTAAAATTCAAGAAGAGAGTCTGCATTACGAAATGCTTAAGCACACAGGCGAATTTCCAATTATTGGGGTGAATACGTTCTTGAGTTCCAAGGGATCGCCAACGGTAAAACCAAGGGAAGTGATTCGAGCGACAGAGACGGAGAAAGAGTTCCAAATCGATACACTCAACAAATTGCATACGGTTTATGAAGATAGAGCTCAAGACAACCTAAAACGCATACAAGAAGCAGCTATCAAAAATGAAAATATCTTCGAAGAATTGATGCAAGCGACCAAGTATTGTTCTTTGGGTCAAATCACAGAAGCTCTTTTTGAAGTCGGCGGACAGTACCGTAGAAATATGTAATTTTTTTAAAAAGTAGATGGGCGTGACCCCGTTCCGATAAAAATCGGGACGGGGTCGGGCTTTTTGCTATTACGCCTCCACAAAAGCAGTAGCCTTACTCAGGTAAGACTACTGCTTTTTTAGTTCGGGGTAACCGCTTCAATCCCTCACGCGGGGCTTTTCATTATTTTGTTTTCTGAAGAATGAATTATGCTTATCCCGAGAATTGATGGGGGTAAAGGTTTAGTTTTAAAACCTTAGGGAAGACCATTGGGTAATATGTATGAAAGTGTTAGTTTAGTTGATAATAAAATACCGCCTAAATAGAGTTATACTCTATAGTGGAGAGTTGAATAGGGTTTATACGGATGTTAGCGGTTATTAAACAGATGAAATGACAAATCTTGAAATAATAAAGAAACTTAAGGAGTCTACATTTACTGATGAAGATGGAGAAGATTACCAACTCGAATTTCAAGACGGTTTAACTGATTCTGAAATTGAAGATCTGAAAGAACAATTTCCCAACAATAAAATCGATAACGAACTAATTGAAATCCTTAAGGAGACTAAGGGCTGGGATGGCTATGGCCCAGAAAGGATTTATTTCGACTCAATTGGCGAATTCGGATTTTGGGAATTATCTGCTAATTCTTTGACTCTCGGACATGATGGATTTGGAAATCATTGGATACTGGATTTGGACAAAAACGGAAATCTTGGTAAAGTATTTTTTGCCTGTCATGACCCAGCAGTGTTTGTCGTTCATTCTCAAAATCTAAACGAATACCTGCATCATTTACTTGAATTATATAACAGTCCTGATAAGTGTCATTTAAATGAAATTCATGACGAAACTGTAATGACAGTTTGGGATCAAAATAAGGTGTGTATTCCCAAACCCAAATTTGAAAACGAAAATCCCGAGTTCAAGGAGTTTTTAGCAAAATTTGAAGGAGAAGAATGGACAATAGCGGATTTAAGAAATGGACAAAATAAAGATGGATTTGCTTGGGGGAAATTTGGTCCTAATCAATTTACTGAAAGACATCCAACTGAATTAGTCTGGTCCATTAAGAATAAGAAAAAAGGATTATTATCAAGACTATTTGGAAAATAAAACAACAAACCGCTAACACTATGTAAAAATGCATTAAAACGCATTTTACATTAAACGTTATACCACATTAGAAAAAACTACCTTAATGAGAAAATCATTATTTTTTTTCCTTCTACTGATCACCTCCTCCATTGGATTTGGGCAATCTATTGACGAGCCCTTTTCAAAGACTAAAATGTCAAAAGATTTAGCTGTTTTTAAAGAAATTCGACAAAAAGTAAATTCTGGACTTTATAAATACAGAACTAAACAACAAATCGATAGTGTTTATAATTGGGCAGAAAACGAAATTAAAAACCTAACCACATATAGAGAGTTTTATAATTTAATTTCAGAAGTAACCGATTATGAAGGCAGCCTGCATAATGATACATCCATACCCAATAAGAAACGGCAAAATTTACGGAAAGAAAAAACTGGTTATTTCCCATTATCACTTAAATGGATACAAGGCGAATGGTTGATTAATTCAAAAAATGGAGAAATACCTTTAGGAGCTAAAATTATTTCAATTAATGATATTCCTATATCTGAGGTAATATCTGAACTCAATAAATATTACACAACAGACGGACAAAACCTTACTGGAAAAAGACTTGGAATAAGAACACATTTTTCGAAATATTTCAGATTAAATTATGGCTTACAAACTAATTTCAAAATTGATTATAAGAAACACAATGCTAATAAAAGTGAAGAAATCATCATAAATAGCGTGAGTTATTCAAAATATTATGAAAGATTTAGAGCTAGGCATTCAAAACCTTTTGATCAAATCTACTATGCTGATCTAGATTATGATCAAAAATATTCCTTTCAAAAAATTGATTCATTAAGTGGATTACTTACTATCCATTCTTTTAGTATGGGTAATGAATCATCAGAAGAACATAAAGAATATGCTAAATTTTTAGACAGTGTATTTACCAAAATCAAAGAAAACAAAATTGCAAACTTGATTGTAGATGTTCGCCAAAATGGTGGTGGTGATGACCCAAATGACCTTGTTACTTATTCATACTTAACGCAAAGAAAATTTCAAGAAAACAAACAAGCTTGGATTAGTTTTAAAAAAATACCCTTACTCAAATATTATAACATTGGTATCCCTAAATTCATTAGACCATTACTTGTGGGCAAATACAATCGGCAACTTCAAGATAATTTCCCATTAGAAAAAGATAAGAATTATTATCAAAATGAAAATAGCGATGACCACACGATAAGGTTACCTAAAAAAAATGCCTTCACAGGTAACATCTACTTATTAATAAGTCCAGCAGTCGCATCAGCTGGTAGTTTATTTGCCTCCATGGTTGCAGGAAACGAAAATACCATAACGATAGGTGAGGAAACAATCGGTGGATATTACGGACACAATGGACATACTCCTATGGAATATAAATTGCCTAAATCAAAAATCGTAACACGGTTTTCAATAGTAAATTTAGAACAAGATGTACCGCAAAAATCCAATCAATCTTATAATAGAGGCCTATTACCAGATTTAGAAGTGACACAATCATTTGAAGATTTTATAAAAAATATAGATACACAAATGAACTATACTCTAGAATTGCTAAAGGCGGAATAAAATGTTTGCCAGCAAAGAATTGATGTGAAAAACAAGGTCTAAATAGAGTTATACTCTATAGAGGAGAGTTGAATAGGGTTTAAAGCAAGCTTATGAAAAAATTCATTTATATAATAACGATAATTTTTGCAACCATGGCAAACGGGCAAAGTACAGATGTCTTAATTTGGAAGTCCGACACTTTGAATCTTTACTCAAACCCATTGGAACTAAAGGCTGATTGGGAGCAATTAAACCAAGTCATTACAAGTCAAATTGGACTTAATAGAGTTGAAAAATCAAAGGATTCTGTTATTTTAAGTTATTTATGGAGAAACTATAAAACAGAATGGTTTATTGAAAATGATAGCCTTTATTTGACGGATTTAAGTTCATTATACAGTAGTGAAATTAGTATCGGATTAAACAAAGTTTTCTCTACTACAGAAAAACGAATTTTTGCCGACTGGGTAAATTCTTCTTTAACTACTTTCAGAGGAACCTGTATTGTTTGCAGAGGAACTCATCACAAAAACACTTCAATTTATCCAAATGAAAAACTTCTTGAATTCAAAAATGGAGTTTTAATCAAAACCACAGATTATAAAAATTCAGTCTTAAGAGAATCCAAATTTTCATCTTCTGATCCAAACGTCTATCTGAGCTTTATTTACAGAAATGTAGAATGGAGTAAGCTACCCGATTTGAGTAACAAACATCTTCTAGTTTGGGTAAGCGTTGAACCTAGAAAAAATGGAAAACTAAGAAATATTGACTGGGAGAACACTTTTCTAATTGATGGAAGCAATCTTATTGACGACCCGGAAAACATTTATATAAAAGAGGCGGTTAGAATTGCAAAAAAGATTCCTGAATGGAATGTTGTAATCCGACATAATAAAATTTTAAACCAAAACTTAGTCATTGTTTTTAACGAACAAATGAAGAAAAAATACGGCCGTTAGTAACTAAGCATTCGTGTGGTAGGTAGAGCTTGTGCTTTATTTTCGATAACTCAACATGAATTCCTCGATCCTTAGGGGTTAACTTAACTGCTTGTTGGTATATGATCTATGAGGGTTAATTGATTTTTGGGAATAGTTTTTTAGGTTTAGAAGAGTAAACCTTTTAATTGTTTAGCTGATCACCAACTTAAGGGCATACAAATTCAAGTCATCGAGACGTCTAGCTATGTTCTGGCTAGGCTTTCATTACCATAGAAAAGGAAGAAGCATCAACTTACTAAAACCAAAAAAATAAATACTCGAGTTTTGTCTTTTCATAACAAAACCGTAGAAAAGTCTATTGGATAATAGGTATGAAAGTATTAGTTTAGATGAAAATAAAAAATCACCTAAATAGAGTTATACCCTATAATGACGATTTGAATAAGGTTTATACGGATGTTAGTGGTAATTAAGAAAATGAAACTTCAATTCCATATATGATTGGTGCTTTAATTTGAGAACAAACAAATAGAATTTATGGAAAGGAAAAGCTATTTGAACTATCAAACTCTAAAAAAGAATTTTGGGAAAGCTTAGAAAAATTTGGGTTATCAAAAAATAACATAACCGAAGAACTAAAAAAAGAATTAAAGCGACCACCAACACTATATATGAAATTATAGCGCCCTTCGGGATGCTACGCGTTAAATACTTAACGAACATTTTGACAAAACCAATCAAAAACAGAATAAAATTGAGAAAATTAATACTTGTATTACTAACAATCGGAATAATAAGTTGCAACTCGACTAAAAAAGAATCTAATTCAACAGAAGAGTATTCTGATATAAAAATTGTTGGAGCACTGAAAAGCGTAATGTGGAAAGGTGAATTAGAGAGCAAAATTGAATTAGACAGCATTTTGAACAAGAAGGGACTCTATGGAATTGGACCTGTTAGCTATTTGGCGGGCGAATTACTAATCAATGACGGACAGAGTTACATATCGAAAGTAACTTCTGATTCTACAATGACAGTTGAGAAAAGTTTTGACATATCTGCACCTTTCTTTGTATATGCCAATGTAACTGAATGGAACGAATTTGAATTGCCATCAAATATTATATCAATCCAAGATTTGGAAAAATTTATTGACGAAAAAACGACGAAACGCAAGCGACCATTTGTTTTTAAATTAAAAGGAGAAGTTTCAACAGCTATTATTCACTCTCAAAACTTACCAGAAGGAACCAAGGTCTCTTCACCAGACGAGGCACATCAGGGACAAGTTAATTATAATTTGACTGAAGAAGAGTCTGAAATAGTTGGATTTTTCTCTACAGAACATAAAGGAGTTTTTACACATCACGACTCATTTGTCCATATGCACTTAATAACGAAGGATGAAAATAAGATGGGGCATTTAGACGAATTGGAAATTGGGAATATGAAACTATATCTGCCGAAAAAATAGAAACTATCGCCAATAACTAAACATTCATGTGGACGTTAAAGCTTGTGCTTTATTTTCGATAACCCCAGATGATTGCCCCGATCCTTTGGGGTTGACTGAACCTATTGTTTGTCGATGATCTATGGGGATGAGTTGATTTTTGGGAATGGTTTTTTAGGTTTAGAAGAGTAAACCTTTTAATTGTGTAGCTCATTACCGACTTAAGTGCCTACAAATTCAAGTCATCGAGGCGTCTAGCTATGTTCTGGTTAGCCTTTCATTACCATAGCAAAGAAAGCAGAATCAATTCACTAAAACCAAAGAAATATACACTCGAGTTTTGTCTATTCATAATAAAACCACGGAAAAGACCATTGGGTAATATGGATGAAAGTATTAGTTTAGATGAAAATAAAACATCACCTAAATAGAGTTATACCCCATAATGAAGATTTGAATAAGGTTTATACGAATGTTACCAAACATTATGAAAAACTACAGAAAGCAGAAGAAACTAATAGTAATTTTAATTTTTGCTTCAATTTTATTGAGTTGTCAATCGGAGAAAAAAGTCTCAGAAAAACAGGACTATTTACGTTGGGTTGGAGACATTGAACAAAATGATAAGATTGATCAACTGGACTTTAAAGCTTGTCACGGAGATGATGAAATCCTTCAATACTTCAATTTAGGAGAAGGTCCAATTTATAGTGGAGAAAAGTCAGCAATTCTAAACATATTTAAATCAAGATACATACCACTGGCCGACAAAGAACAAAATGGCTTAATCAGAATAAGATTTTTTGTAAACTGCAAAGGAAAAGCTGGACGATTTAGGATTTTTCAATCTGACTACAACTACCAAGAAATTAAATTTGACAATAGAATTGTTACTCAACTTGCGGACATAACAAAAAGTATTGAAAATTGGAAAGTTTTATACAGAAGAGAAGTTCCTGTTGATTACTATATGTATCTTATTTTTAAAATTACGAACGGACAACTAACTGAAATTTTACCTTGATGAAGATATTAAATCTAATACTAGTGTTGTTTTCTTTTTCGAGTGTACTCGCACTACCCAATTGTGAGGCTTTTAAATATTATGGCGACACCTTAAAATATGAAGCCTGTAAAAAAGCAATGGAAATTAATGGTCACTACCAATTTAGTAAAGAATATCAAACTATTCTGGATGAATCATTGAAGATTGACCCAACATTTGACTATGCTTATTGGGCAAAATCTATTGCTTATTTAAAAAGCGGCGATTTTGTGACTTGGAAAAAACTTATAGACAAAGCAGTTGAATATAACCCAAAAGAATATTTAGGATACCGAGGTTGGTGTCGTTATCAATTTTTCCGAGATTATAAAGGCACTATTGCAGATATTGAAAAACTAGATAGTTTAGTGGATTATGATATTGGACAATCTCAAAACGGAACATATCATCTAAACATTGCAAAAGGTTTATGCTATAAAGCAATTGGACAAAAAGAAAAAGCGATAACAATTATTGAAAACCAAATCAAATTAAACGAATATGAGAACTTTGTGGGAAAGTATGACTATTTGCATCTTGGAGTGCTTTATTTAGAAACTGGAGAATTTGAAAATGCCATTAAAATGTTTAAGAAGCAATCCCATACGAATGAATTGGCTGAAAATCAATATTATTCTGCTTTAGCTTTCTTGAGTTTAGATAAATTAACTGAATACAAATCTTGTTTGAAAAAAGCAAAAGAACTCTACGTTGGAGGTAAAAAAATGCACGATACTTATTCAAATCCAATGGACAAAATATATTTGGATAATATTGAAAATGAAATAAAAACCGCCTACAATAATTAAGCATTGCTTTGGTCGGTAAACCACCATGAATGCCCATATCCTTCAGGGTTAACTTAACCGCTTGTTGGTATATGATTATATCAAGATAAGACTAACTTTTTATCTTTAGGATGTATTAATACCCTGTTTTTGAATCGGGAACATTAAATACAAACGCTCTATACTTAAGTAAAGCCACAAAGAATGCACCCCCTATTGCATTGCCGAGTAACGCAACAGATTGTACAACTAGGTAGTCTGTAAAAGTGATTTCTGGTCCTACTAGAAATGCAGAAAATACTTCAATATTACCTATAATACTATGGTGTAAACCGGTAAACGCCATCGTAGCGGTTATAATAAAGATAATGACAATACGACTTATGGTATCTTTTGAGGACGTGATGAGCCAAGAGAGTAATCCCATCAACCATCCGGCAAGTATGGCGCTTACTAAAATAACATTCCAGTCAAAATTCGCGACGTGAGTCCCTATTGCAATAACCGTTTCGTGGTCAAATATCCTTAGTTTAGGCCCTATCCAGAGGAGTACAATACCTATTATATAACCACCAATAAGATTACCAGCAATAACTAAACCCCATAAACGCAAAAGGCTCCATAGACTCCGCTGTTGGTTTAATACCGGTAGCGTGAGCAGCGATGTTTGCTCAGTAAACAATAAAGATTGTCCTAGAACAACTAGTATAAACCCGAGCGGATATACAAAGGCAAGTATTTTAAACAAACTTTCTTCGGGTAAGCTGTCTGAATAAAAATAAAAAATGCTGCACAACATCAGATAACTGAAGCCAATCTCCAAACCAGCGGTAAACGAACTCAGTAAAATGCTACTTATACTCCGTTTATAGATCTCTTGTCCTTCACAAATTTGTTCTTTTAAAATCTCCCCGTGACTTTTGGCCTGACTAATTTCACTGTCATCAGCTTGCTCAAGCTCTTGGTCTACATTCTCTTGTTTTTCTTTTTCTTCACTCATAATTACGATTTCCAGACTGCGACGGCTTTATCGCGCAGCATTTGTTTTAATTTAAATTCTATATGACGATTCTCTGTATTTGACTGGTAAAAAAGATCACTATAGATATATCCCGCTTCTTTGGCATCTTCTGCAGAAGCACCGAAAAAAACTTGATCAAGATCTGCCCATCTAGTTGTTCCTAGACACATTAGGCAGGGTTCGCAACTGGTGTACAACACGCAACCTTTTAGAGATTTTGATTTTAGCTTTTTACAGGCCTCCTGTACCATAGCGAGTTCAGCGTGCTGGGTACAATCGGTTTTAGACCCTACCTGGTTATGACCTTCGGCAAGGATGTGACCCTCTTTTACGATAACAGCGCCAAAAGCTCCTCCTCCCTTAGTGGCCTTTCCTTTTTTTGCCCAACTAATGGCTTTCAACATAAATTTGTCGTGTATTTCTTTTTTCATAGCATTGAATTAAAAAACAGATGCTAAAATAATACAACTCGTTGAGCATCTGTTCTTAAATTTTGTTATCAAATGGTTTTAGCCATAAAGTTTTTCTTTTTAATGATCATTTTGATTGTATTTTTTCATTTCAACCTAAGTCAGATTTCCGGATAGCAAAATAAGGCTTGAGCAGCTTAAAGACATAAAAAACTTAATAATTTACTTAGAAAAATATTGATTTGTAAAATGCCATCGACGTATTAACTCTAATATCAGTTTAGCTTTCTTAATAATAAATAAGTAAATTGTATTTTATTAATAGCTTTAGATCCTTGAATGCAGCACTCCAGATTCAAAAAATAGACGTCACTGTAGTTCCTTGTTAGTATTGCTAAAACAGGCAAAAAATTATTTTAAAGATAGGATCTAATATATGCAATAAAGGAATTCTATGTAAATCCTTATCCGATTTATATAGATCTTATAGGGTTGTATTTTTTCCAGTATAAACATGTGGTATAAAAATAATAACGATGAAAAAAGAAGTCAAAACGAGTTTAACCCAAAACATATTTAGAATACTACTAGCTTTACTCATGATCTATACGGGGTTCAGTCACCTCACCTTTAATAGGATAGAATTTCAATCTCAGGTGCCAGATTGGCTACCCTTAAGCAAAGATCTAGTGGTAATCCTTTCAGGTATTGTTGAAATGTGCTTAGGTCTCACTTTATTACTCTGGAAAAATCAACGCGCTAGAATTGGATGGGCACTTGCTATTTTCTTTATACTCATATTTCCTGGTAACGTGGCCCAGTATCTGGATGGAAAAGATGCTTTTGGAGCTTTAAATTCTGATACAGCTCGATTGATAAGGCTTTTCTTTCAGCCTGTTCTTATAGCCTGGGCAATTTGGTCATCTGGTGCATGGCAGTCATGGAGAAATTCCAAAAAATAAATAATCAAGTTTGCTTTCCTATATATTCGGTTTACCGTTTAATAACGAAAGCATGTAAACCATTTCTGGGAGATTTAAACTTGACCTACCCACAGTATTTGGTATTACTGGTTTTATGTGAGAATGATAATTTATGAGTAAACCAAACCGGTGAAAGGTTACTTCTAAATAACATTATCCTAATTCCCATTATAAAGCAAATGGGGTAAATGAAATTGATCGTCAAAGATCGAAATTCGATGAAAGAAAGTCCATGTTTAATTTCCGATAATGGAAAATAACTGAAAGAAGATGCCATTCCAACTCCAAATAAACTGTTCAATACCCTGAGAGCAGAAAAGGTTAAGTTAGGAAACCTTATGTTTTTAAAAGATAGTTTAAACAATTGGGCCGATATTCTTTCAGATAAACTGAATGACAGAAATAATCCTTAAATTACTGATAATAAAAATCAATATAAAAAGCATTAGATATGAAAGCCTTACAAATAGTAAAATACGGTGAAATTAAAGATAGTTTATCTATCAAAGAAATTAAAAAACCAGCCGTAAAGGCGAATGATATTTTAATTGAAGTTAAAGCCGCTGGGCTAAACCCCATAGATTACAAAATAGTGGAGGGTCAATTGAAAGATATGATTGCTTTAAACTTACCTTGTACAATCGGTTTTGACGTGAGTGGCGTAGTTGTTGAAAAAGGGGCAGATGTAAATAATTTTGAAATTGGAGATGAAGTCTATTCTAGAGTCCCACAAGAACAAATGGGGACAGTAGCCGAATTTGTTGTGGTTAATAGTGACATGGTTGCTAAAAAACCAGATAATGTCTCTTTTGAAAAAGCTGCTGGTTTACCATTGGTTGGACTTACTGCAATCCAAGCTTTAGAGCGTGTTGGTCTTAAGGAAAATGATAGGATCCTAATTCATGCTGGCTCTGGTGGTGTAGGTAGTTTTGCCATTCAGTATGCAAAGGCAAAAGGAGCTATTGTGTATACGACTACGAGTACTAAAAATGTAGATTGGGTTAAAGCTTTGGGCGCCGACCGTGTGATCGATTATAAAACAGAGGATTATAAAGAAGTCTCTACTAATTTGGATATCGTTTTCGACACTTTAGGAGACGATTATACTTTTGATGCTTTTCAAATCATAAAGGAAGGTGGGAAAGTAACGACAATAGTAGGTCCACCAGACGAGGAAACAGCAAAGCAAATGGGTATGACCGATTATACACTACCCGAAAAATTATCAAAGTTAATTGATGAGAAGTCCGCTGTTTACAGGCTAACGTGGATGCAACCTAATGCAGGACAACTGAAGGAAATTGCAACTATGGTTGAAGATAGAGCCATAAAACCCATTGTAGATTTTATTTATTCTCTTGAAGATGGGATAGATGCTTACGAATACCTAGCTACAGGAAGGGCAGAAGGAAAAGTAATCATAAGTCTTTCTATAAACTAAACCTTAAAGACCGTTATCCGAAGTTTAACTTAGGATAAATATAAGTACCATATTCCTCTATTATGTTTTTTTTGATATACTGAAAAGCTAGTATCTTTTTTACACTCTACTATAAATTTTAAACGTTGTCAACAATTCCCCTCTTTTCCAAAAAAAAAATAATTACTTTAAGGTAACGTTTGTATCTTACTGGCTAGCCCATTGCAAGACCGATTTCAAATTGATGCCTTAAAAGCTCGTGCGCAATTCTGGTTGGAATGTGAAAAGCCTTTGATATTGACCTATCAAAGGCTTGTGATAATTACACTGATGAATCCTTTATGGATATCTCGTTCAGAATATTTTCTTGTTTACAATATACATTCTCTTTGGGTTTTTTATTCATCTAAAACCAAAAATAATGGCAAAGAGAAAATTAGAAATGGAAATCATCAATCCTAATGCAGCTGGAATTGATATTGGCAGTCGCTCACATTTTGTAGCAATTAATCAAGACCTCTCAGATGTAAGAGAGTTTGGAGTTTACGCTGAGGATATGAAAGAATTACTCAAGTGGCTACTTGAAAATGACGTGAAAACTGTGGCTATGGAATCTACAGGTTCCTATTGGCAAAATTTATTTACTGAATTACAAAATTCCGCTATAGAAGTAATTCTAACCAATGGAAAATTCACCAAAAATATCCAAGGAAAGAAAACAGATGTACTAGATTGTATGTGGATTCAAAAGTTACATACCCTCGGACTTTTACGGGGAAGTTTTTTGCCTGATTTACAAACAGAACATCTAAGAACCTTAGTAAGGCATCGTGGTAATTTAATTGATACAACTTCAAAAGCCTCTAAAAGAATGGCTCAAAATATGAGACTGATGAATCTTAGATTGGATGTAGTAGTAAAAGATATTGTGGGACTCACTGGTTTACGCATTATAAATGCAATATGTAATGGTCAAACCAGCGGTGAAGAACTTGCAAAGCTGAGACACGGAAATTGTAAAAAATCTGAAAAAGAAATAGCAAAAGCCCTACAAAGTAATAACCGTCAAGATTATTTATTTGTTTTAAAACAAGAACTACAAAAATATCAAGATGCACAAAGATTAATCTTTGAATGTGATATAGAAATAAAAAAGATTTTGGATCAATGTATCAATCAAGATGATGTGAAAAAATCCCTTTGTATTGATAAGAAAGTACATAAAAGAATAAATAAAAACACGCCGAAAAATATAGATTTAAACCTTATTTCTTATCAATACTTTGACGGAATTGATTTGTACGCTATAGAAGGTTTTAGTCACGGCACTGTACTAACTTTAATGAGTGAACTTGGCGAAAATGGCATCTTAAAATTCCAAAACGCACAACACTTTACATCCTGGCTTAGATTAGCACCAAATAATAAAGTCTCAGGAGGAAGAATTCTTAGCAGTCGAACACCTAAAGGTAGTAATAGACTTAAAATTGCCCTAAGACAAGCAGCAAATTCAATTGGAAATCTAAAAGATACCCACCTTTCTAATTTCTTCAATAGAATTGCCTACAGAAAAGGGAGAGCTGTTGCTGTTTCTGCCACTGCAAGAAAATTAGCCACCATACTTTGGAATATGCTTTATAAAAAGCATCAATACAATCCACCTACTGTTTACGAATATCTTGACCAAAAAAGAAAGAGAAAAGTAATCGAACTTCAAAAACAAATTGCTAATTTAGATGCAAGAATGACTAAAATTAAACCCGCCTGAACGCCAGTAAAAACAGGGTGTAAAAAAAACGTTACTCAGAAATTGAAGCAAAAATATCTAAATTCTCACATCTTTAAGATGTAATAAATTCATAATTATGAAAAATAAAATCTTGAACTTACTAATAATTTTAGTATTAGTATTATTAGTAAGTTGTAGTGATAATGATGATAACGGTCAAATAGTTGTTGATGAGGTTGGTTCCGTAGAATATTTTATTAATAACAAAACAACTAAAGACTTGGTACTTATTTTCGAAAAATCTGAAGAATTAGGGTCTGAAATTGACACCACAAGAGTTATATCTTCTGATATTTCTTTACTAATTCTAGAAGATAGTGTAATTGGGCAAAATCCAGTACCTGAAGATTCCCTAGAAGAAATTAAAATTTATGAGGCTTCTAACTTATCTGATCCACTCTCAACTTTTTCACCAGTTAATAATGAAGATTGGACAATCACAAGTCAAGAATTAGGGGATTATGGATTTGGTTTAACCAGTTATGAGATTATTATAACTGATTCTATTTTAGATTAAAAAATTGAAGATAAATAAGTTTACGGGCTAGTTGAAGGCTAAATCGTGTTTAAGTAGATTTCTAAATAGGGGATCTCCAACTTCCAAAACTTCAACTATCCACGTAAATCTATCTTCTTGAGCGGTTAAGTTTTAATTTGGTATAATTTAGTTCTTAATTTTAACTCATATAAAGGATATTACATTTGACACTCTAAACTAAACCTTAAAGTGTCAGTAACTTAATTTCAAAAAAACTATATTTGCACGCAATTAAATCTAATTGCAATGACACATTCAAAAGTAAAAGGATTAGGCTTTACCTACGACGATGTTCTTTTAGTTCCTGCTTACTCAGACATTCTACCTAGGACCGTAAGTATCGAAAGCAAATTCACAAGAAATATATCACTTAACGTTCCAATAGTCTCTGCCGCCATGGACACGGTAACAGAATCTAGAATGGCTATTGCTATTGCAAGAGAAGGGGGGATTGGCGTTCTTCATAAAAACATGACCATAGAGCAGCAAGCCCTTAAAGTGAGAAGAGTGAAGCGTGCTGAAAGTGGAATGATCATAGATCCTGTTACACTCCCTATAACCGCTACTGTGAAAGATGCTAACGATAGCATGCGAGAGCACAGTATTGGGGGGATTCCTATTGTAGATGATTCTAAAAAATTAATAGGTATTGTTACCAATCGTGATTTGCGTTTCGAACAAAAAAACGACAGACCTATTAAAGAGGTGATGACCACTGGAAACTTAGTCACTGTTAGTGAAGGGACTTCCCTTAAAGAAGCTGAAGTCATTTTGCAAAAACATAAAATTGAAAAACTTCCAGTTATCAATAAAGATAACGAACTCGTAGGTCTTATTACCTTCAGAGATATAACAAAATTAACTCAAAAACCTTCAGCAAATAAAGATCAGTACGGGAGGCTGAGAGTTGCTGCAGCATTGGGAGTGACCAATGATATTGTAGAAAGAGCAACAGCCTTAGTAAAAGCTGGCGTAGATGCCGTTGTTATTGATACGGCTCACGGCCATACGAAAGGGGTGGTGGATGTTTTGAAACTCATTAAAAAAGAATTTCCAAACCTCGATGTTGTGGTTGGAAATATAGCTACAGCCGAGGCTGCAAGATATTTGGTAGAGGCTGGCGCAGATGCAGTGAAAGTTGGAATTGGCCCAGGATCTATTTGTACCACACGAATAGTTGCTGGAGTAGGTTCTCCTCAACTCTCTGCGGTTATGGAAGTTTCTGAGGCTATAAAAGGATCTGGTGTTCCTGTAATTGCCGATGGAGGAATTCGATATACGGGTGATATTCCAAAGGCTATTGCTGGAGGTGCAGATTGTGTGATGCTTGGGTCGTTGCTAGCTGGAACCAAAGAATCTCCTGGAGAAACCATCATTTATGAGGGCAGAAAGTTTAAATCTTATAGAGGAATGGGATCTGTAGAAGCTATGCATAAAGGCTCTAAAGATAGATACTTCCAAGATGTTGAAGATGATATTAAGAAGCTAGTCCCAGAAGGCATCGTAGGCCGTGTTCCTTATAAAGGAGAATTGGTGGAGAGTATGGTACAGTTTATTGGCGGGTTAAGAGCTGGAATGGGCTACTGTGGAGCAAAAGATATTTCAGCTTTAAAAGAGAATGCTCAGTTTGTTCAAATTACAAGTTCTGGTATCATGGAAAGTCATCCACATGGCGTTACCATTACCAAAGAAGCTCCTAATTATAGTAGATAATTAAGGTTCATATAAAAAAAGCTCGAAATACTATTTCGAGCTTTTTGCTTTTATTCTTAAATCTATAATTTATTCAGGAGTTACGTCTGGAGTGTCTTTGACCTCAATTCCCATTTTTTTCAAAGTTTTGAGAGTGATGTCAAATTTAGGATCGATATAGATGATGCTATTGTTTTCATCAAAAATCTGTGTAAACCCATCTTCTATAACAATAGCTTCTACTGTTTTTCCTATTTTATTATAAAGTGGTCTCAGGTATTCGTCTTGTTGCAATTGGAGCATTTTAGAAGAATTTTCCTGCAAGTTTTGTAAATCCTCTTCTAAGTCGACGATTTCCCCTTGCTTCATTTTCTTCATCAAGTCACTCATGTCTTTCTCCCCTTCGTTATAGTTGGCTACCACTTCTTGGTATTCTACGTATTTTTGTTGAATGGTACTATCCAGCTTGGCGCTGTAGGTTTTTAATTTTTCTTCAACATCCTTTATCTCTGGCATCTGAGATAAAATGTATTCATTATTAATGGTGCCCACTTTAGTTTGTGAAAAAGCACTGAAGCTTAAAGTCAATAAAGCAATGTAAATAATCTGTTTCATCGGTATTTAAATTTTTTACAAATAAAGTTATTTATTATTATAAATCAAACCATACTCAATTTGTTTTCACACTCTTACCGTCTTCGATAAATGCTTTAAAATCTTTTTGGACTAAAACAGATCGTTTTTTAAAGATCTCAGGGAGCAATTTGCTAATCACTTTCATAAAACCTGAAAATTTGAATTGGCTGTAAGAGGTCCATTTGGTTTGATTCTCGCTGATGTCTTCAAAATAATTTTTTTGAACGCTCTCCATGCCCTTAGAAGAGTATTCACCATGCCACTCTTCGGGTAAATTCTTTTTAATAATTGTTTCAGTCATTTTTATAGACTGACCTTCTATGGTGATGTATAGTTTTCGTTTACTGCCTACTTCTCCGTTTCTGCCGCTTAATAGCCGACTTCGTTTGAGTCCTCTTTGCCAATGTGGAAGTAAACTAGAATTTTCAAACGCATCGATGATTTCCTGTCTAGGTTTGTTGATGATAATTTCGGTCTTATATTCCATGGATGCAATCTTAATTTAAATCTGAAGATAAGAGAGAAATAGTTCAAATTTTTATAAAAACTTAAACATTGTGTGCGTAAGCATTTTTCTTACTTTTGCTTCTAAAATTTCAGAAAATGAAACCCCTATTTAATTTTTACATAATTTTCGTATGTTTTGTTTTTGGAGCAAATGCACAAGAATCAGATGATGTATTATTTGAGATAGATGAAGAGACTTTTCAAGTTGATCCTTTCGTAGAATCTTTCCAAAAGAATTCCGAATTAATGGCATCCTCAAAAGAAGATCTAGAAGATTACCTCCAACTTTACATCAACTTCCGATTAAAAATAAAATCGGCTTACGACCAGGAACTAGATACTTTACAATCTTTCCAAAAAGAGTTTAGCAGGTATTATAAACAAATTGCAGATAGTTATATTTCCAATGGTGAAGTGACGGAAGCGATGGTAAAAGAAACTTATGACAGAACCAAAACTGAAGTCAGGGCAAGTCATATTTTATTGAATCTTTCTAAGTATGATGAAGACACTGCTAAAGTTTACGATAAGGCCTTAATGCTATCGAAAAGAGCAGAAAATGGTGAGGACTTTGCCATGCTCGCCAAGCAGTATTCAGAAGACCCATCAGCTCAACGTAATGATGGTGATCTTAACTGGTTCAATGCCTTTAAAATGGTTTATGAATTTGAGGATGCAGCTTATAAATTGGATATCGGTGAAATTTCAAAACCAGTACGGTCCGACTTCGGTTACCATATTATAAAGAAAACAGGAGAGCGGGCATCTAAAGGTCAACTCAAGACCGCTCATATTATGGTGGTAAAAAAAGATTCGCTACAAGACCCTAAAGAGCAAATCGACAAAATATACGCGAAAGTGGAGAGTGGAGACGATTTTCATGACCTTGCAAAGCAATATAGCGACGATACGAATACTGCCAGTAACGGTGGTTATATTGCTCCATTTGGGATAGGAGGACTTAACTCAAAAGCTTACGAGAATGAAGCTTTTCAATTGGAGAATACTGGCGATTATACCGAGCCGTTTCAAACTAGCTTTGGTTGGCATATTGTAAAATTAATCGAAATTGAGCCTATACAATCCTACCAAGACATAAAAGAAGACTTGAAGAAAAGGCTCAAAAGTTCTTCAAGGTCAAAATTATTGGTCAGTAAGATTAAAGAAGATTTGGAAGCGCGTTACGAAGTAACTATAAATGAAGATGCTAAGTCTTATTTCTTGAAAACATTAGACAGTACTTTTGATAAAGGGAAGTGGAGGTTCTCGCCAAGCGAAAATTTACCTGAAACTTATGTGTTTAAAGTTGAAGACAAGGAAGTTGATTTCAAAACCTTTGGAGAATACTTAGAAAGGCAACAAAGAAGCCTGTCTAAATTGCCAGAACACAAAGTAGTTATTGAGGATGCGCTAAATGATCTGGTTTATAATCAGCTTTTAGCTTACCATAAAACTCAATTGGAAGAAATAGATCAGGATTTTGCTAACAGAATAGAGGAGTATAAAAATGGGATTTTGATTTTTGATTATATGTCTGCGAATGTCTGGGAGCCCACTTCAAAAGACACAATCTTACAACGCGAATATTACACACAAAATCGAGATGAATTTGTGACAGACTCCAAAATAGAAGGTCAGCTGTATACTTCTGCTTCCAAATCCTCAATTAAAGAGGTAAGATCCAGACTAAAAGAAAAAATATTATTAGATACTATTTCCATACAATTACCTGATGATGTGATTTTAGAACAGGTGGCGATCTCGAAGTCTTCATCCAAAATACCTAAAGCTTTCAAATTCAAAGAAGGGGTGAGTAAGATTTATGACTACTTGGACCAATATTTGATTATGAATGCCACAGAAGTAAAGCCTTCTTTTGTCCCTGAATTTAATAAAGTGAGCGGTAAAATAATAAGCAGTCTTCAAGAAAAACGTGAAGAACAACTGATATCAAATCTTAGAGATCGATATACGATAAAGATCAACAAGGACGTTTTAGAACAAGTAAAACAAAAGTTTGAAAAGTAAATTAATTTTTTATCTGATTATTAGTTCCGTTATGCTGAGTTCATGCGCTTTCTTTAGTAAGGAAGAAAATACGACTAGTGTGGCGAGGGTAAATAATCATTACCTGTCTCGCGAAGAGCTCTCCGAGCAAATATCCAGTAATCTTTCAGAAATGGATAGTACTGTAGCTGCTAGGAATTATATTCAAAATTGGGCTAGGGATAAGCTGTTTTTAGATAGAGCAAAATTGAATTTACCCCAAGAGCAACAATCGTATTTTAGAGACTTGTCCAAAAGGTATGAAGAGCAATTGTTTAAAAAGGCCTATAAGGATGCACTTATTGAAAAACAGTTGAAAATTCAAATTGATTCCTCAGAAATTGCTTCGTACTATCAAGACAACAAATCCAATTTCAAATTGAATGAAGATTTAGTTCAATTAAGATACCTTCAATTGGATAAAAAAATGAAATCTTTGCGTGACATAAAACGTGAATTTGTACGTTTTAATGCTGAAGATATGCTATCATTGCAAGAAAAGTCTTTGGAATTCAAATCTTTATCTTTAAACGATTCCATCTGGGTTCGCGTCACCGACGTAGTCAAAGAATTTGAAGAAAACAAAGGTATACAGCTGGAAAAGTCTGAAATATCAAAGGCCAATAGTTTTTTGGAATTTGAAAATGAAAGCGATTTGTTTTACTTTTATTCCAAAGACTTTTTAAAGCGTAACGATGAAGCGCCTTTAAGCTATGTGAGACCAACTATTGAGCAGATTTTACTCAACAAGAAAAAAATAAATATTTCAAAAATAATTGACAAAGAGATTACAAAAGATGCTACAAAAAATAATGAATTTAAAGTCTATTAATTTAAAAGCTATTGCATTTTTAGGAATGTTGTTCTTTAGTTTTATCACTATAGCTCAAGTGACTATAGATGATGAAGACAACTTGCTAAAAGAGTCAGATTTCAGCCCTGAAATATTGAAAGCGACTAAAATGACTCAAGACGGTCGTTTAAAAATTGACGGGGTTGCCGCTGTTGTTGGAGATTATTTGGTTTTAGAAAGTGATATTTCTAAAGCATATATCGATATGAAAAACCAACAAATTGGTGAAATTACCTATTGTGATGTCGCCGAAACAATTCTTGAGAATAAGCTTTTTGCTCATCATGCGGTCCAAGACAGTTTGCCTTTCAATCCTTCTCGTGTAGAAAGTTTTACAGATCAACAAATAGATCAATTTGTACGACAAGTCGGTAGTATGGATAAGCTATTAGAATTCTATAAAATCGATTCTGAAAGTGAACTGAGAGACCAACTTAACGAAATCAACACCCAAAGAATGCTTGCTGAAGAGATGCAAGGATCTATTGTGGACGAGGTTGAAATAACCCCTGAAGAGACAAGAGATTTCTTCGAGGCTATTCCAGAAGATGAAATTCCATTGATAAATGATGAGGTAGAACTTGCTCAAATTATTGTAAGGCCTGAAGTAGGTGAAAAAGAGGAACAAGCTGTTATCGACAAATTGAATTCTTATAGAGACGATGTAGTTGCCGGTGGAAGTTTTGCTACCAAGGCTGTTTTATATTCTGAAGATAGAGGATCTAGGAGTCAGGGAGGTAAAATTACCTTAACTAGGGAAGACAATTTTGTAAAAGAATTTAAAGATGCTGCATTCAGTTTACAAGAGGGTGAGGTGAGTAAACCTTTTGAAACTGAATTTGGATGGCACATTCTTACTGTGGAAAAAATTAGAGGTCAGCAAGTAGATGTTAGACACATTTTATTATATCCTGAAATTAGTTCTGAAGCTATTCAAAAAGCTAAAGATGAAATTGAACTGGTTAGAAAAAAAATAGTTGATGGAGAAGTTGATTTTAAAGAGGCTGCAAGAGAAGTGTCCGATGAAATGGAAACTAGAGAAAGTGGTGGCCAATTGATAAATAACGCGACTGGCGATAGACGTTTTGAGTTGACCAAGATAGACCCTACACTCTACGACCAAGTCATAGACCTGAAAGAAAATGAAGTGTCTCAAGTCATTAAAGATTCTGAGCCTAGAACCGCTAAAATCTTTTTTAAGGTCATTACAGTCACCAAAAAGATCCCGGAGCACATAGCTGAATTCAGTAAAGATTACACAAAAATCCGAGAACTGGCTTTACAGCAGAAAAAGTTAAGAGAAATAAAAGAGTGGAAAGCCGAAAAGGTTATAGATACCTACGTTAAAATAAATGGAGATTACAAAGCTTGTGAATTTGCAAAATCTTGGATAAAACAATAATATGTCTGATGTTCAGGAATTAGATGAGTTTGTAAAAAAGTATGCGGCTTTAAAGTCTGAAATTGCCAAGGTAATTGTAGGGCAAGATAAAGTTGTAGAGACTTTATTAATATCTATTTTTTCCGGAGGTCATTCCCTTTTGGTGGGCGTGCCTGGCCTAGCTAAAACACTCATGGTCAATACCATCTCTCAAGCATTGGGCCTAGACTTTAAAAGAGTTCAATTTACACCAGATTTAATGCCAAGTGATATAATTGGTTCTGAAATTCTGGACGAAAATAGAAAGTTCAAGTTTCTGAAAGGACCTGTTTTTACAAATATGTTACTAGCAGATGAAATTAACAGAACTCCACCAAAAACCCAAGCCGCCTTACTAGAAGCCATGCAAGAAAAAGCGGTAACTGTTGGCGGAAAGAATTACAAGCTCTCTAAGCCTTATTTTGTTCTTGCTACCCAAAATCCTATTGAGCAGGAAGGGACTTATCCACTACCAGAAGCCCAATTGGATAGGTTTATGTTCGAGGTTAATCTTACTTATCCTAGTTACCAAGAGGAAGTGGATGTCGTTAAGGCGACAACTCAAAATCACAATGCTCAGATCGATTCACTCTTTAGTGCTGCAGAAATTATTGAAATTCAACAATTAATTAGAAAAATGCCAATCGCAGATAATGTGATTGAGTATGCTGTAACTTTAGTGAGTAAAACCAGACCCAATACAGAGTCATCATCAGAATTTATCAATACGTATGTAGATTGGGGGGCAGGACCAAGAGCTTCTCAAAACCTCGTGCTTGCAGGAAAAACACATGCGGCGTCCAAAGGTAAATATTCACCCGATATTGAAGATATACAAGCTGTGGCCACATCTATATTAAGGCACAGGGTAGTAAGAAATTACAAAGCTGAAGCAGAAAACATATCGATAGAAGCTATTATAGATCAATTGCTCTAAGTTTTATTGATACTCAATCTAAATTATTGAGATTTTTATTACTTTTAGTCCTCCATCTACCGCATCAAATTATCATTTTATTATTTATTATTTGAAAAAATTGTAAATACCATAATTATAATCACTATTATTGATCTAGATGTGAATTATTGTTAGAAATTTTGCTATTATCTTACATATTTTCTAAAGTCAACTGAAATCACTATTTTTGTAGTACAAATAAAACATATACTATGGCTTTTGATATCGATATGATTAAGAAAGTGTATAGCCAAATGCCCGAAAGAGTTGAAAAAGCTCGAGAAGTAGTTGGTAAACCACTTACACTTTCAGAAAAAATCCTTTATTCCCACTTATGGGAAAAGACACCAAGTAAAAAACTTAATAGAGGTAAAGATTACGTAGATTTTGCTCCAGACCGCATTGCTTGTCAAGATGCAACGGCACAGATGGCCTTATTACAGTTTATGCAAGCTGGAAAAGAAAATGTAGCCGTTCCTACGACCGTACATTGCGATCACTTGATCCAAGCAAAACAAGGCGCTGTAAAAGACTTGAAAAGAGCCAATGATACCAGTAGTGAGGTTTTTGATTTTTTGGAATCGGTATCTAGTAAATACGGTATTGGATTTTGGAAACCGGGAGCAGGAATTATACACCAAGTCGTCTTAGAAAATTACGCTTTTCCTGGAGGAATGATGATAGGAACCGACTCACATACGGTAAATGCAGGTGGACTCGGAATGGTCGCTATAGGAGTAGGTGGAGCAGATGCTGTAGACGTTATGGCTGGAATGCCTTGGGAGCTTAAATTTCCTAAATTAATTGGTGTGAAGTTGACTGGTGCACCAAAAGGATGGACTGCTGCTAAAGATGTAATCTTGAAAGTGGCACAAATTTTAACGGTAAAAGGAGGAACAGGTTGTATCGTCGAATACTTTGGCGAAGGTGCTAAAAACCTCTCTTGTACTGGGAAAGGAACTATTTGTAATATGGGAGCAGAAATAGGAGCGACCACATCTACATTTGGCTACGATGATTCTATGGAACGTTTTTTAAGGGCGACAGATAGAAACGAAATTGCAGATGAAGCCAATAAAATAAGAGAGCACCTTACTGGAGATGCTGAGGTTTATGACAACCCAGAAGAGTATTTTGACCAAGTTATTGAAATTGACTTAAATACCTTAATGCCACATTTAAATGGTCCTTTTACTCCAGATTTAGCCACTCCCGTTGGAGAGCTAGGAGCAAAAGCTAAAGAAAATGGATGGCCAATAAAAGTGGATTGGGGATTAATAGGGTCTTGTACTAACTCTTCTTACGAAGATTTAACTAGAGCGGCCTCTATTGCTAAGCAGGCAGTGGATAAAAAATTAATACCAAAATCTGATTTTGGTATTAACCCAGGTTCAGAGCAAATTCGATTTACTGCAGAACGTGATGGGCTTCTTAAAGTTTTTGAAGATTTAGGAGCGACTATATTTACTAATGCCTGTGGACCTTGTATAGGCCAATGGGATAGAAGTGACAGAAAAGGCGATGAGAAGAATACAATTGTTCATTCTTTTAATAGAAACTTTTCGAAACGAGCTGATGGTAATCCAAATACACATGCTTTTGTAGGTTCTCCAGAAATGGTAGCAGCCATAGCAATTTCTGGTCGTTTGGATTTTGATCCAATGAACGACACTCTTATCAATGAAGATGGTGAAGAAGTGAAATTGGACCCGCCTCAAGGAATAGAATTACCCGAACTAGGTTTTGCTGTTGAAAACAATGGGTATTTGGAGCCCAAAGAGGATGGAAGCTCTATTAATGTAAGTGTGGATCCCAGCTCTAATAGAATTCAATTGTTAGATCCGTTTGATCCTTGGGATGGTAAAAATCTTACAGGAGCCAAATTGCTAATAAAAGCTCATGGTAAGTGTACAACAGACCATATTTCTATGGCTGGTCCTTGGTTGAAGTATAGAGGGCACCTAGATAATATCTCAGAAAATTGTTTGATTGGTGCAGTGAATGCTTTTAATATGAAGACTAACTTTGTAAAAAGTCAGTTGGATGGAAAACATGATGCTGTTCCCAAAACACAAAGAGCTTATAAAGCTGAAGGCATACCAACGGTAGTTGTGGGAGACCATAACTATGGTGAAGGGTCTTCACGTGAACACGCTGCTATGGAGCCAAGACATCTTGGTGTAAGAGTCGTTTTGGTGAAATCTTTTGCAAGAATTCATGAGACGAATTTGAAAAAGCAAGGAATGCTAGGAATTACTTTTGAGAACGAAAGTGACTACGACTTGATTCAAGAAGATGATACGTTTAACTTTGTAGATCTTAAGGACTTTGCAGAAGGCAAACCTTTAACTATTGAAGTTGTTCATGCCGATGGGTCGAAAGACACTTTCAAAGCAAATCACACTTACAATGACACTCAAATTGGATGGTTTAAAGAGGGCTCTGCGCTTAATATGATTAAGAAGCATAATAAGGCTTAAAACTTATTTCACAATGTTATGTTTAAAGAAGCCATCTCCGAGAGATGGCTTCTTAGTTTTGAAGCTTGTAAGTACAAGTTAAATACTGATTATGAAATTTTTTAAAAAACATTGGAGTAGTCTTCTTTTTGTAGTCGTAGTTATATTATTGATCCTTCCACCCACAAGACTTCCAATTCAGATTTTTATTAATAAAATTATTGCTTTCAGTCCTTCTGAAATTAGTCAAGATGATAGGGAGTCTCTAACGGATTACGAGTGGTACATGAAAAATGCTGATGGTAAAACGGTAAATTTTGAAAATTCTGAAGATAAAATAATACTCATAAATTATTGGGCAACTTGGTGTGCACCTTGTATCGCAGAGATGCCAGATTTGCAAAAACTATATGGCGATTATAAGAATAAAGTAGACTTCTACTTTGTCACCTCAGATTCACAAGACCTTGTAAGACCTTTTTTGAAAAAAAGAAATCTGGATATCCCTGTATATTACTTGTTATCGGAGCCTCCTAAAGGTTTACAAAGTCAAAAATTACCAACCACATTTCTTATCAATCCTGAAGGGGAAATCGTTATAAAAAAGACAGGAGCTGCCAATTGGAATAGCGCCACTGTAAGACATACAATTGATAAAATATATTCAAAAAATCTATAAACAAAAGCCTAAGTCAAATAGGCTGCAATACATTTAAAATAAAAAATATGAACTCCAGTATACACCAATTTCTAGCCACCGATATAAAAGGCGATACCTTTGAATTTTCAAATCTTAAAGGGAAAAAAGTTATGATTGTAAATACAGCTTCTCAATGTGGACTTACTCCTCAATATGAAAAGCTGCAAGAACTCTATGATACTTACAAAGATTCTGATTTCACTATTATAGGTTTCCCAAGTAATGATTTTATGGGGCAAGAGCCTGGAAGCAATTCTGAAATATCAAAATTTTGTGTCGAAAATTATGGTGTGGAATTCAAAATGATGGGAAAGATTAAAATTAAAGGGGATGATAAACATGATGTCTATCAATTTCTAACCGATAAGGAATGGAATAATAAACAAGATAGCTCGGTAGAGTGGAATTTTCAAAAATATCTTTTAAATAGGAACGGTGAGCTCGAAAAAGTGATTTCTCCACAAACATCTCCAATGGATGAAGAAATTGTGAATTGGATAAAACAAAGCTAAAACATAAAATAGGTTATCTGATTGTAGGAATCTTTTGTTAGGTTTAAGGTCGATTTGTCCTTGAGGTGTGACATATTATTCGTTTTACCGAAACATGTTCGTCACAGACTTTTTTCACTCTCATTTCTGAAAAAAAAATGCTTATCATCCCGACAGTAAAATTCGGATGATTAGCTTTTTTTAATCACGTTATCAAAAAATAATTCAGAATCTTTTACGGCCTTTAAAAGGCAAATAGGTATAAGTGGATTTTAAAATTTGGTTGAAATAATCAACCGCGTTTTAAACTCAATACAACTGAAGATTTACTTTTTAGTATAAGTTAAATAACTAAATGAATACTTGTGTTTTTCATCTTTGTCATGAAATTCAGAATTGACTAGATCCCATTTTTCTTCATCAATCTCAGGAAAAAAGGCGTCAGCTTCAAATTCGCCATGAACACGAGTTAATTCAATTTTATTAGCAAACGGTAAGGCCTGCTTATAAATCTCACCTCCACCAATTATAAAAATTTGGTCTTCAGTAGAACTGAATTGGATCGCTTCTTCAAGACTATGTACAACTTCTATAGTCTCATTTTTATAATTTTCCTGCCTGGTAATTACCACATGTTTTCTATTAGGGAGAGGCTTGGGGAAGGATTCAAAGGTTTTTCTTCCCATAATTATATGGTGGTAAGACGTAAGAGCTTTAAACCTCTTAAAGTCATCTGGAAGACGCCAAATTAAATCGTTATCTTTTCCAAGAGCATTATTTTCTGCAGCCGCAGCAACTATCGTAATCATCATGTCTATTGAGAATTTTTGTTATCTTGAGCTGGCTCATCGATAGGGTGCTTTTTATCTACTTTTCTTTGAAGTTTTCGAAGTCGTTCTAGCTGTTTTTCCACAAGTCTGTTCATTTGTTTTTCTTCCCATTCTTTACCCATTAGGTTATTGACAATAAACACGTTGATGGCATGGATGATTAAAAAGAATAGCCAAATTAATATGGCAGTAACAAACCAATAATTATTAAAAGGCTTGAAATCGACCATATAATTTAATACGATATTTACAAATATGAAAATCACAGACCCAGCTATAAATACTACAAGATGAGTTACCAATCGCTTCTTTTGTTTTAAACGCTGATGAGCATTTTCATAAAGCTCTATGGCTTCAGGGTCAATTTTCTTATTTGAATCCATTTTCAGTATATTAGAGCTCCAAATTTACTAATACTTTCACAGACTTGAACATGATAGATTTAAAAAAAGAATTTCCCATTACCTCTACCTATACTTATTTAAACACACCTTTTACAGGTGTACTTTCTTCTGAAGTTTCCAAAAAGATACAGGATATGGAGGAAGCTTATAGATTAAGAGGAAGCGTGTTTACCAATGAATACGAAAACCAGATTATTGAAGATACCAAATCGTTAATCGCTAAAATTTATAATTCCAAAGCTGAGAATATTGGTCTTCTCAATAACTTTTCAACAGGATTCAATCTGATTTTGAATGATTTGTCGGATTCCTCTAAAGTTGTTTTGTTAACACAGGATTACCCTTCAGTTAATTTGCCAGTGAAATCTCGGCATTTTCAAATTTATGAAGTTGATATTAATCATCACTTATACGAGAATTTAAGAAAAGTCTTCTCAGAGGAAAGTCCAGATTTTTTCATGTTTAGTATGTCTCAATTCATAAGTGGTATAACATTTAGTATGGATGCCTTAAAAGAGCTTAAAAATGAATTTCCAAGCGTGAGCTTTATGGTGGATGCGACTCAATATTGCGGTACTGAGTCTTTTGATTTTGAGAACTCCCCATTTGATGTCTTTGGGACAAGCGGTTATAAATGGATTAATGCTGGTTTGGGGAACGCTTTCTTCCTAATAAAAGATAGCTTTTTGAATCGATTCAATTTTAAAACTATCGGGAGCAATTCACTTAGTTCAAAACCAGAGGGTGAACCAAGGTTAACCGGATTCCTTGAACCAGGGCATTATGATATTCTTGCAGTTGCAAGGTTGAAATTTGCTTTAGAATTTCACTACAATAAAGTGGGAATCGATTTTATTGAATCAAACATCAAAACACTTTCAAAACAAGCCAAAGCTCAATTCTTGGAGATGAATTTACTGGATAACGAAATTATTAACGCAGACGCCTATCAGAATATATTCAGTCTAAAAGGAGATGAAAAATTAATGGAGAAGTTGCAAGACAAAGGAATCTTAAGTGCTTATCGAGGAGGTAGAATTCGAGTTGGATTTCAATATTTCAACACGGGAACTGACTTAGAAATGTTATTAAATGAGTTGCGTGAAAATTCTTAATTAAAAACTCTATTCCACAACGTCTACTCCTTTCCAAAATGCTACATAGTTTTCAATAGCATTGGCTTTAGATTTTGTTTCGGGATAATACCATGCTGCATTTTTATTTTTTTCGCCTTTTACTACTAAAGTATAATAGGAAGCTTTTCCTTTCCAGGGGCAAGAAGTATGGTAGTCACTATTTTCAAAATAAGCGCGGTCAATACTGGAAGCTGGGAAATAGTGATTCCCTTCTACGATTATTGTTTCATCACTTTCAGCTATTTTTTGTCCATTCCAAAGTGCTTTCATATCATTTTTTTTTAAAGGTATAATTTTTATAATAACCATTTTCACTTTCAAAAACTCTGTCGATATTTAAGTTAGCCTCACTAGCTAGCCATTCTACGGTTTCATCGTCGTATTTCTGAGAGATTTCTGTATGGATAGTTTCCCAAGCTTTAAAATCAACCGTAAGTTCTAGTTTTGAAATTTTGACCTGCTGCGTTTTCCGGCTTACCAAAAAACTCTTAGCAGTTCCCGTTTCTGGGTCGTAGGTTTCCCAATGGAAAAATGAATCCAAATCGAAGTTTGCATCAAACTCTTCATTCATTCTTACGAATAGGTTTTTATTAAAAGCTTCGGTGAGCCCTTTGGGATCATTATAGGCGTCAAGAACGGTTTGTGGATGCTTTTTTTGATCAAAGCCCATGAATAACAAATCTTCTGAAGACATGTTTTCTTCAATTTTAGATAAGAAATCGACAGCATCACTGTGCATTAGGTTTCCTATGTTGGACCCTAATACTAAAATCACTTTCTGCCTTTTGTTATAACTAGAAAGCTGGTTCAATACTTCAAAATAACTTCCTTGAAGTAATTCGTAGCTTACTTTTGGTAATTCATTATTTAAAGCATTTCCAAGTTCATCCAGTACATTTTGGCTAATGTCTACTGGTAAATAATTAAAATTGGCTTCAATTTCGACGAGGTGATTTAGTAAAAGTTTAGTTTTTTTTCCATCACCAGCACCTAGTTCGATTAAGTCGAACCCTTCTTTAAGCTTAAACTTTTCAGCAATACCTGAAGACTGGTGCTTTAAGATATTGTACTCACAAGTCGTTAAATAATATTCTGGCATGGCCATGATATCTTGAAATAGTTTATCTCCTTTTTTATCATAAATAAATTTGGAAGACAAATGTTTCGGATAATCTGAGAGTCCTTTGATAACATCTTTTTCAAAAGCTGTGTGGGTTGTCGTTTGAGTTGTATTGTTCATTGTGTGATTGTCGATTTATTTGGCGAGTCTTACACCGCTTTGCTGCCATCTCATATGAGGGTGAAAAAAATTTCGGTATGTTTTCCTAGTGTGATGGCTTGAGGTGAGGGCAGAACCACCGCGTAATACTTTTTGGTTGACCATAAATTTGCCATTGTACTCTCCAAGAGCGCCAGCTGCTTTTTTGTAGTTTGGATAGGGGGTATAAGCACTTTCTGTCCACTCCCAGCGTTTTCCCCAATCGAATTTCTCTTGGGCGATCTCCCATTCAAATTCGGTGGGTAATCTATACCCTTTCCATTGAGCAAAGGCAGCAGCTTCGAAGTAGGAGACATGACTTAAAATATGGTCTAAATTTAATGGTTTTAAACCATTTAAAGTAAACTCAAACCAACCTTTCTCTTTTTTTTGCCAATACATGGGATAGTTTATGTTTTCAGCATGGATCCAATCCCAGGCTTCGGCATGCCATAACAACGGATCTTTATAACCGCCATCCTCTATAAATTCTAAAAACTCTCCGTTAGTGACAAGCCCATCTCGAATCTTAAACTCTTGAAGAAATACTTGGTGAGCTTCAGTTTCGTTATCGTAGCAAAATCCCTTGCCGAAATGGCCTATCTTATAAAGTCCTTCCTTAACGGAATGCCAGTTTTGGTTTTTTTCTTGGGAAGATTGCTCATCAAAACTTTCTTCATAGACTGGAAAAAGAGGATTATGACCAAAACAGTATTTAATATCCATCAACAATAATTCTTGGTGTTGTTTTTCATGATGGATGCCAATATCTACTATGGATAAAAGTTCATTGTGATTAGGATTGGAATCTAACAGCTTTGATAATGCGTTAGTGACATGAGATCTATAGTTGAAAATTTCCTCTACCGAGGGTCTTGATAAATTACCACGATCAGTTCTCATCACTCTATCCCCTTTTGCTTCATAATAGCTATTGAAGAGGTAAGGATAATCTGCATTGTATAACTTATAATCTTTACTGAATTTGGTAAGTACAAATACTTCGAAAAACCAAGTCGTATGGGCTAGATGCCATTTTGTAGGTGAAACAAACTCAACAGGTTGTATAACAAAGTCTTCTAGTTGAAGAGGCTTGCAGAGATCTCCTGTAAAGGTTCTCGTTTTTAAAAATTCTTGAATCATAATTAATTAAAATGGAATTTACTAAAAAATGACTCTGAGCAAGACCTATTCTAAAAGAATTAACCAAAGTTTAAATAGCCACTTTTCCTTTGATATGTGGATGTGGATCGTAATTTTCTAAAGTAAAATCTTCAAATTTAAAATCGAAGATAGAATTTACTTCCGGGTTCAGCTTCATAGTAGGAAGGGGTCTTGCAGTTCTGGAGAGTTGGAGATCAACCTGTTCAAAATGGTTGTTGTAAATATGGGCATCTCCAAACGTATGAATAAAATCACCTAATTTTAAATCACAGACTTGTGCAACCATCATCGTAAACAAAGCGTAAGAGGCAATGTTGAAGGGCACACCTAAAAAGACGTCTGCACTACGTTGATAGAGTTGACAGGATAATTTCCCTTCAGCGACATAAAACTGGAAGAAGGCATGGCAAGGTGGTAAGGCTGCTTTTCCATTGGCTATATTGTCTTCAAAAGAATCTGAAGTATCTGGCATAACACTTGGGTTCCAAGCAGAAACCATCATTCTTCGGCTATTAGGATTTGTTTTTAAGGTGTGAATCAATTCCTCAATTTGGTCGATATCTTCAGAATTCCAATTTCTCCATTGGTGGCCATATACTGGGCCAAGATCTCCATCTTGGTTGGCCCATTCATTCCAGATTTTAACGCCATTTTCCTGCAAATAGGAAATGTTGGTGTCCCCTTTTAAAAACCATAGCAATTCATAAATGATAGATTTGAGATGAATTTTCTTGGTGGTTACCAGCGGAAACCCTTCGTTAAGATCAAATCGCATCTGGTAGCCAAACACGCTTTTGGTTCCTGTTCCTGTTCTATCGCCTTTCTGGATTCCGTTGTCAAGAATATGAGAAATTAAGTCGTGGTACTGTTTCATAAACATCGTATTAGGGACATCCAAAAATAGAAATTTTAATGTTCAGAGATCGATAATCAACTATTTTTTATCTCAATTTAACGACACTTATTATCCGAGTCCATTTGTAGTGAAACTCGGTTTCTGTGTATTCTTAGTAATACGTCATGAATAGTAAAATTCTATAAAGCCTTTTTATGGATACTTTTCTAGGTTGACTACTTTATGTACTAACCGATAATCATCCCTGCAATAGTAGCAGACATGAGAGAGGCTAGGGTTCCGCCAATAAGGGCGCGCATACCAAATTCTGATAAAACTTTACGTTGTCCTGGTGCCAGCGAACCTATACCTCCAATTTGGATACCAATAGAGGCGAAGTTGGCAAATCCACATAACATATAGGTGGCCATAATGACCGATTTTTCGAAGTTTAAACTCAGGGCATTTGCAGTGTTTTTGAGTTCTGCTAGCTGAATATATCCAACAAATTCACTAGCCACTAGTTTTATCCCTAAAAGCTGTCCCATGAGCATTACATCTTCTTTGGCTACCCCTATCAGCCACATGAGTGGAGCAAAGATAATCCCTAGAACAGCTTCCAATGAAAACTTATCGTAAGGTGTATTTTGGGCAACTAATACATTCAGATTGGTAATATCTCCAATCTTTTCAAATCCATAATTAATAAAAGCGATTAAGGCTACAAACACGAGGAGCATTGCTGCAACATTCGCCGCAAGTTTTAAACCTTCGGTAGTACCGTTGGCAATAGCATCTAGGATGTTGGAACCTATTTTTTCTGAAGATACTTCTACGTTGGTATTTACTTTTTCTAGTTGGGGATAGAGTATTTTGGAAATAACAATAGCTCCAGGAGCTGCCATGACGGAGGCTGCAAGCAAATGTTTTGCAAATGCTAACCTCATAACTGGGTCATCTCCACCAAGAAAACCTATGTAGGCAGCAAGGACCCCTCCAGCCACAGTTGCCATACCACCAATCATCACCAATAGGATTTCAGAACGGGTCATGCGTTCTAAATACGCCTTAATCATCAGTGGGGCTTCAGTTTGTCCAAGAAATATATTCCCTGCAACACTTAAGCTTTCTGCTCCAGAAATTCCTAATAATTTAGAAAGTACCCAAGCTAATCCGCTCACCACCTTCTGAATAATTCCTAGATAGAATAAGATAGAAGTTAGTGCTGAAAAGAAAATAATAGTGGGCAAGATTTGAAAAATAAAAATATAGCCGTAAGTACTAGTGTCCATTAAATCTCCAAGTAAAAACTCACTTCCAGCTGCAGTGAAATCCAAGATTTTTACGAAGATATTTCCTACAAATTCGAATGCAGACTGTACAAAAGGAATTTTTAATACGCCAATGGCCAAGATAAGTTGGGCTAATAATCCAAACCCAACGGTTTTCCAATTAATGGCTTTTTTATTTTTGCTCAGGATATAAGCGATAAGGAGTAAACTGAACATGCCCAAAACGCCTCTCCATAAGCTATTGAAACTAAAATTTTGATTGGAAATAATAACCTTAGAGGCCGCTATTTCTGAAATGGATTCAGTAGTATTTAGTTTATTGAGTTGTAGCTTGAATTTTTCAGAAGTTAAGCTCAAAACAGAATCAGAAGAAAACTGAAAATCAAAGACAATGTCGTTTAAAGAACTTAATTCAGGTTTCAATATGAGCTCACTACCCTCTGTAGAAAAGTTCCCTTGATGTGCGAGATCTTTTGTAGAATGTTGGATTGTAAAAACGGAATCTAAAAACTCTATAGTCTGCTCATTTTCTAAATAGAGGACCGAGTCTTGCTGTTCTTTGATATCAATTTCCCAAGTCCCCTGGATGTTTTGGGCCATTAATAAAGTAGGCAGGCACAGTAGGAGTACCCAAGTCAAATGTTTCATTTCTTAGCTTCGTTTAGAAATTTCATCACGAATTTTTGCAGCGCGCTCATAATCTTCGTCAGTAACGGCTTTGTCGAGAAGTTCGTTTAGTTTTTTTGTCGTCATTTGGCTAAACTCACTTTTAAATGAAGTTGTTTTTTCTTTGGATTCTTTTCGTTCGGTAGCGTCTATATTTTCAGAGTCGTATATATCGCTACTTTCGCCTTTATCTTTTAAGTAAATACCGGCTTTGTCTAGAATATTTTTATAGGTAAAAATAGGGGCATCAAACCGGAGCGCGAGAGCTATAGCATCGCTTGTGCGAGCATCTATGGTTTCTTCAATACCATCTCTTTCACAAACCAAGCTAGAATAAAAAATTCCATCTACCAGTTTATGGATAATAACCTGCTTAACGGTAATTTTGAATCTATCTGAAAATGATTTGAATAAATCGTGTGTAAGAGGTCGTGGAGGTTTTATTTCTTTTTCTAAGGCGATGGCTATAGATTGGGCTTCGAAAGCTCCAATAACTATTGGCAATTGTCTATCACTATCCATATCGCTCAATAATAGTGCATACGCACCATTTTGCGTTTGACTATAAGATATTCCTTTTATGCTAAGTCTAGCTAGGCTCATACTACATTTTGTTAAATAAAAAGGCGGTCTAATTTTAAGGATATCTTAGAAATTAGACCGCCCATTATTAAGGGCACAATTTATAAAAATTATGAGTTATTCGCTTTAAATTCCTTTAGTTTTTCAATCAATTGTGGGACAACTTCAAAAGCATCGCCCACAACACCGTAATCTGCAGCTTTAAAGAATGGAGCTTCAGGGTCTGTATTAATCACAACTTTATTCTTGGAAGCGCTTATACCAGCGAGATGCTGTATAGCTCCAGAAATACCAATAGCAATGTATAAATTGGTAGCCACAGGTTTTCCTGTTTGTCCAACGTGTTCGCCGTGAGGTCTCCAACCCATATCACTTACGGGTTTTGAACAAGCTGTTGCCGCATTAAGAACTTCAGCAAGCTCTTCAATCATTCCCCAATTTTCAGGACCTTTCATTCCTCTTCCAGCTGAGACGACGACCTCCGCATCTGCAATGCTTACTTTATCTTTATTTTTATCTACAGACTCTACCGTAATTCCGAAATTTTCATCGGTAAGTTCTGGAGAAAATTCTTCTTGCGTTAGAGAAGATTCATTTTCTTTAAGACCGTAAGAATTACTCGATAACCCTAAAACTTTTACATCTGTAGAAATAGAGGTTATACTGAAAGCCTTGTTTGTAAAAGCTGTACGTTCTACATTAAATCCCTCATCCACTGTTGGAAGCTTCACAGCATTAGAGACATATCCAGCTTCTAGATCTACTGCTAGAAGTGGTGCCATATATTTCGCATTAGCACTTTGGCTAATGATTACAACTTTGGAACCTTCTTTTTTAGCTGCTTGTGTGATCACTTCAGCATAGGCATCAGCATTAAATTTTGAAAGCTTATCGTTGGAAACCTTCAAAACCTTATCGACACCATATTGACCTAATTCCTCTACATTTTCTGCATTAACGGTAACCGCAGTTACGCTAGTCCCCATTAGATCTGCAATTCCCTTGGCATAAGAAGCGACTTCATAAGCAGCTTTCTTAAGTTTGCCATTCTCCGATTCTGTATATACTAAAATTGACATATTATATTTTTTAAAGTTATATAGCTTTTGCTTCGTTATGAAGTAAGTCTATTAGTTTATCTAAATTATCTGCGTCTATTAAAGTGACTTCACTTTTGGGTTCTGGTTTTCTAAAGCTTTTAGCTTCAGTATGAATTTCAGAAGATAAAGGCTCTATGACATTTAAAGGTTTTTTTCTAGCCATCATAATTCCTCTCATATTAGGAATTTTTAAATCGCTTTCTTCTACTAAACCTTTTTGACCACCTATAACTAAGGGTAAAGTTGTTTTAATTGTTTCTTTACCTCCATCCATCTCTCTAACCGCTGTTGCCGTTTCTCCTTCAATTTCTAAGCTCACACATGTATTGATGAAATTGGCTCCGATAAGTTTAGCCAACATTCCAGGTACCATACCTCCATTATAGTCTATAGATTCTCTACCTGCAATCACTAAATCGTATTCGCCATCTTTCGCAACTTTGGCCAATTCCTTCGCTACTTGAAAACCATCTAGAGGCTCAGTATCTACTCTATAAGCAGTATCTGCGCCAATAGCTAAACATTTGCGAATTGTTGGTTCTGTATCTTTACCTCCTACAGTCACTACATCTACTGTGGCATTTTGTTTTTCTTTAAACCACATCGCTCTCGTTAAACCAAATTCATCATTTGGATTGATAACAAATTGAACTCCATTGGTATCAAATTTGGTGTCGTTGTCCACAAAATTAATCTTAGAAGTGGTATCAGGTACGTGACTTATACATACTAATATTTTCATTACATCGATTTTTAAAGTATTATAGAACAAATATAATAGTTTTGGCTCTAAAATACTATGCATGCATAATAAAATTTTTATAAGATTCTTATAGTATTTAGAATTATGAATTGCTACTTTTGTGCTTTATTTTTAATAAAAAAAAATACATTTAAATGAGGACAATCCAATTTAGAGAAGCTATCGTAGAGGCTATGAGTGAAGAAATGAGAGCTGATGAGTCTATCTATTTGATGGGCGAGGAAGTTGCTGAATATAATGGTGCTTACAAAGCATCCAAAGGTATGCTAGATGAGTTTGGAGAAAAGAGAGTTATAGACACACCTATTTCCGAATTAGGCTTTACGGGCATTGGTATAGGGTCTGCCATGAACGGAAACAGACCTATTATTGAATTTATGACCTTCAATTTTGCTTTAGTAGGAATTGATCAAATTATAAATAACGCTGCCAAGATGAGACAGATGTCTGGAGGGCAGTTTAATATCCCAATAGTCTTTAGAGGCCCAACGGGTTCTGCAGGTCAGTTAGGGGCAACCCACTCTCAAGCTTTTGAAAGTTGGTTTGCCAACACTCCAGGGCTTAAGGTTGTGGTTCCTTCCAATCCTTATGATGCTAAAGGGCTTTTGAAATCAGCAATCAGAGATAATGATCCTGTTATTTTCATGGAAAGTGAACAGATGTATGGTGATAAAGGAGAAGTTCCTGAAGAAGAATATACAATACCCTTAGGTAAAGCAGATATAAAAAGAGAAGGTACGGATGTGACCATTGTTTCTTTCGGAAAAATTATAAAAGAAGCTTATAAAGCAGCAGAAGAACTTGAAAAGGATGATATTTCTTGTGAGATTATCGATATTAGAACCGTTAGGCCTTTAGATTATGAAACTATCTTAAAATCTGTAAAGAAAACCAATAGATTGGTAATTCTTGAAGAAGCTTGGCCTTTTGGTAATGTAGCTACAGATATTACTTATAAAGTCCAGAATGAAGCTTTCGATTACCTGGATGCGCCTATTGTGAAGCTTAATACTGCAGATACCCCTGCCCCATACTCTCCTGTCCTTTTGGAAGAATGGTTGCCCAACAGTAAGGATGTTATAAAAGCGGTTAAAAAAGTTTTATATATTTAACATAACCTAACCTAAAAAATAAGCTTCATTTGCATAAAATTGCATTTGAAGCTTTTGCAGTTGAATGAAACATAGTCTATTACTTCTTTTTGCCCTTATTTCTAGTTTTGCTTTAGCCCAAACCAAGGTTAGTGGCAATATTTACGATACCTCTGGTAAGCCAATTCCCTACGTGAATGTTGTATTTTTTAATTCTTCAGAAGGAACAATTTCTGATGAAAATGGAAAATTCTACCTTCAATCGGATAAAAATCACACCTTCCTTGAGTTTTCATTTATGGGTTTTGAAAATTTAAAGTTTCCTCTGAATAAAAAGACCACTTATAATATTGAGGTTAATCTTGAAGAAAATTCAGCAGAACTAAACGAAGTCATCGTATATTCTGGAAAAACCTCAAAGAAAAATAATCCTGCTATTGATATTTTAAAAAAAATATGGGAAAATAGGAGGGAGAATGGAATCAAAAAATTTGATCAATATCAATACGATAAGTATGAAAAACTTGAATTTGATCTCAACACTATAGATAGTTCGCTTATAAATAGTAGAATTTTCAATGGTATGGAGTTTATTTTTGATGACTTAGATACAAATGCTGTTACTGGAAAATCTTACTTACCTATTTTTCTTAACGAAGCAGCTGCTAAAGTTTATGGGAGCAATATCTTAAATAAGGAGAAGGAAATTTTAACCGGGAATAAAAATTCGGGATTTAGCAATAACCAAAATCTTATTGCCTTTATTAAAGACCTCTACGCAGAATACGATGTCTATAATAATTATATCAAATTTTTTGATAAAAGTTTTGTAAGTCCCCTGTCTACTACTGGTGTAGATAATTATAATTACGTGCTTACGGATAGTACTTATATAGAAGATAAGTGGTGCTATAACATTGTGTATTATCCTAGGCGAAAAGGTGAGCTCAATTTTAAAGGAGATTTTTGGGTAAATGACACGACTTGGGCGATCAAGAAAATAAATTTGGCCATGTCCAAAGGCGCTAATATCAACTGGATCAAAGACGTCTATATCGAACAAGAGTTTGATGTGCTTAACGATTCTGTATTTCTGATTACCAAGGATCTATTTATGACCGATTTTTCCTTAACTAAAAAAGAGGAATCTCGTGGAGTCTATGGAAAACGTACTACCCTGTACGATAACTATGTATTCGATAAACCTAAAGGAAATGCCTTTTACAATTACCAGCCAGAGGTCTACAATGAAGCTATTTATAATAGAGATGATCAGTTTTGGACTCAAAATCGCCAGGAGGAATTAAACAAAGATGAAAAGCAGGTTTATAAAACTCTAGATACCCTTAAAACTGTAGATGCGTTTAAGAGAATATATAATGTAGGAACTATTTTAGCTACAGGATACTGGGAGCAAAATGGATGGGACTTTGGTCCGGTATTTTCAACCTTTGGCTTTAATGAAGTAGAAGGGGTAAGAGTAAGAGCTGGGGGAAGAACTTATTTTTCTCAAAATGATCCTTGGAGAATTCAGGGCTTCTTGGCTTATGGATTTGGAGATGATAAGTTCAAGTATGGTATATCAGGGAAATGGCTGTTGGATCAAAAAATGAGATTGATTATCGCTGGGGGAAATAGAAGAGACGTGGAGCAACTTGGTGCTAGTCTTACTAATTCTACCGATGTATTAGGGAGAAACTTGGCTTCCTCTTCGGTACTTACAGTTGGAGCCAATACGAGCCTTACTAGCATAAACTTGTCCAGTTTTTCTATCAGCTTTGAGCCTCTCAAAAACTTTAATATAAGGTTTGAGGGTAATTTTAAAAGTTTAAAATCGGCTTCAGATCAGTTTAGTTTAGATTACTTTACGAATCCAGAACGTACCGAAACTAAGGCTATAACACAACAAGTAGAAGTATCTTCTATTATACGATTTTCTCCAGGTCGTGAAACAACCGGCTATGGTGTGGAGCGCCTCACGGTAAATACCGATAAATATCCAGAACTTTTTTTCAATTACACAAAAGGACTGAACACTATTACCACAAGTGATTTCGACTACGAGAAGCTGCAGTTTTATTATAGACAGCCTATCCAAATTGGGGGCTTTGGCAGCTTTATATCCACCGTAGAAGTAGGAAAAACCTTTGGGGCTGTTCCTTTAAGTTTGCTAAGCATTGTGCCAGGTAACCAAACCTTGTTTTCCATACAGGGCACCTTTCCTTTATTAGATTTTTATGATTTTGCAACAGATACTTACGCGAGCGTTAACTTTGAACATAACTTCAATGGTCGATTCTTTTCCAGAATACCTTGGCTTCGGGAATTGGATTTAAGAGAAATTGTTTCGGTGAGAGCAGTTGCAGGGAGCATTTCAGAAGAGAATCAGTTGCTCAATGCCTCCTTTTCCAATCCAATATTAAGAGCGCCAAGCCGAGAGCCCTATTGGTCCTACAGCTTAGGGATTGATAATATATTTAGGATCTTAAGAATAGATTTCCACTTTAGGGGTAACTACAATGATCTACCAAGCGCCAGAAAATTTGGGGTGACAGGTGGCTTTGGATTCCATTTTTAAAAATAAATAAATTCTAAAGTAGGGTAAGCTGGTTTTGTGTTGTTCTATACTTGAACACATAAAATAAACACATAATGAAACTCTTAAAACCAACAGTAGGTCTACTAGGATTAGCTTTAATGTTTTCCTGCTCCTCAGACGATTCTGTCTCAGATCCAAATTTAGGAAATACTCCTAAATCTAACCTAGAAATTAAGGCCGTTGCTAACGGAACCTCTGCCAATGCTAAATCTGCTGCTAATGTAGAAGTTGCTGCATTTTTTATCAATATTAAAAATATTGAATTCGATTTTGCTGACGGATTTGGTGATGGAAATTCATCTGGTTCTGATGATGATTATTTGACTTTTGAAGAATTACCTAGTGAGATCGTGGCTTATCTAGAGGACAATTATCCAAACGATCCCTTCTGTAAAGGAGAATTAGAAGATGACGACGACGAGGATGAAGATCCTTACGCCTACGAAATTGAATTGCAAAGTGGAACTGAAATCTATTTTAGAGCAGACTTTAGTATTTATGCTATAGAGTCTGACGACGATGGTTGCGATTTTGATGATGATGGCGATGATAACGACGAAAGTTACGGAAGTGACGATGATTTTGAATTAAATGGTCCTTTTGAACTGAGTCTAACTTCGGAAGTGATTACAGTGATCAACGTCGAAATTCCCGTTGGAGAATATGAGGAAGTGGAGTTTGAAATGGATAGAAGCACTAATCCAAATAGTGATTTATTTCAAAAATCTATCCTGATGAGAGGAACGATTTCAGGAACAGAATTTGAATTTTTCCACACTTTTAGTGAAGAGTTTGAAGTAGATTACGAAGATGCTGGTCAAAATCTTGTGATTACCGAGGATAATAATAACACAATTATTTTTGAATTTGATTTAACTTCAGTATTTAATTCTGTCGATTTAACTGGCGCTACAGATGGAAATGAAAATGGAGTCATTGAAATTAGCCCAGAGGATAATGATGGCAATAGACAACTTGCCAATAGTATTAAAAATGCGATTAAAACTTATGTAGATTTACTGGACGACTAGAAGTTGTCCAAGACTCTATTTTAACCCCCTATTTGGATTGCCAAATAGGGGTTTTTTTATGCTATACTTTTTATTGATCCAATGGTTTAATTCATTTTGATAATGGTTTTACCTCGCTACTAATTTATCTATAGTATCAAATTTATAATGTCTTTTATTTGAAGTCGTGAGCTTAACCTCGAGAGGTATTTCAGAACAGCAGTTAGATGATATTTTGGTCGATTCATTATAAATCAATCTAGCGCCAAGATAAAGACGTAACTACTATCGCATCTGCAATCTAATCCATAAATGATAAGTTGCATTTACTTAGCTTTTTACAAACTTTAAACTCTACGATTATAAGGTATCAAAAGAATAATCTGAGATAGGAAACGCTATATCTAACCAATGCATCTCCGTTTTCTTTCCTAGTGATTAAAAATCCTCGCATAAGGTTGCCGAATTTTTGCTGCCCCGCTCCCAAGGGAGCAAACATCCTAAGTCAAATACTGGTTTTAGAATAACGCCGCACTTTAGGCTAGATAATTATCAGAAGGGTAAAGCGATATTTAGCTGATAATTAATGTTTAAGGAAGTTAAAGGACATAAAGCTATTTATAAAGGGCGGACTTTTAGGAATTCTCTATTTCATTTTTAATCCTAGTTTTGATCTGACTTAAAATCAAAAGTGCCCCAACCAATGGGATAGAAACAATGAATAGTGTTTGAGTGCTTTGGGAAGTAAAAAGCCTTACAAGGATAACTACAATGAGAATTAACCATGCTAATAGTGCTAGATAAAAAATAGCGTTCAAAACGTTTAATTTAGATTTTAAATCCTTTATAGTCGGTTGATTAGAATTCATTAACAAGTAATTTATAAGTTAGAGTTTTTCAAATATTAAAATACTCAATTCATCAGTATCAAGATCTTCGTCGTAAAGTTCAATAGTATTTGGACTTGAAAACCTAACGACCAGCCAATCTTCATCAAACTCTTCCAACAGTTCATTGCTTTCAAAATCCAGCTCAAAAATCAGTTCTTCTTCATCAATTTCTGCAGTCCATTCACCAGTAAAAGAGTTTCCGCTTGTGGTATTAATTACCGAAATAGTGTTGTCTGTATTAAAAGTAAAAACAAAATCAACGTAATCATCTGTTTCATCTTGTTCTTCATCACTAAAGGAAGTGACTTCAAATTCTCCACTGGTGATAAAAGCAACAAATTGTTGAAGTTGTGTGCTGCTATTTATAAATAAAGAGGGGTTAAAACAATTCTCGGTAAGGTTTCGTATAGCGATTTCTAACTCTAAATTTGATACTATATTTTGAACAGTAGTGTCTATTCTAATTTTTATAGGGTAAGCGATCTCATAAAAATCATCAGTCGGCTTTAAATTGTCTAAAAAGTTGAAAAATTGAGCCTCATTTTGTATGGACCTTTCGTTTATAAAATTATTGTCGCTATCAAACACATTAAGCTGTATAGGGAAGGTGTATTCTAGACAATTAATTTCTGTACTACCTTCCACTGTATTTAAGACAGTGATCAAGGCTATTTCATTTTCAATGTTGAGGAGTTCGTAATTAGGAAGGGATACCTGGACTGGAAAAGTGATATCAATACTGTAGTCGTTGGGCAGGGAAATTAGTTCGTTTATAACCGCTTGATAGTCATCAAATTCATTTAGGGTGAAGGTATTAGTGGAATTGATCGTAATCTGGTATGGAAATTCAAGGCTTAGGCTATTCGAACTATCAATGAAATCATCAAAAGCAGTCGGGTTTTGATTAAGTCTGGAGATAAATCCAGTCAATTCACTTTGACTTGTAAGACTTGAAGTTTCATCCACTTGTTCAAAAAATTCCTCAGTTTGACAAGAGAGTAAAATAAAAAAGAAACCAAATACGTATAATTGTTTCATAATCTGTAAATTTAATAAAACCTATCTTAAGATATAACAACTTTTTCCACATAAACCCTAACATCCAATTAGGGTTTATATATTGTCATTTGTTTTATATAAAACTAGTTAATGAGATCCTATGGAGAAACAACTCGTCGATAACGTCTGTGAAGAACAGGTTTTTGAAGGGATTTATAGCAAAAATTCAGAAGTGATAAATAATTACTTCTTCTATAAGTTTGGTAATCAGGTTATGGCAGAGGAATCTGTACAGGAAGCGTTTATAAAGCTTTGGGAGAATTGTAAAAAAGTTCCTTTTGCAAAGGCAAAATCTTATTTATATACAGTGGCCAATAATATTTCTTTAAATAAATATAAGCATCAAAAGGTAGTTTTGAAGTACGCAAAGACTGAGCCTCAGCAAACTGAAGATCTCCAAAGCCCAGAGTATAAGATGGAGGAGAAAGAGTTTAAGGTAAAGTTAGAAAAAGCTATACAAGACTTGTCAGAAAAGCAAAGAACTGCCTTCTTGCTCCATCGGATTGATAATAGATCTTATAAAGAAATAGCAGAAATTCTGAACATAAGTGTAAAGGCTGTAGAGAAGCGCATGCAAAAAGCTTTAGAGGGGATGAGAAAACAAATTGACGAATTCAAGTAGGGTAAAGCCTTTTTTGATTGTTCTTTAAATAGATAGTATAGAAATGAAACAAAAATACAACTTAGCAGATTGGCTCGACGGTAAAGTAGATGATGAGGCTGTCCAAAACACAAAGGGATTTGATACATTAAAGAAGATCAAAATGTATTCGGCGCATTTTCAAAAGCCAGAGTTTAAAAAAGATGAGGTTTATAAGGCTATCGAGAAGAAAAAATCCAGCCATAGAAAAACTAAATTTAACTGGTCCATAGCGGCGACTATCCTTTTAATAATAGGAGTATCGACACTCGTTTTTACTTTATCCAATAAAGATTTTACATCCAAAATCAACTCCCAAGAAACGGTTCTGCTTCCCGATGACTCTAAAGTTATTTTAGCTCAAAATAGCAAATTTCAATTTAATAATTGGTTTTGGAGCTTCGACAGGACCACCAAACTCTTTGGTAAGGCTTATTTTGATGTGGCTAAAGGAAAAACATTTACGGTTAAAACCGATTTGGGAACCGTCCAAGTTTTAGGAACTCGCTTTGGTGTTGAGTCCAGAGATTCTATTTTTAAAGTAGTCTGCTATGAAGGGTCAGTAAGAGTGACCTCGTTAGAAAATGAAATCATTTTGGAAAAAGACCAATTTGTTGCTTTTCAGAATGGACGTAAAGTAGTGCAAAGTAATGTGTACATAGACCAGCCAGACTGGATATCCACTAAGAATGTATTTAAAAACGCTCCTTTGTCTGAAGTCATCCTTCAGTTAGAAAAAGACTATACTATAGAAATAGATATATCTAAGCTCAATCAAAACGAGCGTTTTACAGGAAGTTTACCTTCAGATAATCTTTCCCTGGCTTTAGATATCTTAGTAAAAACGTATCAAATCAATTTCAAAGTTGTCAACAAAAATAAGTTTATTTTTGTTGAGGATGAGACCAGATAAACCCTTTATAAGATTTCTTTTTTTAATACTGCTAATCTTGTCGGTCAATTCTCTTTTTGGCCAATCTTCTGAAAAGTTAAGTCTTGTTGAGTTACTTGTTACCCTAGAAGATAAATACGGTGTGTCCTTCAATTATTTGTCTGAAGAGTTGTCTGATGTTAGAGTTCTTGCTCCTCAAAACGTTGAACTTAAGTTAGATTTAAAGTTTTTAGAACAACAACTTCCTCTTGAGTTTACTTTTGTAACTGAAAAAAATATAAGCATTTCTTATAATAGGAATCTTAAGTGCTATACATTCTTAAATGCAAATTCGCTGTCTCCTGTTTCTGGAGTGGGAATATACCAGAATACTAAGATTTTGGGAGAATCTAACGGCATGGGCAAAGTCTTTGTCGATTCTACCTTTGAGCTATCAGAACTAAAATTCTATCATCCTAAGTATTTCAATACCAGAGGAGCACAAACTCAATCAAATGCAGAAAACTGTAGTATTATTTATCTTTTTCAAGAAATTCAACTTGATGAAATTCTTTTGCAGGACTATTTAACCAAGGGTATATCCTTAAATACAGACAACAGTATACGTATAGTGCCTCAAGAGTTTGGTGTACTTCCTGGTCTCATCAACGCAGATGTTCTTCACAGCTTGCAATATGTTCCAGGCATCGTGAATACAGATGAAACTATCGCCCAAATTAATGTTAGAGGAGGAACACACGATCAGAATTTGGTGCTTTGGAATGGCGTACGACTTTATCAAACTGGTCATTTCTTCGGGATGATTTCTGCCGTGAATCCTTTGGTTAACAATACTATTGATGTTTATAAAAATGGAAGTTCTGCTTTTTTCGACGAAGGGGTATCTTCGGTTATAAATATTACCTCTAGAGAACATACATTGGATTACACTACTCAATTTCAGCTTAATTTTTTGAGTGCAAACGCAAGTTCATTTTTAGAATTAGGCGACAAGTCAACCTTACAGCTTACGGCAAGGCGTTCGCTTACAGATGTATGGCAATCTCCTACTTACGATAGATTTACGGATAAAGTATTTCAAAATACCGAGATAGAAGACTTAGGTTTAGGTAATACAAATACTATAACCACAGAACAGAGTCTCCAATTTTATGATGCTTCTTTACAATATCAATATAGTTTCGATAATAATAGCACATTACATGTAGATGTATTAGGTATTCAAAATAATTTGGTTTTTAACGAAGTATTAGAAACTAATTCGCAACAAAAGCAAAACGATTTTAAACAAGAAAACTTTCTTTTGAATCTAGATTACAGTTTTCCTTGGAACGCAACAAATTCAACTCACATTAGTCTTACTTCTTCATTCTATAAGTTGGATGCTACCAATCGGTCTGTTTCCTCCAACCAGGTTTTAAATCAACTAAATCAAGTGACCGATCTTGGATTGAACTTGAAGAATGACCATCAATTATCAGAACAATTCATACTCAATACGGGCTATCAATACAAAGAAGTAGGAGTGAGAAACGATAATGTGGTAATTTCACCAGATGTTATCCAAAGAGAAAAGAGGGTGCTCACCACTCATTCTGCTATAACGGAGTTGAATTATACCTCCAAAAATGAAAAAGTAATGACTCGCTTTGGTCTTCGCGGAAAATATTACTCTGAGTTTGACGAGGTAAGGATAGAGCCAAGATTTAGTTTTAGCTATCAGATGCATAGCCATTGGCGATGGAACATTTTAGCAGAGCAAAAAAATCAAACTCTCACTCAAGTGATCGATCAGCAGCAAGATTTTTTTGGATTGGAAAAGCGGCGTTGGATTTTGGCAGATGAAAATAATTTTCCTATAATCAATAATCTCCAATACGAGCTTGGACTAAATTTCAATAAAAAGGGATGGTTGTTTCAGGGAAGCATATACCATAAGCAAGTAGAAAGTATTTCTTCAAGCAGTCAGGGCTTTCAAAATCAATTGGAGTTTTTGCGGTTAAGCGGAAATTATGAGGTTTTTGGCGTCGAGTTACTTGCTCAAAAAAGAGTTAATCAGTTCATTTTTTGGGTCAACTTTTCTATAATGGATAATAGTTATGATTTCGAAAGTTTTGATCCTCAGCAGTTTGCTAATAATTTTGAAATCAGACAAAGCTCAGCTTTTGGAATAAGCTACGACTCAGATGAGCTCAAATTGTCTTTTGGTGGGCGCTACTTCTCAGGAAAGCCTACCACAGATATAGATCTTGAAAATCCAATTTTATCTCCACAAACCAATCCAAGTCTCAATTTTTTAAGCCCAAACGAAGCCAATTTGCGGGATTACTTTCAGCTTAATTTTACAGGAAGTTATACGTTCAACCTTGATACTACAGCCTTGGAAACTGGCTTGAGTATTTTGAATCTTTTGAATAGTAACACCTTAACCAATCAGTTTTTCAGGCTAGATGAGTCTGGATCCACTGTAGAAAATATTCGCGTCAGAAATTTAGAGTTGACCCCAAACCTTTTCTTGACTTATCGGTTTTAATAAAAAGTTTCTTTTCTTCTGAATATTTTACCGTTCATCTTAAGTATTCAACTGTTCGTCAATTAATTAAGAATACAATGAAGCTTTCATTCTATTTTTGATGTGAACTTAAAACCCAAACATCATGAACACTATTGTAAAATTAATGACCTTAGCCTTACTATTTTCTCTTCAAAGTCTTGTAGCTCAAGACAAGGGAGATTTAACCATTAGATTTGAAAATGTAAAGGATACTAAAGGAGAACTTTATGTTGGAATTTTTGAAAAGGACAATTTCTTAAGAATACCTACTATTGGAAAAATAGTAAAAGTAGATGAAAAAGGCTCAGAAGTGACCTTTGAAGACGTGGCTTACGGCTCTTACGCGATCTCAGTATATCATGACCTTAATGGAAATCAAACAATGGATCGTGAGTCAGATGGAATGCCCTCAGAACCTTGGGCGATGTCTGGAACTATAGATCCCAATCAATATCCAACTTGGGACGCAGCTAAATTTGATTTAAAGTCAAAAAAACAAGAATTTCTTCTTAAGTTTTAATAAAATAAAAAGATCTGACTTGGAATTTACTTTCAAGTGAGGTCTTTTTATTTGCGTATTTTTTATTTAAAAGTCAAAGTTTTTGTTATTTTTGCCGTCCTTAAAATTTACATAAACAAGCGATTATGACATTTGACGTTTTGATAGAGATCCCAAGGGGAAGTAGAAATAAATATGAGTACGATTTTGACCTAAAACAAATCCGTTTCGATAGGATGTTACATACATCCATGATGTATCCAGCAGACTATGGTTTTGTTCCAGAGACTTTAGCTTTGGATAATGACCCTATAGATGTATTAGTGTTGTTTACCAATCCTGTTGTCCCAGGTTGTGTCGCTAGGGTTAGACCTGTAGGTGTCTTGAATATGTCTGACGAAAAAGGTCCTGACGAAAAAATTATCTGTGTTCCAGTTTCAGATCCTATGGGAGACGATGTTCACAAATTTTCAGATTTGAATCCACACACTATTAAGGAAATAGAGCACTTTTTCAGAACGTATAAAGATTTGGAAAATAAGGAAGTTATAATTGGAAACTGGGGCGATGAGCACGAAGCTAAAGAATTAGTGGAGAAAGCCATAGCTCGTTATAAGGAAAGCGATACAGTGACTAATAACTTCAGCTTATAAGAGGTTATAGTATCCATAATAGTTTTAAGCCACTTTATTTGAAGTGGCTTTTTTAGTTTATAAAATCTTCTTTAATAGATTTCAAATTCCTATTTTTGCAGAAATATAGATGAAATTATGTTCGATAGTTTAAGTGATAAATTAGACAAAGCTTTTCATGTCTTAAAGGGACATGGCCAGATTACAGAGGTTAATGTAGCAGAGACACTTAAAGAAGTAAGAAGAGCATTGGTAGATGCCGATGTTAACTTCAAAATAGCAAAAGAATTCACTAACCTCGTCAAGGAGAAAGCTCTAGGTCAGGATGTTTTGAAGACTTTAAAGCCTAACCAGTTGATGGTCAAAATCGTAAAAGACGAGTTGACAGAATTGATGGGTGGGGATGCAGAAGAAGTTGATCTATCGGGTAATCCCAGTGTCATTTTAATGTCTGGACTTCAAGGGTCTGGTAAAACGACCTTTTCCGGTAAGTTAGCGAATTATTTAAAGTCCAAAAAGTCCAAACAACCCTTACTAGTTGCTTGTGATGTTTATAGACCTGCAGCTATAGATCAATTGCATGTCGTTGGTGAGCAAATAGGCGTTGAGGTATTCTCGAATAAAGAAGAAAAAAATCCTGTTTTAATTGCTGAAGCTGCAATAGCTCATGCTAAGCAAAATGGACATAATGTTGTGATTTTGGATACGGCTGGGCGACTTGCTGTCGACCAAGTCATGATGAATGAAATTTCCGATATTTATAAGGCTGTAAAGCCTCAGGAAACTTTATTCGTTGTAGATGCTATGACAGGCCAAGATGCGGTCAATACGGCCAAGGCTTTTAATGATATCTTAGATTTCGATGGTGTTATTCTTACCAAATTAGACGGTGATACTAGAGGGGGTGCAGCTATTTCAATTAAGTCAGTAGTCAATAAACCTATAAAATTCATTGGTACGGGCGAGAAGATGGACGCTATAGATGTGTTCTATCCTTCTAGGATGGCAGATCGTATATTGGGAATGGGTGATGTTGTTTCCTTAGTGGAAAGAGCTCAGGAGCAGTATGATGAGGTTGAAGCTAGAAAAATTCAAAAGAAAATTGCCAAAGACAAATTTGGTTTTGATGACTTCTTAAAGCAGATCCAGCAGGTGAAGAAGATGGGAAGTATGAAGGATTTGATGGGAATGATTCCTGGTGCTGGTAAGATGATGAAGAATATGGATATGGATGATGATGCTTTTAAGCATATAGAAGCAATGATTCATTCTATGACTCCACACGAGAGGGAAAATCCAACCAGTATAAATGCAAGTAGAAAGAAAAGAATAGGGCAAGGATCTGGAACTTCGGTACAAGAGGTGAATCAACTCCTAAAACAGTTTACCCAAATGAGCAAAATGATGAAGATGATGCAAGGCGGTGGCGGTAAGAAAATGATGGAGATGATGAAAAACATGCAATAACTATAATCTATACACATGACAATTCTTGACGGTAAGAAGTGCAGCAACGACATCAAAAATGAGATTAAAGATGAAGTTGATAAAATGAAAGCTAAAGGTGAGAAAGTACCACATCTTGCCGCGGTTTTAGTTGGAAATGATGGAGCTAGTCTTACCTATGTAGGAAGTAAAGTTAGAGCTTGTGAGAGAGTTGGATTTAAATCTACCTTGGTTAAGCTATCTAGTAATATTTCAGAATTAGAATTATTAGAAAAGATAGAGGAGCTTAATCAAGATGATGATATTGATGGATTCATTGTTCAGCTTCCTTTGCCTCCTCAAATTGACACCCAAAAGGTTTTGATGCAAGTGGATCCTCAAAAAGATGTGGATGGTTTTCACCCGACGAATTTTGGGAAAATGGCGCTAGACATGACCACTTTTATTCCGGCTACACCTTTTGGAATTTTAGAACTATTGGAAAGGTATAATGTAGACACCAAAGGAAAACATACGGTTGTGATTGGAAGAAGCCATATAGTAGGGAGGCCAATGAGCATATTGATGGGTAGGAAAGGATGGCCTGGTAACTCAACGGTTACTCTTACCCATAGTCATACCAAAAATATTACCCAAATTATAAGTCAGGCGGATATTGTGATTTCAGCTTTAGGTATTCCCAACTTTTTAAAGGCAGAAATGATACGTGACGATGCTGTTGTTATAGATGTTGGAATTACTAGAGTGCCAGACGAGAATGCTAAAAAAGGCTATATTATTACAGGTGATGTAGATTATGAAAATGTAAGTAAAAAAGCCTCTTTCATCACACCTGTACCAGGAGGAGTAGGACCAATGACGATAGCGATGTTATTAAAAAACACACTCTTAGCTAGAGAAATGCATAGATCGAGAGAGTAACAACTAGGATGTAGTAGTGATCTCTTCGGATCCGGCTATTTTCCAATTCTCATAATCGATTAGGTCATCATTAATCAGCTTTAGGACAAAACTAAAAACTGTGATGTCATCCAGATATCCTAGAAAAGGGATAAAGTCGGGAACCAAATCCAAAGGGTTAATAATATAGAGAATAGTAAAAATCATTGCTGCTAAAGTCTTCCAAGGTGTTTCAGAATATTTCTTTTGCTTTACATCCTTTAGCATTTGGAACATCAGAATGATTTTATCTTTATACTTTTTCCAATTGGGATGATTAATTTTAGCAAACAATTGATCCTTTTTATCAAAGACAGTTTCAAAATCTGTATCTGAAACAGTTTCTATTCCTTCTTCAATAAAATTTTCGTCAACTTTCTTCTTTTTGTTTTCTGATGTTTTCATTTAATTTAATTTTTTTTTCTTTTTCAGATTCGAATTCACCGTATTCCTTCTTGTAAATCATAACGACCAGCAAGAATAAAGAGAGTAGTAAAGGTCCAAAAATTAATCCTATAAACCCAAATAAGGGCACTCCAATAATAACTCCTATTAAAGTAATGAGTGGGTGTTCGTTGGCCATTTTCTTAAGGACAAGTAGCCTAACGATATTATCTGAAGATCCTACAATCACAAAACCATAGAGCAAAACTCCAATAGCGGAGGCTGTTTCTCCTTGGTAGTATAATAATAAAGTTACTGGTATAAAACCAATTGCGGTACCAACAAATGGAATCATTGAACCAATTGTGGTGATGACGAACCAAAACATAGCTTCTGGAACTCCAAAAATCCAATATCCTATCAAGGAAATGATACCTTGAAAAAGAGCAACTAGAGGGATTCCAATGGCGTTTGCTTTTACTTTTTTCGCAGACTCTTTAGCGATGAGTTTTAGATTTTCTACATCAATAGGGATGTAGGTTTCCATAGATACCGTTAGCTTTTTCTGATTGAGTAGCATATAATACAATAAGAAATACATGATACTAATCGCGATAAAAACCTCAAAAGTTCCTCCAGCCAATCCTTGTAAATTATTGGATAACCAATCGGTTACGGCAGTACTGTCAATTTTCTCTCCAAGATTAACTCCAGAGATGGTTTCAATCTGAACCAACTGAGCTTTTGCGGCTTCAATAACTTTTTCTGAATTCTGGATAGCTTTGCTAACTTTGGAAGAAAGCATAAGTATAATTCCTAAGACAGGGACAAGAACTAAAATAAAAGAGGCGACCATCAATATGGTGACACTTAAGGTATGATTCCAGCCTCTATCGAGCATCCTTCTCATAAGACCTCTCAATAAAACATAAAAGGTAACTGCGCCTAATATTCCAGAGATATAGGGGAGAAGTTCTGCAAAAATAAGACCTCCTAAAGAAAGGATAATCAATAGGATGAAGAGCTGTCTTACGAGTCTTGGAGAGAGTTTATCCATTTTTATTTAGCAAAGATTTGATCCATATTTTTGAAGCTCTTAAATTCTAATGCATTTCCACTCGGGTCTTTAAAAAACATTGTAGCTTGCTCGCCTGGCTTTCCTTGGAATCTTATATAGGGTTTAATAATGAAGTCGATATTCATATTCTCTAGCCTCTTTGCGAACTCATGGAAATCATTCCATGGCAAAACAACACCGAAATGCGGTACTGGAACTTCATGCCCATCCACCATACTAAAGGCATTTGGATTAGGTTGATGGTTTTTATCTTCGTGGATAACAAATTGATGACCAAAAAAGTTATAATCCACCCAATGCGAATCGCTTCTGCCTTCTTTAAAGCTCAAGGTATTACTGTAAAATGACCTTGCTTTACTCAGATTATTTACGGGGACAGCAAGGTGGAAGGGGGTTAAAGAGGTCATGGTCATATCTTTTTGTAGTAATAACTACTATTTGTTTGTGTATAAATCCTTTATTTCTTCTTCAGTAAGGTTTCTATAGGTTCCTTTCTCTATGTCTAAAGTAATGTTTTTAATTCTAGTACGCTTCAGGGTTCTTACTCTATAGTCTAAAGCTTCACACATTCTTCTTATTTGACGGTTAAGACCTTGTGTCAACACAATTTTAAAACTCCTGTCGCCCAATTTCTCCACTTCACATCTTCTGGAGATGGTATCTAGAATTGGAACACCTTTTCTCATTTTTTCAATAAACTCATCCGTTATGGTTTTGTCAACAGTAACTAGATACTCCTTGTCATGAAAATGTCTTGCTCTGAGGATATGATTCACGATTTCACCATCATTTGTCATAAGGATGAGGCCTTCACTCATTTTGTCTAGTCGTCCTATGGGGAAAACTCGAGTAGGATAATCTACAAAATCGACAATATTGTTTTTTTCGACTTTAGAATTCGTAGTGCAAACTACGCCTTTAGGCTTATACACCGCTAGATATACTTTTTCTTCAGTCTCTTTTTCTACAAGTTTCCCATCCACATAAACTTTATCGCCAGGGTTAACCTTAGTCCCCATTTCTATATATTCACCGTTGATGGTGACTCTACCTTGCTCCATCAATTTGTCTGCTTCTCTTCTCGAACAGAAGCCAGCTTGACTTAAATATTTATTGATTCGAATAGACTCTTTATTCATGCGTGTTGGTTAAGAATTTTAAAATATCCTCTCGAATTTCATTTTTATTAAGCGAATGGCCAGCACCTTCTGTAATCTTAAGGATTGAGTCCTTTAAATTTTTATGAATTGATTTTGCGGCTTCAACTGGAGCTACTTTATCGTACTGATCATGAATAATTAAAGTGTCTTTTTGTACTCCTTTAGCAAATTCTGCAATAGAAAATTCACTAAAGTTATAATCAAATTTTTCTTTAAAGAAAGCTTCTAAAGCAGACATGAATTTATCGTTGAGGTTTAATATGCGTTTATAATCACTCATGATTTCACTCATCTCAGATGGAGCGCCAAGCAAAACCAGTTTCTCCACTTGAGGGCTCTGCTTTAAATATTGGTTAAAAACCACTGTCATGGCTCCTACGCTATGTCCAATAATAATTTCTGGTTGGTAAAGACTCAGCAATTGATCTAGGCATTTCGAATATAAAAGGACATTTAGTAACTTTCCTTCAGAATAACCATGTGCTGGAGCGTCGAAAGCAACTATATTAAAATCTTTTTTTTGAAGATCCTCAATAAGATCTTTCCATCTATGGGTGTTGCTGTCCCAGCCGTGAATAAGAATAACGGTTTTGCCATTACCTTTCCAATGGTAGGTTTGTATGGTTTTTGAATCATGCTCAATTGCGGTAGATTTGGCTTTATTCAAAAACACTTCCTGTTCGGGTCTTACTTTTCCTTTTCTTGGGGAAGAAAATAGTTTGTAGGCCTTCACTAAGGCTTTGTTTGGATTAACGAGATAGAGTGAACTCAACCGAAGCCCTATGATTTTTGGGAGATATTTGTTAACTATTTTCTTAGATGCTTTCATAAGCTTGGTCGGGGTAGTTGAAGGTGAACTTCAAAAATAAGACTTTATACTTTAGTCTAGATCCTTAAACTTCAACCAAAAGTACTTAATAGGAGCTTCGTCTGGAATTTGATTGGCTTCAATCTTAATTTCAGAATCGAACCTCAATTCACTTGGGAGATGCTTTTTATCGATGACGATATAGGCTCCAATTGCATTGATGCTTAAGATAACACTATTGATGCTATTCTGAATATTATCAATCTTATAATTTTTATAAATAACTTTAAAATTGCTATCAATACCTAGCCCTTTTTCTGTTTTATACCTGGAGTCTAAAATTTGAATTTCATCAATAGTGACTAATGTGTCATTTTTGAATTTTGGTTCTACAATTAAAGATACTTCCCCTTCGCTATCAAATATTTTGACTTCTTCTGTCTTTCCAAATCTAATTTCAATATCAAAATCAGCAATAGAGTCGGTTTCTAAAATAGTTTTTAAGTCTTTAATTTCTGTTTTTGGAGTGAGTTGGCCTAATTGATTCTTGTTAATAAGTGTTTTAGAGGTAGAACCATCGCAACTCTCTAGCAAAACTAGAAGTAAGCTTCCAAATAGAGATAAAAGTTTCATTTATATTTTTTTCAAAAATAAATAAAGTCTCGTACTTAATAAGATTTAGTATCATTTATTATGAGAAGACTTTTGTTATATTTTATTTCAAAAAAAGCTTTCAGTATCTTTGCGGCATGCAAAATGAAAAAATTGAAGATCTCGTTCAAAAAGGTGTAATGCTACCCCTTATGGAAGAGTTTTATACTATCCAGGGTGAAGGCTATCATACCGGGACAGCAGCTTACTTTATCCGAATAGGAGGATGCGACGTGGGTTGCCATTGGTGTGATGTGAAAGAGAGCTGGGATCCAGAACGTCATCCTCCCACTCAAATAGGATCTATTATCGAAAACGCTAAAAAATATAGTAACACTATCGTGATTACAGGTGGCGAACCTCTTACTTGGGATATGTCTATGCTCACCCAAGGCCTGAAAGATAACGGACTTAGCATCCATATAGAAACCTCTGGAGCTTACGATTTGACTGGGGTTTGGGATTGGATCTGTTTATCTCCCAAAAAAATAAAGTTACCTAAACCAGAAATTTATTCAAAAGTAGACGAGTTAAAGGTCATTATCTTTAATAAACACGATTTTAAATTTGCTGAAGAGCAAGCATCACAAGTAGGTGAAGACTGTGAACTTTTCCTCCAGCCAGAATGGAGTGTAAGGGAAAAAATGACTCCACAAATTGTAGAGTACGTCATGAATCACCCTCAATGGAGGATTTCATTACAAACGCATAAGTACTTGAATATTCCTTAAAAAAAACCTTAAAATGTTAATAGATACTAAATCTATATAGTTTTGGAAAGTTTTTAAAACCAAAAGTCTTTTTATTTCGTTAATATAGCTGAATAAACAAAATTATATAATTATGAAAAAAATGAAGACTTTAAGTCTGTTACTATTGGTAGGTTTTATTTTTACTGCGTGCAGTGAGGATGACAATGGAATAGGAAACCCAGGACCAGCTTTAGATTTTATATCTTATGATTTAGGTGAGAAATCTGATTCAGGTGTGAGCGGTGTTGCTACATTTAATGAGTTACAAGGTGGTGCAGTCCAATTGATTATTGAAGTTGTGGGCACTTCAGCAGGTAATATGCACCCAGCACACATCCACATGAACTCTGCTTTTGAAGGTGGTAGTATTATTGTTCCATTAGAAGATGTTGACGGAGCTACAGGGTTGAGCATTACTGAGTTCTCTAGTGACGTTGACGGTAATTCTATCAGTTTTGAAGATATAGAAGGGCTCGATGCTTATATCAATGTGCATCTAAGTGCTAATGCATTAGGTACTATTGTAGCTCAAGGTGATATCGGTGAAAATGACTTGACTGGTGAAGAAAAAAGTTATGACTTAGGTGAGAAAGATGTTGCTGGTATTAGTGGAACAGTTCTTTTTCAAGAAAGAGTTAATGGTTTTGCATTAGCTACAATTTCATTAGATGGGACTCCAGCTGATGGAACACATCCTGCTCATATTCACATGAATTCTGCTTTAGAAGGTGGAGGTATTATTTTTACTTTCAACCCAGTAAATGGGGCAACTGGAATGAGTGTTACGGATACAAGCGAAAGTGCTCAAACTGGCGAAGACCCACTTATTTACACCGATATTGTAGAAATAGATGCTTATGTAAATGTTCACCTTAGTGCTTCTGCCTTAGGAACTATTGTAGCTCAAGGTGACATAGGTGAAAACGGTCTAACAGGTGAAGAAAAAAGCTATGACTTAGATGAGAAAGATGCGCCAGGTATAAGCGGAACAGTTCTTTTTCAAGAAAGAGAAAATGGTGAAGCTTTAGCAACAATTAGCCTAGTGGGAACACCTGATGGTGGAGTTCATCCAGCTCACATTCACTCTGGAAATGCTGCAGTAGGTGGACCAGTTATTTTAACATTTACATCGGTAGATGGTACTACTGGAATGAGTCAATCTAACGTTGCTGAGCTTAATGATGGTACTGAATTTGGTTATGCAGATGTATTGGACGTAGATGGATATGTAAATGTTCACCTAAGCGCTACTCAAATACAAACTATTGTTGCACAAGGTGACATAGGAGCCAACGTCGAGTAGCCTTAAATAAAAATAATAAACTAAAAGCGGCCAATTGGCCGCTTTTTTTATGGGTTTAAATAGTGTCCTTCCCAATCATTAGATTTGTCAAACCTTGCTCTTATGTGGTTTGGTCTGTTTAATTGAAGGTATTCTAAGGTTTCTGGCACCAATTTTAAAATGCAAAAGTGATGTTCATCCTCTTTATAGTCTACGTGGTCTGGATTGTCTATGGGTGTTCCTGGGGCATGTTTGGTAATAAAATCTTTTTGTGATTTCCCTTGTACTCTACTCCAGTGGTCTTCATAAGCCTTACCAGATCTTACCAACTCCATTTGTCCCTCAACTTTAATCTGTAAAAGTTTTTTAGGATGGTAGAACAGTAAGCTCGCTTTTGAATTTTTTTCTAATTGCTCCACTTTATCACTTCTATTGTCTGTGTATATGATAAGGTCAAAATCATCTGTAGCATCTCTTAAAACGACCGTGCGTTGGGTGGGGGCACCATCTTCAATACTCGCTAAACTTACATACCTAAAGGGATGTTTTTTTTTGAGATATCCAAATCTAACTTCACTTTTTAAATCTTTTAAAATTTGGTCCAACATTTTTTTTGCTTAAAAGTAAAAAAATAGCAGCTAAACGGAAGCCAGTTTTATCTCAAATTTATACTTTTGCCTATGCAAAAAAATGTTCTTATTCTCGATTTTGGATCTCAATATACACAGCTCATCGCCAGGCGAGTTCGTGAGTTAAATATCTATTGTGAGATCCACCCCTTCAATAAATTACCAGAAGACTTGTCTGCTTTTAAAGCTGTTATACTTTCAGGAAGTCCTTTTTCCTGTAGAAACCCTGAAGCGCCTCAACCAGATTTGAGTCAGATTAAGGGAAAACTCCCGCTTCTGGGAGTTTGCTTTGGTGCTCAATTTATGGCACATAACTATGGCGGTGAAGTCGTAGGTTCTAATACCAGAGAATTTGGAAGGGCTAATCTGTCCTTTATAAAAGATAAAGAATTGCTTTTTGAAGGAATCCATGAGCAATCTCAAGTATGGATGTCTCACAGCGACAGCATCAAGTCCTTACCAGATCATTTTATAAGAATGGCAAGTACAAGCGACGTCCTTAATGCAGCCTACAGAATTGAAGGAGAAGACACTTTTGGAATTCAGTTTCATCCCGAGGTTTATCACTCTACAGATGGTGCACAACTCTTAGAAAACTTTTTAGTTCATATTGCTCAAGTTCCACAAACCTGGACTCCGTCTGCTTTTGTAGATATGACGGTAGCCGACTTGAAAGAAAAAATTGGAAATGATAAAGTGATCCTAGGCTTAAGTGGCGGAGTAGATTCTACAGTGGCAGCAACTTTGCTCCACAAAGCTATCGGTAAGAATCTACATTGCATCTTTGTGAATAACGGACTACTGAGGAAAAACGAATTCGACTCTGTTCTCGACCAGTATAAACACATGGGGTTAAACGTGAAAGGAGTCGATGCCACAGATCGATTTTTGGACGCTTTGCATGGTGTTTCAGACCCTGAGCAAAAAAGAAAGAAAATAGGAAATTCATTCATCGAGGTGTTTGATGATGAAGCATCCAAAATAAAGGACGCGACCTTTTTAGCTCAAGGAACTATCTATCCTGATGTCATTGAGTCTATTTCTGTCAATGGGCCTTCTGCAACTATAAAATCACATCACAACGTAGGGGGTTTACCGGATTTCATGAAATTGAAAATCGTTGAGCCTCTAAGAATGTTGTTTAAAGATGAAGTGAGACGGGTAGGAGCAGAAATGGGCATCGATCCAAAACTTCTCGGAAGACATCCTTTTCCTGGACCTGGTTTGGCCATTCGAATTTTAGGAGAGATTACTAAAGAAAAAGTAAGTATATTACAAGAAGTCGATGCTATTTTTATTGATGCGTTAAGAGAATGGCACTTGTATGACAAAGTTTGGCAGGCAGGAGCAATTTTGCTTCCTGTAGATTCCGTTGGAGTGATGGGAGACGAAAGAACTTACGAAAAAGTAGTCGCCTTAAGAGCTGTAGAATCCACCGATGGGATGACGGCAGATTGGGTAGATTTACCTTATAAGTTTCTCCAAAAAGTATCCAATCAGATAATAAATCGTGTTAAAGGCGTTAATAGAGTAGTGTACGACATTAGTTCTAAACCACCAGCAACCATAGAATGGGAATAATGAAAAGATTTATTTTAAGTAGTATTTTAGTGTTAGCCTTTGTTAACCTGAGTGCGCAAGACCTTAAAAGTTATACAGCAGAACAAGGCGAAACACTTCAGGAGGTGGCTTCAAAATTCCAGGTGGATTTATTGACCTTAAGAAAGTTGAATCCTTCCATAAGCGAACTTAGAGATATATCGAGACAACTTTTGGTAGTTCCTGCTCAGCCTAATTTTAGTTTGAATTCAACAGTGAAGTTGATTCCTTACGATGTAAGTCCTAAAGAGACACTTTATAGTATTTCAAAGACTTACAACTTAAAAGTCAAAGATTTAAAGACGTATAATCCATTTCTTTTTGAAAGGGAATTAGACTATAATGATATACTTAGGATCCCTGTATATGAACTTAAAGATAAAGATCTAGACATTAACCAGAGTATTAAAAACTCTAAGTTTAGTACTTTAATGCACCTTGTTTTGCCTAAAGAAACGAAGTATGGGATTTCCAGAAAATATGGGCTAAGTGTAGAACAATTAGAAGCGCTTAATCCCGGTATTGATGAAAAAGAAATCCAACCTGGGCAATTTGTGAAAATCCAGCGTCCTGTTGAAATTAAGAGCTCTCCAAGACCTAAAGATGAAAACTATGTTTACTTAAAGGTAGATCGTGAAAACTCTATTCAATCTATTTCTGAAAACTACGATGTGACAGAAAATGACTTGTTGGCTTCCAATCCTTCCCTAAAATTTGAAGGGATGAGTGAAGGTCTTATTCTAAAAATACCTCAAATAGATGAGGCCGAATTTTTGAAATATAAAAAATTCACTTTTGAAGATAAGCTTAGATATTTCGATACAAAATCTATTGCTGTGATGCTTCCCTTAAATTTAGAGCGAACGAAAATTGATAGTATCAGTTCGAGTTCCCTACTTAAGAATAGCAATCTGCTAAGAATTTCGCTGGATTTTTATGAAGGTATACAGATGGCTATCGATTCTGCATCTGCAAGGGGAATCTCTGTGAATATGGATGTTTACGACACTCGAAATGATCCCTCTTACGTTAGCCAACTTTTATCTGAGGATTTCAAAAAGTACCAGGCTGTAGTTGGTCCATTATTGGATCCAAGTCTTAAGAAAGTGACCAACTACCTATCGAGAAGTAACGTACCTGTTATTTCTCCACTGGTGAATCCAAAATTTGAATTTGACAATCTCTTTAGTACGCTTCCCAAAGACGAAGCAATGCAAGAATTGTTGATTACCTATATTCAAAAATCGTGGAATGATGAAAATCTGATTATTTTAACTGATAATATTTCAAAACCTATCCAGAGAAAATACACCTATACATTTCCAGAACTTAAAGTTGTGAATCAAGAAGATTCACAATACTTGCAAAAGATGGATATACAGCCTCATTTAGATTCTTCAAGAACCAATTGGTTTTTTCTGGAAACAGAAAACATAGGTATTGCTGAGTCAACCGTTTCTTTTTTGAAATCCTTTTCAAGAGAAGGATACGACATTAGGCTTTTTACGTCAAAACGAAACTCATTTTATGATGATGAAATTTCAAATTACTATCTCAGTGATCTCCAATTTACATTTCCATCTATTTCAAAATCTTATCTAGCAACGGCAGAGAGCCAAACATCCAATGCCTATTACGTTAAGCATGGTGTGTATCCAAACCGCTATGTGATGAGAGGTTATGATGTGATGATGGACTTGCTCTTAAGGTTGACTTATGCTAAAACTCTTCAATCTTCTACCGAAATACAAGGTTATACGGAGTATCTTGAGAATAAATTTAATTACACTAAAAATGAATTTAGTTTAGGCTACGAAAATGATGCGATTTATCTTATTCAGTATGGTAAAGATTTAAACATTGAAGCTATTGATTTGTCAAAATTCCTAAGAGCAGGCGAATAATTTGATAGAACCTCTAAAGCTAAAATTCAATTTGGCTAGCTTTAAGTTTTGCAGTCTCAAATTCAGCAATAAGATTTTCAACAATCATTTTAGCGGGTATAACCCTGTCTATCAATCCCGAGATTTGCCCAATTTCTAGCTCACCTTCTTGTAAATCGCCTTCAAACATACCTTGTTTTGCTCTGGCTCTTCCAAGTAGTTGCTTAAGGTCTTCTTTTGAAGGAGAGGTTTTATATAAACTTTCGATATCATCGTAAAATTTATTTTTTAAAAGCCTTACAGGGGCCAATTCTTTTAAAGTAAGCTTAGTATCGCCTTCTTGAGCTTTGAGGACTTCATTTTTGAAATTGATGTGAGATGAAGCTTCATCACTAGCCACAAAACGAGTTCCTACTTGCACAGCATCGGCGCCAAGAATCATCGCGGCTAACATGCCAGCTCCCGTAGCAATTCCTCCAGCCGCAATAAGCGGAATGTCCAAGTCTTTCTTAACCATGGGAAGTAACGTAAAGGTGGTGGTTTCTTCACGGCCATTATGACCTCCAGCTTCAAAACCTTCTGCAACTACAGCGTCTACCCCAGCTTCCTGAGATTTCAATGCAAACTTTACACTGCTTACTACATGAACCACTTTTATACCGTGAGACTTTAAATGAGCGGTCCATGTTTTTGGATTCCCTGCAGAAGTAAAAACGATAGGAACCTCCTCTTCTATAATGATTCCCATAATTTTATCCAAATCTGGGTATAACATAGGAACATTGACTGCAAATGGCAGTGAGGTTGCTTTCTTACATTTTTGAATATGCTCTCTTAAAATATCTGGATACATAGAGCCGGCCCCAATGATGCCAAGGCCGCCAGCCTTACTGACTTCACTTGCGAGTTTCCAGCCACTTGCCCAGATCATCCCAGCTTGAATTAGAGGGTATTTAATACCAAATAATGAAGTTATTCTATTTTGAGACATGAAAAAAAATATTATGCGATTACACCAGACCCTAACAGTTCGTCTTCGTGGTACCAGGCCACAAATTGACCTTCTGAAATGGCAGTCTGTTCATCTTCAAAAATAACATAAAGTTCGTCTTTCATCTGATAAAGCTTAGCTTTTTCCAAAGCTTGTCTATAACGGATTCTTGCCATCACCTCCATGGTATCGCCCTCTTTTAATTCTAGATCTTGTCTTATCCAATGCACTTCATCATTAGTCACCCATAGGCCTTTTTTATGAAGTCCAGGATGAGTTTTGCCTTGGCCAGTATATAAGATATTGTTTTTTACATCGGTATCTATAACAAAAAGCGGTTCTTTGGTACCTCCAATAGCTAAACCTTTCCGTTGACCCTTTGTAAAAAAATGAGCCCCATCATGAGTACCTAGAACTTTACCAAACTCAGGTTTCAAACTCAATTTTTTGCTATCCTTCTTAAGTTGAGTTATTAATTCTGAATTTGCTTTCGTTGACTTTTCTGCTTTAAAGACATCGTGAGAAGAATCAATTTCGATCACTTGGCCCTGTTTGGGTTGAAGCTTTTGCTGAAGAAAATCAGGTAACTTGACTTTACCAATAAAGCATAAACCCTGAGAGTCCTTTTTATCTGCGGTGATTAAATTCTGAGATTTAGCGATTTCTCTCACTTCAGATTTTTGAAGTTCTCCAACTGGAAAAAGTGTTTTAGCCAGCTGCTTTTGAGACACCTGACATAGAAAATAGGATTGATCTTTATTTGCATCTTTTCCTGCTAATAATCTATAAATGGGTTCACCATTTTTTTCAACCTTGTCTTTTCTGCAATAATGACCTGTAGCGACATAATCGGCTCCAAGAGAGGTCGCAATATCCATAAATACATCAAACTTTATCTCCCGGTTACAAAGTACATCTGGGTTGGGAGTTCGTCCTCTTTCGTATTCGGCGAACATATAGTCTACAATACGTTCTTTATACTGCTTGCTGAGGTCTACGGTTTGAAATGGGATTCCTAATTTTTCAGCAACCAACATGGCGTCGTTGCTGTCCTCAAGCCACGGGCATTCATCACTAATGGTCACAGAATCATCGTGCCAATTTTTCATAAATAAGCCTATAACTTCGTAGCCTTGTTCTTTGCATAAATAAGCAGCCACACTAGAATCTACACCACCACTTAAACCAACAACAACTCTTTTCATGACTCTCAAATTAAAGTGCAAAATTACGAAAGTTTATTTTGACTCAGTCAAAATAGCATTGTTAAGTTCTTCATATAAGATTCATTTTGTTTAATCTAAATTAACTTTTATTAAACAAAATAATGCTGATATGTTTCTATATTGTCAATAAAAAATAACGATGAAAAAGAAAATGTTTTTGCCTAGATTAATTTTAATAGCAATAGTAGCAGTGTTGCTAAGTGCTTGTTATGAAGACGATGCTGCAGCTCCAATCGCGAACGACCCTACTACTTTCGAAATTATCTCTGAAAGTCCAGATCATACTATATTAGAAGATTTACTTTTGAGTTTTGGTTTAGATGAGGATCTTAATTCAGGATTATTTACTGTATTCGCACCAACTGACGCTGCATTTGGAAATATTGATACTTCTAGTTTAACGGATAGTCAAGTAAAAAATATTCTATTGAATCATGTTGTTCAAGGTGCAGCGGAGTCTTCAAGTCTTTTCTCTACTTACCTGAACACATTAGCTGTGGAAAGTTTATCCGGCGCAGAAAATAATTTAAGTTTATACGTCAATGTAGGAACTGACATAACTTTAAACGGTCAATCTGTTGTTACTGGTCCAGATAATTTGGCCTCCAATGGAGTGGTCCATATTGTGAATGAAGTCATTACTATTCCAAATGTAACTTCGTTTGCTACAGCAGATCCAACATTTGGAATCTTGGTTGAAGCTCTAACTTTGGATGGACAGCCAGATTTTGTAGCTACCTTAAGTTCTTTTGAGGCTCCAGCTCCGTTTACCGTTTTCGCTCCTACCAACGATGCATTTGTAACAGCATTGACTGAATTAGGTGTTGAGAGTTTGACGGATATTGCCCCATCAGTTCTAACGTCTGTATTGAATACACATGTTATTGCTAATGCCAACATCACATCAGCTGAATTGGAAAGCGGAACTGTAGAAACTTTAGGAGAGACGTTCGAGCTAGATGCTGAAAATGCTACAATAACAGATCAAAATGGTAGAACGATTTCTATTATTTTAACCGATGTGCAAGCGGGCAATGGAGTTGTTCATGTGGTAAGCAGTGTAATTCTCCCAGATTTAAATTTAGACCCACTTGTTCAAATGACTGTGGATAATGATGGCGCTCAAGCTTATTTCGTAAGTAATATTATTGGTAATGAAAATGTGACCCCATTAAATACTAATAATAGTCCTTGGACTTTAACTGAAGGTACGCGTTATAAACTTACCATTACTGGGGCTAATTCTCACCCATTTGAACTCAGGAATGGAAATGGAGATGCGCTTTTGAGTCAAAGTAATGACGGGTCATTTGAAGGAGATTCTGCAGTTAACTTTCAAACGGAAGGACAACAATTCGACTTTACAGTTACACCCGAGTTAGCTGCTGAGCTGAATCAATATTTCTGTACGATTCATTCTGGTATGAATGGAACGGTGAGTGTTCAGTAATTTTAGAAGCTTTATCAAACTAAAAAGGAGACCAAAATTGGTCTCCTTTTTTATGAAAAAATAAATTTCTTTTATTTTTTATCTTCTTGTTTTTTCTTTTGTTGCTCGGCAGCTTGTTCCATAATCTGCTGAAATTTTTGGCCAATCTTACCTTTTTTCTTTTTAGGCTTTTTCTTCTTCTCTTCAATTTTAGCGAGGATTTTTTTATCATCTATAATGACATGTTTTATAACTAGCATAATCCCAATGGTAATTAAGTTAGAGATAAAATAATAAAGAGATAAACCACTCGCATAATTATTAAAGAAGACCAGCATCACTAAAGGCGCAAAATACATGATCACCTTCATGTTAGGCATCCCTGGCTGAGAGGCTTGTTGCATGTTTTGTCCAGCAGTCATTTGGGTATAAAAGAAAATAGCTATAGATGCTAAAATAGGAAATAAACTCACGTGGTTTCCGTACGCCCAAGATACTAATGGAATGTAGGCATCCCACTCGAAAATAACGTCGTAACTCGATAAGTCATCCGCCCATAAAAATCCTTTTTGCCTTAAGTCAAAAGCACTCGGGAAAAATTGGAATAATGCATAAAAGACTGGTATTTGTAACAAGGCAGGAATACAACCTGCCAATGGGCTTACTCCAGTTTTACTGTACAGCTTCATGGTTTCCTGCTGCTTTTTCATGGCATTGTCCTTGAACTTTTCGTTGATCTCGTTGATCTCTGGCTTCAAAACTTTCATTTTGGCTTGAGATACGTAAGACTTGTAAGTAATAGGGGATAAGACAATTCTTACAACGATAGTCATGACAATAATGGCAAGACCATAGCTTGGAAGATTACTACTTAAGAAACCAAAAAAAGGAATAAAGACATATCTATTGATCCAGCCGAATAGTCCCCAACCCAGAGGAACAATTTCATCTAATTTTCTCTCGTAAGAACTTAAGACGTCAAAATCTGAAGGGCCATGATACCAATTCATGGACTCAGAGAATTCTCCATTATTCAGTTTTAAAGGGACTTCAGCAAGGAAGTTTTTAGTATAAAGGGTATCAATTTGTTCATCTTGAACCAAGTTCCGTGAAGTCATTTTCCCTTTTTGAAAAGGAGTATCTGTCAACAAAATAGATGTAAAAAAATGCTGTTTAAAAGCTATCCAGTCAATTGATTCATCTTCCTCTATAGCCTCGTCGCCCTGTCCTGTATAATCGTCCTTTCCATCTTCATAGAGGTAAACAATTTCAGTATATCTGTTTTCATAAGAAATACTCTTGGCTTTTCTTAGAACTTTGACTTCCCAAGATAAGTTAGCTTGATCGGAAGAAATCACACTGTTTAAACCTTGAGAGCGAATCCCGAAATTCATCATGTAATCCTCCGACTCAAGTCCATAGTAAAATTCTAGAAATTCAAGATCGGAGACTTTAGCGCGCATAGTCAAGACTTGATTCCCATTCTCAGTGGTAAGATTGGGCTCAAAGTAAAGATCACGAGTATTTATGACACGGCCATCGTTGGTTTCAAATTCAATATTAAAATCGGCATTTCCATCTTTTATGAGATAAACAGGATCGCCTTTGTAGGTGTCAAATTGCTTCATCTTAGCCTCAACAATTTCTCCACCTTTGTTGCTGATCTCCAATTTTATAACCTCATTTTCGATGGTGGTCACTGCATCATCTTTAGCAAAATCTTGTAAAGCAGAATAAGCAAAGGCGCCATAGTCTCTTTTGGCAAGCTCGCTATTTACTGAATCTTGGAGATTGCTAGCAATTCCTTTTTGTGGTGAGGTTTCAGGAGTGCGATTAGAAGTAGATACGGGATTTGTTGAGGAATTAGTTTCAACCTGTTCTGTATTATCTTGTTCAGGAACAACGTCCTCATTAGGATTCATGTACATGACCCCAATCAGAATTAGCCCTATAAGCGCAAATCCAATAATGGAGTTTTTATCAAATGTCTTTTTTTCTTCCATTGACTATATATTGTATATTTTGATTTTACAAAATCTTTGCAAAAATCAACATTTTGTTTCAATTAAGTAAGATTAATCTTGGATTATTTGCTGAATTGATCCCGTTATGATTGATGACTGTATTTTTTTGCAGCTTCTATAAAACTCAAAAACAAAGGATGTGGAGTTGCTACTGTACTTTTATACTCTGGGTGAAATTGTACTCCAACAAACCAAGGGTGATCTTCGAGCTCAATGGTTTCAACAAGTCCCGTTTGTGGATTTTTACCTGAACAGATTAATCCGTGGCTTTCTAAGTCACTTACATATTTGTTATTAACTTCATATCTATGTCTGTGGCGTTCAGAAATTTGAGTAGTTCCATAGATTTCAGCTAATTTAGAGCCAGGTTGCAGTTCACAGTCCCAAGCACCCAAACGCATAGTGCCTCCCATTTGTTGGATATTCTTTTGATCCTCCATGAGACCAATAACGGGGTGTGAAGTTTTTGGATTCATTTCTGTTGAATTTGCTCCTTTCAGGCCTAATACATTTCTAGAAAATTCTATGACAGCCATTTGCAAGCCAAGGCAAATGCCTAAAAATGGAATTTTATGTGTTCTAGCATAATGTACGGCATTTATTTTACCTTCTATACCACGCTCACCAAAACCAGGCGCTACCAAAAGTCCATCGAGTTGATGGAAAATAGTTTCATTGTGCTTTTTCTTTTCCGAGTTGATCCAAACTACTTTTACCTTCACATCATTATAGGCTCCAGCATGAATAAAAGACTCTAAAATAGATTTGTAGGAATCTTGAAGATCGACATATTTCCCTACAAGTCCAATAGATAACTCCTCTTTGGCATTTTTAAGCTTGTCGACGAAGAAGTTCCACTTATCGAGGTTTGGAACTACATTGTCTTCAAGATTAAGTTTTTTGAGTGTAATTGTATCCAGTCCTTCTTCGGCCATTAGGTTAGGAACATAGTAAATAGATTCAGCATCTATGGATTGAATAACCGCTTCTTTCTTAACGTTACAAAATAAAGCCAATTTGTTACGGATGTCATCGTTGATTTGGTGTTCGGTTCTACACACCAAAATTTCAGGAGAGATTCCACTTTCCATCAGTGTTTTGACACTGTGCTGAGTAGGTTTTGTCTTTAGTTCTTTAGCAGCAGACAGGTAAGGAATAAGAGTAAGGTGAATTACTAAAGAATTATGATCTCCGAGCTCCCATTTTAGCTGTCTTACAGCCTCAATATAGGGTAAAGACTCTATATCGCCAACAGTACCTCCAATTTCAGTGATAACAATATCATAGGAGTTGTCTTGACCTAAGATTTGTATACGTTCTTTAATTTCATTGGTAATATGAGGAACCACCTGAACTGTTTTTCCCAAGAAATCTCCTCTTCGCTCTTTATCGATGACACTTTGGTAGATTCTTCCAGTGGTAACATTGTTGGCTTGTGAGGTATTCACATTCAGAAAACGCTCGTAATGGCCAAGATCTAGATCGGTTTCAGCTCCATCTTCAGTGACAAAACACTCACCATGTTCATAAGGATTTAGAGTCCCTGGATCTATATTGATATAAGGATCTAGTTTTTGGATGGTAACTTTATAGCCTCTTGCTTGAAGAAGTTTAGCTAAAGATGCTGCGATTATTCCTTTCCCTAAAGACGAAGAAACACCGCCTGTTACAAAAATATACTTTGTATCGGCCATTTGTGTTGGAAGTTTGTGTCTATATGGGATGCAAAAATATCATTTAATTTTTGCTTAAGAAGGTAAAAACCTTAAAATAATTTCAATTGGTATTTCTGATTTTTCTCAAAATAAATTCAAGTCCATTCACTTTCATCTCTAAGATTTCTTGCATTTGTTGCCCTAGCTTATTTTCAGGGAAACCTTTTCGCTTATACCAAATAAGATAGTATTCTGGGATGTCTGCCAGATAGTAACCTTTATATTTGCCAAAATGCATTTTAGCATGGGCAAGTTCGATAAGGGTTTTTTTCTGAAAATCTGGATTCATAAGGGAAACATTTAAGATTATACTAGTAAGAATCTTGCTTAATGCTAAGATACCAATAAACCTTTTTAAATTATTGTGGCCAACTATTAAATTATTACTTTTGTGCTCCAAATTTATATCATAAAACCTGATTATGAATCTACATGAATATCAAGGCAAAGAAATATTAAGCAGTTTTGGTGTTGGCATCCAAAAAGGGATCCTAGCCAAAACTCCTAAAGAAGCTGTTGAAGCTGCAAAAAAACTCACTGAAGAAACCGGAACTGGATGGCATGTTATAAAAGCTCAAGTTCATGCTGGTGGACGTGGAAAAGGAGGTGGAGTTAAGCTCGCCAAAAACCTTAAAGAGGTGGAGCAGATAGCAGATGAGATTTTAGGAATGCATTTGGTAACCCCTCAAACTAGTAAAGAAGGTAAAGAGGTACATCAAGTTCTTATTACAGAAGACGTTTATTATCCAGGGGATAATGAGCCAGAAGAATATTATATGTCTGTTTTGCTAAACAGAGCTACAGGAAGAAATATGATTATGTATTCTCCAGAAGGCGGAGTGGATATAGAAAGTGTAGCAGAAAATACACCAGAAAAAATATTTACTGAAGAAATAGATCCTGCCACAGGTATTCTTCCGTTTCAAGCTCGTAAAATTGCTTTCAACTTTGGATTAGAAGGGAAAGCCTTTAAAGAAATGACCAAATTCGTTACTGCTTTGTATAAAGCTTATGAAGGTTCTGATTCTTCTTTATTTGAAATCAACCCTGTTTTGAAAACCAGTGATGATAAAATTATAGCAGTAGATGCTAAAGTAACTTTAGACGATTCAGCATTATTTAGACATAAGGATTACCAAAGCATGCGCGATACGCGTGAAGAAGATCCTACAGAAGTTGAAGCTAGAGAAGCTGGTTTGAGTTATGTGAATCTTGATGGTAATGTTGGTTGTATGGTCAACGGCGCTGGACTGGCCATGGCAACTATGGATTTAATTAAATTTGCTGGAGGAGAGCCTGCCAACTTCTTGGATGTTGGAGGAACTGCAGATGCAAAACGAGTAGAGCAAGCTTTTAAACTTATTCTGAAGGACAAAAAAGTAGAAGCTATTTTAATAAACATTTTTGGAGGTATCGTAAGATGTGATCGAGTCGCTAAAGGTATTATTGAAGCTTATAAAAATATGGGAGACCAAATAAATGTCCCTATCATTGTAAGACTTCAAGGAACTAATGCTGAAGAAGCTGTTAAATTGATCAATGAAGCTGGAATTAATGTGGAAACTGCTGTTCAATTTAAAGAAGCTGCAGATAAAGTACAAAAAGTTTTAGCTTAAATCTTAAGTTTATATAATCTTAAAGCCCTGATATTCAGGGCTTTTTTTATGCTTAAATGTTCACCTTTTCCTTTTTAGATTCTTTTTCCAGAATATAATCTCCTAGATAATCAGCATCTTTTTGGATGCCCCCTAAAGTGGCAGAAGCTCTAGTGTGCAACCACGGCAAACCGATAAAATATAAGCCATCAATATTACTTATTCCCCTATGATGAAGAGGGTAGCCGTTTTTGTCTAATTCCAAACCTTCTATCCATTCAAATTTTGGTCGATATCCTGTGGCCCAAATTATATTTCTGACATCAGTTAATTCAGCTTTTTCTGTTACAATTTTATGAGAATTGGCATTGATGGTTTTTCCAACTGGAATTACATTTTCTTTATTCAAAATGCCTTTTACATCTACTCCTATAATGGGTTGTTTGGACTCGCTTATCTTTTTTCCTAACCAAGACGTTTTGCTAAAGCTCAAATATCCCGTCTTAGTGAACCACCACCATAAAGTTTTACCTAAAAATTCCTGCGGTAAAGTTTTAACTTCTGTATCTCCAGAAAAATAGACGTCTCTGTCCGTATTGGAAATTTCGTCCAAGATCTGATATCCAGAATCTCCAGCTCCAACGACCATCGCCTTTCCTTTTTGCAATTGACTCGGATTTTTATAATAATCGCTGTGAATTTGAAAAACAGAGGAATCTATCTTTTGGTAAAATGGGGGTGTGTAAGGAATATGAAATGGTCCTGTAGCTATGATGACTTGCTCCGCTTCATAAAATCCATCTTCGCATTTGACCACAAAATAATCAGATTTATCTTGAATTTCTGTTACTAGAGTATCGAATTCAATAGGAATATCGAAGGTATCCACATAGGATTTAAAATATTCAGCAACTTCATATTTATCTGGATAGTGTCCTTTAGGTTTTGGAAATTTAAGACCTTTTAGATTGTTAAATTCAGAAGGGGTAAATAAGGTTAGAGAGTCCCATCGCTTTAACCAAGAGGCTCCTATTTCACTTTCCTTATCTAAGACTACATAATTCTTTTGTAACTGTTTAAGCTCGTAAGCCATAGACAAACCAGCTTGTGCAGCGCCAATAATTATAAAATCCAACATTTTTTTTTCAGTTTTTTATAATATACACTGAAAAGGGCTTATATCCAAACAGTTAAGACTTTATTCTTTGATTGAGTTTAAAGTATTGATTATAAATATAGAGTATCAACACACCAAAACTCACCGCGACAACAATCAAAATGGTATTGATAATATTATCTGCAGAAAATGAAAGTTTGATAAGAATGGTTGAAATAACAAAACCTGAATTACGGATAACCCTGCTAAATTCTTCAGTTTGAAGGAATGAAAACAATAATAATAGGACATCTATAAGGATTAAAACAGTAAAGAAGTCATCAAAGAAAATGGTATTCACTGTTTTAATAGAGGTAGATGAGTAATCGGTACTATTAAACGTTTCATAAAGCCAGCTTCCAAGAGAAAAAATGGCGAGAAGGACAATAACCGGGACTAAAATAGTTGCAAAAGCATTCTTTACTTTAATGTGGGTTTTAGTCTTGTTGTTCAATTTCTCTTTTTCGACCTTATTTTTAGCATTTAGCTTATAGAATTGAAAAATCAAGAAGAATAAGGCTAAGGTTGCCAATAAATCTACGGTAAATTGGATATCACCTTCAATGGAAAACCAATCGGATGAAAATTCGAGATTCGATAAATCGTAAAAGATTTTCCGAATCAATATCAGAGTAATAATTTCGTATTGCTTACCAATGTAAATGGTAATGGACTTAGGGAGGTAGAACACCAAAAGGTAAACCTCGTAAATTAATATAATTGAGAATGGGGTATAAATAGCAGATATGGGGCTAATAATTAAGTTCCCATCATATTTACCTATATCCAAAAAATCGAAATCTATAAGTCCTATAATCCCTAAGTGGATTCCAAAACTTACGATAGCTACAATAACAATAATTTTCTCTAGCTGTTCTTTTAAGGTCTCTGAGAGGAAAAAAGAATTTAAAGATTTAAAAGACTCTTTGAAATTGAAATTTAACATTTTTAAAGGTAATCAAATTGTTAAATTAAAATTGATAACAAACGTTATTTAAGAATTAATATCCTCCATAATCATTTTGGCGTGAATTCTAGAGTTTTCTATAAACCATTTATGTGTTTCCATACCCCCACAAATAACACCGGCAAGATAGATGCCTTCTACATTGGTTTTCATAGTTTGAGGGTTGTAGGTAGGTATTGAAAGGCCGTCGTCACTTAAGTCCAACCCAAGCATTTTTAGAAATTCAAAGTTTGGGCGATACCCAGTGAGCGCAAGTACAAAATCATTTTCTATTTCTTGAACATGTCCTTGTTCATCTTTAAATTTAACGTAATCTTTTCCAACCTCTGTTAATTCAGAATTGAAATAAGCCTTGATACTGCCTTCTTTAATTCTATTGAGAACATCTGGTCTTACCCAATACTTTACGCGTTCCCCAATTTGCTCACCTCTTACTATCATAGTCACATCGGCCCCTTTTCGATAAGTTTCTAAAGCTGCATCTACAGAGGAATTACTCGCTCCCACAACGACTAGTTTTTGGGTAGCATAATAATGAGGATCTCTATAATAGTGAGAGACTTTTTCCAACTCTTCTCCAGGAATATTAAGGTAATTTGGGATATCGTAGAATCCTGTTGAAACAACAATATTCTTGGCTTGATATTCTGCTTTACTTGTAGATATTGTAAAAAAGCTTTTGTCTTTAGTTACTTTCTCTACTTTTTCAAATAGGTTAATGTGAATTTGCTTGTAGTCTACAATCCTTCTGTAATATTCCAAGGCTTCTTGCTTGGTAGGTTTGTTATTATTACTTACAAATGGAATTTGATCTAATTCTAACTTTTCAGAGGTAGAGAAAAAAGTCATTTTGTCTGGATAATTATATAAGGAGTTGACTAAGGCTCCTTTTTCTATAATGATATAAGAAAGATTCTTTTTTTTAGCTTCTATTGCGCTAGCTATACCTATGGGTCCACCACCAACAATCAACACGTCATACGTCATAGTTTATTTATTTATAGAATTTTTAAGGTTCAAAATAGTTTCTTCTGGATCATCACTTTTAAAGACATAGCTTCCTGCGACTAAGACATCTGCGCCACAAGCTATGAGTTTTTCAGCATTCTTATCGGTGACTCCTCCGTCAATTTCGATCTTAGTATCAGCGCCTTCCTCAAGAATCAATGTCTTGAGTTGTTTTATTTTTTCGTAAGTACGTTCAATAAAGTGTTGTCCACCAAAACCCGGATTTACGCTCATAAGACATACCATATCTATATCATTGATGCAATCCCTCAATAACTCTACATTGGTATGTGGATTAAGAGCAACACCAGCTTGCATTCCATGGTTTTTAATAGATTGTAAGCTTCTGTGCAAATGTGTACAGGCTTCGTAATGTACCGTAAGCATATTTGACCCTAAGTCTGCAAACTCCTTTATATATCGATCTGGATCAACAATCATGAGGTGAACATCGATGAATTTTTTAGCATGTTTGGAAATAGCCTTTAAAACAGGCATCCCAAAAGAGATATTAGGCACAAACACACCATCCATAATATCGATATGGAACCAATCTGCTTGACTTGTATTTACCATTTCTACATCACGTTGTAAATTGGCAAAATCTGCAGCGAGTATAGATGGGGCGATTAGTTTATCACTCATGATTTATATTTTGATGCAAAAATAAGGTTTTAGTCGGGTAAGTTGTCCATATATTCACAAAAACCCTTTGCGTTTAAGAGCTGTTTAACTGTATTTTGCAACTGGATTAAACGATAACGATGTTGCAAACTTTTGTTCATTACGCGAATCATTTTTTAGTGATTTTTTTTATTGCCTGGTTGTATACTCCTAAACACGTTTGGAAAAGCTATTTGGTTTTATTGGCTACCATGCTTGTTGATATAGACCATTTATGGGCGATTCCTATTTTCGATCCCAGTCGATGTAGCATAGGCTTTCATACGTTTCACTCGGAAATAGCGATTCTAGTTTACATCCTCACCTTCATCTTTGTAAAAAATAAATGGGTGAGACTTATAAGCATAGGCTTGATATTTCATATGATTACAGATGCCATTGATTGCATTTGGTCTAACTTTGACTGTTTTCAGGATTATTTCATATCTTGATAAATCATTTGGTTTTATGAAACTGCTCTATTTTTTTTTCCTTCTGAATATTATAACTACTGGTATAAATGCTCAAGAACAAAACCTGAAGCTTATAGATAGTGTAGTCTTGCCCGCAGATCGTTTTTGGGGGGTAGATGTTTACGACAGATTTTACTTTTCTGAAAGAAATGTGTTTTATAAAACTGAAAACAAGCAAAAATTTCAATTTCAAGATTTGCAACTCGGTGATCTCGAAAGTGTAGATTTATTAAATCCTCTAAGCATTCTTTTGTTTTATAAAGAAGCCAATACCATTGTCATTTTAGATAATCGATTGAATGAAATAACCCGTATTAATTTCGGCGTTATTTCAGATTTTAAAACGGTCGATTTCGTGGGTGTTTCTAAAGATAATTTACTGTGGATTTTCAATGCAGATATACAGCAATTGGAATTGTTCGACTATCGAGATGAACTGACACAAAACACCTCATTACCCATAAACCAAGAGATCTTACATTTCAAAAGCAATTACAATTTTTGTTGGCTTCAGCACCCAAACTCATTTACAAAGTTTAACATCACAGGAAGTGTGGTAGATAAATTTAGCTTAGAAGGAGCAATATCCTTTGCTACATTCAAAAGTCAAGTGATGGTACAAACCCAATCGAGTTTGGAGTTGTTTGAAAAGGACCCAAGTCAAAGAATCTCTTTTAAAAAACCTAAAATTACGTTCAATCAATTTTATTTCAATGCCCAAAACCTCTATATTTACAGCGATAAAGTACTTTATACATACACATTAACCACCGTAAATAATTGATTATATGCACGTTGCAATCGCTGGAAATATAGGAGCAGGAAAGACAACTCTTACCCAACTAATAGCTAAACATTATAATTGGAAAGCAGAATACGAAGATGTTATTGAAAATCCGTTTTTGGAGGATTTTTATGAAGACATGAAACGTTGGTCTTTCAACCTTCAAATTTATTTTTTGAACAGTAGGTTTAGACAAATTCTCGAGATCCGCGAAAGCAATACAGACATCATTCAGGATAGAACTATTTACGAAGATGCTTTTATTTTTGCTCCCAATTTACATGCGATGGGTTTGATGTCTAATAGAGATTTCAAAAACTATTCATCGCTATTCGACCTTATGGAATCTGTTACAGAAGCTCCAGATTTGCTGATCTACCTTAGAAGTAGTGTGCCTAATTTGGTAAAGCAAATTCAAAAACGCGGTCGCGACTATGAAAATTCTATTTCTATAGATTACCTTAATAAATTGAACGAGCGCTATGAAGCTTGGATTCAAAATTATGAAAAAGGTAAACTCTTAGTCATAGATGTTGATGAACTGGACTTTGTTGATAAACCCGAAGACTTAGGTTTGATATTTAATAAAATAGACGGTGAAATTCACGGCCTATTTTAACGGATTAGGATATCCTTGAGTTCAGGCTTAAAATAATGGGGTCCTTTTAAAACTTTACCATCTTCTCTGTAAATCGGTTTTCCGTTTTTATCTAGCTTGCTCATGTTGCTTCGATGGATTTCCTCGAAGACTTCCTCTATTTTATGTTGCATGCCATGGGAAATGATGGTACCGCACAGGATGTAAAGCATATCTCCCAACGCATCTGCAACTTCTACAAGATCACCTTGAGATGCTGCTTCTAGATATTCTTCATTTTCTTCTCGCATCAACTTGTAGCGCAGCATGTTTTTATCCAGTCCTAGATCTGCTTTTTGAACTTCTGAAACATCGAGTCCAAAAGCTTTATGAAATATTTTTACATGTTCTAATGTCTTTTTCATAAGATTTAAAAGTATTTTTGTGAAAAATATGAAATTATGTTTACTCCTGGGCGTATTGCCTTTATCATTTTCTTTGTTGTAGTTTTTGTCGCCATTCTTATTTATTCATACATCAAAGATAAAGGGCTCCATAATAAGTACTATAAAGGAAGTTTGTTTGTACTCTTGGGTTTTTTTACATTTATCATTTCACTTGTCCTTTTAAGATTTTATTGGAGAGAGGAATCTATCTTAGACCTCATTAAAAAAATTACGGGAGGTTCTTAGGTTTCTTAAATATTATTTTACCTTTAGGTTAAATTGGAGAAAAAATATCTATGTTTTTTACCAAAACCCTAGGGGTTTTTATTTTAAGTCTACTAAGTTTTAGTTCTATCGCTCAAACACCAGAAATCGATAGCCTTTTTGAACACAATAAATTTGAAACATTAGAGGATTTGTTGTTCCAGTCTGAGGCCTTAGACTCGACTAACTTTAAGCTAGCGAAGACACGCTATCACAACACTTTCAAACAACTAGAAGAATCATTTAAGGTTCTTTATAGTATAGATACCACACTGCTAGATCCTAAGCAAAAGGCTTACTATTTCTATAATCTTGCCGAGTCTTTTGATATGAATAGCAATTTCGATCTTGCTGCGCTCAACTATACCAAGGCACAAATCTATTTTAAAGAGATAGGAGACTTAGTGAGATACAATCGCATCAATTTAGACCTTTTTTATACCGTAGCCAACGAGGATATTTACCAAAAACCAGTAGATTATCTTGATGATTTTCAGCAAATGGCAATCGAACTTAATGATCCCATGCAAATGGTAGATCTAGAAATTGAGTTAGCTTATATGAGTTTGGAAAGCCAAGATTCTACTACAGGTTTTCTCGACCATATTTATAAGGCCTACCGCTATTTGGAAAAAGACCCCAATATTTACAAGCTTGGAAATGTTCACACTTATCATGCTATGTACTATACGGATGTTGTCATCCAAAAAGATTCCGCAGAATTTTATTATAATAAAGGAATTGATATTTATCAACAACTCGGTTTACCTCATAAAGCAGCCCTAGGTTATTTTAGTATGGGAGATCTAAATAGTTTTACAGGAGATTATGAGGAAGCGGTGTATTGGACCAAAAAGGCTAATAATTTAAGGAATTTTAATTACGATTTTGAGTTAACTGCCTACATCAATCAAAAGCTTGCTAAAGATTATAAAGCCCTAAACCAACTCGACTCAGCCTACAAATATTTAAACGAAACTTTACTTTATCGAGACAGTATAGACATTACACAACAAAATATCACGCTAACCCGATTTGAGGCGGAAAAAAAAGAGAGACAGAATTTAGTTTTAGAAAAGAAAAATGAAAGGAGTGAGTCCATTATTTACGGTTCAATAGGAGCCTTTGCCCTTCTTATATTTCTATCCATTGCGACTTATCAAAATGCAAAAAAGAAACAACTACTCATCCAGAAAAACAAGGCTCTCGAAATCAGTAAAATTGAAGAAGAGTTAAAAGAACAAGAAATTAAGGCTATAGATGCTTTAGTGGTAGGACAAGAGAAAGAGCGTGCTAGACTTGCAAGCGATTTACACGATAACATCGGGTCTAATTTTACAGCAATCAAGTCTTATTTCGATCATTTGTATAGGGAGTTAAAAGCAAAAGACTCCAAGCCCTTAGGTTTTGATAGAGCTTACGATCTATTGGAGCAAACCTATCAAGACATTAGATCACTAGCTCACCTTAAGCATAGCGGCCTTATGGCTGAAAATGAACTCATCCCTGCTTTGAGTACTTTAAGCAAAAATATCAGTTCCTTTAGTAAGATTGAAGTGGATTTCTTTCATTTTATCCCTACCGGAGATCGGCTGGATGATAAATTAGAACTAAATGTGTTTAGAATTATTCAAGAGACCATGGCCAACGTGGTTAAACATTCTCAAGCCACTACAGCCTCTATCTCACTCACTAAATCTGATGATCTCTTAAATATTATTATAGAGGACAATGGCGTTGGTTTCAACAAAAATAAAATTGAAGAAAAAGAGTCTTTTGGCTTACAAAGCATAAAACAGCGAGTTACCTATCTAAAAGGAGAATTTACTATAGATTCTGCAGAAGGTAACGGGACTACATTAATAATAGATATTCCACTATGATAAGAGTAGCAATTGCAGATGATCACCAAACTCTCATTGACGGTATAAGTCTTCGGTTTGATGAAAATGAATCCATAGATCTTGTATTTTCTGCCAATGATGGTAAGGATTTCTTAAAACAGCTTAAAATCTCTCCTGTAGATGTTGTGATTACAGATCTTAAAATGCCAAAGATGGACGGTGTTTCCTTAGCTAGGGAGATTAAGCGAGATTTCAAAAATGTAAAAGTTATAGTTCTTTCTATGTTCGATCAACCCGATGTGATTAATAAAATGGTAGATGTAGACGTGGACGGCTATATCTTAAAGACATCTGCGCTAGATGAGTTGGTGACTGCTATTGAAGAGATAAATAAGGGAGAAAAATATTTCGATAAGCATCTTCATGGGCTTACAAGCTTATTTGAGGTTAATTCCACATCTTCAAAAACAAAACTATCGAATACAGAAAAAGACATACTAAACCTCATTGCTGAAGGCAAATCATCTCAAGAAATAGCTGATGAAAGAGCTTGTGCTGTTTCCACCATCCACACCCACCGAAGAAATATGGCTCATAAATTAGATCTATATGGTAAAGGAGAGTTGTTGCGGTATGCTATGGATAAAAAGTATAATTTTGAATAAAATCAATAAGCATGTCTATATTAATTGTAAGTACAAATAGAGATCCCCAAAAATGGAAAGATACACTGATGTCTAAAAATGAATCTTTAGATATCCAGATTTATCCAGATATTGACCGACCAGAAGATATTGAATTTGCCATTTCCTGGAAACATCCAGAAGGTCTTTATAAAGATTTTCCAAACCTTAAAGTCATAGCTTCTATGGGAGCAGGTGTAAATCATATTTTAAAAGATAAAGATTTGCCTAAGCAGGTAAGGGTAACAAGAATTGTCGATGAGCAGTTAACAGAAGACATGAGCCAATTCGTCCTATTAAATTGTTTGGCGGTCTCTAGAAACTTTTTCACACATCTCCAAGATCAACCTGCTAAACTTTGGAATACTAAGCCTTATCAAACTCCAAAAAATACTTCAGTTGGTATTATGGGTTATGGTGTTCTTGGACAAGAAGCTGGTAAAGTTTTAAAAAAAAATGGGTTTGAGGTTATAGGCTATGCCAACTCTTCAAAAACAGTTGATGGCATCCGAGTTTATGGAGAAAAAGAACAGGATGAATTTTTGAATAAAACTCAGATTCTGGTTTGCTTATTGCCAGTAACCGAACTCACCACAGGAATTCTGAATCTTGACCTCTTCAGAAAACTAAAAAATAAAGCCTATTTAATTAATGTGGCTAGAGGAGAGCACCTTAATGAAGATGACTTATTAAAAGCCATTGATCAGGACATTATAAGTGGAGCAAGCCTAGATGTTTTTCGAGAAGAACCTCTTCCTCGTTCTCATCCATTTTGGGAACATCCTCAAATCCAAATTACACCACATATTGCGAGTATGACAGATCCAGAGTCAGTTGCCAATCAATTGCTAGACAATTATGAGAGGATGAAAAATGGAAAAGCCTTACTGAATGAAGTGAATACTGCAAAAGGATATTAAAAGTTAATGTGCAGCTAAGTTTTTAGTGATTATAAAACCTAAAAATACAGCTAAGACTCCCAATACAAGGCTTCCTAGAGCATAAAGTAAAAACTCAAAGTAAAGATTGCTTTTTAATAAATTTAGATTTTCTGAAGAGAAAGTGGAGAAGGTTGTAAATCCGCCACAAAAACCCACTGCTAGTAAAAGCTGTAAATTCGAGTACAGAGCTTCAGATTTCATTAACCAGCCCAATAAAAACCCAATTAAAAGACTTCCTAAAATATTTACGGTTAATGTGCTAAATAAGTCAAACTTGAAGTCTACTTGCGTTTTAAAAAATAGCATTACCAAATATCGGCAGACACTTCCTAATCCACCCCCAAGAAATACTAGCAATACAGACTTCATATTTATTCAATTATGGGGATATAATAATGGGTAATCCACTTGGAAGGATTAACAGTAGAGTTTGAATTGATTTCAAATTCTAGAAAGGGTTTTAGCTGCCTATCGATTTTTAGTGATCTATTTGCAATTATGGTATTGCTATACTCAATAAACTCCTTCATATTGATATAATCCCCTGTAAGCGTGGTTTTAAAATAAGCTCCTTGACTAACGGATTTAGACAAAATCTCATAAGTGTTAGGAATAGCAATATTGTCTTGTGAACCTATTCCTGGAGAAAATATGAGATTATCCGTATTTTCATATAAATTCTCAAATAAAATAAGTCTTCCCTTATAGATTTCAAACTTTTGCTCCATCATAAAGTCTTCTATACTTTTGAAAATGGGCTCAGATTTTTCTAGGATTTTATTAAAGTTAAGTCTAGCTGCAGAGGTAGCGTGAAGCAAGTAAAATCGACCTGTTTCAACTTTACCCACAGCAGTCATATCGTAGACTGAAATTTCTTTCTGAATAAAACTTTCAAGGCTGTTTAAGCTATTTTCGATAGAGGTTTTAGCGATGTCTAGATGTGAAATTCCAGTAAATACGTATTCAGCTTTTTGCCAAAAGCTAGCATCCGATTTTAGATGAAGTATAAGATTTGAGTTCTTTTCTAAAGTTTCGAATTTCCAAGTTAAATCAATTTCAGAAAGGCTTAACCACGTTTTTAAAGTGAGCTGCTGTACAAGTGAATCCGAAACTTTAGATTTATTTTGAAGATTGATACTTTCAAATTTTGAATTCTGCCAAGAAAGTGTTGAATTTTCAAAATCATCGGAGTTGCTTAGTCTAGGATTTATAGCCTCATCTTTACCTATAGAAAACCAGTTGTGATAGGTAGAAAAATCTTTAATCTTCAACTCGAAGAGTTTTGCGTTGATGGGGGTTTCAAAATTTATCGTTTCTTGATTATTTACACTTACCGTTGCAATATAAAGGGAGCCTACAACAAAAAGTAAAACAAGAAGAAAGAAGATATATTTAAAAAATTTCATTTGGTTGTGGTTATATAAACGAATATACTTAAAATCGTGCTATGTTTTAAGATTTAGCGACCTGCCGTGAGTTCTGCAATTTTGACAATGACTTCACTAGCTTTCACCATACTTTCTAACGGAACATACTCGAATTTTCCATGAAAATTATGCCCTCCAGCAAATATGTTAGGACAAGGTAGGCCTTTGTAACTAAGTTGAGCACCGTCAGTCCCTCCTCTTATGGGTTTTAGGATGGGGGTGATGTGAAGCTCTTTCATGGCTTGCTCGGCAATATCTACAATGTATTTGATAGGCTCTACTTTTTCTTTCATGTTGTAATATTGATCATGAATTTCTAACTCCACCACCTCTTGACCGTGGGTTTTATTCATTTTGGCAACAATGCCTTCAAAAAGTTCTTTTCTAGCTTCAAATTTTGCTTTGTCGTGATCTCTTATAATATAGTTTAATTCACTGAGCTCTATGTTACCATTCATTTTGGAGAGGTGAAAAAACCCTTCGTAACCTTCAGTTTGTTCTGGGACTTCCTCTTTTGGTAAGACATCAATAAATTTTTGAGCGAGGTACATCGAATTTACCATTTTTCCTTTAGCGTAGCCTGGGTGAACACTTGTTCCTTTAAATTTTAGGGTAGCAGACGCAGCATTGAAGTTTTCGTATTCCAATTCGCCAATTTGACTTCCGTCCATGGTGTAAGCGTAGGCTGCACCAAATTTTTCAACATCAAAATGGTGGGCACCTCTTCCTATTTCTTCATCTGGGGTAAAACCGACCCTTATCTTTCCATGTTTTATTTCGGGATGGTCTACAAGGTATTCCATCGCCATAATAATTTCAGTAATTCCTGCTTTATCGTCGGCGCTTAAAAGAGTAGTGCCATCAGTAGTGATGAGGGTCTGACCCTCGTAGAGTTTAAGATCCTCAAAATAATCTGGGGACAAGATGATATTTTTTTCGGCATTGAGCAGTATATCTCCACCATCATAATTTTCATGAATTTGAGGCTTAATGTTAGAAGCCTTGAAATCTGGTGAGGTATCAAAATGCGACACAAAACCTATCGTTGGAACCTCATGGTCTACGTTTGAAGGTAGTGTTGCCATAATATAGGCCTTATCATCTATAGAAACATCCTGTAAACCGATACGTTCTAGCTCCTCTTTTAAGAGATGAGCAATAGTCCACTGTTTTTCTGTACTAGGTGTACTTTCACTATTTGGATTGCTTTGCGAATCTATTTTGACATAGGTAAGGAATCGATTTAAAAGCGTCTTAGAATCTATCATCTTTTGTTCTTATTTTGCTCAAAAATAAGAATTTGTATTCATTAACCTCCAATAAAAAGTCGCTCTTCCTAAGATTTACTTTATTTTTGTGCTCAAATTAAAGTAAAAATGTACAAACAAATTTTAAGGCCAATTTTATTCCAGTTTGATCCTGAAGCTGTACATCATTTTAGTTTTAACGCTTTAAAGCTCGCTCATAAAATTCCTGGGTTTTCTTCAATTTTAAAAAAGAGTTTTGTTCTTGAAGATAAAAGATTGGAACGTGAGGTTTTTGGTCTTAAGTTCAAAAACCCCGTTGGTCTAGCTGCAGGGTTTGATAAAAACGCAGAACTTTATCAAGAGTTATCAAACCTCGGCTTTGGTTTTATTGAAATAGGAACAGTTACTCCTAAAGCACAACCTGGGAATCCAAAAAAGAGGTCATTTAGATTAAAGCAAGACTCCGCGATTATAAACAGATTTGGGTTTAATAATGAAGGGGTAGAGGAGGCTGTAAAGCGACTGAAACAAAATCGAGATATCCTTATAGGCGGGAATATTGGTAAAAACAAAGCGACCCCTAATGAAGAAGCTATCAATGACTACGATATTAGTTATGAAGCACTGTTTGATTATGTGGATTACTTTGTGGTGAATGTGAGTTCGCCGAATACTCCCAACTTGAGGGCTTTGCAAGATAAGGAGCCTTTACAAAAGCTTCTGAATCACCTCCAAGCCAAGAACGAGAAAAAGCCAAAGCCAAAACCTATTTTGCTAAAAATAGCGCCAGACCTTACCGAAGAACAATTGATGGATATTATCGACATTGTTATAACGAGTAAAATAGCAGGGGTGATTGCGACCAATACTACTATTTCTAGAGAAGGATTGTCTTCAACTCATAAAGAGGAAGCAGGAGGTCTAAGTGGGAAACCACTTACCAAGTCTTCTACAGAGGTGATTCGCTTTTTATCGACCAAAAGCCATAAAGCTTTTCCAATTATTGGGGTGGGTGGAATTATGACTCCACAAGATGCTTTGGAAAAACTGGATGCTGGGGCAAGTCTGGTACAATTGTATACCGGTTTTGTTTACGAAGGGCCAAGTCTTATCAAAGCCATCAATCAAGCTATTCTAGATCGTAATCCCAAGTAAGATATGCTTGAGCAGATTCTTCCATTCCTTATCGCTTCTATTTTTTTAACACTATCACCGGGGCCCGACATTATTTATGTTCTTTCTCAAAGCCTGGTTGGAGGCTACCGGCGAGGACTTATGATCGCCGCTGGATTGGTAACTGGTATAATTGTTCATACCTCTTTGGTCGCTTTTGGAGTGTCTCTGGTTATCAAAAATTCGGAGACCTTGTTCTGGGGTATAAAAATCGCAGGAGCCTTATATTTGCTTTATTTAGCTTACAAAGTATATAGCTCTTCCCGAGGTGAAGGATTTTCCTCAAGTGAGGAAACCAAAATTAGCAAATCTAGTTTTAGCTATTATAAAACAGGTTTGGTGATGAATATGCTCAATCCTAAAGTAACTATCTTTTTTTTAGCCTTTTTTCCTGGGTTTTTGTGGGATACCAACTCCAATTTAGTTCTTCAATTTTACATTTTAGGAGGCTTATTTATGCTTCAGGCTTTTATTATTTTTGGTATAGTTTCAGTTTTAGCAGGAAAAGTTTCAACGGTGATGTTTCAGAAGTCAAGTCATTTTACATTTTTAAAATGGTTTCAAATTCTAACTTTTATAGCCATAGCTATTCTGATTTTACTTTAAGCTCATTTCATTTCTCTAAAAACCTTAAAACTGTATATTTGGCCTATGAAATCCGTCAAGATAATTGAGTGTCCTAGAGATGCGATGCAAGGCATAAAGCCTTTTATTCCAACTGAAGAAAAAGTAAAATACATCCAATCCCTTTTAAGGTGTGGGTTCGATACTATAGATTTTGGTAGTTTTGTGTCGCCTAAAGCGATTCCGCAAATGCAAGACACTTCTAAAGTCTTATCCATGCTGGATTTATCTACTACCAAAAGTAAACTCTTAGCTATTGTAGCAAATCAAAGAGGAGCTCAAGACGCTTCTCAGTTTCCAGAAATCGATTATTTGGGGTACCCTTTTTCAATTTCCGAAAACTTTCAAATGCGAAATACGCATAAGACCATTGCAGAATCTGTTGAGGTTTTAAAATCTATTCTTGAGATAGCTCATAAGTCCAATAAATCTGTTGTTGCGTATTTGTCTATGGGATTTGGAAATCCATATGGAGATCCCTGGAACACAGATATCGTAGGGAAGTGGACCGAAATCTTGGCAGATCTCGGGGTGAAAATTCTATCCTTATCGGATACCGTAGGGAGTTCCACTCCAGAGGTGATCGAAGATTTATTTTCTACGCTTATTCCTAAATATCCTAACGTGGAATTTGGTGCTCACCTCCATACCACACCAAATGCTTGGTTCGAAAAAGTAGATGCTGCAACAAAAGGAGGATGTAGGAGGTTTGACGGAGCTATACAAGGATTTGGTGGCTGCCCTATGGCCAAAGATGATTTAACAGGAAATATGCAGACTGAAAAAATGCTGTCTTATTTCAATTCTAAGAAGATGGAGAATTCCATAAAAATGGCAAGTTTTGAATCTGCTTACAATAAAGCATCAGACTTATTCTCTAAATACCATTAATATACTTTTTGGAAGATTCCTCTCTTTTTTACTTAGTTTTGCAGTGTGGAAAATTTAAAGAAAGATATAAGAGCACTAAGCAAACAAGAGTTGCAAGAATTCTTTGTTTCTCAAGGTGATAAATCGTTTAGAGGATCTCAAGTCTACAATTGGCTCTGGAACAAAGCGACTCACAATTTTGGGAACATGACCAACTTGTCTAAAGAGACTCGACAAATGCTCGAGGATAATTTTGTGATCAATCATATTGAGGTAGACCAGATGCAACGAAGTAAAGATGGTACTATCAAAAATGCAGTTAAACTTCACGATGGTTTTACTGTTGAATCTGTATTGATTCCAACCTTATCCAGGACCACAGCTTGTGTGTCCTCCCAGGTAGGATGTAGTTTGGATTGTAAATTTTGCGCCACTGCAAAATTGAAAAGAATGCGAAATCTCAATGCCGATGAAATTTTTGACCAAGTGGTCGCTATCGACAAAGAGAGTAGACTCTATAATGGCATTCCATTGTCCAATATTGTATTTATGGGAATGGGAGAACCTTTGATGAATTATAACAACGTGCTTAAGTCTGTAGAAAAAATTACTTCTCCCGAAGGATTGGGCATGTCGCCAAAGCGAATTACTCTATCCACTTCTGGAGTTCCAAAAATGATAAAAAAACTGGCAGACGATGATGTAAAATTTCATTTGGCCGTATCTCTTCATTCCGCGATTGATGAAGTGAGAACTCAAATTATGCCCTTCAATGCAAAATTTCCTTTGGTAGATCTTAAGGAGTCCTTGATATACTGGTATGAGAAAACAGGTAAATCTGTGACTTACGAATATATTGTTTGGAAAGGTATTAACGATACTCAAGAGGATATAAGTGCTTTAGTGAAGTTTTGTCAATTGATTCCTTGCAAGGTGAATATTATAGAATACAACCCAATAGATGACGGGCAGTTTCAACAAGGTAGTGACGATGCTGTTGCCAAACACGTAAATGCCCTAGAGGCCAATCATATTACGGTGACCTTAAGACATTCTAGAGGAAAGGATATCGATGCCGCTTGCGGACAGCTAGCCAATAAGATTAAAGCTTAATTTAAATAAAAAAGTCTTTAAAATATAAAAGCTCCGATCATTGATCGGAGCTTTTTTTATGCTCAAAAACTTGACATTACCATCCAGCAGGTCTTTTTTTTTAGTCAGCTTAGAATTAATAATCTTAATCAGTGCGTTTTTTCTTATCTTCATAGAGATGATTACAATGTTAATTGTCTACAAAAGGAGTTTATTTTCTAAGAGCTATAAAAATTCTTCTATCCAGAAGGCTTAAGAAACCGTAGGCGGATTATTTAAAGATTTGAAGCATGACTATATTGAAAATAAGTTAAATATCAAGATCTTAGCAGTTGTCAACCAAATAATAACTCTTTTGGAAAAACTGGTAGATTCAATTGATATTATTACATCCAAAATAATAGAAAATATTGTGAGTTATGGGTTTTTAATCAATACCCATAGCTTTAAACATCAGGGCGATGAGTGAAATTGATTAGGTGCGAAACTTGAGTAATTTAAGAAAAGTTCAGTATTTAGCGGGACATCTTTAGATGAGTCAACTGAAAAATATTTACAAGATGATCTGGAAAACCTGCAAGAAATCGTGAACAACTTCTATCCTATTAGTTAAATGAAATTTTAATATGTTGATAGCAACATGAGAACAATAAAAACATTAAATTAACTTTGTAATAATAAAAGTTACGATTATGAATATAGAAACCACAAAATTAGAATTGATGCATCTTTTACTGCAAACGCAGAAAGAAAGCTTGTTAGCGAAACTAAAAACAGTTTTTGAAGAAGAACAGATTTATTGGTTGACCAAGAAATTGGAGGCGAAAAAGTCTCAAAAACAGAAATAGATAGCCTACGTAAAAAATATAATAAATACCTTTATTTTAATTTAAGTATGAGCCGAAATAATAAAGAATTATTGAGCACTACTCCACAAAACAGGAATGAGTTTGGAGCTATGGTCAGCCAACTGGCTTTTGAAATGGGAAATAAAGTACATCTTTTTACAGAAAACAGAGATACCATTGAGATTGCAGATTTTGTTTATCCTAGGATGTATGGGATGAGTAAAGCAACAACGATCATGTTTGTTTACCCTAGAGAAGAAGAGAAACTTAAAGAGGAATACCTCAATTTTACTGTAGAAGATATTGGCTTATATACAGGAGAGGTAAGATTCAAAATCGATATAGAAAAAATAAAAAATGAACCAATTTTAAATTTTTAGATGAGAGCGATAGTTTTAGTTTTTTGCATTCTTATTATGGTTCTATCTTGTGCACCATACAAACCAGCAAGAATTAAATTAAATGGTGGAGAAACGATTGATGTGACAGGTAAAGCAGATGATGGTTATTTTGTTTACAAAACGCCAAACAGTAATTCTCAAAAAGTCCATGCATCAGATATAGATTATTTAGAAATGAAAAATAATCGAAACGAGATATCTAAATTTAAGTATTTAAAAGTAGCGAGTAAAAATAAATATTTGTTGATGGAGGAAGAGATAGAAGGTCCAGTAAGCCTTTATATCATCACATCTGAATTTTATGGAGATCCATTTGCTGCTGGCATGAGCAGGTTGCAATCTACAATTGTAAACCATTATGTCAGGAAAGAGCAAAACGGTAAGGTGGTGTTCTTATCCTCAAATCACTTTGCAAACGATAACCTTGCTAAAATAGGGCCTTCTTTTTTTAAGGATTGCCCAGAACTGGTTAACAAAATTAAAACCGAGGAATTTACAAAAAAACAAATTGAAGAAATAGTCAACTATTACAACCAGAATTGCTTTGTAAACTAACTTTTATGAAAAATCGATTAAAAAGCCTTAGTAACGCGAGTTTAATAATTTTAATTTTAAGCTTTTCGTTGCTTTCTTATCACTCATCTGCTCAAGGGCCTAATACCCCTTGCTGGTGCGAGCGTAATTAGCCGGAAGGGCTAGCGCGAGCATCTTGCTCGTGCGGGCAAAAAAAACAGCAATGTTGCCAATAAACAGTTTTGGCAGCAGAATAATAAACCAATAGAGATTTGGTCATTAAACGTATTTGAGCAGAAACTAAAATACATACACGACAATCCTGTTGTATCAGGCTTTGTGACCAACCCTATAGATTGGAAATTTAGCAGTGCAAGAAATTATGGTAATGATGACCATACCATTTTGGAAATTGATATAAATTAGATAGTGCGTACGAGCGAGACTCTCCCCTGCTGGTGCGAGCGTAATTAGCCGGAACGGCTAGCGCGAACATCTTGCTCGTGCCCTCAAAGAAAAGTAAACTGATTTTTATCTATTTTTACTAAAAAGAGTTGATGAGCAGAAAGTATAAATTTGCAGATAAATCTGGTGCGTACTTTATAAGCTTTACCCCCTGCTGGTGCGAGCGTGATTAACCGTAACGGCTAGCGCGAGCATCTTGCTCGTGCCCTCAAAGAAAAGTAAACTGATTTTTATCTATTTTTACTAAAAAGAGTTGATGAGCAGAAAGTATAAATTTGCAGATAAATCTGGTGCGTACTTTATAAGCTTTGCTACTGTGAACTGGATAGATGTATTTACTAGAGACGCTTACTTTTGGTGTATTATAGAATCGTTAGATTTTTGCAGAAAAGATAAAGGCATGGAGCTTTATGGTTATTGTATCATGCCAAGCCACGTTCATTTAATTTTTCGGTCAGCATTAAACGATCCTTCAGGATTAATAAGAGATTTTAAAGGGTTTACTTCAAAGAAAATAGTTAAAATCATTGATGATAATCCACACGAAAGCCGAAAAGAATGGATGCTCTGGATGTTTGAACGTGCTGGCAAAAAAAATAGCAATGTTGCCAATAAACAGTTTTGGCAGCAGCATAATAAACCAATAGAGATTTGGTCATTAAACGTATTTGAGCAGAAACTAAAATACATACACGACAATCCTGTTGTATCAGGCTTTGTGACCAACCCTATAGATTGGAAATTTAGCAGTGCAAGAAATTATGGTAATGATGACCATACCATTTTGGAAATTGATATAAATTAGATAGTGCGTACGAGCGAGACGCTCTCACCAGCTGGGGGAAATAATCTGTATAAAGGAGCTACAGTATCTAGTGTTATCAGACAGGTTAATAAAAACTCCAATGAAAACCATAATTATGATAAATACATTAGAATTACTACAACTAAAGAAGAGGATGCGAGAGCTATTGAGGCTGCGTATACAGAAGCTAACTCAGAGAAATATGGAATTTGTGGAACTTCTTGCCTTGATGTCCCTCAAGAGGCTCTAGCTGCTACAGGAAGAAAATTTAAAAGGTTTTTGTTGACAAATTACTTAATTTAGGAGATATTTTACCAAATCGTTGGTTCATTGACTTTGGTTGGCATAATAATAACAGAAGCTATAATATTGTAACACAACCTAAAGTTACGATAACTACTGGTCCATTAACTCAAGGAAAAATAGAATATTAATAAGATGAAAAACAAAACAAAATTATTTGTTCTAGCTGTTTTTATATTAGTTGGAGGGTATTTTCTTATTAATATTTTTATAGGAAAATTAACTTATAATGTTGGTGGTCAAAGAGGGTATTCAAAATCTTTAATTGAATCAAAAGAAAGAGACGTCTTTGTGAAAAAATTGAATCATAAAATCACCCCTAACAGCTTAAAACTTAATTCTAATTATGCCTTTTTTATTGAGAGAGGATTCAATTATGGTAATAATAGTATTTTCGTTACTGATTCTTTAATAGGTAATAATCAAGATTCCCCCTATCAGCTTATATATGGATGTATAAATCCCTGTAAAAAATTTAAATCATGTAATTATGATTGTGATAAAGAGAAATATATTCATAGGGATACACTAGTTTTATTAGAATCTTCAAGTGCTTTTAAATTAGAATTAGAAAATGATTTTATAAGAGACACTATTACATATGATATTTTATATAACACCTTACAGTCTTATAAAGTAGATACTATTGGGAAAATAAAAGTTTGGGATAGTAAAATCCTAAATTAACCCCCACTCCCGCTAGTTTAGCAAAATAATGGCTACCGCTAATATTTATTAGAGGAGTTAAGAGTAAAAAAAGTTAAGAAGCTACTGTAACAAGTAGCTTTTTTTATGCGTAAGCTTTTTTAGTTTTAAAGTCACGTAAAGCCATATCAATCATATTGAGAATAAAGGTTTTGTTATCCTCGTTAAGTTCAGAAATTCTTACCAATCTATCTACAGCTTCCTTATCAAGCAGTAAATTAGTTTTACCAATAAGATAATCTACAGACACTTCTAAAGCATCCGCAATTTTAGAGACCACGTCAATCGATGGTGTAATGTCGCCACGCTCGTATCTACCAATAACATTTTGGTGTACACCAACCTCTTTAGCTAGCTGTGATTGTGAGAGGTTTTTAGTATCTCTACACTCACGTAATTTTTTCCAAAACTCATAATTAATACACTTTATGCTATTAAAAACCACAGTTGGCGCAAGAGTCACGCTCGTGATCTACCCCTAATTGTGCGAGCGTGATTAACCGTAACGGCTAGCGCGAGCGTCTTGCTCGTGCCCTCAAAGAAAAGTAAACTGATTTTTATCTATTTTTACTAAAAGAGTTGATGAGCAGAAAGTATAAATTTGCAGATAAATCTGGTGCGTACTTTAAAAGCTTTGCTACTGTGAACTGGATAGATGTATTTTCTAGAGACGCTTACTTTTGGTGTATTATAGCACCTGCTGGTGCGAGCGTAATTAGCCGGAAAGGCTAGCGCGAGCATCTTGCTCGTGCTGGCAAAAAAAATAGCAATGTTGCTAATAAACAGTTTTGGCAGCAGAATAATAAACCAATAGAGATTTGGTCATTAAACGTATTTGAGCAGAAACTAAAATACGTACACGACAATCCTGTTGTATCAGGCTTTGTGACCAACCAAATAGATTGGAAATTTAGTAGTGCAAGAAATTATGGTAATGATGACCATACCATTTTGGAAATTGATATAAATTAGATAGTGTGTACGAGCGAGACGCTCGCACCAGCTGAGCAGAAACTAAAATACATACACGACAATCCTGTTGTATCAGGCTTTGTGACCAA